>NZ_CP109496.1:4800000-5476141 GCF_036231355.1 Streptomyces sp. NBC_01431
ATCTGGTCGGTGGACGAGCACCTGGGCGACATCCTCGCCGCGGTCAGGCCGCTCGAACCCATCGAGCTGCAACTGCCCGACGCCCAGGGCTGCGTCCTGGTCGAGGACGTCATGGTGCCCGTCGCCCTGCCGCCCTTCGACAACAGCTCGATGGACGGCTACGCGGTGCGCACCGTCGATGTCGAGGGCGCCAGCGAGGAGTTCCCCGCGGTACTCACCGTGATCGGCGACGTCGCGGCGGGCAGTGGCCAACTGCCCAGCGTGGGCCCCGGCCAGGCCGCCCGGATCATGACCGGCGCCCCGCTGCCGCCCGGCGCCGAGGCCGTCGTCCCCGTCGAATGGACCGACGGCGGCACCGGCGGGGGAGCCGCCACCACCATGCGCCCGGCCGGCCGTGCTCCCGAAGGGGCGAGCGGCGAGGTCCGGGTGCACCGCGCCGTGAAGGCGCGCGCCCACGTCCGCGCCCGCGGCAGCGACGTCCAGGCCGGCGACCTCGCCCTGCGCGCGGGCACCGTGCTCGGCCCGCCCCAGATCGGTCTGCTCGCCGCGATCGGCCGCGGCACCGTCACCGTACGGCCGCGCCCGCGCGTGGTGGTGCTCTCCACCGGGAGCGAACTGATGCAGCCCGGCGAGGAGTTGGGCCAGGGGCAGATCTACGACTCCAACAGCTTCGCCCTCGCGGCGGCCGCGCGCGACGCGGGAGCCATCGCCTACCGGGTCGGCGCGGTCACCGACGACGCCGCGGTCCTGCGCGACACCATCGAGGACCAGCTGATCCGCGCCGACCTCCTGGTCACCACCGGCGGGGTCAGCGTGGGGGCGTACGACGTCGTCAAAGAGGCCCTGTCCTCGGTCGGCGACGAGGACGAGGCGGGCAGCGGCATCGACTTCCGCAAGCTGAAGATGCAGCCCGGAAAGCCGCAGGGCTTCGGCTCGATCGGTCCCGACCACACCCCGCTGCTCGCCCTGCCCGGCAACCCGGTGTCCTCGTACGTCTCCTTCGAGCTGTTCGTACGGCCTGCGATCCGCGCCCTGATGGGGCTTCAGGACGTGCACCGGCCCACGGTGCGCGCGTCTTTGAAGGCCGACGAGGCGCTCGCCTCGCCCGCCGACCGGCGCCAGTTCCTGCGGGGCACCTACGACGCGGAGTCGGGCACCGTCAGTCCGGTCGGCGGCACCGGGTCGCACCTGATCGCGGCCCTCGCGCAGGCCGACTGCCTGATCGTGATCCCCGAGGACACCACCTCGGCGGAGCCGGGAAGCGAGGTCGAGGTGGTCCTGCTCGGCTGAGGGGCCGCGGGTGGGGGTACGGTGTCTGCCCACAGAAGCCGTACCGGGAGCGCCACCGAATGAGTACGACGCAAGGCAGGCTCACGCACATCGATGAGGCGGGCGCGGCCCGCATGGTCGACGTCTCCGCCAAGGACGTCACCGCCCGCACCGCCCGCGCGAGCGGCCGCGTGCTCGTCTCGCCGCGTGTCGTGGAACTCTTGCGCGGCGAGGGCGTTCCCAAGGGAGACGCACTGGCCACCGCGCGTATCGCCGGCATCATGGGCGCCAAGCGCACCCCGGACCTCATCCCGCTGTGCCACCCCCTCGCGGTGTCCGGCGTGAAGCTGGACCTGGCGGTCGCCGACGACGCGGTGGAGATCCTCGCGACGGTCAAGACCACCGACCGCACGGGCGTCGAGATGGAGGCGCTGACCGCGGTGTCCGTGGCAGCGCTCACCGTCGTCGACATGATCAAGGCGGTCGACAAGGCCGCCGTCATCACCGACATCCGGGTCGAGGAGAAGACCGGCGGCAAGTCCGGCGACTGGCACCGGCCGGGCACCGAGGCGGCCGACGCGTGAGCGCCGCCCGGCAGGACGCCCCGACGCCGCCGAGGCCGGGCCCGCAGGCCGCCGCGCCCTTCCCCGAGGGCGGCGAGTCGCTCGGCCAGGCCCTGCGCGCGCCGTACGCGGCTCTTGTGGTGACGGCCTCCAACCGCGCCGCCGCCGGTGTGTACGCGGACAAGGGCGGTCCGCTGCTCGCCGAAGGCCTGGCCGCCATCGGCTTCGCCGTGGACGGTCCGCTGGTCGTGCCCGACGGCGACCCCGTGGGGCAGGCGCTGCGCGCCGGAGCCGCCGCCGGGTACGACGTGATCGTCACCACCGGCGGCACCGGCATCTCGCCCACCGACCGCACGCCCGACGCCACCCGTGACGTCATCGACTACGAGGTGCCCGGCATCCCCGAGGCCATCCGCGCCGAGGGCCTGGCCAAGGTCCCCACCGCCGCCCTCTCGCGCGGCCTGGCGGGAGTGGCCGGCGGGCGCACCCTGATCGTCAACCTGCCGGGCTCCACCGGCGGTGTACGCGACGGACTCGCCGTCCTTGAGCGGATCCTGGTGCACGCCGTCGACCAGATCCGCGGCGGCGACCACCCGAGACCCGCGGGGAGCCCGAGCTGAACGTTCCTTCCTGGCCGGTCGAGCTGGCGGAGGGCGATGTGGTCCTCCGCCCCATAAAGCTGCGCGACCAGCGGGCCTGGCGCGAGGTCAACCGGCGCAACCGCGACTGGCTGCGGCCCTGGGAGGCGACGGTGCCGCCGCCCGCGCCCGGCGCGCCCTTCGCCCAGCGTCCCACCTACCGGCAGATGGTCCGCCATCTGCGTGCCGAGGCCAACGCGGGCCGCATGCTGCCGTTCGTCATCGAGTACCAGGGCCGTCTGGTGGGCCAGTTGACGGTCGCCGGGATCACCTGGGGCTCGATGTGCTCGGGCCACGTCGGGTACTGGGTCGACAGCGACGTGGCGGGCCGCGGGGTGATGCCGACGGCCGTCGCCCTCGCCGTCGACCACTGCTTCCGCACGGTCGGCCTGCACCGCATGGAGGTCTGCATCCGCCCCGAGAACGGGCCGAGCCGCCGGGTGGTGGAAAAGCTCGGCTTCCGCGAGGAGGGCCTGCGCCCGCGCTACCTCCATATCGACGGAGCCTGGCGCGACCACCTGGTGTACGCGCTCACCGCCGAGGAGGTCCCCGACGGGCTCCTCTCGCGATGGCGCCGGGCCCGGCAGTCACACCCCGGGGAAATGAAATAGACGTTCGAATTCCATCGCTATTCGATCCCTTCACCCCCTCGAACGATCTGAAGAATCACAAAAAAAGCCGGTGATATCAGCCAGATCGTGCGACACACCGGCTCAATTGGCGTATCCCCGCGCGCCGGTCCCTCTACGGTGTGGTGTGTGAGCAGCAGCGGCCTCATCTACGCAGTCATCGTCGGGGCCTGGGCCGCCTACTTGGTGCCGATGTGGCTCCGCAGGCAGGACGAGCTCAACGAGGCCCGACCGACGGAACGCTTCAGTACCGCCATCCGGCTGTTGTCCGGACGGTCGGCCATGGAGCGCCGGTACGCCAAGGAGCTGCGGCAGCGGGCCGCCGAAGAGGCGGCGTCCGAGCCGGGATCCACGGTTGCCCCGGACGCCCTGACGGAACCCCTGGCAGCCCCGGGGGAGTCCGCGGGCGCCCGGGACTTCGCCGTGCCCCAGCCCCGCGCCCAGCGCCCGGCCCGTCCGGAGCACCCGGAACACCACGCCCACTCGGAGCACCAGGGGCGCCGCGAGCATCAGGCCGACGACGAGTCCCGGCGCGAACGCCTCGCGAACCGTGAGCACCCCACCCACCGCGAACGCCCCACGAACGGCGGCCGCGCCGCGAACGCCGCCTCGGCGGAGCGGGCCCGGCGCGCCCAGCGCAGCGCGGTGCTGGCCCGGCGTCGGCGCACCACCGTGGTGCTCTTCCTCGCCTTCACGCTGGGCGCGATCGTCGCGGCGGTCGGCGGGCTCGGTTTCCTGTGGGCACCGGCCATCCCGGCCGTCCTGCTCAGCGCGTACATCGTGCATCTGCGGATCCAGGAGCGGCGGCGCTTCGCCTTCACCATGGACCGCCGGCGCGCCGAGGTCGCGGCCCAGCGACTGCGCGAGAGCAGGCCGCGCACCAGGGCCGCCGCGCCCGGCGCCGAGCCCGACGACGAATCGGAGCCCCACCAGTCGGCGCCCGTCCCCGAACCCGCGCCCGCCCCGGCCGTCTCCCCGCAGGAGGCCGGACGGCGCGCGCTGGTCGAGCAGACCGACCACGCCGAGTGGGTCGACCAACAGCGCGAGCTCGGGCCCGAGCGCGGTGACAGCTGGGAGCCGGTGCCGGTCCCGCTGCCGACGTACGTGACCGCGCCGGTAGCCCCCCGCGCCACCGGCAGCATCGACCTCGGCGCCCCGGACACCTGGTCCTCGGCCCGCTCCTCGACCGTCGACCCCGCCCCGGCCGCGCCGACCGGGCCCGCCGCCGAGCCGCCGCCCCAGCGCCGCCGGCCGGGCCCAAGTCGCCGCCGGACCCCGCTCTTCGACCAGTACGAGGACGAGGACCGGCCCCGCGCCGCCAACGAGTGAGCCGTCTCTCGCTGACCAGCGAGGAACGGATTTCCAAGCACTCCGATCGGGGTGCTAAGGTTTCACTCGTTGCAAGGGCCTGTGGCGCAGTCCGGTAGCGCACCTCGTTCGCATCGAGGGGGTCAGGGGTTCGAATCCCCTCAGGTCCACAACACGACGGAATCCCGTCCGATCAATCGATCGGACGGGATTTCGCCGTTTCCGGGGGCAGTTGGGACGTCCTCCGGCCCCCGCCGTCACGAATGTCCGAGGGGCTTGGCGAAGCAGCGGCTGGAGTCGTGGTTGCGGTAGTGGCCGAACTTCTCGCAGGGTTCGTAGCCCGTCGATCTGTAGAGCGCTATGGCCTCCGGCTGTTTGTCGCCGGTCTCCAGGACCATGCGGATACGCCCGGCCGCGCGGGCGTCGTCCTCCAGGGCGGCGAGGATGCGGCGAGCCAGGCCCAGGCCGCGCGCTTCGGGGACGACGTACATCCGCTTGAGCTCCGCGTCGCCGTCGCGGTAGTTCTCCGAGTTCGTCTCCTGGCCGCGCCAGCCGCCGGTGGCGACCGGGCGCCCCTCGGTGTCGTAGGCGATCAGGTACAGGCCGCGCGGCGGTACGAACATCGTGGCGTCGAGCGGTGTGACATCGCCCTCGTCCTCGTAGCGCTCGGCGTATTCGAGCTGGACCTGGTCGTTGAGCTTGACGGCGTCGGGGTGGTCGTAGCGGACCTGGCGGATAAGCATGCGCACCATCGTACGTGTATGCAGCCGCTGGGGTGGGCGGGCTGGGTAGGGTGCCGGGATGCTCACTGTTACCTCTGTGAATGTAAACGGGCTGCGGGCCGCCGCCAAGAAGGGTTTCGTGGAGTGGCTCGGGGGGACCGGGGCCGATGTGGTCTGCCTGCAGGAAGTGCGGGCCGAGCCCCACCAGCTTCCTGCCGAGGCGGGGGCGCCCGAGGGCTGGCACGTCGTGCACGCGCCCGCCGCCGCGAAGGGCCGGGCCGGTGTGTCGCTGCTCACCCGTCGCGAGCCGGAGCGGGTGCGGATCGGGTTCGGGAGCGCGGAGTTCGACGGCAGTGGGCGTTACGTCGAGGCGGACCTGCCCGGTGTGACCGTGGCCTCGCTCTACCTCCCCTCCGGCGAGGTCGGCACCGAGCGCCAGGACGAGAAGATCCGTTTCATGGCCGAGTTCCTCCCGTATCTGCGGGAACTGCGCGAGAAGGCCGCCGCCGACGGGCGCGAGGTCGTGGTGTGCGGCGACTGGAACATCGCCCACCAGGAGGCCGACCTCAAGAACTGGCGCGGCAACAAGAAGAACTCGGGCTTCCTGCCCGAGGAGCGCGAGTGGCTCACGCAGGTCTTCGACACGGCGGACGGCGGCTACGTCGACGTGATGCGCGCGCTGCACCCCGACATGGAGGGCCCGTACTCGTGGTGGTCCTACCGGGGCCGCGCCTTCGACAACGACACGGGCTGGCGGATCGACTACCAGGTGGCGACGGAGGGTCTCGCCCGGCGCGCGGTGAAGGGGCTGGTGGAGCGGGCAGCCAGCCACGGGGAGCGGTGGAGCGACCATGCTCCGGTGACCGTCGTGTACGAGATGTAGGGCTACGAGGTGGGGCCGTGAGGTGTGCGGCCGCGAGATGTAGGGCTACGAGATGTGGGGCCGCGAGATGTGGGCCCGCGAGATGTGGCGCGCGCCCCGCTCCGGACCTTTCAGGCCTCCCCCGACAGGTGGCGGTCCAGTGCCAGGGACAGTTCCGCGTCCACCACCGCCTTCGCCAGCGGGCGCATGCGTTCCGCGTCGGTGCCCGGGGTGTGGGTGTGGAGCAGGGTGGTGAACAGGGCGGCCAGGGCGTCGGCGTGGTCCCTCACCTCGCGGGCCGCCGACAGGACCGCGGCCAGCGGGACGCCCTCGCGCACCAGGGCGGACGAGACGTCCAGGAGGCGGCGGCTGATGTGGATGATCTCTTCGCCGGAGACCGTGAGGTAGCCGAGGTCCAGCGCGGCCGCCAGGTTCTCCGGGGTGACCTCGCCCGCGAAGTGGTCGGCCAGCGCCTCGGGGGTGAGGCGGACCGGCGTCTCCTCGGTGGGCTCGACCAGGCCGAGCGCCTCCCCCGCGTCGCGGCCCGACTCGAACGCGGAGGTCAGGTCGGCGATGCCGGACAGCGTGTGGCCCCGCTCCAGGAGGGCGGAGATGGTGCGCAGGCGTGCCAGGTGGTGGTCGTCGTACCAGGCGATCCGGCCCTCGCGGCGGGGCGGTGGGATCAGGCCGCGCTCGCGGTAGAAGCGCAGGGTGCGTTCGGTGATCCCGGCCTTCTCGGCCAGCTCCGACATGCGGTACTCGCGGGTGCCTTCGCTTGCATGTGCCTGATCTTCTGCCACGGCGTCAGCCTATGCGGTGGCCGCGGCCGCGGGGGCCGCGTTGTACCGGCGGTAACTTCCGGGCCCGCACCCCTACCGCTCGGTATGGGACTGCTCTACTCTCCCAACAATGCCAGTGATTGCTGGCAGAGTTGTGACCGACCGTGGAGGCGGTGGCATGGCCCAGCACGAGCATGTACGAGTGGCGGTGATCGGGTCGGGGTTCGGCGGGCTCGGGGCGGCGGTCCGGCTGCGCCGCGAGGGGATCACCGACTTCGTCGTCCTGGAGCGGGCCGGCTCGGTCGGCGGCACCTGGCGCGACAACAGTTACCCGGGGTGCGCCTGCGACGTCCCCTCGCACCTGTACTCGTTCTCCTTCGCGCCCAACCCGGACTGGCCCCGTACCTTCTCCGGGCAGCGGCACATCCGCGCCTATCTCGACCACGTCGCCGACACCTTCGGGCTGCGCCCGCACATCCGCCTCGACCATGAGGTGACCGTGATGCGATGGGACGCCGAGCAGTTGTGGTGGAAGATCGAGACGGCGAACGGCGCCGTACTGACCGCCGATGTCGTGGTGTCCGCCACCGGGCCGCTCTCCGACCCCAAGACGCCCGACATCCCCGGCCTCGCCGACTTCCCCGGCCAGGTGTTCCACTCCGCGCGCTGGGACCACGACTACGACCTGCGCGGCAAGCGCGTCGCCATGATCGGCACCGGCGCCTCGGCCATCCAGATCGTGCCCGCCATCCAGCCGCGGGTCGACCGGCTGACGCTCTTCCAGCGCACCCCGCCGTGGGTCATGCCGCGTATGGACCGTGCGATCACGGGAGTTGAGCGCTGGCTGCACCGCCAGCTGCCCTTCACCGGCGCCGCCCGGCGCCAACTCCTGTGGGGGATAAGGGAGTTGCAGGTCAGCGCGTTCACCAAGCGGCCCAATGAGCTCGGGCTCGTCGAGTCGCTCGCCAAGGCCAACATGGCCCGCGCCATCAAGGACCCGGCGCTGCGCGCCAAGCTGACCCCCGACTACCGGATCGGCTGCAAGCGGATCCTGCTGTCGAGCACGTACTATCCGGCGCTCGCCGAGCCCAACGTGGACGTCGTCGCCTCCGGGCTCGCCGAAGTGCGCGGCTCCACCCTCGTCGCCGCCGACGGCACCGAGACCGAGGTCGACGCGATCATCTTCGGCACCGGGTTCCACGTCACCGACATGCCGATCGCCGACCGGGTCGTCGGCGGCGACGGACACACGCTCGCCGATGCCTGGAAGGGCGGCATGCAGTCGCTGCGCGGCGCGACCGCGGCCGGATTCCCCAACTGGATGACCATCATCGGGCCCAACACCGGCCTCGGGAACTCCTCCATGATCTTGATGATCGAGTCCCAGCTCAGTTATATGGCCGACTACCTGCGGCAGTTGAACGTGCTCGGCGGCAAGGTCGCGCTCGCCGCCCGCCCCTCCGCCGTCGGCGCCTGGAACCGTCGGGTGCAGGAACGCATGAAGCGGACCGTGTGGAACACCGGCGGCTGCACCAGCTGGTACCTCGACGCGAGCGGCCGCAACACCACCATCTGGCCGGGCACCACCAGCGAGTTCCGCCGCGCGACCCGCGAGGTGGACCTCGGGGAGTACGAGGTCGTACGGGCCCGCCCCGCCGAGGGCGCGGCGGACGCGGCCGGCGAGCAGGCGGTGTCGGCATGAGCCGCGACAGCGCCAGGCCTGGCGGGGTGTACGCCCCGCCCGTCGCCGACCGCGAACTGACCGCGCTGTCCGCCGACGGCGCCCCGTTGCACGTCGAGGTGCACGGCCCCGCCGACGCGCCCGCCGTCGTCCTGGCGCACGGCTGGACCTGCTCGACCGCGTTCTGGGCCGCGCAGATCCGGGCGCTGGCGGGGGAGTGCCGGGTGATCGCCTACGACCAGCGCGGCCACGGTCGTACGGCCGCCGCCGGGGTCTGCTCGACCGACGTGCTCGCCGATGACCTCGAAGCGGTGCTCGCCGCGACGCTCGCGCCCGGCGAGCGGGCGGTCGTCGCCGGGCACTCCATGGGCGGCATGACACTGATGGCGGCCGCCGCACGCCCCGGCTTCCGGGCGCACGCGGCGGCGGCCCTGCTGTGCAGCACGGGCAGCTCGCACCTGGTCGCCGAGGCGCGGGTGGTGCCGCTGCGGGCCGGGGCGGCGCGGACCTGGCTCACCCGGCAGATCCTGGGCTCCGGCGCGCCGCTGGGCCCCGTCACCCCGCTCGCCAAGAAGGTCCTGCGGTACGCGACGATGGGGCGCGGCGCCGCGCCGGAGCGGGTCGAGGCGTGTGCCCGCATCGTCCATGCGTGCCCGCGCGGGGCGCGACAGGACTGGTCGCGCGTCCTGGCCGATCTCGAACTCGACGTACTGGTAGGGGAGTTGAGGGTGCCCGCCGCCGTCGTGGCCGGGACCGAGGACCGGCTCACGCCGCCCGTGCACGCCCGGCGGCTCGCGGCCGCGCTGCCCGACTGCCGCTCGCTCGACATACTGACCGGCGTCGGGCACATGACGCCCATCGAGGCGCCCGAATTCATCACCGAGAAGATCCACGAGCTGGTGCGCACGCATCTCGTCGCCCCGGCCGCCGTCGACGCCGAGGAGAGTGCCGCATGAGCAGGGTCAGTCTGGAAGGCCAGGTCGCCGTCGTCACCGGCGCGGCGCGGGGCGTCGGCGAACTCCTCGCGCGCAAGCTGTCGGCGCGCGGCGCCAAGGTCGCCCTCGTCGGACTCGAACCCGACGAGCTGAAGCGGGTCGCGGCCCGGCTGCACACCGAGGCCGATTCCTGGTACGCGGACGTCACCGACCACGAGGCGATGGCGCGGGTGGCGGCGGAGGTCAAGGAGCGGTTCGGGAAGGTCGACATCGTCGTCGCCAACGCGGGGGTCGCCTCCGGCGGCCCGTTCGTCGACTCCGACCCGGACGCGTGGCGCCGCGTCATCGAGGTCAACCTGATCGGCGGGGCGGTCACGGCGCGCGCGTTCCTGCCGGTCCTGATGGAGTCGCGCGGGTACCTCCTCCAGATCGCCTCGCTCGCGGCGATCACTCCCGCGCCGATGATGACGGCGTACTGCGCGTCCAAGTCCGGGGTCGAGGCCTTCGCCCACAGCCTGCGGGCCGAAGTCGGCTACAAGGGGGTGCGGGTCGGGGTGGGCTATCTGTCCTGGACCGACACGGACATGGTGCGCGGCGCCGACCAGGACGACGTGATGCGCGAGCTCAGGTCGAGGCTGCCGTGGCCGTCCAACCGCACCTATCCGCTCGGACCGGCCGTCGACCGGATCGTCGCGGGGATCGAACGGCGCTCGTCGCACGTGTACGCGCAGTGGTGGCTGCGGGGGATGCAGTCCGTGCGGGGGTATCTGCCCGCGGTGATCGGGGCGGTGGGGGCGCGGGAGATGCGGCGCTTCGAGCCGCGGCTCGCCTCGGTCGGCCGGGGGCTGGTCGGCGCGGGCGGCGCGGCGGACGAGGAGGCGCGGGGCGCCGGGGCCGGCCGGCCCTGAGCCGCCCCGCCCTTTCCCGGCGCCCTCCGGCGGGTCCTCAGGAGCGCTCCCTCGGCGGCAGCTTCGGGCGCTGGCGGTTGGGGGTGGTCGTGTAGCCCGGCGGGGTGGACGCGGGGTGGGTGGTCAGGAGCTCAAGTGCCAGGCACACCGCGTCGTCCAGCACCGCGTGGCGCCCCTCCGCCCAGTCCAGCGGAGTGCGCAGGACCTCCAGGTCCGGCTCCACGCCGTGGTTCTCCACGGACCACCCGTACTCGTCGAACCAGGCCGCGTTCATCGGCACCGTGATCACCGTGCCGTCGCCCAGGGTGTGGCGGCCCGTCATGCCCACCACGCCGCCCCACGTGCGCTGGCCCACCACCGGGCCCAGCTTCAGGAGACGGAAGGCCGCGGTGATCATGTCGCCGTCCGATGACGTCGCCTCGTCGGCCAGGGCGACCACCGGACCCCGGGGAGCGTTCGAGGCGTACGAGACCGGCTGGGCGTTGCGCGTCAGGTCCCAGCCCAGGATGCGGCGGGTCAGCTTCTCCACCACCAGCTCGCTGATGTGGCCGCCCGCGTTTCCGCGGACGTCCACGATCAGGGCGGGGCGGCTCACCTCCAGACGCCGGTCCCGGTTGAACTGGGCCCAGCCCGAGCCGCCCATGTCCGGGATGTGCAGGTATCCGCACTTGCCGCCGCTCAACTCCCGTACCACCTCGCGGCGTTTGGCCACCCAGTCCTGGTAGCGCAGCGGGCGTTCGTCCACCAGCGGGACCACCGCCACCCGCCGTGAGTGGCCCTCGCCCTCCGCGGGCCGGAAGGTCAGCTCGACCGTCGTGCCGCCGGTGCCCGCGAGGAGGGGGTAGGGGCCGGCCACGGGGTCGACCGGGCGGCCGTCGACGTGGGTGAGGGCCGCGCCCTCCCGGATGCCCGAACCCGCCAGTGGGGAACGCGCCTTGGAGTCGGATGAGTCGCCGGGCAGGATGCGCCGGATCACCCAACTCCCGTCACGGCAGACCAGATTGGCGCCGAGCAGGCCTTGAGCGCGCTGGTAGTGCGGCGGCCCCTCGTTGCGGCGGGCGGCCGTGACGTAGGCGTGCGAGGTGCCCAGTTCGCCGAGCACCTCGCGCAGCAGGTCGCCGAACTCGTCGGGGGAGGCGACCCGTTCGACCAGCGGGCGGTACTGGTCGAGGACGGCCGGCCAGTCGATGCCGCACATCTTCGGCTCCCAGAAGTACGCGCGGATGATGCGGCCCGCCTCGTCGTAGGCCTGGCTCCACTCCAGGGCCGGATCGACCTCGTGCAGGACGCGGCGCAGGTCCACGTAGACGGTGGAGTCGCTGTCGCCCGACTCGGTGGCGGGCACCGCACGCAGCTCGCCCTCGTCGACCACGACCAGGCGGCTGCCGTCGCCGCTGACCGCGAAGTAGTCGAGGTGGTCCACCAGTTCGGTCTTGCGCGCCTTGGAGATGTTGAAGTGCTCCAGGGTCGGGCGGCCCGAGGTGTCGGCCGGATTGGCGAAGGTCTCGCCGAGCGCGCCCGAGATGGGCCAGCGCAGCCAGACCAGGCCGCCGCCGGAGACCGGGTGCAGCGCGGAGTACTTGGAGGCGGCGACGGGGAACGGCGTGACCCGGCTCTCCAGGCCCTCCACCTCCACCGTCACCGTGCCGTCGCCCGATTCGTCCAGCGGTTCGAGGCCGCCCGCCGCGGGCCGGCCGTCCGGTGACAGCGCGAACGGCGAGGGCGTCGCCGAGGACAGCGGGACCAGATAGGGCCGGCAGCCCAGCGGGAACGACAGGTCCCCGGTGTGCACGTCGTACACCGGGTCGAAGCCGCGCCAGGACAGGAACGCCAGATAGCGGCCGTCGCTGGTGAACACCGGGTTCTCGTCTTCGAAGCGGCCGTTGGTGACGTCCACGATGGTGCGCGCGCCCGGACCCGAGATGCGGGCCATCTTGATCTCCCGCAGCGAGCGGCCGATGCCCGGATGTGACCAGGTCAGCCAGGCGCCGTCGGGCGAGAAGGCGAGGTCGCGGACCGGGCCGTTGAGCGAGCGGATCAGCTCGGTGACCTCACCGGTGGACTCCTCCGTCGCGTCGATGAGCAGCAGGCGGCCGTCGTTCGCGGCGATGGCCAGGCGTTCGCCGTCGGGGTCGGACACCATTTCCTGCACCCGGCCGAGCTGACCCGCCGCCAGCCGTCGCGGGGCGCGCTCGCCGCTGGCCCGCGGCAGATAGGCGATCTCCACCGCGTCCTCGCCGTCCGCGTCGGTGACGTACGCGACCTGACCGCCGCTGCCCAGCATCTCCGGCATCCGCACCCGTACCCCGGGGGTGTCCGCGATGGTGCGGGCCGGGCCGTCGCGGTGGGTGAGCCAGTACAGGCTGCCGCGCACCACGACGGCGCTGGCCCGGCCCGTGGTGTCGACGGACAGCGCGTCCACGTTGTTGGCGGCCGGCACCTGGTAGACGCGCCGCCCGGCGCGGGGCCCGCCCAGGCGCACCTCCAGCTTGCGCGGCGCCGAGTCGGGGGTGAGGGCGTCCACGATCCACAGGTCGCCCGCGCACTGGTAGACCACCCGGCGGCCGTCGCTTGAGGCGTGCCGGGCGTAGAACGCGTCGTGGTCGGTGTGCCGGATCAGGTCGCTGCCGTCGGGCAGGCAGGAGTACAGGTTGCCCACGCCCTCGTGGTCGGAGAGGAAGGCGATGCGGCCGTCCACGAACATCGGCGCGTCCAGGTGGCCGCCGAGGTCGGGCAGCAGCCGCTTGCCGTGCAGCCACAGGCGGCCGGTGGCCCCGCCGCGGTAGCGCTTCCAGGCGGCGGGCTCGTGCGGCGGCTTTCCGGTGAGCAGCAGGGTGCGCCGCTCGCCGTCGACGTCGGTGACGGCGATGTCGGACACCGGGCCCCAGGGGAGCTTGCCGCCGGGGGAGCCGTCGGTGGGCAGGCTGTAGGCCCAGGAGAAGTACGAGAACGGCTGGCCGTGGGAGGACACCGCGAGGATGTGGCCGTCGGGCGTCCAGCCGCACACCCGGGTGTCGGACGAGCCCCAGTAGCCGAGCCGCCGGGCCGGGCCGCCGGTCACCGGGGCCAGGTGGATCTCCGGATCGAGGCTGCGCCAGGTCGTGTACGCGATCTGGCGGCCGTCGGGCGAGAAGCGGGGGTGGCCGATCTTGGTGCGGTCGACCGTGACCCGCCAGGCGCGGGAGGGACTGTGCCCGGCGGGCGCCAGCGGGGCGACCCACAGGTCGTCCTCGGCGGCGAAGCACAGCAAGTCGGCGTGCAGATGCGGGAACCGGAGGTACGCGGCGTCGTCACTCACCCCCCAATGCTTTCCGCGGGAGGGGGGCGCGGCAACTTGTGGGAGGGGTTTATTCCGTTCCGCCGGGCTCTTATTCCGTTTTGACACCTGTGGTCGAGAACACAAGCGAAACGGTTTCGTTTCGCTTGTGGGCAGGGTTACCTTCGTACGGTACGCACAGGAAGGAGGCCGGTCATGGCGGGAAGACTCACCGCGGAACGCGCGGGGGAACTCTACGAAGCCGTGCTCGACCTGCTGCGCGAGGTCGGCTACGACGCCCTCACCATGGACGCCGTCGCCACCCGCACCCGCTCCAGCAAGGCCACCCTCTACCGCCAGTGGGGGAGCAAGCCCGAGCTGGTCGCGCGGGCGTTGCGGCACAACAAGCCGGTCACGCTCGCGGAGATCGACACCGGCTCGCTGCGCGGCGACTTCCACGAGCTGGTCGCCCGCGAGGACGACTGTCAGATGGAGAAGGACTCCGCGCTGATGCGGGGTCTGATGCGGGCCGTCCACGACCATCCCGAACTCCACAGGGCGCTGCGTGAAGTGCTGATCGAACCGGAGATCACCGGTCTCGACGCGCTGCTGCGGCGCGCCGTCGAGCGCGGCGAGGTCCGGGCCGACAACCTCGCCCTGTCCTATGTCGTACACATGCTGGTCGGCGCTTTCGTCGCCCGGCAGCTCATCGAGGACCGGCCGGTGGACAAGGCCTTCCTCGTCGACTACATCGACGCCGTGGTCCTCCCCGCCCTCGGCGACCCCCGCTAGGCGCACCCCCGCCCGGCCTCCCCGCGCAGTACCTGCCCCACCTGACGTACGCCGCTCTCGTCGTCGGGCTGGATTCCCATGCCCTGCTGGTTCCATACGACTTGACCGGGAGTACGCCCTCGTGGCCACGTTCCTCTACCGCCTAGGCAGGTTCGCCTTCCGGCGCCGCCGCTACGTCGCCCTGGTGTGGGTGGCGCTGCTCGCCCTCGCCGGGTTCGGCGCCGCCTCCGCGACCACCGCCACCTCCTCCTCGTTCTCGATCCCGGGCACCGAGGCGCAGCGCGCCTTCGACCTGCTCAAGGAGCGCTTCCCGAACGCCACCGCGGACGGCGCCACCGCCCGCATCGTCTTCAAGGCGCCCGCGGGCCAGAAGATGGCCGACAAGCCCAACAAGGACGCGGTCGAGAAGACCATCGCGAACCTGAAGGCGGGCTCCGACCAGGTCGACAAGGTCACCGACCCGTTCAAGGCCAACGCCGTCTCCAAGAACGGCCAGGGCCCGATCGCGTACGTCCAGGTGTCGTACAAGGCCAACGCGATGCAGTTGACCGACGACACCCGCGACGCGCTCAAGAAGAGCGGTGACGCGGCCAAGTCGGCCGGGCTGACCGTGGAGATCGGCGGTGACGCGCTCCAGGCGATGCCGGAGACCGGGGCCGGTGAGATCGTCGGCGTGGTCATCGCGGGCCTCGTCCTGGTGGTCACCTTCGGCTCGCTCGTGGCGGCGGGACTCCCGCTGCTCACCGCGCTCATCGGCGTCGGCATCGGCGTCTCCACCATCACCGCGCTCGCCAACGTCCTCGACCTCGGGTCCACCACCTCCACGCTCGCGATGATGATCGGGCTCGCGGTCGGCATCGACTACGCGCTGTTCATCGTCTCCCGCTACCGGGCCGAGCTCGCCGAGGGCAGGGAGCGCGAGGAGGCCGCCGGACGGGCCGTGGGAACGGCTGGCTCGGCCGTGGTGTTCGCCGGTCTGACCGTGGTCATCGCGCTGGTCGGCCTCGCCGTCGTCAACATCCCGATGCTCACCAAGATGGGCGCGGCAGCCGCCGGCACGGTCGTCATCGCCGTCCTCATCGCGCTCACTCTCATCCCGGCGCTGCTCGGCTTTGCCGGCAAGCGGGTGCTCGGCCGCAAGGCCCGCAAGGCGCACGAGCGGGGCGAGCGGGTCGCCGAGGGCAAGCCGAACATGGGCACCCGCTGGGCGAGCTTCGTGCTGCGCAAGCCGGTCTGGGTGCTGCTCGTCGGCGTCCTCGGCCTCGGCGCCATCGCGCTGCCCGCCGGCTCGCTCCAGATGGGGCTGCCGGACGACGGCTCGCAGCCGACCTCCACCACCCAGCGCCGCGCCTACGACACGCTGTCGGAGGGCTTCGGGCCGGGCTTCAACGGGCCGCTCATGGTCGTCGTCGACGGCAAGGGCAGCAAGAACCCGCAGGCCGCGGCCAACAAGACGGTCGACGCGATCAAGAAGCTGCCGGACGTGGGTCCGGTGCTCCCGCCCGCGTTCAACAAGGACACGGGCAACGACACGGCGACCATCACGGTCATACCGAAGTCCAAGCCGTCCTCCACCCAGACCGAGGACCTCGTCCACTCGATCCGGGACACCGGCGCGGCGCTCAAGGCGGACACCGGGGCGAAGCTCCTGGTCACCGGCTCGACCGCGATGAACATCGACTTCTCGCAGAAGATGAACGACGCGCTGCTGCCCTACCTGGCACTCGTCGTCGGCCTCGCCTTCCTGCTCCTGATGGTGGTCTTCCGCTCGGTCCTGGTGCCCCTGAAGGCGGCGCTCGGCTTCCTGCTCTCGGTGGTCGCGGCCCTCGGCGCCGTCGTCGCGGTCTTCCAGTGGGGCTGGCTGGGCTCGCTGTTCGGCGTGCAGCAGACCGGCCCGATCATGTCGATGATGCCGATCTTCATGGTGGGCGTGGTCTTCGGTCTGGCGATGGACTACGAGGTCTTCCTCGTCACGCGGATGCGCGAGGCGTACGTCCACGGCGAGCGGCCGGGCCAGGCGATCGTCACCGGGTTCAAGCACGGCGCCCGGGTGGTCACCGCGGCCGCGGTGATCATGATCGCGGTGTTCTCCGGCTTCATCGGCTCCAGCGAGCAGATGATCAAGATGATCGGCTTCGGCCTGGCCACCGCGGTCTTCTTCGACGCGTTCATCGTCCGCATGGCGATCGTGCCCGCGGTGCTCGCGCTGCTCGGCGCGAAGGCCTGGTGGCTGCCGCGCTGGCTGGACCGGGTACTGCCGAACGTCGATGTCGAGGGCGAGGGCCTGCGCAAGCAGGACAGTGCCGAGCACGGCGGCGACGACGCCGACCGGCGCGAACTGGTGCGGGTCTGATCCCCGCCCCCTGATCGCCGGGGCCGCCCGATAGGAGCGGCGGAGGGCCCCGGCCGACGCCAACGGCCTGTGGGGACGGGTCCGCTGGCGCCCCTTGGCCCCCCGTGCGTGCTGCGCACGGGGGGCCTCCGCATGGGCCGAGCCCGTTCGGACCCGGACTCTCGGGCTATCGGACGCTCAGGACGTGCCTGCCGGATGCGGGGCGGCTCCGGCGTCGGTCGCGTATGTGTGCCGCAGGAAGCGGACCAGCGGAGAGCTGTCGAACTGGACCACGTCCACTCCGTCGCGCGAGTGGAATTCCAGGACCGTCTGGGCCCGGCCGCACGGCCAGACCTCCACGTCGCCGCGGCGGGCGGGCGCGCGCAGCCCCGATTCGAGCAGGTCGCGCGGGAAGGTCCACTCGGTGCCGCCGGGGAAGGCGAAGCAGACCGCCCCGGGGGAGTCGTCGGGGTCGTAGCGCAGGGCCACCGGGACGGGGCCCGACGGTGGGGCGTCGGTGACGAACCGGGCGCGGGCGTGGTCCTCGACGGGGTGAGCCGCGGGATGGCCCTCGGCGTGGTTCTCGGTGGCGGGGGACATCGCTCGCTCCTCACGCTGGGTACTGCCTGACATCAATTCGCGTCATTAGTCTCTAATGTCCCATATTTTCCTGATGAGGCCTCCGTGAAACGGCTTGGCACCTGTCGCTCGGCCGCTCTTGCAAGGTGTTCGCAACAGGGCACTATCATCAAACGGTTCTGCGCAAGCCGCGCAGGGAAGAGGACGCCACGGGAAATCGGAGTCCACCCATGCACGTACCCGATGGATTCATCAACGCACCTGTATCGGCGGTCACAGGTGTCGTCGCCGCCTCGGCCATCGCCGTGAGCCTGCGCGGGGCGCGACGCGAACTGGACGAGAAGACCGCGCCGCTCGCCGGGCTCGTCGCCGCGTTCATCTTCGCCGTACAGATGCTGAACTTCCCCGTCGCGGCCGGCACCAGCGGCCACCTGCTCGGCGGCGCGCTCGCCGCGATCCTCGTCGGCCCCTACACCGGTGTGCTGTGCGTCTCGGTGGTCCTGCTCATGCAGGGCATCCTCTTCGCCGACGGCGGGCTCACCGCGCTCGGCGTCAACATCACCGACATGGCGATCACCACCACCGTCGTCGCCTACGCCCTCTTCCGCGGCCTGGTGAAGGTGCTGCCCCGCACCCGCCGCTCGCTGACCGCCGCCTCCTTCGTGGCGGCCCTGCTCTCCGTCCCGGCCGCCGCCCTCGTCTTCACCGCGATCTACGCGCTCGGCGGCACCACCGACGTACCCATCACCAAGGTGCTCACCGCGATGGTCGGCGTGCACGTCCTCATCGGCATCGGCGAGGCCGTGATCACCGCGCTGACGGTCGGCGCCGTCATCGCCGTACGGCCCGACCTCGTGCACGGGGCGCGCGGACTGACCGCGCCGCTCAAACTGAGGGTCGGCGGCGAACTCGTCGACGCGCCCGCCGCCGTCCCGGCCGCCGCCCGCTCCGGCTCCACCAAGAAGGTCTGGGGCATCGGCATCCTCGCCGCGCTGCTGCTCGCCGGATTCGTCTCCTTCTACGCCTCGGCCAGCCCCGACGGCCTGGAGAAGGTCGCCCACGACAAGGGCATCGACGCCAAGACCACCCACCACGCCGCCGCCGACTCGCCGCTCGCCGGCTACTCGGTCAGGGACATCGGCGACGCCCGCCTGTCCGGCGGCCTCGCCGGAGTGATCGGCGTCGGCGTCACCGTCGCCGTGGGCAGCGGCGTGTTCTGGACCGTCCGCAGGCGCCGTACGGACACCATTCCCGAGCGCACCCCGGAAGCGGTCTGACATGGGAGCGGGGCATTCCCACCGGCTCTACCGGCACGGCCACTCGCCCGTCCACGCGCTGCCGCCGCACTGCAAGCTCGCCGCGGTCTTCCTCTTCGTGGTCGTCGTGGTGTCCACACCCCGCGAGGCGATGTGGGCCTTCGCGCTGTACGCCGTGCTGCTCGCCCTCGTGGCGGCCGCGGCCCGCATCCCGGCCGGCTATCTGCTGAAGCGGCTGCTCATCGAGATCCCGTTCGTGGCGTTCGCGGTGCTCATGCCGTTCGTGGTGCCCGGCGAGCAGGTGCGTGTGCTCGGCCTGTCGCTCAGCGAGAGCGGGCTGTGGGGCGCCTGGAACGTCCTGGCCAAGGGAACCCTCGGGGTGGCCGCCTCCGTGATCCTCGCCTCCACCACCGAACTCCGCGCCCTGCTGCTCGGCCTGCAACGCCTCAAACTGCCGCCGCTCCTCGTCCAGATCGCGTCCTTCATGATCCGGTACGGGGACGTGATCACCGACGAGATGCGGCGGATGTCCATCGCCCGCCGCTCGCGCGGTTTCGAGGCGCGGGGCGTGCGCTCCTGGGGCGTCCTCGCCAAATCGGCGGGCGCGCTCTTCATCCGCTCCTACGAACGCGGCGAACGCGTCCATCTCGCGATGGTCAGCCGCGGCTACGCCGGGGCCATGCCGGTGATCGACGAGGTGACGGCGACCCGCGCCCAGTGGTCGCAGGCCGTCGCCCTCCCCGTGACGGCGCTCGCCGTCTGTCTGCTTGGGTGGATCCTGTGACTGCTGCGACCCCTGCGACCGCTCCCTCGCTCGACGTGTCGGGGCTCGCTTTCGCCTACCCCGATGGCCACCAGGCGCTGTTCGGCGTCGACCTGACCGTGGCGCGCGGCGAGCGGGTCGCGCTGCTCGGGCCCAACGGCGCGGGCAAGACCACGCTGGTGCTCCACCTCAACGGCATCCTCGAAGGCGGCGCCGGGTCGGTGACCGTCGCCGGCCTGCCCGTCGCCAGGAAGAACCTCGCCGAGATCCGGCGCCGGGTCGGCATCGTCTTCCAGGACCCCGACGACCAGCTCTTCATGCCGACCGTCCGCGAGGACGTCGCCTTCGGCCCGGCGGCGTCCGGGATGCGCGGGGCACAGCTTGAGGAACGGGTGCGGTCCGCGCTCGCGCAGGTGGGGATGGCCGAGTACGCGGACCGGCCACCGCACCACCTGTCCTTCGGGCAGCGGCGCCGGGTCGCCGTCGCGACGGTGCTCGCGATGTCGCCGGAGATCCTGGTCCTGGACGAACCCTCCTCCAACCTCGACCCGGCCTCGCGCCGCGAACTCGCCGACATTCTGCGGGGGTTGGATGTCACGGTGCTGATGGTCACGCACGACCTGCCGTACGCGCTGGAGCTGTGCGAGCGGGCGGTGATCCTCAGTGAGGGGGTCATCGCGGCGGACGGGGCGACGGTGGATGTGCTGTGCGACGAGGCGCTGATGCGCGCGCACCGCCTTGAACTGCCGTTCGGCTTCGACCCGGCGTCTACGCGTGCGGTTCCCCTGCGGGGTGCGGGCGGGTAACGCTGGGGCACGTCGGGGGCGCTTTGCGACTCCCAGCGGCCCCGTCGCTGGGGCCGTTTGCGTCCCGGTCCGCCTTCGCCCGTCCGCCGTGGGTGGTTGCTCGCGCAGTTCCTCGCGCCCCTGACCCCCGGTTTCGGCCCGCATGGGCATCTTCAGCCCGTCCGGCGTTTGAGGACGAGCGCCCTTCAGGCGGGAACGGGGTCTGGGGCGGAGCCCCAGGGGACCCTGGTCGGGCACCATGGTGGGGGGTGCCGGTGGGGCCCCCGCATGGTTGGGAGCGGATCGTGGTTGACGTACAGGGCGCCGTGGCACCGGGGTACGAGCCGGTGAGGGACGCCTTCGTGCGGAACTTCGAGCAGCGCGGCGAACGCGGGGCGGCCGTGGCCGTCTACCGCGACGGGCGCAAGGTCGTCGACCTGTGGGCCGGTACGAAGAACGTAGACGGCGCTGGCGCCAACGGCGGCACCGCCCCCTGGGCGGTCGATACCGCCCAGATCGTGCGCTCGGCCACCAAGGGCGTGGCCGCCGCCGTGCCCCTGATCCTGCACCAGCGCGGTCGGCTCGACCTCGATGCCCCGGTGTCGACATATTGGCCCGAGTTCAAGGCCCACGGCAAGGAACGCACTCTGGTGCGGCACCTGCTGTCGCACCGGGCCGGCGTGCCCGCCCTGGACCGCCCGCTGACCCCCGCCGAGGCCGTCGACGGCGAGTCGGGCCCGGCGGCCGTCGCCGCGCAGCCCCCGTTCTGGGCGCCCGGCACCGCGCACGGCTACCACGCGCAGACCTACAGCTGGCTGCTGGGCGAGCTGGTCCGGCGCGTCACCGGGCGCACCATCGGCCGCTGGGTCGCCGAGGAGATAGCCGGGCCGCTCGGGCTGGACTTCTGGCTCGGGGTGCCGGATGAGGAGGCGCACCGGGTGGGCCGGGTCGGCCCGGTCGAGGCGCCCGAGGGCGGCGACGGCGGGCTGCGGCTGCGGCCCAAGCGGAGCGTCGCCGAGGCGTACCGGGATCCCCAGTCGCTGACCCGGCGTGCGTTCGGGGCGATCGATCCGCTGCCGGACGAGAACGACCCCGCCTATCGCGCCGCCGAACTACCCGCCTCCGCGGGCATCGCCACGGCCCGCGCGCTGGCCCGTTTCTACGCCGCAACGCTGGGTGAAGTGGACGGCGGGGCACGGCTGTTCGCGCCCGCGACGCTCACCCTGGCCCGCACCGAGGAGAGTTCGGGTCCCGACCGCGTCCTGGTCGTCAACACCCGCTTCGGACTCGGCTACATGCTGCACGGCCCCGCGTCGCCGCTGCTGGCCCCCGGCTCCTTCGGGCACCCCGGCCGCGGGGGCTCGCTCGGGTTCGCGGATCCCGAGTCGGGTGTCGCGTTCGGGTACGTGACCAACGGGCTCCAGAAGGGCGTCACCGCCGATCCCCGTGCCCAGGCCCTGGTGCGGGCGGTACGTTCGGCCCTATGACGCATCCGCAGACGGCACGCTTCGCAGGGCACGCGGTACTGATCACCGGCGCGGGGCGCGGCATCGGCGCCGCGACCGCCCGCAGATTCGCCGCCGAGGGCGCCCAAGTCCTCGTCACCGACGCGGACTTGGGGCGGGCGACCGCGACCGCCGCCGACTTGAAGAGCGCCCTCGCCCTGCGGTGCGACGTCTCCGACCGTGCCTCGGTCGAGGCCGCCGTCGCCTACGCCGTCGCAGAGTTCGGGCGGCTCGACATCCTGGTCAACAACGCCCATTCGTGCCACCCCGACACCCCGCTCCTGGAGGACCAGGGCGACGAGGAGTGGGCCCGCGACCTCGACGTCAGCCTCACCGGCGCGTTCCGCTGCGCCCGCGCCGCCCTTCCCTTCCTCGCCGCGTCCGGCCGGGGCGCGATCGTCAGCATCGGCTCGGTCAACGGTGAGCAGGACTTCGGCAACCACGCCTACAGCGCGGCCAAGGCGGGCCTCGCCTCGCTGACCCGTACGCTCGCCGGGGACGCGGCGCCGCGGGGCGTGCGGGTCAATCTGGTGCAGCCCGGCACGGTGCGCACGCCGGGCTGGGACGGCCGCGAGGCCCACCTCGACAGGCTGGCCCGTGTCTACCCGCTCGGCCGGGTCGGCGAGCCCGAGGACATCGCGGCAGCCGTCGCGTTCCTGGCCTCCGCGGACGCGTCCTGGATCACGGGTACGACGCTGCGGGTCGACGGAGGCCTGCTGGCGGTCAACACGGTCTTCCAACAGGCGGTCAACGACAACTGAAGCAGCCCCGTTCCGCGGGTGCCCCGAGCTCATCGCCCGCACGCCAGTGCCGGGGCACGGGGCACGGGGCACGGGGCACGGGGCACGGGGCACGCGAGGTTGTTCACGGGCCCGCGGGCCACGCCCAGGCCGCGGCACCCAGCCTGCCCGCCGTCCCTACCCCGCGCGCAGTACCTGCGCCACGATGGGGCCCGCCGCGTCGCCGCCGTGGCCGCCGGACTGGACGAGGGCGGCCGCGGCGAGCCCGTTGCCGTAGCCGGTGAACCAGCTGTTGGCCTTGCCCTGTTGGTCGACCTCCGCCGAGCCCGTCTTGGCGCCCTTGGGGCCGGGGACGCCGGACATCGCCTTCACGGCCGTGCCCTCGCCGACGGTCGCCGCGCGCATCATCTGCTGGAGCTGTGCGGCGACGGAGCCGGGCAGCGGCTGGGCGGTGGCCAGTTCGCGCCCGTCCAGGTCCTTCGGTACGAGGATCGGCTGGTGGAAGCCGCCGTTGATCACCGTGGCGGCGACGGAGGCCAGGTCGAGCGGGCTCATCTGGACCTTGCCCTGCCCGATGTAGGAGGCGGCCGTCTCCACGCCGGAGGACTCGGGCACGCTGCCGTCGAAGGACTGCACACCGCCGAGCTTCCAGTTGTTCTGGCCGAGGCCGTAGTAGTCGCGGGCCGTCTGGCCGAGTGCGGTTCCGGCGACGCCCTTCGCGGTGAGCGGCTTGACCGGCTTGATGAACGCGGTGTTGCAGGACCTGGCGAAGGCCCGGGTGAGAGTGGCGTCCGTGAGCGAGAAGTCGTCGAGGTTGTGGAAGGTGTAGCCCTCCCACGCGACGGTCGAGGGGCATTCCGCCTTCTCGTTCGCCCCGCCCACGCCGTTGTTCATGATCATCGTGGCGGTGATGATCTTCATCGTGGAGCCCGGCGCGATGGCGGCCTGTAGCGACGCCGGGAACTTGTCCGTGCGGTTGTCCGCGATCGCCCGGATCTCGCCGGTGGCCGGCTTGATGGCGACCACCGACGACTCGCCGAAGCCCTTGACCGCCTTCTCCGCCGCCGCCTGCACGTCCGCGTCCAGCGTCGTCTTCAGCTTGCCGGGGGTGCCCTTTTGAAGGGTGACCAGCGTGCGGGCCGGGGTGCCGTTGCCCTGGATCTGGAGCTCGATGCCCGCGGTGCCGTTCACCTTGGCGCCGTACTTCGCGCGCAGCGCGTCCAGGACCGGGCCGAGCGAAGGGTACTGCTCCTTGGTCAGCGGGCGGTCCTGGTCGTCGACGGCCTGGATCTCGGGGTTCTGCGCCGCGCCCGTCACCAGCCGTTCGCCCGCCTTCAGCTGCGGGTACAGCACCGCAGGCTGCCAGTCCACGAGCGGCTTGTGCGTGGACTCGCCCCGTACGACGGTCAGTTGTGAGGCGTACGACAGCGGAGCCGTCCTGCCCTGGAAGGAGACGTCGGCCTTCACCGTGTACGGCACGACCGCCCCGTTCGGCGCGCCCGCGGTGACCGTCACGTTGGTGATGTGCGCCTCGTCGCGGAAGCCGGACAGCGCGGTGGCCGCTGTCGACTGGTTGTTGGTCAGGGCGGCGGCCCCCGCCGCGTCGCCCTTGGCCCAGGCGTCCAGGAAGCCCGTGGACGCCTGTTTGACCTCGTCCGCGCTCAGCGGCCCGGTCCGGGCCGGCGCCCCTTGTGTCTGCGTCCCACCGGACTTGCTGTCACCGCCACCGCCCACCAGCGCGTAGCCCCCGTACGCGACACCGCCCGTGGCCACCACGAACACTCCGCCGACGATGGCGACCTTCGCTCCACTGCGCATCCCGCAGTCCCCTCCCCAGGAGTCCCCCCGAACCCTTTGAACGTGTTCAAGGGGTTACTTGGGGGTGACTCTACGGGACCGCAGTGACAGCGGGGCCGGACGTTGTCCGAACGGTTATCGGAACGCGACCGGCCTCACACCCACGTGTCCAGCCACATCCGGCTCCGCCAGGAGTCGAGCGGAATCGGCATGCCCGTGAAGATCGGCCAGAAGTAGATGAAGTTCCAGATGATGAGCAGCACGAGCACGCCTGCCCCGATCGACCCGACCGCGCGCCGCCTTTCCCCGGGGGCGAGCCCCGGCTCCACTGGAGCGGCTGCGCCGCGCGCCATATGTGGTGGCCCGATGATCGCGCCGATCATCATCGCCACCGCCAGGCACAGGAACGGCACGAACACGACCGCGTAGAAGAAGAAGATCGTCCGCTCCTGGTACATGAACCAGGGCAGGTACCCGGCCGCGATGCCGCAGGCGATCGCCCCGGCCCGCCAGTCGCGCCGGAAGAGCCAGCGCCACAGGACGTAGAGGATCGCGAAGCAGGCCGCCCACCAAAGCAGCGGGGTGCCGAGCGCGAGGACCTCCGAGGCGCACTTGCCGCCCGCGTCCGAGGGGCAGCCGCCGGTGCCGGGGTTCGGGCTCTCGTAGTAGTACGAGACGGGCCGGCCCAGGACGATCCAGCTCCACGGGTTCGACTGGTAGGTGTGGCCCTCGGTGAGGCCGACGTGGAAGCTGTAGACCTCGGTCTCGTAGTGCCAGAAGCTGCGCAGCGCCGCCGGAACCCAGCTCATGTCGAATTGCGGCAGGTGGTTGATGGTGCCGATGACCGGCAGCTTGATGTGGTCGGGGGACAGGCCCGCCCGGCCGTCCGCCCAGTGCCGCCCGTACCCCTTGTCGGTCACGAACCAGCCCGTCCACGACACCATGTATGTGGCGATGGCCACCGGCACCGTCGAGAGGAACGCCCAGAACGCGTCCCGGCGCAGGACCGCCCGGTAGGGGGAGACCGCGCCCGCCGTGCGCCGGGCGCCCGCGTCCCACAGCACGGCCATGACACAGAAGAAGACCAGGATGTAGAGGCCGTTCCACTTGGTGCCGCAGGCCAGGCCCAGCATGAGCCCGGCCCCGATCCGCCAGGGACGCGGGCCGAACCTGAGCGTCGCGGCGATGTGCGCGTCGGGGCGCAGCTCGCCGTCCTCGCCCTCGGGCAGCGCCGCCGCGAGTCTGGCCCGGGTGCGGTCGCGGTCGACCAGGAGGCAGCCGAAGGCGGCGACCACGAAGAACATCAGCACGGTGTCGAGCAGCGCGGTGCGGCTCATCACGAAGTGCAGCCCGTCCACCGCGAGGAGCGTGCCCGCCAGACAGCCCAGGAACGTCGAGCGGAACAGGCGCCGCCCGATCCGGCAGAGCAGCAGAACGGACAGCGTGCCGAGCACCGCGACCATGAACCGCCAGCCGAACGGTGTGAAGCCGAACATCTTCTCGCCGATGCCGATGAGGTACTTGCCCACCGGCGGATGCACCACGTAGCCGGGCGCCGTCGGCACCGAGATGAGGTCCGGGTTGGCGAGGATCGACTTGTCGATGTCCTTGGGCCAGTCGCCCTCGTAGCCGTGGTTGATGAGCGCCCAGGCGTCCTTGGCGTAGTACGTCTCGTCGAATATCACCGCGTGCGGCGCGCCCAGGTGCCAGAACCGCATGAGGCCGGCGACCAGTGTCACCAGGAGCGGCCCGGCCCACGCCGAGACGCGCACGATGCGCGCCGCCGCCACCGGGGAGAGCCCCAGCACCGTCCAGAGCTGGCCGGAGGGCTGGGTGAAGGGCGGCACGAGGCGTTCGCGCAGCCCCGTTCGCGGCCGCGGGGCATGGCCGAATCGGCGCATGCGCAGCTGCCAGGAGGGCGGTTCTTCCCCGGCGTCATGGCCCGGCAGGGTCGGTGGCGCAGTACTGGTCACCGCGCCATCGTAGGGAACGGGGCTGTGCGAGTCCCGCCCCCGGGCCCGGCGGCTGTCGGCTCGCGGGGCTGCGAGGATGGTTCGTGTGACCGGAACACTCGTACTCGCAGGCACCCCCATCGGCGACACCGCGGACGCCCCGCCCCGGCTCGCCGCCGAACTGGAACGGGCCGACGTCGTCGCCGCCGAGGACACCCGGCGCCTGCGCCGGCTCACCCAGGCCCTCGGCGTGCACACCCAGGGCCGGGTCGTGTCCTACTTCGAGGGCAACGAGTCGGCGCGCACGCCCGAACTCGTCGAAGCCCTGGAAGGCGGCGCCCGAGTGCTGCTCGTCACCGACGCGGGCATGCCGTCGGTCTCCGACCCCGGATACCGCCTGGTCGCGGCTTGCGTCGAGAAGGACATCAAGGTGACGGCCGTACCGGGCCCCTCCGCGGTGCTCACCGCGCTCGCCCTGTCCGGGCTTCCCGTCGACCGCTTCTGCTTCGAGGGATTCCTGCCCCGCAAGGCGGGCGAGCGGCTGGGGAGGCTGCGCGAGGTCGCCGACGAGCGGCGCACCCTTGTCTACTTCGAGGCCCCGCACCGCCTGGACGACACCCTCGCCGCGATGGCCGAGGTGTTCGGCGCCGAGCGCAGGGCCGCGGTGTGCCGGGAGCTGACCAAGACGTACGAGGAGGTCAAGCGCGGGCCGCTGAAGGACCTCGCGCAGTGGGCGGCGGAGGGGGTGCGGGGCGAGATCACCGTGGTGGTCGAGGGCGCGCCCGAGACCGGCCCGGCCGACCTCGACGCCGCCGAGCTGGTCAGACGCGTACAGGTCCGTGAGGAGGCGGGGGAGCGGCGCAAGGAGGCCATCGTGGCCGTCGCCGTCGAGACGGGTCTACCCAAGCGCGAGGTCTTCGACGCGGTGGTGGCGGCAAAGAATGCGGCACGTCAGGGCCCTGTGGACGGTAAAGGACTATCGTAAAAAGTAAAACGCAGGCCGCGCACCAGGGCGGGCAAAAGGACGCAGCCCTAGGAAAGGCCAAGACCGCGCCAACTCTCGACAGCCCCTGATGCGTTTTGGCAGCGAAAGGCGTCTCCTGGATCGGGGACGCTTTCGCCCCCGCTCGCAAGAGCGCTCGCAAGAGCTTGTCCAGCGGACAAGAGGAGCCGGCACATGAGTGAGATCGCTGAGACCACGGCACACGAGGCGTATGCCTTCGCGTGCATGAGGTGTGGATACGGCTGGGAGCAGGCGTACGAAATAGAGCACCACACAGACGCCAGTGGCCAGGCATTCGTCGTATACAAGGCCGACGGGGACAGGGTTCCCTCCCCGCTCTCCGCCCCCACCTGCCTCAATTGCGGCGGCCACGTGGTGCGCATCATGCGCGCCGGGCGCGTCTCCACCGCACAGCAGTGGCTCAAGGACCACGAATCGAAGCCGGCCCCGTCCGAGCAGCAGGGCGGTGTGAAGCCCGAGCACCACTGGCACCTGTCCGACCTTCTGCATCCCTTCCACCGCAAGTGACCAGGGGCGCGCGCTTTTCGTAGGATCGGGCGCATGAGCGCCGCCAAGTCCCGCCCGTCGCCCGACCACCGCCCCTCAACGACGGGCTCCGCCCGGCACCTTTCTGTCGCGCCGCCGCTGCCCGAACCGCTCGCGGTGGCGGTGGCCGATTCCCACACCCACCTGGACATGCAGGACAGCACCGTCGAGGAGGCCCTGGAGAAGGCCGCCGCCGTCGGTGTCACCACTGTCGTCCAGGTGGGCTGTGACGTGAAGGGCTCCCAGTGGGCGGCCGACATCGCCGAGGCGTACCCGAACGTGCACGCCGCCGTCGCCCTGCACCCCAACGAAGCCCCCCGCATCGTGCACGGCGACCCCGACGGCTGGTCGCGGCAAGGCGCCCGCGGCGCCGGCGGCGACGGCGCGCTCGACGAGGCGCTCGCCGAGATCGAGCGGCTCGCGGCGCTCGACTGGGTGAAGGCCGTCGGCGAGACCGGCCTGGACGACTACCGCACCGGCCCCGAGGGCAGGGCCGCCCAGGAACGGTCCTTCCGGGCGCACATCGAGATCGCCAAGCGGCGGGGCAAGGCCCTCGTCATCCACGATCGCGAGGCGCACGCCGATGTGCTCCGCATTCTGCGGGAGGAAGGCGCCCCCGAACGTACCGTCTTCCACTGTTATTCAGGCGACGCGGAAATGGCCGAACTCTGCGCGAAATCCGGCTACTTCATGTCCTTCGCGGGAAACGTGACCTTCAAGAACGCCCAGCCGCTGCGCGACGCGCTCGCCGTCGCCCCGCCGGAACTCGTACTCGTCGAGACGGATGCGCCCTTCCTCACACCGGCGCCCTACCGCGGACGGCCCAATGCGCCGTATCTCATTCCGGTCACGGTACGGGCCATGGCGGCCGTCAAGGGGATCGCCGAAGAGACGCTGGCCGCGGCGATCGCGGACAACACCGCGCGCGCGTTTGATTACTGACCGATAACAGAATCCGGCCACCTTGAGGCGGCGTACAGGGTAGCGGTACGACGCTGCGTAGTCGAACCGCTTTGGAGAGTGACCGGCGCTCCGCTATTGTCCCGGCCCGCACCATCGGACCGGACCCTGGAGCGTCGTGAGCAATTCGCAGGGCAGTCACCGTGCCGTACGCGGCAGTCACCGGGCCGCGAGCGCCACGGCAACGCCCCCCTTCGGCTTCCAGTCGTTCGGCCACGACGACTACGCGCCCCCGTACGCCGACGGTGAAGCGCGGTACGGCGAAGCGCGGTACGACGGGACGAGGTATGACGGGGCCCGCACCGGCGACGCCCACATCGCCGAGACCCACATCGCCCCGGCCCCGTTTCCCGGGCCCCGTACGGCGCCGGCGCCCCCGGGGGCGGGCGGCGGGGGGCGGGCCGGGTCGCGCCGGGCGGCGCGGCGGCGCCGGGCACGGGGCGGGCCGGACGCGCTGCGCCGCCTCGTTCCGCAGGCCCTGGTCGTCGCGTTCCTCGCCGGGGGCACCTCCGCCTTCGTCGTCAGCGACAAGGCGGTCAGGCTCACCGTCGACGGCGTCCCGCGCTCCATGCACACCTTCGCGGGCAGCGTCGATGAACTCCTCGCCGACGAGCACGTTCCGGTCGGCGCGCACGACCTCGTCGCGCCGGGCCCCGGTGCCGAGCTCGTCGGAGGCGACGAGGTGGTGGTCCGCTACGGCCGCCCCGTCCAGCTCACCCTCGACGGGCAGCGCCGCCAGGCGTGGACGACCGCCCGCACCGTCGAAGGCGCGCTGCGCCAGCTCGGCGTGCGTGCCGAGGGCGCCCATCTGTCGGTGGCCCGCTCCCTGGAGATCGGCCGCGCGGGGCTCGCCCTGGACGTACGCACCGAACGCTCGGTGACCTTCCTCGCCGACGGCCGTCAGCGCACCATCCGCACCAACGCCGCCACCGTCACCGAGGCCGCCCAGGAGGCCGGGATCACCCTCCAGGGCCAGGACACCACCTCCGTGCCGCCGACCTCCTTCCCGCGCGACGGGCAGACCGTCACCGTCATGCGGATCACCGGCACGAGGGAGGTGCGCGAGGAGCAGATCGCCTTCGACACCGAGAAGACGAAGGACAGCACCCTGTTCAAGGGCACCCAGGTCGTGGTCCGGCAGGGGCAGTCCGGCGTCCGGAAGGTCACCTACGCGCTGCGGACCGTCAACGGCGTCAAGCAGAAGCCGAAGAAGATCTCCGAGGAGATCGTCCGCGAACCGGTCACCCAGCAGATCAAGGTCGGCACCAAGGCGCTGCCCGCCTCGGTCGGCGGCGCCGACCACCTCGACTGGGGCAGCCTCGCGCACTGCGAGTCCGGCGGGCGCCCCGGAGCCCTCGATCCGTCGGGCACCTACGGCGGGCTCTACCAGTTCGACGCGGGCACCTGGCACGCGCTCGGCGGCAGCGGGCGGCCCGAGCAGGCACCCGCGGGGGAGCAGACGTTCCGGGCGAAGAAGCTCTTCGTGAAGCGGGGGGCGAGCCCGTGGCCGCACTGCGGCCGTAGGCTGTATCGGTGAGCACCACTGAGCCCGACGCACTCCTCGGCCCCGCCGACATCCGTGAACTGGCCGCAGCGCTGGGCGTACGCCCCACCAAGCAGCGCGGCCAGAACTTCGTCATCGACGCCAATACGGTCCGCCGGATCGTGCGGACGGCGGAGGTGCGCCCCGACGACGTGGTGGTGGAGGTCGGCCCCGGGCTCGGCTCGCTGACGCTGGCGCTGCTGGAGGCGGCGGACCGGGTGGTCGCGGTCGAGATCGACGACGTATTGGCCGGTGCGCTGCCCGCGACGGTCACCGCCCGCATGCCCGCGCGGGCGCACCGCTTCGCCCTGGTCCACTGCGACGCCATGGCCGTCCAGGAACTGCCCGGCCCCGCGCCGACCGCGCTGGTCGCCAACCTCCCGTACAACGTGGCGGTCCCCGTCCTGCTGCACATGCTGGACCGCTTCCCGACGATCGAGCGCACCCTCGTCATGGTGCAGGCCGAGGTCGCCGACCGGCTGGCCGCCAAGCCCGGCAACAAGGTGTACGGGGTGCCGTCGGTCAAGGCCAACTGGTACGCGGACGTCAAGCGGGCCGGGTCCATCGGACGCAACGTGTTCTGGCCCGCGCCGAACGTCGACTCGGGTCTGGTGTCGCTGGTGCGGCGCGCTTCCCCGGTCGTGACGACGGCCTCCAAGTCCGAGGTGTTCGCGGTGGTCGACGCGGCGTTCGCGCAGCGCCGCAAGACCCTGCGGGCGGCGCTGTCCGGCTGGGCGGGTTCCCCCGCCGCGGCGGAGGCGGCGCTGGTCGCGGCCGGCGTCTCGCCGCAGGCGCGCGGGGAGGCACTGACGGTGGAGGAGTTCGCGGCGATCGCGGAGAACCGGCCCTAGTTCCCTCGCCCCTTCCCGCTGTGACACCCGGCGCGGGTGGAGGTTCGACCGCGGGCCCTGCGCGGCTGGTCGCACAGCTCCCCGCGCCCCTGGCCAGTGCCCAGCCGCGCCGCCCCGCCCACTGGCCCGTGGGGGAAAATGGGGCGGCCCGCACCCGAAGGAGCCCCGTGACCCCCCGCACCGTCACCGTCCGCGTCCCCGCCAAGGTCAACGCCCAGCTGGGCGTTGGACCCGCCCGCCCCGACGGCTTCCACGACCTCGCCAACGTCTTCCTCGCGGTCGGTCTGTACGACACCGTCACGGTGACCCCCGCCGAAGAGCTCCGCATCACCTGCGCGGGCCCGGATGCCGCCCAGGTCCCCCTGGACCGTACGAACCTGGCGGCCCGCGCGGCCGAGCTCCTCGCCGCCCGGCACGGCATCGACCCCCGCGTGCACATCCACATCGCCAAGGACATCCCCGTCGCGGGCGGCATGGCGGGCGGCAGCGCGGACGGTGCGGGCGCGCTGCTCGCCTGCGACGCGCTGTGGGGCACCAGCGCCTCCCGGGCCGAACTCCTCGACATCTGCGCCGAGTTGGGCAGCGACGTACCGTTCAGCCTGGTCGGCGGGGCGGCGCTCGGTACCGGGCGCGGCGAGCGGCTGACCCCGCTGGAGGTCGGCGGCACCTTCCACTGGGTGTTCGCCGTCGCCGACGGCGGGCTCTCCACCCCCGCGGTCTACCGCGAGTTCGACCGGCTGACCCCGGACGCCGCAGACCCCGTCGCCTCCCCGGCCCTGCTCGACGCACTGCGTACGGGGGACGCGAAGGCCCTCGCGGGCGCCCTCTCCAACGACCTCCAGGCGGCCGCGCTCTCCCTGCGCCCCTCGCTCGCGGACACCCTCGCGGCGGGCATGGCGGCAGGCGCGCTCGCCGCCCTGGTCTCGGGCTCGGGCCCGACCACGGCCTTCCTCTGCGCCGACCCGGAGTCGGCCCGCACGGTGGCGGCCGCCCTCACCACCTCCGCGACCTGCCGCACCGCCAGAGTGGCCCCGTCACCGGCCCCGGGGGCGACGGTGCTGGCGGTCTGAGGTCACAGTTCGCCGATCGCGGTGAGGTCGATGTCGATGTCGTACGGCCTGCCGACCTTGAGCCGGTCGCGGTACCTGCCGGACCTCGGATCAACCCCCGCCCGATCCCCTGGTCCCCCGATCCGGCCACCGAACACCGCCCGGCCGCCCGTGGCGACTACCCTGGACGACGATCCATCCCCCTGCTCAGGAGTGAAATGGCCGTCAATCTGGTCAATGTCGAGGCAGTCAGCAAGGTGTACGGCACCCGTGCCCTGCTCGACGGAGTGTCCCTCGGCGTCTCCGAGGGAGACCGGATCGGCGTCGTCGGGCGCAACGGGGACGGCAAGACCACGCTGATCCGGATGCTCGCCCAGCTCGAAGAGCCGGACACCGGACGGGTCACGCACGTCGGCGGGCTGCGGCTCGGCGTGCTCACCCAGCACGACTCGCTCGACCCCGAGGCCACCATCCGGCACGAGGTCATCGGCGACCTCGCCGACCACGAGTGGGCCGGCAACGCCAAGATCCGCGACGTGCTCACCGGCCTGTTCGGCGGGCTCGACCTGCCCGGATTCGCGCAGGGCCTCGACACCGTCATCGCCCCGCTGTCCGGTGGCGAGCGGCGCCGCATCGCGCTCGCCAAGCTGCTCATCGGCGAGCCCGACCTCATCGTCCTGGACGAGCCGACCAACCACCTCGACGTGGAAGGCATCTCCTGGCTGGCCCGCCACCTCCAGGCCCGCCGCTCCGCCCTCGTCTGCGTCACCCACGACCGCTGGTTCCTCGACCAGGTCTGCACCCGCATGTGGGACGTGCAGCGCGGCTCGGTCTTCGAGTACGAGGGCGGCTACTCCGACTACGTCTTCGCCCGCGCCGAGCGCGAGCGGATCGCGGCGACGGAGGAGGTCAAGCGGCAGAACCTGATGCGCAAGGAGCTCGCCTGGCTGCGCCGCGGCGCACCGGCCCGCACCTCCAAACCGCGCTACCGCATCGAGGCCGCGAACGAGCTGATCGCCGACGTGCCACCGCCGCGCGACACCAGCGAGCTCATGAAGTTCGCGGGCGCCCGGCTCGGCAAGACCGTCTTCGACCTGGAGGACGTGACCGTCCAGGCGGGCGAGAAGCTACTCCTCAAGCACCTGACCTGGCAGCTCGGCCCCGGCGACCGCATCGGCCTGGTCGGCGTGAACGGCGCGGGCAAGACCTCGCTGCTCCGTGTGCTCACCGAGGCCTGGCGCACCGCGGGCGAGGCGCAGCCGGTGGCCGGCAAGGTCGTCGTCGGCAAGACCGTGAAGCTCGCCTACCTCTCCCAGGACGTCGCCGAACTCCCGCCCGCCCTGCGGGTGTTGGAGGCCGTCCAGCAGATTCGCGACCGCGTCGACCTCGGCAAGGGCCGCGAGATGACGGCCGGTCAGCTCTGCGAACAGTTCGGCTTCTCCAAGGAGAAGCAGTGGACCCCGGTCGGTGACCTCTCCGGTGGTGAGCGGCGCCGCCTCCAACTGCTGCGCCTGCTCATGGACGAGCCCAACGTGCTCTTCCTGGACGAGCCCACCAACGACCTCGACATCGAGACGCTGACCCAGCTCGAAGACCTCCTCGACGGCTGGCCCGGCTCCATGGTCGTCATCTCCCACGACCGGTTCTTCGTCGAGCGCACCACCGACCACGTGTGGGCCCTGCTGGGCGACGCCACGCTGCGGATGCTGCCGCGCGGCATCGACGAGTACCTGGAGCGGCGGGCGCGGATGATCGAGTCCGCCCAGCCCGTCGCCGCCGCGCCCGCCGCCAAGTCCGCGCCCGCCGTCTCGGCCCAGGACGCCCGCGCCGCGAAGAAGGAACTCCAGAAGGTCGAGCGGCAGCTGAACAAGATCTCCGACCGTGAGACCAGTCTGCACGCGCAAATCGCCGATAACGCCACGGACTTCGGGAAGGTGGCCAAACTGGATGCCGAGCTGCGCGAACTGATCACCGAGCGCGACGAGTTGGAGATGCGCTGGCTCGAACTGGCCGAGGAGGCCTGAGGCATACGCGTACGAACGTCTTGCGGCGCTCGCGTAGAGACGGCGTACAGAGTCAGTAACGGCGGCATCACGGGCCGGTTCTCCCTTGGGAACAGGGGCGGACCGGCCCGTGGTGCGCGGTGCTCCGAGTGATAGAAAGTAGCTCCGTTCGATTGACGTAAAGACGCAAAGACGCAAATTCGGGGGTATCTCGCTGTGACCCAGCCGCCCAGTTCGCAGCCGCCGCAGGGGGGCTTCGGAGCACCGCAGGACCAGCCGCAGGGACCCCCTGCCCAGCCGCAGGGGCCGCCGCCCCAGCCGCCGCAGATGCCGGCCATGCCGCCCGCGCCCCCGGGGCAGCCGCCGCAGACGCCGCCGGCCGGCGCTCCCGGCTACGGCTACCCGCAGCCTCCCGCGCCGCTGCCGGGCTACGGCTACCCGCAGGCCGCGGGCCAGCCCCCCACGCAGGCCAACCCCTACGCGCAGACCCAGCAGGGCGGTTACGGCTACCCGGGCCAGCCGGCCTACCCCGGCGCCCCGGCGGGGCCGCCCGGCGGTGGCGGCAAGAACCCGTTCAAGGGCAAGCCCGCGATGATCGTGGCCGCGGCGGTCGCGGGCCTCCTGGTCATCGCGGGCGGCGTGTACTTCGCGACGAGCGGCAGCGACAAGAAGCCCGCCACCGCCAAGAGCCACGGCCCGACCCCCACCGGCTCCGCCTCGGTCGACGAGGGTGACGGCAAGGGCGACGGACGCACCGACAGCACCGACATCAACTCCGGTGCCAAGCCCGGCGACGCGAAGGCCTGGCTGCACGAGAACGAGACCCCGCTGACCCAGGACGGCGCCGAGCAGTACGGCCCCTGGATCCTCGGCGACACCGTCGTCAAGGCCATGTACAAGGAGGTCGTCGGCTACGCGGCGGCCGACGGCAAGCAGAAGTGGTCGGTGCCGCTCGACACCCCCATCTGCGGCGCCCCGCACAACCCGACCGCGGACGGAAAGATCGTCTTCGGTGTCCTGGAGAACAACACCAAGGACGCCAAGTGCAACACCATGCAGATGGTGGACCTGGCCGCGGGCAAGATCGGCTGGAAGGCGCCGGTGCCGTCCGAGGGCGCCTTCGACATCATGGTCAGCTTCGACATGGCGATCAGCGGGAACACCGTGGCGCTGGCCCGGATGGGCGGCGCGAGCGGCTTCTCCGTCACCGACGGCAAGAAGCTGTTCGGTACCCCCAAGACCGGCAACTGCAGCGCCGACGCGTTCGCCGGCGGTCCCAAGCTGATCACCGTCGGCAGCTGCACCGACCCCAACGACACCAGCATGGACGCGCCGGAGTCGGACCTGCTCCAGGAGCTCGACCCGGCCACCGGCAAGGCCAAGTGGAACTTCCAGTACGGCAAGGGCTGGTCGATCCGCCGCATCTACTCGATGGATCCGCTGGTCGTGTACGCGACCAACAAGGACAAGAAGACGTGGAACATCTCCACGTACACCGCCGACGGCAAGCTCCGCTCGCAGGTCGACTCCAAGTCGTCGCTCACCGCGCAGTGCAGCGGCTTCGGCATCGTCGACCGCCAGCTCCAGGACTGCTGGGGCACGGCCGCCGACGCCAACACCCTCTACATCGCCACCGACGGCAAGGACAGCGGTGAACTCGGGGTGGGCCAGAGCAACGAGGTGGTGGCCGTCGACCTCGGCACCGGCAAGGAGAAGTGGCACGCCGCAGCGCCCAAGGGCCGCCTGATGCAGCCGCTGGCCGTCGAGGGCGGCAAGCTCACGCTGTACGTCCAGCCCGGCGTGGAGGAGGCGGCCGCGATCGCCTCGCTGCCGCTGACCGGCGGCACCCCGCAGATCACCATGCAGAGCCCGTCGTCGGCCGCCAGTACCGAACGCAACTTCTTCAGCCCCCGCCTGGCGTGGGCGGGCGGACGCGTCTTCATCCTCAACGACAGGGTGAAGAGCCCCAAGGGCGACGAGAAGGACAACTCGATGCTGTCCTTCGGCAAGTGACGCCCCAACTCCCCGCTCCCGCCTTCCAGTCAGAGGTCCCGACGCCATGAGCCAGCCACCCCAGCCACCCCAGCCTCCCCAGCAGCCCAACGGCGCGCCCCAGGGTTTCGGCGCGCCCCAGGAGCCCCCGGCCGGCGGCTTCGGCGCGCCCACTCCGCCGCCGCCCAACTCCCCGCCGCCCAGCGCTCCCCCGAGCACCCCGGCCCCCGCGGGCCCGCCCGCCTACGGCTACCCGCAGGCACCGGGCACCCCGCCGCCGGCCGGCGCTCCCGGCTACGGCTACCCGCAGACCCCGCCGCAGCAGCCCGGCTACGGCTACCCCGCCCAGCCCGGCGGCCAGCCCGGCTACGGCTATCCGACCCAGCAGGCCGCCCAGCCGGCCCCGCAGTACGGCGCGCCGGGCGCGCCCGCACCCGGCGGGCAGCCCGGCGGCAAGAAGCCGAACACCCAGCTGACGATCATCATCGCGGCGGTCGTCGCGGTGGCCCTGATCGTCGGCGGCGGCATCTGGTACGCCACCGGCAAGGACGGCGGCAAGAGCGACGCCAAGACGGGCGACACCGGCGGCGCCAAGGGCGACGCGGGCGGCAGCACCGGTGGCGGCGGCAAGGAGAAGGTCCCCGCCAACACCGCCGCCCATGTGCTGTTCCAGACGCCCCAGCCCAAGGTCACCGACCTCACCTCGGTGCACGGCTCCTGGCTCACCGACAAGGTGTACGTCAAGTCCGGCGTCAAGCAGATCGTCGGCTACGACCCCGCCAAGGGCACCCAGCTCTGGACGCTTCCGCTGACCGGCAACGTCTGCGAGTCGACCCCGCACGTCTCGGCCGACGGCAAGACCGCGTTCGCCTTCGAGAGCATGGAGGCCGGCGGCAAGTACGCCTCCTGCACCGAGGTCGCCGGCCTCGACCTGAACACCGGCAAGCTGCTGTGGCAGGCCGACATCAAGGGCGCCAACGGCGACCGCAAGACCCGGTTCGACGAAGTCACCCTCGGCGCGGGCACGGTCGCCGCGGGCGGCCTCGACGGCGGCGCGGCCTGGGACGTGGCCACCGGCAAGGAACTGTGGAAGCCCACCACCACCGCCGACCAGTGCAAGGACGTCGGCTACGGCGGCGGTGACGCGCTCGTGGCCGTCCGCAAGTGCGGCGACATCGACCACCCCACCATCAACGTGCAGCCGCTCGATCCGAAGACCGGTCAGCCCATCTCCACGTACAAGATGCTGCCGGGCATCGACTACGCCCACATCGTCTCGACCAAGCCCCTGGTGCTGGCCGCCGATGTCGGTGACACCGCGGGCGACGGCAGCGGCATCTCGGACTTCTTCTCCGTCGACGACAAGACCGGAAAGCTGCTCGCGCGCATCCCGGCCCCCGGCGCCAAGTACTCGGCCAGCTGCGACAGCACCTCCGTCGAGAAGTGCTCCATGGTCACGGCCGGCAACGGCAGGCTGTACGTGCCGACCGAGGAGCACGACAACGCGGCCGCCGGCTCCAGCTCGCTCGGCCGCACCAACGAGATCGTCGCCTTCGACCTCGCCACCGGCCAGCCGGTGCCCGGCAGGGCGGACGCCGGCGACGGCTACACGCTGTACCCGCTGCGCATGGACGGCAACAACGTCATCGCGTACAAGGACGCCCCGTACGACAAGGGCAGCCAGGTCGTCACCATCGACGGCGGCAGCCTCAAGTCGACGCTGCTCCTGGAGAACCCGGCGGACCGGGCGGTGCGGGACGCGTTGACCTCGTTCTCGGCGAAGTACTCCGAGATCCTCTACGGTCAGGGCCGCCTGTACATGGGCGCGACGCTCCTCAGCAAGCCGTACTCGGCCAGCGACAGCGACAAGAAGTTCCTGTTCATGGCGACCGGCACCGGCTGAGCCGTGCCAAGTGCGGGGCCCCGGCGGCGAGTCGTCTCTCGCCGCCGGGGCCTTCGTCGTTGGCCGCCCGCGTTCGGGCGTACTTCCTCAACCCGGCCTGAATAGCGGAGAATTCGGCATTCTGGGGGCTTCTCCCCGGTAAGGGGCGCGCGGCGTCGAACAAGCGTGTAGCTTGCCGGGGCAAGAGGGCCGGGGGCCGGGGGGTCCGCGTGCGGTGCCCTTGGCCCGGGAAGAGCTTGGGGAAGGGCCCAGGGGGATGGGGGGTAGCTCGATGGGCGTGCGGCTCATGGTGGTCGACGACCACCGGCTCCTCGCCGAGGCACTGGCCTCGGCGCTGAAACTGCGCGGGCACCGGGTGCTCGCGGCGACCGCTCCGGTGGCCGGGGCCGCCGAGCTGGTGGTGAGCCGGGCGCCCGAGGTGTGCCTGCTCGGCACCGCCGGGCCGGCCGAACCGGGGGTCTTCGACCCGATCGTACGGATCAAACGCGAGCGGCCGCAGGTCGCCGTGGTGGTGCTCGGCCCGGTGCCGAGCCCGCGCGGGATCGCGGCGGCGTTCGCGGCGGGGGCGTCCGGTTACGTACGCCACGACGAGCGCATAGAGGGCGTCGAGCGGGCCATGGTCAAGGCCAGGGCCGGCGAGGCGGCGGTCGCGCCGCAGCTCCTCCAGGGCGCCTTCGCCGAACTCCTCAACCCGGCCGCCCAGCCCGACGACGAGGGCCAGCGCCTGCTCCAGATGCTGACCCCGCGCGAGGTGGAGGTCCTGGTGCGGGTCGCCGACGGCGAGGACACCCGGCTGATCGCGGCGGGCATGAGCATCGCCCCGTCCACCGCACGCACCCACGTCCAGCGGGTGCTGATGAAGCTCGGCGTGGGCTCCCGCCTGGAGGCCGCGGCGCTCGCCGCCCGCACCGGCCTCCTCGACCGAGCCAGCCATCCCATGCCCCCACCCCCAACCCCGTAGCCGCGCCCCCACCAGAGCCTCGGCAGACCGCTCAACCCCGCGAGGGCTCGCCCTCGTCGGGTGCGGGCGGCGCCATCGGCCGCAGTTTCAGCCAGACCAGGAAGAACACCCCGAGGACCAGCATCCCCAACCCCGTCCAGAGGTTGATGTTGATCCCCTGCGCCTTCTTCAGATCCGCGTCGGAGGCGAAGACCCCCGCGCCGCCGACGATCACCCCGTACAGGGTGAACAGGCCGCCGATGATCCGGCGGATGTCGAAGAGCCGGGCCGCCGTGGCCGACTTCTGCTCCAACTCGGAGACTTCGCGCTGTAGTTCGGACATGTCGGGGCCTCCGGGTCAGAACGAGTAGGGGACGTAGCAGAGCGCGGCCAGCACGATCGCGGCCCAGCCGAGCAGGGCGGGCCTGCGGTACCAGGCGCCGTCGCCCTCGGCGGGCGGCTCCTCGACGCCGGGCGACTTCGTCCCGTACACGAGACCCGCCAGCTCGGCCGCGGGCTTCGGCGCCGTGAACAGCGTGACCACCACCATCACCACCGCGCCCGCCACGAACCCGACGATCGCGGAGACGAAGTTGGCGCCCTGGTCGGTCGGGATCGAGATGACGCCCTGCTTGTAGATCCAGAAGTAGTTGACCATCGCGGCCGAGGTGCCCGCGAACAGGCCCCACACCCCGGACTTCACCGACGCCCGCTTCCAGAACATGCCGATGACGAAGACCACGAACATCGGCACGTTGAAGAAGGAGAACAGGGTCTGGAGGTAGCCCATGATGTTGGAGAACGAGGACGCGATGAACGCCGTGCCGATCGAGGCGAGCACACCGATCGCGGTGATCAGCCGCCCGAACCGCAGGTAATACGCGTCCGGCCGGTCCTTCTTCACGTACTTGGCCCAGATGTCGTACGTGAACACCGTGTTGAAGGACGACACGTTCGCCGCCATGCCGGCCATGAACGCGGCGAGCAGACCGGTCACCGCGATGCCGAGCACGCCGTTGGGCAGCAGTTCCTGCATGAGCAGCGGGATCGCGTCGTTGTACGTGAAGCCGGAGCCCGCGGTGCCGATCTTCGGTACCAGCACCGCCGCCACCAGGCCCGGGATCATCACCAGGAAGACGATGAACATCTTCGGGAACGCGGCGATCAGCGGGGTCCGCCGGGCGGCGCTCAGGTTCTTCGCGGACAGTGCCCGCTGCACCTCGGCGAAGTTCGTCGTCCAGTAGCCGAAGGACAGCACGAAGCCGAGACCGAGCACGATGGTGAGCCAGTTGGCGCCCAGCGGGTTGGCCTCGCCGATGCCGGTGCCGCCCCACGCGGACAGGAAGTTGTCGCCGTGGCTGGCCTTGAGGGACCCGGTCAGGCCGTCCCAGCCGCCGACCCGCTTCAGGCCGAGCAGCGTCAGCGGTATGAGGGCGGCCAGGATCACGAAGAACTGGAGCACCTCGTTGTAGATCGCCGAGGAGAGCCCGCCGATGGTGATGTAGGCGAGCACGAAGAGACCGGCGACGACGATCGCCACCCACTGCGGCCAGCCGAGCAGCGCCTCCACGACGATCGACAGCGCGTACAGGTTGACGCCCGCGATCAGTACGGCGGCGAAGGCGAACAGCGCCGAGGCGAGCAGGTGCGCCGACCTGTCGAAGCGCTGGAGCAGGAACTCCGGTACGGAGCGGACCTTCGAGCCGTAGTAGAAGGGCATCATCACCAGGCCCAGGAAGACCATGGCGGGGATCGCGCCTATCCAGTACCAGTGGACGACCGCCACGCCGTACTGGGCGCCGGTGGCGGACATGCCCAGGATCTCGGTGGCGCCGAGGTTGGCGGCGACGAACGCGAGCCCGGTGACCCAGGCCGGCAGCGACCGGCCCGACAGGAAGAAGTCGAGGCTGGTCTTCACGCTGGCGCGGGCGGCGAAGCCGATGCCCAGGACGACGATGAAGTAGATCGCCAGAATCGTGTAGTCGAGCCCGTTGGTGGGGAGCCGTAGCCCCGCGGCCAGGTATTGCATGCGTACTCGCTTCGTCGCGCTTACTGATCCGGACCGGAACCTACGCCTCGATGTTCAGAAACTGAACAGTTTTGATGAGATTGTTTGTTGGATTGTGATCGAGCGCGCGTCATGACCCGGTGGTCCGCGGGACCGGCCGGTGATCGGTGCGGCTGAGGGCAACCGCGTGCACACCCATTGACGGAGCCTGTTGGCTTGTGGTTTGTTGTGTTTGGTTCTGTTGGATGGTGGAGGTTGCAGGTGAAGAAGACGTCGACCCGGCTCGCCGACGGTCGTGAGCTGCTCTACTACGACTTGCGCGACGACCGGGTGCGGGACGAGGTGGATCCGCGCCCGCTCGACGCGGTGTCGACCGCCTCCGAGATCCGCCGCGACCCGCTGCTCGGCGACGCGGTGGCCATCGCCTCCCACCGCCAGGGCCGCATCTACCACCCGCCCGCCGACGAGTGCCCGCTGTGCCCCTCGCGCGACGGACGCCAGAGCGAGATCCCGGCCCCCGACTACGACGTCGTCGTCTTCGAGAACCGCTTCCCCTCGCTCGCCGGCGACTCCGGCCGCTGCGAAGTCGTCTGCTTCACCCCCGACCACGACGCGTCCTTCGCCGACCTCACCGAGGAACAGGCCGCGCTCGTCCTGGAGGTGTGGACCGACCGGACCGCCGAACTCGCCGAACTCCCGCAGGTGGAGCAGGTGTTCTGCTTCGAGAACCGGGGCGCCGAGATCGGCGTCACCCTCGGCCACCCGCACGGCCAGATCTACGGCTACCCCTTCACCACCCCCCGCACCGCCCTCATGCTCCGCTCGCTCGCCGAACACCGCGAGCGCACCGGCGGCCGCAACCTCTTCGAGGACGTGGTCGCGCGCGAGCTCGCCGACGGCGAACGGGTGATCCTTGAGGGCGAACACTGGGTGGCGTTCGTGCCCTACGCCGCGCACTGGCCCTACGAGGTCCACCTGCATCCCAAGCGGCGCGTCCCGGACCTGCGGGCCCTCGGTGACGGCGCCCGCACAGAGTTCCCACAGGTCTATCTGGAACTCTTGCGGCGCTTCGACCGGATCTTCGGCCCCGACGAGCCGCCCACCCCCTACATCGCCGCCTGGCACCAGGCGCCGTTCCGGGGGCAGGGGGCCGTCGACCGTGCCCAGTTCGGGCTCCATCTTGAGCTTTTCACCATCCGACGCACTTCCGGCAAGCTGAAGTTTCTCGCGGGCTCCGAATCCGGTATGAGCGTGTTCATCAACGACGTGCCGCCGGAGGCCGCGGCCGAGCGACTGCGAGAGGTGGCCAGTAAATGAGCAAGTACCTGGTGACGGGCGGTGCGGGATACGTGGGCAGCGTGGTGGCGGCCCACCTGGTCGAGGCCGGCCACGACGTGACCGTCCTGGACGACCTGTCCACCGGCTTCGCCGAGGCCGTCCCCTCCGGTGCCGCGTTCATCGAAGGCCGCGTCCAGGACGCCGCGAAGTGGCTGGACAACACCTTCGACGCGGTCCTCCACTTCGCCGCGTTCTCGCAGGTCGGCGAGTCGGTGGCGCATCCGGAGAAGTACTGGACGAACAACGTCGGCGGCACCATGGCCCTACTGGCCGCGATGCGCGGCGCCGGGGTCCGCACGCTGATCTTCTCCTCCACGGCGGCCACCTACGGCGAACCGGTCGCGACCCCGATCACCGAGACCGACCCGACGGCCCCGACCAGCCCGTACGGAGCCTCCAAGCTCGCGGTGGACCACATGATCGCGGGGGAGTGCGCCGCCCACGGCCTGGCGGCGGTGTCGCTGCGCTACTTCAACGTGGCGGGCGCGTACGGCAGCTGCGGCGAACGCCACGCCCCGGAATCCCATCTGATCCCGCTGGTGCTGCAAGTGGCGCTCGGGCAGCGCGATTCCATCTCGATCTACGGCGACGACTACCCCACCCCCGACGGCACCTGCGTACGGGACTACATCCACGTGGCGGATTTGGCCCAGGCGCACCTGCTGGCGCTGGCGGCGGCCGTCGCGGGCGAGCACCTGGTCTGCAACCTGGGCAACGGCAACGGGTTCTCGGTCCGCGAGGTCGTCGAGACCGTCCGCAAGGTGACCGGCCACACCGTCCCCGAGGTCGTCGCGGCCCGCCGCGCCGGCGACCCGGCGGTCCTGGTGGCCTCCGCGTCGCGCGCCCACGAACGCCTGGGCTGGCAGCCGTCCCGCGCGGACCTCGCGGGGATCGTGGCGGACGCGTGGGCGTTCGCGAGGAGAGCGGAGCACGCGGGTGAATGACACGACGGTGGCCGAAGTGGCGGCGTCCTTCCGTGAGTTGTACGGAGCCGGGCCGCAGGGGGTGTGGGCGGCGCCGGGCCGGGTCAACCTCATCGGCGAGTACACCGACTTCAACGAGGGCTTCGTCATGCCGCTCGCGCTGCCGCACACGGCCCTCGCGGCGGTGTCCCGGCGCACGGACGGGGTGCTCAGGCTGCACTCGGCGGACATCCAGGGCCCCGTGGTCGAGCTGCGCGTGGACGAGCTGGAGCCGCGCTCCGGGTCGGGCTGGGCGGCGTACCCGGCCGGAGTGGTGTGGGCGCTGCGCGCCGCGGGCCACGCGGTGACCGGCGCCGACATCCACCTGACGTCGGCGGTGCCGACGGGCGCGGGCCTGTCGTCCTCGGCGGCCCTGGAGGTGGTGACCGCGCTCGCCCTGCGCGACCTGTACGAACTGCCGCTGACCATGGCCCAGTTGGCAGCCCTGGCCCAGCGGGCGGAGAACGAGTTCGTCGGCGTCCCGTGCGGAATCATGGACCAGACGGCGTCGGCGTGCTGCACCGAGGGCCATGTGCTGCACCTGGACGCCCGCGACCTGACGAGGCATCAGATCCCCTTCGACCTGCCCGCGCAGGGGCTGCGGCTGCTGGTCGTCGACACCCGCGTGAAGCACGCACTGGGAGACGGCGCGTACGCGCAGCGGCGCGCCGGTTGTGAGCAGGGCGCGCGGGAGCTGGGTGTACGGACCCTGCGCGACGTGTCCGCCGCACAACTTCCCGATGCGCTGGCTGAGCTGTCCTCCCCGACGGTGCGCGACTACGTACGGCACGTGGTGAGCGACAACGAGCGGGTCGCGCGGGTCGCGGCGCTGCTGGCGGCGGGCGACGTCCGCGCGGTGGGCCCGGTCCTCACCGAGGGCCACGCCTCCCTGCGGGACGACCTGCGGGTGTCCTGCGCGGAGCTCGACCTGGTGGTCGACACCGCGGTGGCCGCCGGGGCGCTGGGTGCGCGGATGACGGGCGGCGGGTTCGGGGGCTCGGCGATCGTCCTCCTCGACGAGCCGGCGCTTGGCCCCGTCTCCAAGGCCCTGACCTCGGCGTTCGAGCATGCGGACCTGGCCGCGCCACGGCTGTTCGAGGCGGTGCCGTCGGCGGGGGCGCGGCGCTTGGCGTGAGGGCGGGCTTCGACCCGCGCGACGAGCCCCGGCTCACCCCAGCCGCTTAGTGAGCGTGTACTCCGTCACCCCCGGCGGATAGTCCGGGACCTCGCCCACGATGTCGTAACCCCGGCTCCGGTAGAAGCCCGGCGCCTGGAAGTCCCACGTCTCCAGGCGGGCCCAGCCGCAGCCCCGCTCGGCGCGGGCCAGCTCCTCCGCGCGGGCCAGGAGCCGTGTGCCGAGCCCCGCCGTGCGCAGCGCGCCCGACACCCACAACAGGTCGATGTGGAGCCACCCGGCCCAGGTGCGCCCCGTCAGCCCCCCGGCCATGGCGCCGTCCTCGTCCAACGCCCAGACGTGGAGCGGGAGTTCCCGCTCGCCCGGCCCGCGCAGCGCCCGCAGCACCGGCGAGCGCTCGGTATTGGTGTCGCGCAGCCGCCGCGCGAGCAACGCCTGGCGCTCCTTGTCCACTTCTGTCTCGATACGAAACATGGAACTCACCCTAAACATCCGCACACGCCGCGTAGCGGTCCGGATGCCATCAGTTCTGCAAAGTGCCTTCCGCTCTCGCCCCGCAGCCCTACGCTGATGCACAGCACCGGTGGGGGCCGGTGTTGATCAGGGGGCGAGACAGTCGGGTACGTCGCCCGGGGCGGGGTAATACTCAGTGCACGGCGGCGGCCGTGTTGACTCTGGGGACCCGATTCCGGGCGCCGTACCCGTACCGGTCCGTCCCCCGACACATGGGGGTGTCACTTGGTACGTGTCCGAGTTCTCGTGGTGGACGACCATCGCATCTTCGCCGAGTCGCTCGCCGCGGCCCTGGCCGCCGAGCCCGACGTGGACGTCGCCGCGGCCGGCAGCGGCCCCGCCGCGCTGCGCTGCCTGGAGCGGGGTGCCTCCGAGGGCCGCAGGTTCGACGTCATGCTCGTGGACGCGGACCTGGGGACATCGGCGACCGTGCCGGTGGCCCGCGCGGTGCCCGACGGCGGTGGCGCGGACGGCCTGGTGGACGGCATCTCGCTGGTCGCGGGCGTGCGTTCGGGCCAGCCCGCGGTGCGTACCGTCGTACTCGCCGAGAAGGACGACCCGCGCCGCGCCGCCCTCGCCCTCCAGGCCGGCGCGTGCGGCTGGGTCGCCAAGGACTGCTCGCTGCAACGGCTGCTCGCCGTGATCCGGGGCGTACTGCGTGACGAGACGCACCTGCCGCCCGCGCTGCTCACGGGCGTCCTGCGGGAGCTGACCGCCGCGCGCAAGCACCGCACGGATTCCGAGCGGCTGGTGGAGTCGCTCACCCCGCGCGAGCGCGAGGTGCTGCGCTGCATGGTGGCGGGGCTCGGCCGCAAGGCGGTCGCCGAGCGGTTGTTCCTGTCGCCGCACACGGTGCGCACCCATATGCAGAACGTCCTGGGCAAGCTGGGCGTGCACTCCACGCTGGCGGCCGTCGCGCTGGCCCGCCGGGCCGGGGTGGGGCCGGTCGACCTAGCCGGGGATGTTGTCGAACGGGGCGGTCAACTGGCGTAGCAGCGCGGCCAGTTCGCCCCGCTGGTTGCGGCTGAGCTCGCCGAGGATGGCCCGTTCCTGCTCCAGGAGTCCCGCGAGCGCCTGGTCGGCCCGGTCGCGCCCCTCGGGCGTGAGCCGGACCAGTACTCCGCGCCGGTCGCTGGGGTCGGGCAGCCGCTCGACCAGGCCCTTCTTGGCGAGCCGGTCGATGCGGTTGGTCATCGTGCCCGACGTGACCAGGGTCTGGGTCAACAGCTGCCCCGGGGACAGCTGGTAGGGGGCGCCCGCGCGCCGCAGCGACGTCAGGACGTCGAACTCCCACGGCTCCAGATTGTGCTCGGCGAACGCGATCCTGCGGGCCCGGTCGAGATGGCGGGCGAGCCTGCTGACACGGCTGAGCACCTCGAGTGGTTCCACGTCGAGGTCCGGGCGCTCTCGGCGCCATGCTGCGACCAGTCGGTCGACCTCGTCCTCCATGTCGATCAGTGTAGAGGGTCTGTCGACATGAAGTCTCTTGACGTCAAGATATATATCCAGCCACCATTGGGCAGGGAGGGGCCGGAGCCTGGTTCGTTTCGGCCAGCCGTACCTGCAAGGGGGCTCGAACATGCATTCCGAACCACTGACGCCCACATCGCCACCGGGGCCACCGGTCTGGGATCCGCAGCAGTATCTGCGGCACGCCGGCCACCGCACCCGCCCGTTCCTCGACCTGCTCACCCGGATACCGCAGCTCCCCGCGACCGGCGGCCTCTCGCCCCGGATCGCCGACCTCGGCTGCGGCCCCGGCAACGTCACCGTCCGCCTCGCCGACCGCTGGCCCGACGCCCGGATCACCGGCTTCGACCTGTCGCCGCAGATGCTCGCCCAGGCCGACAAGGACCACGGCGGCACAACGTCCGGCGGCGGCTGGCTCGACTTCCAACTCACCGACGCCACGCACTGGGTACCCACCGAGCCGTACGACCTGATCGTCTCCAACGCGGCCCTTCAGTGGATCCCCAACCACTCCGAGTCGTTCGCCGCCTGGATCGACGGCCTCGCCCCCGGCGGCACCCTCGCCTTCCAGGTCCCCGGAAACTTCACCTCGCCCAGCCACGCCATCCTCGCCGAACTCTGCGAATCCCCGCGCTGGCGCACCCGCCTGGGCGACCACGGCCGCCGCTATGTCTACATCCTGGAACCCGCCGACTACCTCATGCGCCTGTCCGACCTCGGCTGCGAGACCGACGTCTGGGAGACCGTCTACTCCCAGCTGCTCCCAGGCCAGGACCCGGTCCTCGACTGGGTCAAGGGCACGGCCCTGCGCCCCGTGCTCACCGCCCTCGACGGGGACCAGCCGGCCATCGCCGCCTTCCTCGCCGAATACCGCGACCGGCTCCGCGAGGCCTACCCACCCGGCCCGCACGGCACGGTCTTCCCGTTCCGGCGCATCTTCGCCGTCGCCAGAAAGAAGGAGCGCTGACCCGATGCTCGCCGCCGTCGACCATGTACAGCTCGCCGCCCCGCCGGGCAGTGAGCCGCAGTTGAGAACGTATTACGAAGAGGTGCTCGGCATGACCGAGATCCCCAAGCCCCCGGTGCTTGCGGCCCGTGGCGGCTGCTGGTTCCAGTACGGCCCGGTCCAGCTCCACGTGGGCATCGAAGAGGACTTCCGCCCGGCCAGGAAGGCCCATCCCGGGCTGCGCGTGATCGCGATCGAGGCGTACGCGCGCAGGCTGCGCGAACGCGGCGCGCAGGTCGTCTGGGACGACAACCTCCCGGGACACCGGCGGTTCTACTCCGAGGACCCGGTGGGCAACCGGCTGGAGTTCCTGGAGCCGGTGGCGGGGTGAACGCGGGAGTGCCCCGCTCCCTTCGCGAGGAAGGGAGCGGGGCACTGCGCGTGCTGCCGAAGATCCGCCGGCCTGCTGCCGGGGGCCTAGTAGATGCCGTTGTACGTGTTCCAGCCGGCGCCCAGGCTCACGCGCTCCTTGAAGGTGCCCGTGCCGTTGGCGTCGTAGCGCCAGGCGGTGCCCGAGCCGTCGACGCCGATCACGTCGGCGCGGCCGTCACCGGTCATGTCGCCCGGGACCGCCAGCTTGTTGTAGCCGTTCCAGCCGCCGCCGAGGTCGATGCGGTTGCCGAAGCCGGGCGTGGACTTGCCCGGGTACATGAACAGGTGGCCGTTGTCGTCCCGGGCCAGCAGGTCCGCGATGCCGTCGCCGTTGACGTCGCCGGCGCCGACGAGCTTGTTGAACCCGTTCCAGCCCGCGCCCAGGTCGACGCGGTTGTAGAACCCGGTGCCCAGGCCGTTACCGGGGTACAGGTACAGGTGCCCGTTGGTGCCGCGCGCCAGCAGGTCGCCGTTGCCCTCACCGGTGAGGTCGCCGACCCCGGCGAGCGCGTTGAAGGAGTCCCAGCCGGCGCCGAGGTCGCTGTCCCCGATGTGGAGGTGCCCGTCGGGGTCGACCACGAGCAGGGTGCCCCAGCGGTCGCTGGTGATCAGCGAGGAGGTGTAGGTGAGGGCGCTCGCCGGAGCACCGGTCCAGTCGCCCGCGCTGCCGAGCAGCCTGCGGTCGGCGAAGGTGCCGTCGCCCTTGGCCCAGTAGTAGTAGAGCGAGCCGTGGGCGCCGTCGAGCGCCATCATGTCGGCCTTGCCGTAGGACGGGTTGCCGCCGCTGTTGGCCAGCGTCGCCGCGCTCCAGCCGCCGCCCATCTTCGAGCGGTCGCTGAGGCCGCCCCTGGTGTTGGGGGCGTAGAACCACAGGGTGCCGGAGGCGTCGCGCGCCACGAGGTCGGCGTAGCCCGAGGTGTCGTCGACGCTGATGATCTGGCTGTAGATGCCCCAGCCGAAACCGATCTTGACCGGGTCCTTCAGCGGGGCTGCGGCGTTGCCGGAGCCCGGGTAGAAGTACAGGTCGCCGCCGGGCGTGCGGGCCACGACGTCGGCGATGCCGTCGGCGTTCATGTCACTGGCGCCGACGAGCTGGTCGTAGATGCCCCAGCCGCTGCCGATCTTGATCCGGTCGCCGAACGGGCTGCCGGTGACCGAGCCGGTTCCCGGGTACAGGTACAGGTCGCCCGACGGCGTACGGGCCATCAGGTCGGGCTTGCCGTCGCCGGTGACATCACCGGGGGAGAACAGCTTGTTATAGGCGTTCCAGCCGCCGCTCGACCAGGACAGCGAGCCCGTGCTGACCGAGAGGCTGTCATTGCCCTGCGCGTCCTTGACGGGCGTGCCCGAAAGCCCGCTGTAGAGCGAGAGCTGGCCGGCCGGTGACAGGACGAGCATTTCCGGGTTGCCGTCGCCGTCGAGGTCGCCGGGCTCGATCAGGTCCTTGAAGGCACCGTAGTTGTTGGGCACCTCGGGGTTCTGCGTGAACTTCCAGGGCTCCAGGTAGAGCCGGTCGTTCGACTCCCGTACGAGAAGGTCGCTCCGGCCGTCCTTGTCCAGGTCGAAGCGGGGCTTCGAGGGCACGGCCGACGTGCCGGCATAGGCGGACTTGCGCTGCGGGAGCTTCGCCGACGGCTGGCCGGCGGGCTTAGCGGGCTTGGCCACCGAGGGCGGGGTGGCGGGCCGGGTGTCGGCCGAAGCCGGGCCGGCGAGCAGCATGCCCGCCGACAGGACGAGGGCGGTGCAGGCCGCGAGGCGGCTCGCGCGCTTGGTGCGCACTGCGGACAAGATTCCCCCCATGGGAATAAACGATTGGAGCCGGGGAGAACGGGTTCGCTGCGTATTCGTCGTCGCATGGGCGCGCGGAAATGAGGCGCGGCACAGACCGTGGCGGCACAAGGGGCCGACGCGGATCGGGGCACGCGAGGAATGGCGAAAATCCCCCCCGGGATGGTGTGTGAAGACTACCGCCGATTCTTGTGCGGTTGAAGTGAAAATTACGGCCGATGTGCAACCGCTGTGCGAACGGTATGAGACGGGTATGTCCGGGAATCAGCTTTTGCGATGCCCGATCAGCCGCGGTTTCGCCTCAAGTCCGTCCAAACCGTGCCAGGCCAGATTCACCAGGTGTGCCGCGACTTCCGCCTTCTTCGGCTTGCGGACGTCCAGCCACCACTGCCCGGTCAGCGCCACCATCCCGACCAGTGCCTGCGCGTACAACGGCGCCAGTTTGGCATCGAAACCGCGGGCCTTGAACTCCAGGCCCAGAATGTCCTCGACCTGAGTCGCGATGTCGGAGATGAGTGACGCGAAGGTGCCGGTCGACTGGGCGACGGGGGAATCGCGCACCAGAATGCGGAATCCGTCCGTATTCGTCTCGATGTAGTCGAGCAGGGCGAATGCGGCCTGCTCCAGGAGTTCTCGCGGGTGGCCCGCGGTGAGGGCGCCCGTCACGAGGTCGAGAAGCGACCGCATTTCCCGGTCCACGACGACCGCGTACAAACCCTCCTTGCCGCCGAAGTGCTCGTACACCACCGGCTTGGAGACCCCGGCCTTCGCCGCGATCTCCTCGACCGAGGTCCCCTCGAACCCGCGCTCCGCGAAGAGCGTGCGACCGATGTCCAGCAATTGCTCCCGGCGCTCGGCCCCGGTCATCCGGGTCCGCCGGGCCCGCCTCGGCTTCTCGGCCGGGGCGGACCCCGATGAGGAGCGGGAAGAAGCCGCAGCTGCGGAGCGGGAGGAACCAGTGGTGCTGGTGGTGCTGGAGTCGGTCGCCACGTCGTCCATCATGCCGCCTCGGCGGCCTCGTCCTTGCGCCGGGAGGGAGAGCCCTCGTTCCGCTTGGAGTCGAGACGGGCCGCGCTCGGCCAGCGCACGTCGTACGCCAGACCCAGCTGCTCGCACCAGCGGATGATGCGGGCGCTGGAGTCGAGCTGCCCGCGCAGCACGCCGTGCCGCGCCGACGTCGGGTCCGCGTGATGCAGGTTGTGCCAGGACTCGCCGCACGACAGCACCGCAAGCCACCACACGTTTCCGCTGCGGTCACGGGACTTGAAGGGACGCTTGCCCACCGCGTGGCAGATCGAGTTGATCGACCACGTCACATGGTGCAGCAGCGCCACCCGCACCAGCGAGCCCCAGAAGAACGCCGTGAACGCGCCCCACCACGACCAGGTGACCAGACCGCCGACCAGCGGTGGAATCGTCAGCGACAGAGCCGTCCACAGGACGAAGTCCCGCGAGATCCGCCGGATCGCCGGATCGGCGAGCAGATCCGGCGCGTACTTGTCCTGCGGAGTCTGCTCCTCGTCGAACATCCAGGCGATGTGCGCCCACCACAGCCCCTTCATCAGGGCCGGCAGCGTCTCGCCGAAACGCCACGGCGAATGCGGATCGCCCTCGGCGTCCGAGAACTTGTGGTGCCGGCGGTGGTCGGCCACCCAGCGCACCAGTGGCCCTTCCACCGCCATCGAACCCGCCACGGCCAGCGCGATGCGCAGCGGCCGCTTCGCCTTGAACGAACCATGCGTGAAATAGCGGTGGAAACCGATCGTGACGCCGTGGCAGCCCAGGTAGTACATGAAGACCAGCAGGCCCACATCGAGCCAGCTGAGCCCCCAGCCCCAGGCCAGCGGCACCGCCGCGAGGAGAGCCGCGAACGGTACGACGATGAAGAACAACAGGGCGATCTGTTCGATGGAGCGTTTGCTCTCGCCACCGAGCGTCGCGGGCGGCTGGGGAGGTCCGTCCGGCGACTTGAGCAGATCGGGAGATGTGGTCATGGGGAGTACCCCCGGCAGGGTGAGGTAAACGAGCGGAGTCGCCTGGCTACGGGTCCGTAACCTACGGCAACGTAAGTATGGCAGCGCCGTGACGCGGGACAAGAGCCCGTGGACGGCGGGGCGTGGACGGACACCTATCCTGGGTGTCGTCGGACAGCGCGGTCCGCAGCCTCCAGTACCCCTCCAGACGTGCTCAAACACTGCAAGGAGCCGCACCTGTGAGCAGTGCCGACCAGACTCCCGCCGCCAGCAACGAGCTGCGCGCCGACATCCGCCGACTGGGTGACCTCCTGGGCGAGACCCTCGTCCGACAGGAGGGCCCCGAGCTCCTGGAGCTCGTCGAGCGGGTCCGCGCCCTCACCCGGACCGACGGCGAAGCCGCCGCCGAGCTGCTCGGCGGCACCGAAGTGGAGACCGCCGCCAAGCTGGTGCGCGCCTTCTCCACCTACTTCCACCTCGCGAACGTGACCGAGCAGGTCCACCGGGGCCGCGAACTGCGCGCCCACCGCGCCACCGAAGGCTCCCTGCTCGCCCGGACCGCCGACATGCTCAAGGACGGCGACCCCGAACACGTCCGCCAGAGTGTCAAGAACCTCAACGTGCGGCCGGTCTTCACCGCCCACCCCACCGAGGCCGCCCGGCGCTCCGTCCTCAACAAGCTGCGCCGCATCGCCGAACTCCTCGAAACCCCGGTCATCGAGTCCGACCGCCGCCGCCTGGACCTGCGGCTGGCCGAGAACATCGACCTGATCTGGCAGACCGACGAGCTCCGCGTCGTACGCCCCGAACCGGCCGACGAGGCCCGCAACGCCATCTACTACCTGGACGAGCTCCACGCGGGCGCCGTCGGCGACGTCCTCGAAGACCTCGCCGCCGAACTGGAGCGGGTCGGCATCGATCTGCCCGCCGGCACCCGCCCCCTCACCTTCGGTACCTGGATCGGCGGCGACCGCGACGGCAACCCCAACGTCACACCCGCCGTGACCTGGGACGTTCTGATCCTCCAGCACGAGCACGGCATCAACGACGCGCTCGACATGATCGACCACCTGCGCGGACTGCTCTCCAACTCCATCCGGTACGCCGGCGCCACCGAAGAGCTGCTCTCCTCGCTCCAGGCCGACCTCGAAGCGCTGCCCGAGATCAGCCCCCGCTACAAGCGCCTCAACGCCGAGGAGCCCTACCGCCTCAAGGCGACCGCGATCCGCCAGAAGCTCGTCCACACCAAGGACCGCCTCGCCAACGGCACCCCCCACCAGGTGGGCCGCGACTACCTCGGCACGGCCGAACTGCTCGCCGACCTCACCCTGATCCAGACCTCCCTGCGCGAGCACCGCGGCGCCCTGTTCGCCGACGGCCGCATGGACCGTACGATCCGGACCCTGGCCGCGTTCGGCCTCCAGCTCGCCACCATGGACGTCCGCGAACACGCCGACGCCCACCACCACGCGCTCGGCCAGCTCTTCGACCGGCTCGGCGAGGAGTCCTGGCGCTACCAGGACATGCCGCGCGACTACCGGCAAAAGCTCCTCGCCAAGGAACTCCGCTCGCGTCGCCCGCTCGCCCCCACCCCCGCCCCGCTGGACGCGGCCGGACACAAGACCCTCGGCGTCTTCAACACCATCACCGAAGCCTTCGAGCGGTTCGGCCCCGAGGTCATCGAGTCGTACATCATCTCGATGTGCCAGGGCGCCGACGACGTGTTCGCCGCGGCGGTGCTGGCCCGTGAGGCCGGCCTCATCGACCTGCACGGCGGCTGGGCCAAGATCGGCATCGTGCCGCTCCTGGAGACCACCGACGAGCTGCGCGCCGCCGACGTCATCCTCGACGACATGCTCGCCGACCCCTCCTACCGGCGCCTGGTGTCGCTGCGCGGCGACGTCCAGGAAGTCATGCTGGGCTACTCCGACTCCTCCAAGTTCGGCGGCATCACCACCAGCCAGTGGGAGATCCACCGCGCCCAGCGCCGGCTGCGCGACGTCGCCCACCGCTACGGCGTGCGCCTTCGCCTCTTCCACGGCCGCGGCGGCACCGTCGGCCGCGGCGGCGGCCCCTCCCACGACGCCATCCTCGCCCAGCCCTGGGGCACCCTGGAGGGCGAGATCAAGGTGACCGAGCAGGGCGAGGTCATCTCCGACAAGTACCTCATCCCGTCCCTGGCCAGGGAGAACCTCGAACTCACCGTCGCGGCCACCCTCCAGGCCTCCGCCCTGCACACCGCGCCCCGCCAGTCCGACGAGGCGCTGGCCCGCTGGGACGCGGCGATGGACACGGTCTCCGAGGCGGCCCACGGCGCGTACCGCAAGCTGGTCGAGGACCCTGACCTGCCCGCGTACTTCTTCGCCTCCACCCCCGTCGACCAGCTCGCCGAACTGCACCTCGGCTCGCGGCCCTCGCGCCGCCCGGACTCGGGTGCGGGCCTGGACGGGCTGCGCGCGATCCCCTGGGTGTTCGGCTGGACCCAGTCCAGGCAGATCGTGCCCGGCTGGTACGGAGTGGGCTCGGGGCTGCGCGCCCTGCGCGAGGCCGGGCTCGACACCGTGCTCGACGAGATGAGCGAACGCTGGCACTTCTTCCAGAACTTCATCTCCAACGTCGAGATGACGCTCGCGAAGACCGATCTGCGGATCGCCCGCCACTACGTCGACACCCTCGTCCCCGACGAGCTCAAGCACGTCTTCGCCGACATCGAGGCCGAGCACGAGCTGACGGTGCGGGAGGTCCTGCGGGTCACCGGGCGCTCGGAGCTGCTCGGGGCGCATCCGGTGCTCCAGCAGACCTTCGCGATCCGTGACGCCTACCTGGACCCGATCTCGTATCTCCAGGTCGCGCTGCTCGCGCGGCAGCGGTCGGCGGCCGATCGGGGCGAGGCCCCCGATCCGCTGCTGTCGCGGGCACTGCTGCTCACCGTGAACGGTGTGGCCGCGGGGCTGCGCAACACCGGCTGACCCTTCCCCACCCCGCCCCTTCCCGAGCCCCTCCGGGGGAACGGGAGGGGGCGCGGTGCTTCTGGGGCTCCGCCCCGGCAGCCACGCGACGAGCCGCGCACGGCCTGCGGACGAAGGCGGGGCCGCAGCGCTACAGCGCGATGAACGCCGCCGCCATCGCGGCCGCCCCCACCAGCCCCGTCGCCCACGCCGTGCGCGGCATCCGCAGGCCGCCGCCGATGATCAGGGCCGCCAGCAGCAGTGCGCCGGCCAGGGGAAGCCAGGCGTACAGAACGCCCGCCGTGTCGCTGCGCACCGCCTCGTCCGTGCCCGGTTTGACGACCACCGCCAGCTGCTCGCCGCGCCGCGCCGCGACCGACTCGGTGATCGTCATGTGGGAGTGCGGCGCCGAGCCCGCCGAGGGCTGGTAGCGGCCGGTGCACAGGTCGTCCGCGCACCCCGTCACCGCCAGCGTCCCGTGGTCGCGGCCCTTCGCCAGGAGCACGTGCTGGGCGGTGCCCCACGACGACCAGAACCCGGCGGCCAGGAGCAGCGCGGCGACCAGGGCCATCGCGGTCCGCCGCACAAACAGCAGGAAGGTTCGGCTCCGCTTCGTCATGGGGCGCGATCCTGGCGGGTCCGGATGCGCTCGGTCAACCTCAAGCCAACGGTTGGGGAGGGCTTGTCAGGAGTTGTACGTCGACTGGGCCCGCTCCAGGCCCTCGATGACCAGCGCCTCCACCGCGTCCGCCGCCCGGTCCACCAAGTAACCCAGCTCCTTGCGCTCCGCCGAGGAGAAGTCCTTCAGAACGAAGTCCGCCACCTGCATCCGGCCCGGCGGGCGCCCGATGCCGAACCGCACCCGGTGGTAGTCCGCCCCCAGCGACTTGGTGATCGACTTCAGACCGTTGTGCCCGTTGTCCCCACCGCCCAGCTTCAGCCTCAACACCCCGTAGTCGATGTCCAGTTCGTCATGGACGGCGACGATGTTGGCGACCGGGACCTTGTAGAAGTCACGCAGCGCCGTCACCGGGCCGCCCGACAGGTTCATGTACGACATCGGCTTCGCGAGCACCACCCGCCGGTTGAAGGGGCCGGGCGGACCGATCCGCCCCTCCACCACCTGCGCCCGCGACTTGTGCGCCTTGAACCTCCCGCCGATGCGCTCCGCGAGCAGATCGGCCACCATGAACCCGACGTTGTGCCGGTTCGCGGCGTACTCCGGACCCGGATTGCCCAGGCCCACGATCAGCCAGGGGGCGTTCGCGTCGGTCGTCATGTCGGTCGCCATGGGGGCTGCGTCTCCTCAGTTGCGTACACAGGAAAACGGGGCGGCGGGCCAAGTGTGGCCCGCCGCCCCGTCGAAGTCCGTGCCCGGCACGGAACTCAGGCAGAGCGTGCGGCTCAGGCCTCGGCGCCCTCGGCCTCGGCGTCGGCAGCCGGCTCCTCGGCCTGCGCGGCCAGGATCTGGATGACGACGGCCTCGGGGTCGGTGGCCAGGGTGGTGCCGGACGGCAGCGCGATGTCCTTCGCGAGGATCGCGGCGCCGGCCTCAAGGCCCGCGATGGAGACGGTGACGGAGGTCGGGATGTGGGTGGCCTCGGTCTCGACGGAGAGCGTGTTCAGCACGTTCTCGACCAGGAAGCTGCCCGGGGCCAGGTCGCCCTCGGTCTCCACGGCGACCTCGACGGTGACCTTCTCGCCCTTCTTGACGAGCAGCAGGTCGACGTGGACCAGGTAGCCCTTGATGGCGTCACGCTGGACGGCCTTCGGGATCGCCAGCTCGGTCTTGCCGTCGAGGTCCAGGGACAGCAGGACGTTCGGCGTACGCAGCGCGAGCAGCAGGTCGTGGCCCGGCAGGGTCACGTGGACCGGCTCGGTGCCGTGACCGTAGATGACACCGGGAACCTTGTTCTCACGGCGGATGCTGCGGGCGGCGCCCTTGCCGAAGCTGGAACGGACGTCGGCGGCGAGCTTGACCTCGGACATGTGCACTCCTCGTAGAAGGTGAACCAAAAAATGGTGGTCACCCGGCCACGACTGGCCTGCTACGAAGAGCGCGTCGATAACGGACCGCCGTACCTCAGGTACGGCCTCCCTCGCCGAGCAACTTGCCCAGACTACCCGGCGACCCCGCGACGGCCCAATTGGATCAACGGTGGGCCCACTGGCCGCGTGCCCTTATGAGATCGGCTTCCATAGCCAGTCGCCTATCCTTGCCGGTCATGGACCTGCTGCTGCACCTCAGGTACTTCCGCACCGTCGCCGAGGAACAACACTTCGGCCGCGCCGCCGAACGCCTGCGCGTCGCGCAGCCCTCCCTCTCCCAGCGCATCCAGCGCCTGGAACGCGAACTCGGCGTCCGCCTCTTCGACCGCGGCCGCACCGGCGCCACCCTCACCCCCGCCGGACGCCTCGTCCTCGCCGAGACCGACCCCCTCCTCGACGCCGCCGACCGCCTGCGCACCCTCGTCGGCCGCGTCCAGGGCGGCGCCGCGGGCACCCTGCGCGCCGCCGTCCCACCCCAGCTCGGCGGCGCCACCATCGCCGCCCTCCTCACCGCCTACCGCGACCGCAGCCCCGGCGGCGAACTCGACCTCCGCGAACTCAGCACCGCCGAGCAGACCGCCGAACTCACCGCCGGAACCCTCGATGCCGGCATCGTCCGCCACCCCTGCCCCGCCACCGGCCTCGGCTTCGGCCCCCAACTCCACCAGCCGCTCGGCGCCCTCATCGCCGACGACGACCCCCTCGCCCAGCACCCCGAGATCGACGTACGCCAGCTCAACGGCCGCGAACTCGTCCTCTTCCCCCGCGCGAGCGCCCCCGCCCTCCACGACGAAACCCTCACCGCCTGCACCCGCCACGGCTGCACCCCCACCGCGGTACGCGAAGTCGCCGGCCTCGAATTCACCCGCGCCCTCGTCCTGTCCGGCACCCACGTCACAGCCCTCCTGCCCAAGCCGCCGCCCGAACCCGGCACCACCTGGCGCCCCCTGCACGCCAACCCCCTCACCTGGCGCACCTCCACCGCCTGGCCCGCCGGACGCGACGGACCCGCCGTCCGCCTGTTCACCGAAGCCGCCCACGACGTCCTGCGCGACCACGCCGGACTCATCCCCACCGCCCCCGGGCGGCGCCTGTTCCCCCGCCCCGCATCGGAGTTCCCGCTGTGAACAGCCAGGCACGCGGCCGCATCACCGCCGCCTTCACCGACGCCGGAACCACCGGAGCGCTGCACGCCATCGACATCGACACCGGCGCCGCCCTCTCCCTCGCCGCCGACACCCCCGTCTCCACCGCCAGCGTCCACAAGCTGTGCCTCATCGCCACCCTCTACCGCGAAGCCGCCGCCGGACGCCTCGACCCCACCACCCCCGTCGACATCCCCGCAGCCGGCCGCGCACCCGGACCCACCGGCCTCGCCGTCATGCGCGACGCCGCCCGGCTCTCCCTGCGCGACCTCGCCTCCCTCGCCGTCGCCGTCAGCGACAACGCCGCCGCCGACCTCCTCTGGGCCCACCTCGGCCTCGACACCGTCAACGCCACCATGGCCGCCCTCGGACTGCGCCGCACCATCGCCGTCCACAACCAGGCCGACCTGTACGCCGCGATGGTCGCCGACACCGGAGACACCGGCCCCGCCGCCCTCGTCGAGCCCGCCGCCGTCGCCCGCCTCAGCGTCCTCGACCCCGCCCGCACCAACCGCTCCACCCCCAAGGAGATCGCCACCCTCCTCAGCGCCATCTGGCGCGACGAAGTGTGCGCCGGACCCTGGGGCGAGGAACTCCGCGCCGTCCTCGGCGTCCAGACCTGGAGCCACCGCCTCGCCTCCGGCTTCCCCTACGACGACGTACGCGTCAGCGGCAAGACCGGCACCCTGCCCACGCTGCGCCACGAAGCCGCAGTCGTCGAATACCCCGACGGCGGGCGCTACGCCATCGCCGTCTTCACCCGCGCCGCGTCCACGGCGGCGACGCTCCCGGCGGCCGATGCGGCGGTCGGGCGGGCCGCGCGGATCGCGGTCGACGCACTACGAAGCCGGTCAGGCACCGCATGACCCCGCGCCACCCCCAACCCCGCGCCCGCCCACGGACCGTGGGCGGGCGCTCGCGCAGTTCCCCGCGCCCCTGGCCGGGTTGGTGCCGGGCATGAGGAAGGGCCGCGCCGACGGTGTCGGCGCGGCCCTTCCCAGTACAGCTACTCGCTAGTTCTCCTCGAAGAGACTCGTCACCGAGCCGTCCTCGAAGACCTCGCGCACCGCGCGGGCGATCGACGGAGCGATCGACAGCACCGTGATCTTGTCGAGCTCCAGGTCCGACGGGTCCGGCAACGTGTTCGTGAACACGAACTCGCTCACCTTGGAGTTCTTCAGCCGGTCCGCCGCAGGACCCGACAGGATGCCGTGCGTGGCCGTCACGATGACGTCCTCCGCGCCGTGCGCGAACAGCGCGTCGGCGGCGGCGCAGATCGTGCCACCCGTGTCGATCATGTCGTCGACCAGGACACAGACCCGGCCCTTCACGTCACCGACGACCTCGTGCACCGTCACCGTGTTCGCGACGTCCTTGTCACGGCGCTTGTGCACGATCGCCAGCGGCGCGTCCAGACGGTCGCACCAGCGGTCGGCGACCCGGACCCGGCCCGCGTCCGGCGAGACGATCGTCAGCTTCGAGCGGTCGACCTTCGCGCCCACGTAGTCCGCGAGGACCGGCAGCGCGGTCAGGTGGTCCACCGGACCATCGAAGAAGCCCTGGATCTGGTCCGTGTGCAGATCGACCGTGAGGATGCGGTCCGCACCCGCGGTCTTCAGCAGATCGGCCACCAGCCGCGCCGAGATCGGCTCACGGCCCTTGTGCTTCTTGTCCTGACGGGCATAGCCGTAGGACGGAATGATCACGGTGATGGATCGCGCCGAGGCCCGCTTCAGGGCGTCGATCATGATCAACTGCTCCATGATCCACTTATTGATCGGAGCCGTGTGGCTCTGGATCAGGAAGCAGTCCGCACCACGGGCCGACTCCTGGAAACGAACGTAGATCTCACCGTTCGCGAAGTCGAAGGCCTTCGTCGGCACGAGGCCCACACCCAACTGGTGCGCAACCTCCTCGGCCAGCTCGGGGTGGGCGCGGCCGGAGAAGAGCATCAGCTTCTTCTCGCCGGTCGTCTTGATCCCGGTCACAGCACAGTCTCCTCAGACGTGTTCGATGCTGCTGCGCCCGCGCGGTCCCTGTGCAGCGAGCCAGCCGAATATGTGCACTATCACGGTACGCCGTGAAAGACGCACCCGAATCCGGTCAGATCTCCCCACCCGACTGCTCGGCCGCAGCCTGAGCAGCCTGCGCGGCAGCACTTCCCGGACGCTTACGCTCCACCCAACCCTCGATATTCCGCTGCTGGCCCCGGGCGACGGCCAGCGAACCCGGCGGCACATCCTTCGTGATCACCGACCCCGCAGCGGTATACGCACCGTCCCCCACTGTGACAGGAGCAACAAACATGTTGTCCGACCCCGTCTTGCAGTGTGAGCCGATCGTCGTGTGGTGCTTGGCCTCACCGTCGTAATTCACGAACACACTGGCCGCACCGATGTTCGTGAACTCACCGATCGTCGCGTCCCCCACATACGACAGATGCGGAACCTTCGTCCCCTCACCGATCGTCGCGTTCTTCGTCTCCACATACGTACCGATCTTGGCCTTCACACCAAGCCGCGTACCCGGCCGCAGATAGGCGAACGGACCGACCGTCGCACCGTCCCCGACCTCGGAGTCGTACGACACCGCGTTGTCGACCCGCGCGTCCCTGCCGACAATCGTGTTCGTCAGACGCGAGTTGGGACCCACCTCGGCACCGGAACCCAGACGAGTCGTACCCAGCAGCTGCGTACCCGGAAGCACCACGGCATCCTGCTCGAACGTCACCTGCACATCCACGAACGTCGACGCCGGATCCACCACCGTCACACCCGCGAGCATCGCCCGCTCCAGCAACCGGTCGTTCAACAACCGACGCGCCTGCGCCAACTGCACCCGGTTGTTGATCCCCAGGATCTCCCGGAAATCCGCCGCCAGCGACGCACCCACCCGATGCCCCGCCTCCCGCAGAATCCCCAGCACATCAGTCAGGTACTCCTCACCCTGACTGTTGTCCGTCCGCACCTTGCCCAGCGCATCCGCCAACAGCGCGCCGTCGAACGCGAACACACCCGAATTGATCTCACGGATCGCGCGCTGCGCCTCGCTCGCGTCCTTGTGCTCGACGATCGCGGTGACCGCACCCGAGGCGTCGTCCCGCACGATGCGGCCGTAGCCGGTCGAGTCGGCGACCTCGGCGGTCAGCACGGTGACCGCGTTGCGGTCCGACTCGTGCGTACGGGTCAGCTCCGCCAGCGTCGCGCCGGTCAGCAGCGGGGTGTCGCCGCACACCACGACGACCGTGCCCTCTATGGTCTGGCCCAGCTCCTCCAGCGCCATCCGGACGGCGTGCCCGGTCCCGTTCTGCTCGTACTGGACGGCGGTGCGCACGCCGGCGTCGATCGCGCCGAGGTGGGCCGAGACCTGCTCGCGGGCGTGGCCCACGACCACGACGAGGTGCTCGGGGTCGAGCTCGCGGGCGGCTGCCACGACGTGGCCGACGAGCGAGCGCCCGCAGATCTCGTGCAGAACCTTGGGAGTGGCCGACTTCATGCGGGTGCCCTCACCCGCGGCGAGGACGACGACGGCGGCCGGGCGGGTTGCGCTCACGGAGGTGCCCTTCGGCTTCGGGGGGTGGACACCCGAAGGATACCGGGGGGTTTCGCGGATGAAATCGGGGTGGGGGCGGGGGAAAACACGATGGGTCCTGACTGGGACAGTCAGGACCCGAACCCAATAAGCTCCCCTGCCAGGACTCGAACCTGGAACAAAGCATCCAAAGTGCCACGTGTTGCCGATTACACCACAGGGGATAGCTAACTGGGCCAAATCGGACAGTTTCCTAGTTGGTTCCAGCTGCGGCCCCTACTATGCCGCACCACCACCCTTCGATGCGACGGTACAGATCAGCACTTTGCTGGACATCGATGACGAGGCAACCTCGGTACGTCTCGCCCACGTTCTTGCGGACCGTCTTCGGGTTGTGCCGCTTCAGGGTTGTCTTGCCGAAGAGGGCTACGTCCGCCTGGACGAGATCCGCCCAGTACTGCTCGGCTCCCTGGATGTCGGCCGACTCGTGGATCATGAGGCGGAACTTCAGGTGGTGGGCCTCGACGCCGACCAGGCGCAGCCAGTGCAGGTAGACCGTGATCATGTTGGGGTCGCTGTTCACGAAGGTCACCCGCTCCCTGCGGGTGTGCGGCTTGTCCTTGGTGCCCTCCGCCCAGTAGAGGCCGACGCCGAGCAGGAACAACTCGCGGTCGGTCATGGTGCCGACGTCGGCTGCGGCCTCCTGCTTCGTCATTTGGCGCTGTTCCTCGCGGTGCTGGAGTCTGACTTCCCAGCCGCGCTTGGCGATGGCCGACGCCTCTTCCGGGGTACGGATACGGCCCGGCTTGGGGAGGTCTCGTACCCACAGGGATATCGAGCTCTTCGAGCAGCCGAGCTCCACCTGGATCTGGTCGTACGTCATGCCCTGCGCGCGGAGCTCTCGGGCGCGGTTGCGGAGGTCGTCCTTGGCGTTGGGGCGCTTGGTCCACTCCGGGGCGGGTTCGCCGTTCAGGAGGCGGTTGAGGAGGTCGTTGTTGTCGACGAACAGGCGGTCGCGGATCTGGCGGCGGCTGAGCCCCTCGCGGCGCAGGGCGATCGCCTGCTCGCGCAGGCCCTCGAAGTCGGCGTATTTGCCGGGTGTGTTCGATGTCATACGGACACGCTCGTCCGGAATGCGGATGTCCGCTCGAATAAGCGCTCGATTCACTACATCGTGGGATGAACGCCGGTTCCTGGCGTGTTCGGTGGGATTTCGTGCCGCGTACGTCGGGCGAAAGCCGAAGGAAAATCGTTCGCCCCCGCCCGTAGTCTGGGAGCCATGACCACAACGGGGGCTTACCAGGAAGCCGCGGGGTTGACCTCCCGTGGCTGGTGGTGGTGGGAACGCAGGCGCAGTGCCGTATTGGACGTCCTGCTCGGGGTGTTGTCCGCGCTGGAGTGCGCGGTGGAGGGCGTGGGTTTCGCCAGGGACGCCGGGCTGCCCGTGCCGGCCGGGGTGCTGCTCGGGCTGGTGTCGGGGGCTTCGCTGGTGGCGCGGCGTCGGTGGCCGATCGCCGTGGTGCTGATTTCGATCGCGGTGACGCCGGCCAGCATGGGTTTCATGCTGAGCGTGGTGGGTCTGTACACGCTGGCCGCTTCGGAGGTGCCGCGCCGGATCACGGCGGCGCTTGCGGGGATGTCGGGGGCGGGGACGTTCATCGTGACGTTCGTGCGGATGCATCAGAGCGTGGCGCGGGGTGATTACGACCCGGGGCGTTGGTACGTGCCGCTGGTGTCGGTGGTGATGTCGTTCGGGATCACGGGTCCGCCGCTTTTGTACGGGCTCTATATAGGGGCGCGGCGCCGGTTGATGGAGTCATTGCGGGAGCGGGCGGATTCGTTGGAGCGGGAGCTTTCGCTGCTCGCGGACCGGGCCGAGGAGCGGGCGGAGTGGGCGCGTACGGAGGAGCGGACGCGGATCGCCCGGGAGATGCATGACGTGGTGGCGCACCGGGTGTCGTTGATGGTGGTGCATGCGGCGGCGTTGCAGGCGGTGGCGCGCAAGGATCCGGAGAAGGCCGTCAAGAACGCGGCTCTGGTTGGTGACATGGGGCGCCAGGCGTTGACGGAGTTGCGGGAGATGCTCGGGGTGTTGCGGGCGGATCCTGTGGCGGTGCGGGTGGAGCCGGTGCCTCTGGTCGCGGTGGCGGTGGCGGCGGCCGCTGCTGCGGCGGCCGCGGAGGAGGGTCCGTGTCTGGCGGATGTGGAGGCGTTGGTGGGGCAGTCCCGGGAGGCCGGGATGGTGGTGGAGCTGATGGTGCAGGGGGAGGCGCGGGGGTATGACGCGCTGGTGGAGCAGACGGCGTACCGGGTGATCCAGGAGGCGCTGACCAATGTGCACAAGCATGCGGCGGGCGCGAAGGTGATGGTGCGTCTGGCGCATAGGGAGGCCGAGGTGGCGATGCAGGTGGAGAACGGGCCTGCGGACGGTGTCACGGCGGATGCGGGGTTGCCCAGTGGTGGCAACGGTCTGGTGGGGATGCGGGAGCGGGTGACGGCGCTCGGCGGGGTGTTCGTGTCGGGGGCGACGGATGCGGGTGGGTTCCGGGTGTCGGCGGTGCTGCCGGACCGGGCGTCGGTGGTCTCGTAGCCCCCTGCTGGGGCTCCGTCCCAGACCCCGGGGTGTTTTCACACCCGCCCGCCCGTGCGAGGGGTTGGATGGTTCAGCTTTTGGGGCTCCACCCCAGCCCTCTGAGGGGGTGCCCAGCCTGAACGGCGCTCGCCCTCAACCCCCGGACAGGCCGAGCCCACCGTGCGGCCCGGCACCGACTCTGCCAGGGGCGCGGGGAACTGGGCGTGAGGCGACCGCGGCTCGCACCCGAAGGCGGTGTTGGGGGCGCGGGGAACTGGGCGTGAGGCGACCGCGGCTCGCACCCGAAGGCGGTGTTGGGGGCGCGGGGAACTGCGCGAGAGGCGACCGCGGTCCGCACCCGACGGCCGGATTGGGGGCACGGTCCGCACCCGAAGGCCGAGTTGGGAGCGGGCCGCACCCGAAGGCAGGGCGCGGGGCCTGGGCGGGCGGCCCGGTCAGGCTGAGGTGAGGCGGATGGGCTGGGTGCCGGTGATGAGGGTGTTGAGCGCGTGGTCGATGTCGGACCCGAGGTACCAGTCGCCGGTGTGGTCGAGCGCGTAGACGCGACCTTCGGCGTCGATGGCGAGAACGGCTTGGTGGTCGCCTTCTTCGCCGAGGGGCGCGATGTCGGTTTCGAGGGCGCGGCCGAGGTCGGCGAGGGTGCGGGCGAGGTGGAGGCCCGCGAGGGGGTCGAAGCGCAGGGCGGCGGGGGCGTTGCGGCGGCCGGGGCCGGGTGCCGTGAGGTTGAGGCCGCCGAATTCGGCCCAGGCTTCGACGGCGGCGGGGAAGACGGTGTGGCGGTGGCCGGCGGGTGAGGTGTGGCCGCGCAGGACGTCGGCCCAGGCTTCGGCCTGGCGGATGTCCCAGCGGCCGGGTTGCCAGCCGGCGGTGCGCAGGGCGGCGTCGACGGGGACGGGGAAGCGGGTGGTGGAGACGTCCGGCATCGGCCGCGGCCTTTCCGTGTGGGGGCTGGCTCTTTCAGGGTTCGGCGGGGTTGGGCTTTTAGGGTTCGACGCTGCGTACCCCGAAGTGGGCGAGCAGCACGGTGCAGGAGCGGCAGGGTGGCGCATAGCTGCCGTGGAGGGGGTCGCCGTCTTCGCGGATGCGGCGGGCGGTGAGTTTGGCGTGTTTGAGGGCGCGGCGGGCTTCGCCGTGGGTGAGCGGTTTGCGCTGGGCGCGTTTGGAGCGGGTGGTCTCGACGCTGGTCAGGTGTCGGGAGAGCAGGATCGCTTCGGGGCAGCGGCCGGTGAAGCGTTCGCGTTGGCCGCTGGTGAGGGTGTCGAGGTAGTCCTGCACGAGGGGGTGCAGGACGGGGGGCTGTTCGCCCTTTCCGGCGGTGCAGGTGAGGGTTTCGCCGCGGACGGAGAGTGCGGCGGCAACGGCGGGGAGGATGCCGTCGCGGCGGTGGCGCAGTAAGGGCGCGGTAGTGGTGGTGCTCCACCTGAGGCGTGGATCGCCCGGTGTCTCACTTATCGCGTTTGTGGCGGATGTTTCGCCTGGTGCGGTGTGCATGGTGCTGTGTCCCTCCCACTGCCCGCGGCTGTAGCCGCACGTGTCAGCGCCCCCGAGTTGCGGGGACAGCCTGCCAAATGCGGCCGCCGGTACGGAAGCTGGGGCGTGGAAACCCGCGCGTCGCAGGCGCAGGGTGATGCGGGTGTGACGGTTGGTGATCGATGTGCGGGGCCGGTCGTGGGTATTGCCCCACCGCATAGTCTGGTCCTCATTAGCCAGACGCCAGCACGCAGCAGGGGGCAACCGCCATGACGACAGGTCGGCTCGGGCAGCATGCCGCGCCACCGAACGCGGCCTATGCCGGGCAGGTCGTGCATTTCCCGGACCCGGTCCGGGCATCCCGGCATCCCAGAGGGGTGCGGATGGATGAGAACGGCTTCCCGGATTTCTCGGCGTACGCCCGTGCGGCGGCGGAGATCGCGGAGCCGCCCGAGGGTTTCGGGGTGGACGAGCTCCGGTTGACCGACTACGTGTCGGCGAACGCGGCGTTGTCGGCCGCGGGCCACGAGCTGTGGGACACGATCGGTCCGGTGGCGACTCCGCACGGCTGGACCTGGCACCACGTGCCGGGTGGCCGGCGTCTTGAGCTGGTGCCGGTCGAGGTGAAGGCGCTGTTGCGTCATTACGGCGGTCTGGCGACGGCGCCGGTCGAGCACGACAAGCGCGGTACGCGTCCGTTGCAGGAGACGCGGCCGGCGCATTTCGGTCTGCCGAAGGGTTCGGTGTCGGTGTCGGAGTCCCAACTCCTGGGTGTGGAGGAGGACTTGGGGTACCGGCTGCCGGGTGCCTACCGTTCGTTCCTGAAGGCCGCGGGCGGGTGTGCCCCGGTGGGCGCGGCGCTCGACGCGGAGCTGGGGCTGCTGGTGGACCAGCCGTTCTTCACGGTGCGTGAGGAGGCGGCGGTCAATGATCTGGTGTACGTCAACAAGTGTCTGCGGGACCATCTCACCAAGGACTACCTGGGTGTCGCCTTCGTGCAGGGCGGTCTGCTCGCGGTGAAGGTGAGGGGGTCGGCGACCGGTTCGGTGTGGTTCTGCGCGTACGACGACGCACGGGACCGGGACGGGCTGAGCGTGGCCGAGCGGGTGGAGCAGTTGCTGCTGCCGTGCGGCGACGACTTCGACGGGTTCCTGGCGCGTCTGGCGGGCAATCCGCCGGAGCTGGAGACGGTGGCGAACCTGATGGTGGACGGTGGCTTCGCGCGTGCCGTCGAGACGACCTCGGTAGGGGAGTGAGCCGGCCGATGGTGACTTTCGCTCAGGCGCAGGAGCGCGCGGACGAGTGGATCAACGGCGATGTGCCCGCGTATCAGCACCGGGAGGTGCGGGTGCGGGAGTTCGAGCTGGGTTTCGTGGTGTGGGCCGAGGACCGGGAGAACGGTCCTTCGGGCGGTGGCGGGGCGCAGCGGCTGGTGATCGCCCGGGACAGTGGTGAGGCGACGTTGTGGCCGGGTCTGCCGGTGGGTGAGGTGATCCGCCGGTACGAGGAGGAGTACGGGGTGCCCGAGGACGCGCCGCCGGTGCCCGAGGCTCCGGCGCGGGTTGATCTGAACCAGACGTCGTTCCTGCTGAGTCCGCCGGAGTGGCTTCAGGAGGCGGCGGACAAGCTGGGGATCCCGGACCGGCGGCGCGAGAGCGCTGCGGCGTCGGGCGGGGCCGGGGGTGCGGCCGCGCCTTCGGCGTCCGTGCCGTCCGCTTCCTCGCCCGCGGCGCCGGTCGCCGGTGGTTCCGGCGGGACGGCGTGGCCCGCGCCCGCCGCCGCGCAGGGGACGCCTGCCGGGGGTACGCCTTGGGCGGGTACGGACACCAACGCCGGTTCGGAGGACGGTTCGGTTCCGTTGCCCGCGACGGTGTTCGCGCCGTCGCTTTCGGGTTCGGACGAGGACGACGCGCCGCCGCCGAGGGCGCTGCCGGAGGCCAAGACCGCGTTGATCGCGGGTGGCAGCCAGTTGCCGCCGACGGCGCTCGCGCCGGCGCTCGACCCGCAGGGCGGGCCGGTGCCGGGTGGGCCCGCGGCCGGTGCGCCCGCGGCTGCCGCGCCCGCCGGGTCCGCGGGTCCCGCCGGGGCTCCGGGGGAGATCGCGGATGCCTCCACCAGCAAGGCGGTGGGGCCGCCGCCGGGTGTGGGGGCTCAGCGGGGCGCGGGTTCGACGACTCCGCCGCCGGTTGCGCCGGGTACGCCCGGCGCGCGGCCGCCCGCCGCGCCGCTGCCGGGTTCGACGCCGCCGCCGGGTGCGCCGGCCGGTGGTTACCTGCCGACGCAACTGGTGTCGCACCTGGGCCCCGGGGGCCCGCAGCCGCCCGCTTCGCCGACGCCGCCGCCCTCGCAGGGCGGGGTCCACCATGCGGCGACGATGTTCGCCGACCCGAGTCAGATGGGTCCGGGTGGCCCTGGTGCTCCGGGTGCGCCGATGCCTCCCGGTACGCCTGGTGCTCCGGGTGGTCCGGGAGCTCCGGGTGCGCCCATGCCGCCTGGCGCTCCGGGAGCCCCCGGTGCTCCGGTGCCGCCGGGGCCTCCTGGTTCGCCGGGTACGCCGCCCGGTGGTGTGCATCAGGCCGCCACGATGTTGGCGGGGCCCGCGCAGATGGGTCCTGGTGGTCCGGGTGCTCCGATGCCTCCCGGTCCGCCGGGTGCTCCGGGCGCGCCTGGTGCTCCGATGCCTCCGGGTCCGCCTGGTGCTCCGGGTGCTCCGGGTGCGCCGATGCCGCCCGGTCCGCAGGGAGCCCCGGGTGCGCCGATGCCTCCGGGTCCGCCCGGAGCCCCCGGTGCGCCGATGCCTCCGGGGCCTCCTGGTTCGCCTGGTTCGCCGGGTGCGCCGCCCGGTGGTGTGCATCAGGCCGCCACGATGTTGGCGGGGCCCGCGCAGATGGGTCCTGGTGGTCCGGGTGCTCCGATGCCTCCCGGTCCGCCCGGTATGCCGCCGGGTGGGCCCGTACCGCAGGCGCAGCCGCCCGCGTACGGCTATCCGCAGCAGCCCCCGACCGGGCTGCCGACGGTCGGTCCGGGGTATCAGGCCGTGCTGCGCTACCGGGCGCCCGACGGGTCCGAGCAGCAGCTCATCCGGCGTTCGGCGCCCGGCACTCCGCATCCGGAGTGGCAGATCTTCCATGAGCTGCGGGCGATGAACGTGCCCGCGGACCATGTCCTGGAGCTGCACACGGAGTTGGAGTCGTGCGAGCTGCCGGGCGGTTACTGTGCGCGGATGATCCGCGAGCAGTGGCCGCAGGTGCGGATCACGAACGTGGCTCCGTACGGCAAGGACCATGCCTCGCGCCGTCAGGGCGTCCAGCATCTGCTCACCCACCAGGGCGAGTTGGCGCAGGTCGCCGACGGTCCTGCCAGGCCGCAGCCGGTGCGGGCGCCGCTGGGTCCGGTGCAGCCGGTGCCGCCGCTGCCGCCGGAGGGTGTGGCGCACGAGCTGGCGGGTGCGTTCGGTCCGCAGGGCGTGTTCCGTTTCGATCAGCGGGCGGTGTCGCGTCAGGGTGTGCCGGAGGCCGTGGCGGTGACGCTGGTGTGGGCGGGTCTGCCGGTGGACTTCGGGCCGTTCTTCTGGGCGCAGGCCGTGCCCGGTCAGCCGGTGCCGACCCTGGCGGAGCTCGCGCAGCAGCGCGGTGTGCAGCCGGCCGCGGACGCGGGTTCGTACCTGGTGATGGGCTCGGACTTCGGGCGGGCGATCTGTGTCCAGTACGGGACCGCGAACATCGTGGCGGTGCCGGTGGAGGCGGGGCCGGGCGGTCAGTCGGTGCCGCCGCAGTTCGTGAACTCGGGGCTGCCGGAGTTCGTACGGTCGCTCGCGCTGCTCGGCCGGATGTGGCGGCTGCGGTTCGGGCTGAACCCCGAGCAGGCGGGGCGCTGGACGGTCGATTTCCAGTCGCAGCTCGCGGCGCTCGACCCGGCGGCGCTGGCGTCGCCGGAGAGCTGGTGGTCGGTGCTGCTCGAACAGATGTGGGACGGGCTGCTCTGACGTCTGCCCGTTGATGGGGCCGGGGCGCTTGCCGTGTGATCGCGGTGGGCGCCCCGGTCGTTTCCGGGCGCGATCGCGCGTTCTGATGCGGGTGGGCGCATCCTTGAGCGTGGCGGCTGGGCGGAGTGTCGCGGTATGGGCAGTTCGCTTCGGCCGCCGGATTGCCGGGGCGCCGGGTTGCCGGTCGTGGGCGCGGGAGAAGGGGCTTGAGGGATGAGCGCAGCATCGATGCCGCCGTTCGGGGCGGCCCGGGGTCGCGGCTACCGCCCCGAGCAGGTCGACCGTGTGCTCGCCGGGCTCGGGCGGGAGCGGGACGCGGCCCGGGAGCGGGCGGAGCAACTCGGCTCGCTGGTGGGGGAGTTGGAGGCCGAGCTGGCCGGGCTGCGTGAGCGGGTCGCCGGGCTCGCCCCGCAGACGTACGAGGACCTGGGAAGCCAGGCCGGGGCGCTGTTCGCGCTGGTGGTGGAGGAGGCCGAGGAGGTGCGGGCCGCGGCCGTGGAGGATTCGGCGGCTGCGGCGCGGGCCGCCGAGGAGGCGGGGCGAGCGGCCAAGGACGCGGCGCGGGCGCACGCCGAGGCGGTGCTCGCCGATGCCGAGGCGTACGCCCGGCAGGTGCTGCACACCGCGCGCGCCGAGGCGGACGAGCTGCGGCGTGCGGCCGGCGCCGATGCCGAGGAGCAGCGGGCGCAGGCGGTGGCCGAACTGGACGGGACGCGTCGGCGCTGCGAGGCGGTGCTGGCCGGGCAGGAGCGGGAGCAGGCGGAGACGTTGGAGGCAGCCGAGCGTGAACTGGCCTCCTCCGAGGCCGAGTTGACGAACCGTCACGATGAGCTGCTGGGCGTCGCCGAGGGTCGCCTGGACGAGGCGCGCCGTGCGTATGCGGAGACCGAGGAGAACGCCCGCCACGGCCAGGAGGACGCGGAGGCGCGCGGCGCCGAACTGCTGGCGCGGGCGCGGGTGGACGAGGAACGGATCGCCCGCGAGACGGAGCGGGTCCTGCGGGAACACACCGAGGCGTCCGAGGAGGTGCGGGCCCACTTGGCCCACGTGAGGGCGAGCCTGGCAGCACTGACGGGCCGAAGCACACCAGAGGACTGAACGCACCGGGCGGGCTGTGCGAAGCGGTGATGCCGGGCGCCGGGTGCGATGCGGTGGTGCCGGGTTCGCCCACCGCTGGGCGTGCGGGGCAGGGGGGGGGTGCTGCGTAACCGCGTTGGCTCCTGCGGCCTGGCGCAATGGCCTCGTCCGCTCATCGCCGCGCTTTCGTGCTTCCGTTATTTCCCCGGTGGTTCCGGCGGCAGGATCGGGAAGCGGCGGGGGGCCAGGAAGAGCAGGACCAGTAGGGCGAGGACGGCGGCCGCGGCGGCGCCGAGGTAGACGTGGTCCACCGCGGCGGCCACGGACCGGCGCAGGTAGTCGGCGGCCTGGGCCGTCAGGTCCGTGGGGTGTTGCAGGGCGCGGGAGGCCGCGTCGAGGTCGCCGGGGAGGCCGGGGACCGGGGCGTGGGCGAGGCGGGCGGCGATGGTGGTGTTGGCGACCGCGCCGAACAGGGCCGCGCCGAGCGACTGGCCGACCTGGCGGCAGAACAGTACGGACGCGGTGGTGGTGCCGCGTTCGGACCAGCCGACGGTGGACTGCACGCCGACGATCAGGGGGAGTTGGCAGAGGCCGAGCGCGGCGCCGAGGAGCAGCATGATCAGGGCGGGCTGCCAGGCGTGGCCGGGGAAGGGCAGCAGGGGGAAGGCGACCAGGATCAGGGTGGCGAGGGTGACGCCGGTGATGGCGGTGTCGCGAAAGCCGATGCGGTTGTAGACGCGGCTGGAGAAGGCGGCCGATATGGGCCAGCTCAGGGTCATCACGGACAGGACGAAGCCCGCCGCGGTCGGGTTGAGGCCGAGGACGGACTGGGCGTAGGTGGGCAGGAAGACGGTCGGGGCGACCATGAGCAGGCCGAGTGCGCCGAGGGCCAGGTTGACGGCGGCGATGGTGCGCCGGCGCCACACCCAGCCGGGTATGACGGGTTCGGCGGCGCGGCGTTCCACGTACACGGTCAGTGCGGCGAGTGCGGCGCTGGCGGCGAAGAGGGCGAGTGAGGGCGCGGAGAGCCACGGCCAGGCGACGCCGCCCTGGACGACTCCGGTGAGCAGCAGGGCGCCGGTGGCGAAGACGCACAGGGCGCCGGCCCAGTCGGTCTTCGGGCGGGTGGTGGGGGTGCGGCGGGCGGGTTCGGTCAGGTGCCGGGCGATCAGCCACAGCGCGGCGGCTCCGACGGGCACGTTGATGAGGAAGATCCAGCGCCAGTCGGCGTAGCTGGCGAGGAGTCCGCCGAGGGCGGGACCGGCGACGGAGGAGGTCGCCCAGACCGTGGACAACTTGGCCTGGATCCTGGGGCGTTCCTTGAGCGGGTACAGGTCGGCGGCGATGGTCTGGACGGTGCCCTGGAGGGCGCCGCCGCCGAGGCCCTGCACGATGCGGAAGGCGATGAGCGCGGCCATGTTCCAGGCGAAGGCGCACAGGACGGATCCGGTGAGGAAGACGATGATCCCGGCGATCAGTACGGGTTTGCGGCCGAAGGTGTCGGAGAGCTTGCCGTAGACGGGCAGGGTGACGGTGACGGCGAGCAGGTAGCCGGAGAACAGCCAGGAGAAGACGGCGAATCCGCCGAGTTCGCCGACGATCTGGGGGACGGCGGTCGACACGATGGTGCCGTCGAGGGCGGCCAGGGCCATGCCCAGCATGAGGGCCGCGACGACTGGGCCACGCCCGCGTGCGGGGACGGCCGGTGGTGTCGCGCCGCATGCCGCCTCGGCGCCCGGGGTTTCGTCGGAGACGCTCACCAAGATCCCTTCACTGTGCACGCATCTGCTCGGGCACACCTTCTCACCCCGGCCCTGAGCGGCGGCAGGGTGGCGTCGGGGGTGGAGGCCCCTGCGGGTCGGGGTCGTTCCACGGGTGGAGACCCCTAAGGGGCGGTCCCTACTTGGGGGCAGGGGTCCGTCGTCCCGGCGGAGGACGTGGACGCGGGGGCGTGTTCCTTACGGTGGTCTTACGTCGCCTCCGCGGCCGTGGGGTGGGGAAAACCCCACCTCGAAGCGGGTGACGGGCCCCCCATGTGCGGGACCCGTCGAGCCGGGAGACTCAAGGCGTACGTCAGCACGACTGGCTGGAATTCGACCAAGGAGAATTACCGTGACAACGGCTGTGACCATTCCCAGGCACGGGGACACTGGAGGGCGTACGGCGGTCGCGGCACGGGCGCGCCAGGTTGTGAAGGCGTACGGGTCGGGCGAGACGCGGGTGGTGGCCCTCGACCACGTCGACGTCGACATATCCCGCGGCCAGTTCACCGCGATCATGGGCCCGTCCGGCTCCGGCAAGTCCACGCTGATGCACTGTCTGGCCGGGCTCGACACGGTGACCGGCGGCCAGATCTACCTGGACGAGACCGAGATCACCGGCCTGAAGGACAAGAAGCTCACGCAGCTGCGCCGGGACCGGATCGGCTTCATCTTCCAGGCGTTCAACCTCCTGCCGACGCTGAACGCGCTGGAGAACATCACGCTGCCGATGGACATCGCGGGCCGCAAGCCCGATGCCCAGTGGCTGGAGCGGGTGGTGGAGACGGTGGGTCTGGCGGGGCGGCTCAAGCACCGGCCGACCCAGCTCTCCGGCGGCCAGCAGCAACGCGTCGCCGTGGCACGGGCGTTGGCGGCCCGTCCGGAGATCATCTTCGGTGACGAGCCGACCGGAAACCTGGACTCGCGGGCCGGTGCCGAAGTGCTCGGCTTCCTGCGCCAGTCCGTGGACGAGCTGGGCCAGACCATCGTGATGGTCACCCACGACCCGGTGGCCGCCTCCTACGCGGACCGGGTGCTCTACCTCGCCGACGGCAGGATCGTGGACGAGATGTTCCGCCCGACCGCCGACGCCGTACTCGACCGCATGAAGGACTTCGACGCGCGGGGGCGGACGTCGTGACCGTGTTCAAGACCTCGATGCGCAACTTCCTCGCGCACAAGGGACGGATGGCGCTCTCCGCCGTCGCGGTCCTGCTGTCGGTGGCGTTCGTGTGCGGCACGCTGGTGTTCACCGACACCATGAACACCACCTTCGACAAGCTGTTCGCGGCGACCGCCTCCGATGTGACGGTCAGCCCCAAATCGGTCGACGACAAGGGCGCCCCCTCACGGACGGGCAGGCCGGAAGCGCTGCCCGCCTCGGTGGTCGCCCAGGTCGCGAAGGTGCCGGGCGTGCAAAAGGCCGAGGGCTCGGTCGGCAGCTCCAGCATCACGGTCGTCAACGCCAAGAACGAGAACATGGGTTCCTCCAGCGGCGCCCCGACCATCGCCGGAAACTGGACCGACAACGACCTCAAGGCGATGGAGATCACCTCGGGCCGGGCCCCGCGCGGGCCGGCCGAGATGATGGTCGACGCCGACACCGCCGACAAGCACCACCTCAGGATCGGTGACGAGCTGCGCACCATCGCCGTCACCGGCGACTTCACCGCGAAGATCACCGGCATCGCCACCTTCAAGGTGACCAACCCCGGTGCCGCGATCGTCTATTTCGACACCGCGACCGCGCAGCGGGAACTCCTGGGCGCCACCGGCCAGTTCACCGCCGTGAACGTGACCGCGGCGAGCGGGGTGAGCGATGCGCAGCTCAAGCAGAACGTGGCGGCCGCGCTCGGCGCGGGTCCGTACAAGCTGCAGACGGCGAAGGAAGCCGCCGACGCCAACCGCTCCGACGTCGGCTCCTTCCTCGACGTGATGAAGTACGCGATGCTCGGCTTCGCCGGGATCGCCTTCCTCGTCGGCATCTTCCTGATCATCAACACGTTCTCGATGCTGGTCGCCCAGCGCACCCGCGAGATCGGCCTGATGCGCGCCATCGGCTCCAGCCGCAAGCAGGTCAACCGCTCGGTGCTGCTTGAGGCGCTGCTGCTCGGCGTGTTCGGCTCGATCCTCGGGGTGGGCGCGGGCGTCGGTCTCGCGGTCGGCCTGATGAAGCTGATGGGCTCCATGGGAATGGAGCTGTCCACCAGCGACCTCACCGTGAAGTGGACGACGCCGGTGATCGGTCTGGTCCTCGGTGTCGTGGTGACGGTCGTCGCGGCCTACGTGCCGGCCCGGCGGGCCGGGAAGATCTCCCCGATGGCCGCACTGCGCGACGCGGGCACCCCGGCCGACGGCAGGGCCGGCGTGGTCCGGGCCGTCATCGGTCTGGTGCTGACCGGCGCGGGCCTCGCGGCGCTGCTCGGCGCCGCCAACTCCGCCCAGGCGTCGGCCGGTTCGGGCCTGCTCGGCCTCGGTGTCGTACTCACCCTGATCGGCTTCGTGGTGGTCGGTCCGCTGCTCGCGGGCGGAGTGGTGCGGGTCATCAGCGCACTGGTGCTGCGCTTCTTCGGGCCGGTCGGGCGGATGGCCGAGCGCAACGCGTTGCGCAACCCGCGGCGTACCGGCGCGACCGGCGCGGCCCTGATGATCGGCCTGGCCCTGGTGGCCTGCCTGTCGGTGGTCGGCTCCTCGATGGTGGCCTCCGCCACCGACGAGCTCGACAAGTCGGTCGGCGCGGACTTCATCGTGTCCTCCGGCACCGGCCAGCCGATCGTCCCCAAGGCCGCCGACGCCCTGAAGCGGACCCCGGGCATCGCGCACGTCACCAACTACAAGTCGGTGGACGCCAAACTGACCGCCCCCGACGGCAAGGCCCAGGACGACCAGGTCACCGCCGCCGACCCCACCTATCAGCAGGACCTGCGGCGCAAGACCGTCGGCGGCGACCTGGCGGCGGCCTACGGCCCGAACGCCATGTCGGTCGGCGACACCTACGCCAAGGCGCACGGCATCAAGGTCGGCGACACGATGACCGTCGCCTTCAAGGCGGGCCGGACGGCGCGGCTGAAGGTCGCGGCGATCACCTCGGACGACACCAACGTCGACAAGGGCGCGATGTACACCAACATCACGACCGTCGCGAACTACCTTCCGGCCGACAAGATGCCCAAGAACATGCTGATGTTCGCCAAGGCCGAGGACGGCAAGGCGAAGGACGCCTACGCCTCGCTGAAGGAGTCGCTGAAGGCGTATCCGCAGTACAAGGTGCAGAACCAGGCCGACTTCAAGCAGGACCTGAAGGACCAGATCGGCCAGCTCCTGAACATCGTGTACGGACTGCTCGCCCTCGCGATCATCGTCGCGGTGCTCGGCGTGGTGAACACGCTGGCCCTGTCGGTGGTCGAGCGGACCAGGGAGATCGGCCTGATGCGTGCGATCGGCCTCTCGCGCCGCCAGCTGCGCCGCATGATCCGCCTGGAGTCGGTGGTGATCGCCCTGTTCGGCGCGCTGCTCGGCCTCGGGCTCGGCATGGGCTGGGGCGCCACCGCGCAGAAGCTGCTCGCCCTGGAGGGCATGGGCATCCTGGAGATCCCCTGGCCGACCATCCTCACCGTGTTCGTGGCCTCGGCGTTCGTGGGTCTGTTCGCCGCGCTGATCCCGGCCTTCCGGGCGGGACGGATGAACGTCCTGAACGCGATCGCCAGCGAGTAGCCCCCGCGGCCGTCGTCTGTCGCGCGGTGCCCGCGCCCCCCGCCGGGGCGCGGGCACCGCGATGCGCCGCCGTAAGCCCGCTCCGTCAGGCCTGAAGGCGCAGCACCACGTATCCCGCCGCCACCCCGGTGACCGTGTAACGGGCGCCGGGGTGCAGCGTTCTCGCGTACTGCACGGGGTCGCCCGCCCAGCCGTCGCCGTTGTCGAGCGCGATGTAGCGCGGGGTCACCTGGCGGGTGTCGCCCACCCAGAAGACCCGGCAGCGAGAGGTGAGCCGGGCGATCGGCCCGACGTCCGCCTCCACCGTCGCCCCGTCCGGGATCCGGTCCAACAGGCGCTCCACGGCGGCCACTTGGGGACTTCTGCGGTACGTGTCCGGCTCGGTCAGCGCCGCGAGCGGCAGTGAGGGCGTCAGGGCCAGTGCCGCGGTCGCCGCGCAGACCGGCAGGTTGCGGCCGTACGAACGCAGCCAGGGGCGCGGACTGTGGCGGGCGCGGGCCGCCGCGTCGGCGAGCGCGAGCGCGAGGACGGGCATCAGGACCGCGCTGTAGTGCCAGTCAGTGGACCAGTAGTGGTCGTCCGACGACAGGAAGCGCCAGCCGATGGTGGGCAGCGCGGCCAGCAGCAGCGGGGAGCGCAGCGCGAGCAGGCCGGTGGTGGGCAGCAGGATCCAGATCAGGGTGCGGAGCTTGGTGTCCCCGGCGGCCAGCGGTCCCGCGCCGTCCATCTTGCTCCAGTAGTCGTACGTGTCCGCCGAGTTGAAGGCCGGTATGACGGCGGTGAAGGTGACCAGGGCGGCCACCGCCCCGAACGCGGCCACGACCATGGCCCACCGCACGGCGCGCGGCGAGGCGCGCCGGGCCCGCACCGCGACGACGACAGCGAGCGCGGCGGTCGTCAGACCCAGGTCCTCCTTCACCACGACCAGCGGCAGCGCGTACAGGAGGGCCGCGCGCCGCCGTTCGCGCAGCACCGCCTCAAGGGAGAAGGCGATGAGCGGGACCGCGAAGCAGATCTCGTGGAAGTCGAAGTCGGCCGCGCGCTGCATCCCCCACGACAGGCCGAACGCGACGCCGACCGCGAAACCCGGGCCGCGCCCGAGCAGCCGTGCCGCGGCGCGGGTCACCGGGATCGCGGCCAGCGCGAACAGCGCGGACTGGGCGACGAGCAGGGTGACGGGGCTGGGGAACAGCCGGTAGGCGGGGGCGAGCAGCGCGGTGACCGGGCTGAAGTGGTCGCCGAGGATGTTGGTGCCGGGCCCCTTCAGATCGGCGACGGGCGCCTGGAAGTGGGCGTAGGCGCGGACCACCTGCTCGAAGATTCCCAGGTCCCAGGAGAGCGTCTGCATCCGCCGGTAGCGGAGTACGGACAGCGCGGTGTACGCGATGAACAGTGCGGCGGCGAGCAGATACGGGTCGGCTGCCCGCCGCCGGAGTATTCGGCCGGGCAGCCGGGCCCGCCGGGCGGGCTCCTCGCCGGTCTGCTGCGGGGATGGGGGCGCGGTGAGCAGCGCTCCGGACACGTGCGGCTCCTTGGCTCAGCGGGTGGGGGCGGTCGAGGTGAGGGCGGCGGAGGGTGAGGAGCTCGGCAGGGCGGGGAAAGTGGGGTCGGGGGAGGGGCCGTTGGGGGAGCCGCGGCCGGTGAGTGGGCTCGGGGTGCCTCTCGAAGGGGAGGCGGACCCGGAGGCGGAGTCGGAGATCTCCGGCACGGCCGAGGCCGGTGACGGCTCGGAGTGGTGGAGGGCGGGCGAGCCCCCGGTGGGGGTGGACGCGGGCAGCGCCGGGGCACTCTGCTGGAGGCGCAGGCCCGCGGCGCCGCCCCCGGCGAGCACGCACACCGCGCACGCGGCGAGCGCGGCGAGGTTGCGGCGGCGGCGCCGCAGTCCGCGGGCCGCGACGCGTTCGGCGGGCTCGGGCACGATGCCTCGGCCGCCCGCGTCGGCGGCCCGCTTCAGTGCGCGGGCCAGGGACTCCTCGTCCCGGCGGAAGCCGTGGAAGTCAGACACCGTGTTCCTCCTCCAAGAGGCGGGGCGCGAGGGCGGCCCGAGCGCGCGACAGGTGGGTCTTGACGGTGCCGGCGGAGATGCCCGTCTCGTGTGCGACCTGGTCCACGCTCAGGTCGCACACGTAGTGCAGTACGGCGACGCGGCGCTGGCGGTCGGAGAGCCCGCGCAGGGCGTCGACCATGGCGACGGTGCCGGGGTCGGGCTCGGGGTCGGTTGGCCGGGCGCCGTGGCTGTGCCGCCGCCAGGCCTCGGCGGTCCTGCGGCCGCGCCGCCACCGGCTCACGGCGAGCCGCCACGCCACGGTCCGCACCCAGGCATCCGGCCCTGCCCCGGCGTCCAGGCGGGCCCGGCGGCCCCACGCCCGCACGAACGCCTCCTGGACGACGTCCTGGGCCTCCTGTAGATCGCCGGTCATCAGATAGACCTGCCCGACCAGCGGTTTTACGGAGTGAGCGTAGAACTCCTCGAACTCCTCGTCGGTCAATGCGGCTCCCGTGCCTGAATGGGTCTCACGGGGTATACGCCCCCTACCCCCAGTCTGGTTGACAGCCACCCTCAAGTTTTTTCCCGGCAGTGGGTAACGGAGCCGATGAGAGGCGCGGGGAACTGCGCGAGCAACCGTGGACGGTCGGCAGTGGGCGGCGGAGCCGATTGCAGGGGCGCCGGTCGGCAGTCGGCAGGAAGTGGGGCCGGGGCACAGCCCCGGGGGCGATCGGGACGGCGGGTGTCAGCGGGGCGTCGTACGCTGGAAGCCCCCGGCCCGTCAGACGTGTCGGGCGGTTCGCGTTGCCCACTCCCCGGGATGGATGCCCTTCATGAGCCTGCACGGTCTGCTGGACGCCGTTGTACGAGACCCCGCGCTCGCCGAAGCGGTGAAGGCCGCCACCGACGGCCACCGGATGCACGTCGACCTGGTCGGCCCGCCCGCCGCCCGCCCCTTCGCGGTGGCGGCCCTGGCGCGCGAGGCAGGGCGCCCGGTGCTCGCGGTGACCGCGACCGGACGCGAGGCGGAGGACCTGGCGGCCGCGCTCCGCTCGCTGCTGCCCCCGGACGAGGTCGTCGAGTACCCCTCGTGGGAGACGCTGCCGCACGAACGCCTCTCGCCGCGCAGCGACACCGTGGGCCGCAGGCTCGCCGTGCTGCGCCGCCTCGCGCACCCGCGCGGCGACGACCCGTCGGCGGGCCCGGTCGCCGTCGTGGTCGCGCCGATCCGGTCCGTACTACAGCCTCAGGTGAAGGGCCTCGGGGATCTGGAGCCCGTCGCGCTGCGCAGCGGGCAGTCCGCCGACCTCAACGACATCGTCGAGGGCCTCGCGGCAGCGGCGTACGCCCGCGTCGAACTCGTGGAGAAGCGCGGCGAGTTCGCGGTCCGCGGCGGCATCCTGGACGTGTTCCCGCCCACCGAGGAGCACCCGCTGCGCGTGGAGTTCTGGGGTGACGACGTCGAGGAGATCCGCTACTTCAAGGTCGCCGACCAGCGCTCCCTGGAAGTCGCCGAGCACGGCCTGTGGGCGCCGCCCTGCCGTGAGCTGCTGCTCACCGACGACGTGCGCACCCGGGCCGCGGCCCTCGCCGAGGAGCACCCGGAGCTCGGCGAACTGCTCGGCAAGATCGCTGAGGGGATCGCGGTGGAGGGCATGGAGTCCCTCGCCCCGGTCCTCGTCGACGACATGGAGCTGCTGATCGACGTGCTGCCGAAGGGGTCGATGGCCGTCGTATGCGACCCGGAGCGGGTGCGTACCCGGGCGGCCGACCTGGTGGCGACCAGCCAGGAGTTCCTCCAGGCGTCCTGGGCGGCGAGCGCCGGCGGAGGCACGGCGCCCATCGACGTGGACGCGGCCTCCCTGTGGGGCATCGCGGACGTCCGCGAGCGGGCCCGCGAGCTCGGCATGATGTGGTGGTCGGTCTCCCCGTTCGCCGCGGACGACGCCGACCTTGACGACGACACCCTCAAGCTCGGCATGCACGCGCCCGAGACGTACCGCGGCGACACCCAGCGCGCGCTCGCCGACACCAAGCGGTGGCTCGCCGACGGCTGGCGCACGGTGTACGTGACCGAGGGCCAGGGCCCGGCGTCTCGCACGGTCGAGGTCCTCGGCGGCGAGGGCATCGCGGCCCGGCTCGACACGGACCTCGCCGAGTTGACGCCCTCGGTCGTGCAAGTGGCGTGCGGCGCCATCGACTTCGGGTTCATCGAGCCGGCGCTCAAGCTCGCCGTCCTGACCGAGACCGACCTCACCGGCCAGCGCACCGCCACCAAGGACCTGGGCCGCATGCCGGCCCGGCGCCGCAAGACCATCGACCCGCTCACCCTGGAGGTGGGCGACTACATCGTGCACGAGCAGCACGGGGTGGGCCGTTACATCGAGATGGTGCAGCGCACCGTGCAGAACGCGACCCGCGAGTACCTCCTCGTGGAGTACGCGCCCGCCAAGCGCGGCCAGCCCGGCGACCGTCTCTATATCCCCACCGACCAGCTGGAGCAGGTCACCAAGTACGTCGGTGGCGAGGCGCCCACCCTGCACCGGCTCGGCGGCGCCGACTGGACCAAGACCAAGGCGCGCGCCAAGAAGGCCGTCAAGGAGATCGCCGCCGACCTCATCAGGCTGTACAGCGCGCGCATGGCCGCGCCCGGCCACGCCTTCGGCGCGGACACCCCCTGGCAGCGCGAGCTGGAGGACGCGTTCCCGTACGCGGAGACCCCCGACCAGCTCTCCACGATCGCCGAGGTCAAGGAGGACATGGAGAAGACGGTCCCGATGGACCGGCTGATCTGCGGCGACGTCGGCTACGGAAAGACGGAGATCGCGGTGCGGGCCGCGTTCAAGGCGGTCCAGGACGGCAAGCAGGTCGCCGTCCTGGTCCCGACGACGCTCCTCGTGCAGCAGCACTTCGGCACCTTCACCGAGCGCTACGCCCAATTCCCGGTGGTAGTACGGGCGTTGAGCCGATTCCAGTCCGACACCGAGGCGAAGGCGACGCTGGAAGGCCTGCGGGACGGCTCCGTCGACCTGGTCATCGGTACGCACCGCCTGTTCTCCTCGGAGACCAAGTTCAAGGACCTGGGCCTGGTCATCGTGGACGAGGAGCAGCGCTTCGGCGTCGAGCACAAGGAGCAGCTGAAGAAGCTCCGCGCCAACGTGGACGTGCTGACGATGTCGGCGACTCCCATTCCCCGTACGCTCGAAATGGCCGTGACGGGCATCCGTGAGATGTCCACGATCACCACCCCGCCGGAGGAGCGCCACCCTGTGCTCACCTTCGTCGGACCGTACGAGGAGAAGCAGATCGGCGCCGCGATCCGGCGTGAACTGCTGCGCGAGGGCCAGGTCTTCTACATCCACAACCGGGTCGAGTCGATCGACCGGGCGGCCGCGCGGCTGCGCGAGATCGTGCCCGAGGCGCGCATCCAGACCGCGCACGGGCAGATGGGCGAGTCCCAGCTGGAACAGGTCGTGGTCGACTTCTGGGAGAAGAAGTTCGACGTGCTGGTCTCCACGACGATCGTGGAGTCGGGCATCGACATCTCGAACGCGAACACGCTGATCGTGGAGCGTGGCGACAACTTCGGCCTCTCGCAGTTGCACCAGCTGCGCGGCCGCGTCGGCCGTGGCCGCGAGCGGGGCTACTCCTACTTCCTGTATCCGCCGGAGAAGCCGCTGACCGAGACCGCGCACGAGCGGCTCGCCACCATCGCCCAGCACACCGAGATGGGCGCGGGCATGTACGTGGCGATGAAGGACCTGGAGATCCGCGGCGCGGGCAACCTGCTCGGCGGCGAGCAGTCCGGGCACATCGCGGGCGTCGGCTTCGACCTGTACGTACGCATGGTGGGCGAGGCGGTGGCCGACTACCGGGCGCAGATGGACGGCACCAGCGAGGAGGAGGCGCCGCTCGAAGTCAAGATCGAGCTGCCGGTCGACGCGCACGTCCCGCACGACTATGCGCCCGGCGAGCGCCTCCGCCTCCAGGCCTACCGGGCGATCGCCTCGGCCAACTCCGAACAGGACGTCAAGGCGGTCCGCGAGGAGCTCACCGACCGGTACGGCAAGCTGCCCGAGCCGGTCGAGAACCTGCTCCTGGTCGCGGGTCTGCGCATGCTGGCGCGGGCCTGCGGGGTCGGCGAGATCGTGCTCCAGGGCGCCAACATCCGCTTCGCGCCGGTGGAGTTGAGGGAGTCGCAGGAGCTGCGCCTCAAGCGCCTGTACCCGCGTACGGTCATCAAGGCGCCCACCCGGCAGATCCTGGTGCCCCGGCCGACCGCCGGGAAGATCGGAGGGAAGCCGGTGGTGGGGCGGGAACTGCTCGCGTGGACGGGCGAGTTCCTCACCACGATCCTGGGCTCCTGACCAACTCCGGCCCCACCGGTGTGAGGGCGGGCGGCGTCGCGACGATGCCGCCCGCCCTCGTGGTGTCCGCCGGGGTGTTCCGAGGTGCGACCCGCGCCCGGTCCCGTGCGCCGGTCGCAGTGTGGTGATCAAGGCCGGGCGGCTGTCCCTTTCGGGACCATTGTCCGGCGGCCCGCCGGGTAGGACTACCTAGGATTACGAGGTTCCGCCAACTCCTGCCAGGACGGCTCGCCTTGATGCGTACCTATCGAATCGCCCTCCCAGCAACCGCTCTCGCGGCCTGCCTCGTCCTCACCGGATGCGGTGGCGGCGACGCCAAGAAGGGGCCGAGCGGCGCGCCCGGCCCCACGGGCGCGGCGGGTTCCGCGCTCGCCGCCGTCGACTCGCTCACCGTCAAGGGGCGGGCGCCGAAGACCGGTTACAGCCGCGACCAGTTCGGCAAGGGCTGGACCGACACCGACCACAACGGCTGCCAGACCCGCGAGGACATACTCAAGCGGGACCTCAAGGACGTGAAGTACAAGGACAAGTGCGACGTGGCGTCCGGGACGCTCGTCCACGACCCGTACACAGGGGAGGCCATCCAGTTCCAGCGCGGCGCCAGCAAGATCGACATCGATCATGTGGTGGCGCTGTCGGACGCCTGGCAGAAGGGCGCCCAGCAGTGGGACAAGGACAAGCGGACCCGGTTCGCCAACGATCCGCTCAATCTGATCGCGGTCGACGCGAGCGCGAATCGCCGCAAGAGCGACGGTGACGCGGCGACCTGGCTGCCGCCCTACACGGCGTACCGCTGTACGTACGTGGCGGACCAGGTGGCCGTGAAGAAGAAGTACGGCGTGTGGCTGACGGACGCCGAGAAGACCGCCATGAAGACGGTCCTGGGCACCTGCCCCACCCAGCAGCTCCCGGCGGGCTGAGTCGCCGGGAGTGGTGGCGGTACGTCAGGGGCTCTCAGCCCGCGGCGATGGAGGACTTCGGCGGGGCGACCGCGTGGACCGGCTGGCCGAAGCGCGAGAAGGTCAGCGTGCCAGGGCTGTCGCCGCCCACGGTGACCATCTTGAGGAGGTACGGCTTGCCGGTGGTCGCCACGTCCATGGTGAAGCTCTCGGCGCCGTCCTTCTCGGTGAGCACGATCGCGGGGACGCCGTCGACCTTGGTGGTCGCGCCCTTGCGAGCCTCGGTGTCCTCGTCGGGGAAGCCGCCGATGAAGTTCTTCAGGTCGCAGATGGACGCCAGGTCCTTGGCGTCGGCGGACGTGGTGTTGGACTTGGTCCACTTGCCGCCCTGGCCGCTCGGCCGCAGGTAGACGATCTTGCCGGTCTTGATCATGCCGATGTCGTCCTTGCCCTCCCCGACGGTTCCGGTGCAGTCGCCCTTGGCGTCCAACATCAGGTCCAGCTTGGTGTTGCCCTCCTTCGGGTCGTTGATGTTCGCGTTCAGGTGCAGCGAGGTGGCCTGACGGGTGGCCTTGAGGGCGTTGGTGAATATCTGGCCGCCAGTAAGGTCCGCGTACGGGGCCTCGGGTGCGCCGGCCGGGCTCGCGGAGGCGGTCGACTGGGCGGTGGCGGACTCCTTCACGGAGCTGGGGGCGGCGCCGGCGCCGCCGCCCGAACAGGCCGTCAGGGCCGTGGCGGCACAGACGAACAGGGCGCTGGTGGCGATGGTGCGGCGGCGCATGGCGTGAACTCCCCCTGGGGGCGGTAGTGCTGGGCGGGGTGAAGCGATGGACGGCGGGCGGCCCTGGGCTTTGTGGCGCCGGGCACGGGTGAACCGTCGCGCCACATCAGAGCAGAGCTTGTGAACCGAGTCAACGTGGTTCACCTGATCTTGACCATTCACGGGCCGCAAGGGGTGTTGTGGGAGTTGTTCGGTAGGCTCGGCGACACAAGGCGACGAGGGGAGCGGGCCAAGTGCCGGAGCACGCAGCGGAGGTGACCGCGGCCGGGATCGCCCGGCTCGCGGGGGTGGGGCGCGCGGCCGTCAGCAACTGGCGGCGCCGCCACGGTGACTTCCCAAGGCCCGTCGGCGGCACCGACACCAGTCCCTCCTTCGCCCTGACCGAGGTCGAACAGTGGCTGCGCGACCAGGGCAAGCTCGCCGAAGTCCCGCTGAGCGAACGGGTCTGGCAGCACGTGGTGAGCCATCCCGCCGGTCCTGTGACCGCTCTGGCGCACGCGGGTTGCGCCCTGCTCGCCGTACGCGACCGGGCCGAGCGGTGGCACGAGCTGGCCGCCCTCGACGACGTGCGGCTGACCGGGCGGCTGCCGGGGCTGGTGGACGAGGTCCTGGAGGAACGGTTCGGCCGGGACGGCCGGGACGGCGGTGTTCACACCCGCTCGGTCGGCGCCGCCGAACTCGCCCCCTCCACCGCCCTGGTGCGCCAAGTCGCCGAACTCGCCGCCGAATCCGGTGCGCGCGAGGCCTTCGAGTTCCTGCTCGGCCGCCACCTCGACGCCAACCCGCGGCAGTACACGCTCACCCCGCAGGGCCCCGCCGAGCTGATGGCCGCGCTCGCCGGGCCCGCGGCCACCGTTCTCGACCCGGCCTGCGGCACCGGCACCCTGCTCGGTGCGCTGCCCGCGGCCACCGCCCTGCACGGCCAGGACGCCGACCCCGACCTGGCCGCACTCACCGGACTGCGGCTCGCGCTCGCCGGTCGCGCCGCCCTGCGCACCGCCGCCGCCGACTCGCTGCGCGCCGACGCCTTCCCGCACCTGGCCGCCGACGCGGTGCTGTGCCATCCGCCGTTCAACGAGCGCGCCTGGGGCCACGACGAACTGGCCTACGACCCGCGCTGGGAGTACGGCCTGCCCGCCCGCACCGAATCCGAACTCGCCTGGGTGCAGCACGCGTTGGCCCGGCTGCGCGACGGCGGCACCGCCGTCCTGCTGATGCCGCCCGCCGCCGCCTCCCGCCGCTCGGGCCGCCGCATCCGCGCCGACCTGCTGCGCCGCGGCGCCCTGCGCGCGGTCGTCGCGCTGCCCGCGGGAGCGGCGCCGCCCTACGGCATCCCCCTGCATCTGTGGGTGCTGCGGCGGCCGGGCGCCGCCACGCGGCCCGCCCCCGAACTGCTGCTGGTCGACACCTCCGGCATCGAGGGCCTCGCGGTGGACGGCGGCCGGGACAAGCTGCCCTGGCCCGCGCTCACCCGCGCCGTGCTCGACGCCTGGACCGCCTTCGACCGCGACGGCACGGCGGCCGCACAGCCCGGGGCCAGCCGGTGCGTCCCGATCATCGACCTGCTTGACGACGACGTCGACCTGGCCCCGGCCCGCCATCTGCCGCCGCCCGCCGCCGAAGGCGGCACCGCCGCACTCGACGCCGTACGCGAACGCCTCGGCGCCACCCTGCGGCAGGCCGCCGAGCTGACCCCGCCGCCCGCCGGGCCCGTCCCCGCCGGTGGTGCCCGCCGTCCGCTCACCACCGTCGGCGAACTCGCCCGTGCGGGCGGGCTGTTGCTGCGCTCCGGCGGCTCGGGCACCGCGCCCGTCGACCACCCGGCCCCCGCCGTCCTCACCGAGCACGACGTGCTGGCCGGCACCACTCCCTCGGGCGTCCTGCCCGAGGGCCCCGCCGAGGAGGCGGTGCTCACCGAACCCGGCGACGTCGTGGTGCCGGTGCTCGGCGGCGGGGCCGTCGCCCGGGTCGTGGACGCGGCTACCGCGGGCGCCGCCCTCGGCCGCAACCTCCAGCTCCTGCGGCCCGAACCCACCGCCCTCGACCCCTGGTTCCTGGCCGGGTTCCTGCGCGGCACGGCCAACAACCGCCAGGCCAGCAGCCACGCCACCACCGCCTCCCGGCTCGATGTGCGCAGGCTGCAACTGCCCCGGCTGCCGCTCGCCGAACAGCGCCGCTACGGGGAACGGTTCCGGGCGCTCGCCGAGTTCGAGGACGCGCTGCGCCTCGTGAGCAGGCTGGGTGAACAGCTCGTCCAGGGCCTGCACGACGGTCTGACGGACGGCAGCGTCGGACCCGGCTGACGGCTTTCGGGCACCGGGCCATCGGGTCCGGCCGACCGCCCCGGGGTCGAGGCCGCCGGGTTCGGGTGGCGCCCGGCCGGGGCCCGGGATGTCCGGTCCGAGTGACGGTTGGATACCGGCAAGGGCATCCCCGGGACCACCGTCAGAGGCGGTGTATACGCTCATGTTCCTGACCCGTCCCAGTTCCAGGAGCAGCAATGCACGGCCCCGGCTATGGCCCGCCGCAGCCCCGACCTTCCGGGGCGGCGACGGTCGTGCTGCGCGTGCTGTTCGCACTGCTGCCGCTCGTCAGCTTCGGCCTGCTGTCGTGGACCGCTCTGCTGCGTCTCGCGATCGTGACCCGGCGGGGCGCGCACTGGGCGCTGTTCTGGGCCCAACTGACCGTGTATGTCGTCTTCTTCACCTTCGTCGGCATGGCCCCCGACGACAACGACTGGCGGATGAACGTCGGGATGATCGGCCTGCTCACGCTCGCCGTGGCCAGCACCGCGTTCTACCTGTACGCCGACATCCGCCACGGTGCGCGCCCGTCGGCCCCGACGGGCCCCTACGGCATGCCCGCGGGATACGGGCCGCCGCACATACCGCACACCACGGCTCCGCAGTTCGGGCCGTACGCCAATCCTTACGCCGAAACCCCGGCCCCGCACTGGCCCCCGGTCCCCGCGCCCTCGCAGCCGCACGGCCCGGCCGGTCCCCGGATCGACCGGGTCCGCGCCGAACTGGATGAGCTGTCGCAGTACCTGCGCAAGGAGAGCGGGGACAGCGGCGAGGGCGGCCACCGGTGACCGCGGGACGCGTCGTCGCCGGACGCTACGAGCTGGCGACGCTCCTCGGGCAGGGCGGCATGGGCCAGGTGTGGACGGCGTACGACCAGCGCCTGGACCGCCGGGTGGCGGTGAAACTGCTGCGGCCCGACCGGATGGCGGGCGCGGGAGCCGCCGGCGACGCGGACGAGCTGCGGCGCCGCTTCGTGCGCGAGTGCCGGGTGACCGCGCAGGTCGACCACCCCGGTCTCGTCACCGTGTACGACGCGGGCGGCGACGGCGACGACCTGTACCTCGTCATGCAGTACGTCGAGGGCGCCGACCTCGCCGACCACCTCGCCGAGCACGACCCGTACCCCTGGCCGTGGACGGTGGCCGTCGCCGCCCAGCTGTGCGCGGTGCTCTCGGCGGTGCACGCGGTGCCGATCGTCCACCGCGACCTCAAGCCGCGCAACGTGATGGTGAGGCCGGACGGCACGGTCACCGTCCTCGACCTCGGTGTCGCCTCCGTCGTGGACTCCGACACGACCCGCCTCACCCACACCGGCTCGCCCATCGGCTCCCCGGCCTACATGGCGCCCGAGCAGGCGATGGGCGGTGCGGTCGGCCCGGCCACCGACCTGTACGCGCTCGGCGTGCTGCTCCACGAACTGCTCAGCGGGGACGTCCCGTTCGCGGGTTCCACCGCGCTCGGCGTCCTGCACCGCCACCTGTACGAGCCGCCGCTGCCGCTGCGCAGGCTGCGTCCCGAGGTGCCCGCGGCCCTCGAAGCGCTCGTGCTGCGCCTGCTCGCCAAGGACCCGCAGGCCAGACCTGGTTCCGCGCAGGAGGTGTACGAGACGTTGGCACCGTTGCTCCCGGTGCGGGGCGGCGCCGGGCCCTCGGGCCCGCTCGATCCGACCCGGCCGTTCCTGCGCCCGCACGCACCCTGGCCGGATCGCGCAGCCACCCCCGCGCCCGCCGCCGTCCCGCCGCCCGTGGCACCGCCGCTACCGCCGCGCCCCGACGTGGCGGGGGCGGTCGACGAGGCGAAGCGGCTGCTCGGCGAGGGCCGGATCACCCAGGCCGTCGACATCCTCGGCTCGATCCTGCCCGCCGCCGCGGCCGAGCACGGCGAGGCCTCGCCCGTGGTCCGCATCCTGCGCAAGCAGTACGCGGCGACGCTGATGGACGACGGCCAGTACCGGCGCGCGCTGCCCGAGCTGCGCCGGCTCGCCGACGACCGGGCGGCGCAGGCGGGCCCCGCCGATCCGCAGGCCCTGGAGTTCCGCCACGACGCGGCCCAGTGTCTGGAGCAGCTCGGCGAGACGGCCGCGGCCCTTGCCGAATACCGAGCGGTGCTGCCCGGCTTCGAGGCGCAGTACGCGGCGACCGACCCGTCCCGCCCGTTCGGCATCCGCCACCGCATCGGCCACCTGCTGCTCGCCGTCGGCGACCACGCGGCGGGCCACCAGCAGCTTCAGACGCTGCTGTGGGATGCGGAGCGGGTGTACGGGGTGCAGCACCCGTTCCCGACGGAACTCCGTCGGGGCTTGGCCCGCCAGCGGGAGGTCCGGGGCGCGTAACGCCCCGCTCCGCGGAGGTCGGTTCGCTTCTGGGTGCGGACCCGGGTCTGGTCGTTGGCGCAGTTCCCCGCGCCCCCGAACCCGTCGTCGTCCGCGGGCCGCGTGGGCCCGTCCTTGTCCGAAGGGCGGGGGCCGGGGCGGAGGCCCGGGGCTAGGGGCTGGGCGCAGTCCAACGACGCCGGCGGAGGGGGTCGGGGAGGGGCGGGGTGGGGAATCTGCGGCGTAGTGGGGCCCAGGCCGCCACGGCCGCCAGCGCGAGCAGGGCCGCCCCGCCCGCCAGGGAGCCCGAACGCAGGCCCGGTGGGCGGAAGTCGCACTCCACCGTGTGGGCCCCACCGGTCAGCGGGACGGCGACCAGGCCCAGGTAGTCGGCGGCGGGAGCCGCCCCCGCACCGTTCACGCGGCAGGTCCAGCCCGCGATGCGGGGCATCGCGAACACCGCCGTGCCCCCCGCCCCGGCGGGGAGTTCGGCGCGTACCGAGCTGTCCGAGACGGAGACCTTCGTGGCGCCCGTCGTGCGCAGCCGCTCCACGGCCCGGTTCAGGGCCGCCCGGTCCAGACAGCCGAGTTCCGCGTCGCGGTCGGCGGGGGTCAGTGTGATGTGCGAGGCGCGGCCCGGCCCGGCCGAGGTGCCGAACGGGATCAGCGGGGCGCGGCGGCTGGGCGCGCCGCCGCGCATCTCGACGGGCGGCCCGTCGCCCAGGCGGGCGCTGCCGAAGTGTTCCGGCGCCCACAGGAAGATCTCGGTCCCGGCGGGGCAGCCCTGTGCGAGGGTGCGCGTCGTGTAGACCCGCGCGCCGAGCAGGAGTTCCTGGTTGCGGAACGGGTTGCCGCCGTACGCGGGTTGCGGTGCGGGCGGCCGGACCGTGACCAGGGGCGGGGTCGCGGCGGCCCGGACCAGCGAGGGGTCGCCGCCCTTCTGGGCGACCCGCACCCGCGCGCCCACCGAGAAGATCGCGTCGGTCACCGGGTTGTCCAGGCTTTGCAGCGCCCGCCCGCGCGAGGTCCAGCCGCCGCCGAGCGCGGTCATCGTACGGTTGAGGACTTCCGGGGTGAGGCTGGAGTAGTAGGCGCCGCCCTCGCCGCCGAGCAGCAGCGGGTCGTTGTTGGTGATCTGTCGCTGGCCCGGGTCGGTGCGGTGGGCGGGCCAGCCGGACGCCTCCGCCTCCAGCGCGGACCGCGCCGTGTGTTCGGGGCCCCAGGTGGGATAGCCGTCCATCCGCGCGGCCCGCTGCTGGTCCCCGTACGCCGCCGTCACGCCCGCCTGCGCGATCTGCGCCCCCGCCAGCAGGACGAGTGCCGCGATCGCCGGCCCGCGCCGGCCGCGCCGCATCAGGAGCAGCCCGCAGCCCGCCGCCACCAGGCCCAGCGCGAACAGCGGGTACGTCCACGCCGAGATCAGTTCGCTGAAGGCCGCGCCCAGCGCGATGAGCGCGAGCACACCGCCCCCGCCGAGCAGCGCCCGGCGCCCGGGGATTCCGTACGACAGGCAGATCCAGGCGGCGATCACCAGGAGGCCGCACAGCACGAACGTCTGGCGGTAGGGGCTGCCGTTGGGGGTGACGAAGGCGTGCCAGGCCAGGTGGGTCGGCTTCCACTGGAAGGAGAGGGCGACGGCCAGGGTGAGGCCGGTCCACGCGTAGCGCTCGCGGCGCGGGACGGCGCGGTGGAAGGCGAGCGCGCAGGCGAGCAGCAGCGCGCCGGTGCCGAGGAAGACGGCGGGGGAGGAGAAGGAGTAGGTGCCGGGCAGGGTGCGGGCCAGGTAGTCCGGCCAGGACACCGGCGCGAACTCCCGCACCCAGCCCGGATGCGCGTGCTTCGTACCCAGATAGATGGTGAACAGGAGCGGCGCCGAGAGGCCGATGCCGATCGTGAACGAGCGCGTGGCACGCAGCACCGCCCTTACCCGGCCGCGCCCGTCCGTGTCGCGGTCCACGTACAGAAGGAGGAGCAGGACGAGTCCGGCGCCGATCGTCGCCATGTACGCGGTGTAGAAGTTGGCGACCCAGGCGAGCGCCACGACCAGTGGGCCGAGCACCGGTCGCCGCCCGGTCCTGGCCCACTGGCCGACCAGGCACAGCAGCGGGAAGGCGATCAGGCCGTCCAGCCACATCGGGTTGTACGTCGACTCCAGGACCGACCAGCCGCACAGCGCGTACGCGGCGCCGAGCACCCCCGCCACCCAGCCGTGCCGGGCCGCCGGTCGCAGCATCGGCAGCAGCACCGTCATCGCGACGGCCGCGGCCGCCATCTTCAGCACGGTGATCACGTAGACGGCGAGGTCGATCCGGTCGCGCGGGAACACCCCGACGAGCAGCGCGAAGGGGCTGCTCAGATACGTGCCGAGGTCGGGCAGGAACGAAGTGCCGTACCCGGACTGCCAGTTGAGGAGCAGGCCGCCCTGGGCGCGGCCGTGCAGCAGGTCCCACAGGTGCTCGTGGAAGGGGATGAACTGGTTGCCCAGATCGTTGATGCTGCGGGTGTGGCGCTGGAGAAAGCCCAGCGGGATCACCCCGGCGACGGCGTCCGCGCCGCACACCGCGACCAGGGTGATCAGTGCGGAGAGGGCGGCGGCGCGGGTGCGGGGCCGGCGGGCGGGCGCGATCCGCACCGGTGCCACCGTCGGGGCGGGGGCGGCTTCGAGGGTCGGCATCGAGGTCCTTTGCTGTGCGCTGCCGTCGAATATGCCGGACCCCCCGGGGCAACGCAGCGGCCCGGGGCCTCAGTTCACGCAATGGACGGCGTGGCTTCACCCGGCTTCACCCCCGCGACCGATGGGGGTTGCGAATCGTTGGGCGAATCAGTGGCCCCGGCCACGCCGACTGCCTAACATCGATCACCGCAAGGTCTTAGCAAGGTTCGTCGCCACGCCGCACGTATCTGCTCCGCCGGGAGGCTCCTTTGCACCGCCGTCGTCGTACCGCGCTCTCCGTCTCCGTCGCCCTGCTCGCCGCGAGCCCGCTCCTCGCGGCCTGTGGCAGTACGGCCCACCCGGGGGCCGCGGCCGTCGTCGGGGGGCAGCGGATCGAGGTGTCCGCACTTCAGGCCGAGGTCAAGGACGTACGGACGGCCCAGCAGAAGTCCCCGCAGTCCGCGCAGCTGATCAAGGACTCGGGTCAGCTCGGCAAGGTGAAGCTCAGCAACATGATCTTCGATCGGGTCCTCGCGCACGCCGCCGAACAGGCCGGGGTGAGCGTGAGCCGCAAGGAGATCCAGGACGCGCGGGCCGCGATGGTCCAGCAGACGGGCGGCGAGGACCAGCTGCGCGAGCAGGCGCTGACCAACGGCGGGCTCGCCCCCGACCAGATCGACGCCTACGTCCAGCGTCAGGTCACCGAACAGAAGCTGGCCGCCGCGATCGGCGCCCGCACCCAGCAGGACCTGCTGCCCGCGCTGGTCAAGGCGTCCAAGGACCTCGGCGTGGACGTGAACCCGCGCTACGGCAGCTGGAACGCCGGTCAGATCCAGCTCGCCGACTACCAGCCCCCCTGGATCGCCAGGGCCAAGCAGGCCGCGCCGCCCCAGACCGCCCCCGGCGAGCAGCAGGACGCCCCACCGGACTCGGCTTCGACCGGCTGAGCGGGAGGTAGGTTCGACGGGTGAATGCTGCTCAAGAGCCCGGCCGAATCGTTCTGCTCACCGCGAGCCACCGGGTCGCCCCCGGCCTCCTGTCCTGGCCCGCGTGGCAGACCCTGCGCGCCGCCGACCTCGTGCTGTGCCCCGACGCCGGGCATCCGCAGCTGCCGTATCTGCGCGAGGCCGGCGTGCCGGTGGAGATCTCGGCGCCGGACGCGCGGGAACTGGTCGAGGCCTGCCTGGGCGGTCGCACCGTCGTCGTGCTGCCCTCCGGCGAGGGCGACAGCCGCCTGACGGACGGCCTCGCCCGCCTCGCCGGCTCCGGCCGGGTGCAGATGCCGGATCTGGAACTGCTGCCCGGCTCCTACGACCTGCCGGGCGCCCGCCTCCTCGACCTCGTCCAGGTCATGGACCGCATCCGGCGCGAGTGCCCCTGGTCCTCGCAGCAGACCCACAAGGGTCTCGCCAAGTACGCCCTTGAAGAGGCGTACGAACTGGTCGAGGCGGTGGAGGAGGGCGACCGCGACGAGCTGCGCGAGGAGCTCGGCGACGTGCTGCTCCAGGTCGTCTTCCACGCCAGGATCGCCGAGGAGGACGCGCAGGCGCCGTTCTCCGTCGACGACGTGGCGGGCGGCATCGTCGAGAAGCTGGTCCACCGGCATCCCCACGTCTTCGGCGACGAGAGTGCCCAGACACCCGAGGAGGTCAAGGAGCACTGGCTGCGGATGAAGGCGGTCGAGAAGCAGCGCGCCTCGGTGACCGACGGCGTCCCCCTCGGCCAGCCCGCCCTGGCCCTGGCCGCGAAGCTGTCCGCCCGCACCAGGACCGCGGGGCTCGCGGTTCCGCTGCCGTCCGGGGAGGGCGTGGGCTACCGGCTGCTGGCGCTGGCGACCGAGGCGGAGGCCGCGGGGGTCGACCCGGAGGCGGCGTTGCGCGCCGCGGCGCGGTCGTACCGGGAGGCGATCCGGGCGGCGGAGGCGTAGGCCCCGCCCCCCCCGTCGGCCCGCGGCCCCCTGTCGGCCCGCGGTCGGCGTACGCCACATTCGGCGGAGCGCTCAGCCTTCGGTCCGCTTCTCCAGGTGGCTGCCGCGGGGCAGGGTGATGACCAGGAGGTCGCCGGGGGCGTCGAGTGCGATGCGGTGCCAGCGTCCGCGCGGCACGATGACCGCCGTCCCGGCCGCGACCTTGACCTCCTCCTCTTCCTCTCCCTCTGCTTCCGGCCGGAAGCAGAGGCGTATCGCGCCGGTGAGGCAGGCGACGACCTCGTCGGCCGAGGGGTGGACCTCCCAGTGATCGGCGTGGACGTCGGCGCCCGTCTCGACGTGGAACGCCATCACCTGCCAGCCCTCGCCCGACGGGTCGAACTTCCGCGGCTCGGCGTTCGCCCGGCCGTCCTGGTGGAGGTGGATGAAGGAGCCGAAGAGGTCGATCGGCATGACGGTCATGGCTGGTTGTCCTTTCCGGGGTGGACGATCATCGGCGGGCCGGGAGCGCGGTGCGGCCGGGCCGCGGCCACCTCACTCGGCCAGGGCACGGCTCAGGGCGTCGGTGAGTTCGGCGATCTGCCGCTGGGAGACGGCGGCGGACAGGATGGCCTGCGACCCGTGGAAGGTGCCGGGCCACTGGTGCAGTTCGACCGGTACTCCCGCTTGGAGCAGGCGTAGCGCGTAGTCGATGCCTTCGTCGCGGTTCGGGCAGAACTCCGCGGTGGCGATGTAGGCGGGCGGCAGGCCGGACAGGTCGGTGGCGCGGGCCGCCGCGGCGTACGGCGAGGCGGGCGTGGCGCCCAGATAGTGCCGCCAGCTTGAGGTGACCTTGCCGCGGGTCAGCCAGGGCGTGTCCGTGAAGTTCCGCCCCGACCACGTCTCCTGCCGGTCGTCGAGCTGGGGCTGGTTGAGCAGCTGGAAGTGGATCGGCGGGCCCTGCTCGGCGCGCGTGCGCAACGCGACCGCGGCCGCGAGCCCGGCCCCGGCGCTGTGGCCCCCGACGGCGATCCGCTCCGGGTCGACGCCGAACTCGGCCGCGTGCCCGGCCGTCCAGGCCAGTGCCGCGCAGGCGTCGTCCAGGGCGGCCGGGAACCGGTTCTCGGGCGCGCGGCGGTAGCCCACCGAGACGAGCACCGCACCCGACCTTTCGGCGATCCGGGCGGCCCACGGATGCTCGGTGTCCAGGTCGCCCATCACATAGCCGCCGCCGTGCAGCCAGACGATGGCGCCCCGCGCCCGGTGCGGGCGGTAGACGCGCACCGCCACGTCCGGATCGCCCGCCACCGTGCGGTCCTCGATGTCCAGGCCCGTGGTGTCCGGGGCGGGCGCCGCCATGGCGAGCTCGGCGAGGCCCTGGCGCGCGGATACGGGGTCGGACAGGTCCGCCTTGGGGAACAGCGGGATGAATGCTTCCAGTTCGGGGTCCATGCAGACCATCCTCACGGCCGCCGCCGCCCCGGGTCATCCGCCATCCGTCGGCCATCGGGCCCCGATCGCGCGCCGATCGGCGCCTATCCTCGGGGGCATGGAGGCACTCGTCATGCGGCTGTCGCACCTGGACGCACAGGCCGAAGGCGCGTTACGCGTCGTCATGTTCTACGACACGCTGATGCGCCGCCGGGTGGACCTTCCGGCGCTCGCGCGGGCCTCGGCGGCGCTGGCCGACTGCGTGGCCGGGATCCGGCTCCACGACCCGGGCCGGGCGATCCGCATGTCGCCCGAGGGCAGGGAGGCGACCGAGGAGTCGTCGCCCCCCTCCACCCGGGTGCCGGTCACGCTCGACGACGAGGAGATCGGCACGGTGTGGCTGGAGCGCCCCGGCCCGGCCGGGCGGCTGGACGAACTGCTCCTCGAACGGCTGGCCATCGCCACCGCCGCGGTCGTCGAGCGGTACGGGCCGACCCGCACCACCATGGCCGACCCCGCCCTGGTCGAGCTGGTGATCAGCGCCGACAGTGACGAGGCGGCCAGAGCGAGGGCGCTGCGGCTGCTGGGCTTCGCCGCCGGCGAGCCGGTGCGTGTCGTCGCCGTACGCTCCCGGCTTCCGCTCGACCGGCTCGCCCTCCTGCTGTGCCCGGCGCGCCCGGTGAAGGCGGCGCCGCTCGCCGAGGTGGGCGTCGTCCTGGCCGCCACGGTGGATCCGGCCCGGTTTCCGGCGGACGTACGCGCGGGGATCGGCGCCGCCGACAGCCCCGACCGGTCCTGGCGCGAGGCCCGTACCGCGCTCCGCTTCACCACCCCGCGCCGGCCCGTCGTCCACTACGAGGGCCTGGGGGCGCTGGCGCTGCTCGCGCAGGTGCCCCGCCAGGCCGCGCGGGACAACGCCGACGTGGCCGCGATAGCCCGCATCGCCCACAGCGCGGACGACCTGGAGACCCTGGACACCTACTGCGCCGCCGGCTCCCTGCGCCGGGCCGCCGATCTCCTGCACCTGCATCACAGCAGCGTCGCCCGCCGACTCGAACAGATCGAGAGGACGCTGGGCATCGAACTCACCGAGCCCACCGGCCTGTTGAGGGCCCGGCTGGCCCTCGCGGCGTGGCGGCTGCTCGACGACTGAGGCCCGCGAGCGGCCGGGCCCCGGGTCGGGCTCCGGGCCGGCGGCCCTCGTGCAAACGGGGGCCCTCGTGCAAACGGCGGCGCCGCCGTACGGGCTCCGGGCCGGACTCTCGTGCACACGAAGCCGCCGTACGGGCCCCCCGCCGAGCCCAGGGCCGGGGCTCTGGCCCACCCCGCGCACACGGCGCCGCCGTCCGGGCCCGCGCCGCGAACAAGGCGGCGGATACTGTCGAGGGCATGTCCGACCAGTCGCCCGCCGCGCCCGCCCCCGAACTCTTCACCTGGGAGTTCGCCACCGATCCGTACCCCGCCTACGCGTGGCTGCGCGAGCACGCGCCGGTGCACCGCACCAAGCTGCCGAGCGGTGTCGAGGCCTGGCTGGTGACGCGGTACGGGGACGCCAAGCAGGCGCTCGCCGACCCGCGGCTCTCCAAGAACCCCGCACACCACGACGAGCCGGCCCACGCCAAGGGCAAGACGGGCATTCCGGGCGAGCGCAAGGCCGAGCTGATGACGCATCTGCTCAACATCGACCCGCCGGACCACACCCGGCTCAGGCGCCTGGTGTCGAAGGCGTTCACCCCGCGCACGGTGGCCCAATTCGCGCCGCGCGTCCAGGAGTTGACCGACCAGCTCATCGACGCGTTCGCGGCGAACGGGGAGGCCGACCTCATCCACGACTTCGCCTTCCCGCTCCCCATCTACGCCATCTGCGATCTGCTCGGCGTACCGCGCGAGGACCAGGACGACTTCCGCGACTGGGCGGGCATGATGATCCGGCACGGCGGCGGCCCGCGCGGCGGCGTCGCCCGCTCGGTGAAGAAGATGCGCGACTACCTCGCCGAGCTCATCCACAAGAAGCGCGAGAACCCCGGTGACGACCTCATCTCCGCGCTCATCGAGGCCAGCGACCACGGTGAGCACCTCACCGAGGGCGAGGCCGCCGCGATGGCCTTCATCCTGCTGTTCGCCGGGTTCGAGACGACCGTCAACCTCATCGGCAACGGTGTGTACGCCCTGTTGCGCAACCCCGGGCAGCGCGAGCGGCTCCAGGACTCGATCGGCGCGGGGGAGAGCGGGCTCCTGGAGACCGGCATCGAGGAACTCCTGCGCTACGACGGCCCGGTCGAGCTTGCGACGTGGCGGTTCGCCACCGAGGCGCTGAGCATCGGCGGGCAGCGCATCGCGGCCGGTGACCCGGTGCTCGTGGTGCTCGCCGCCGCCGACCGCGACCCCGAGCGCTTCGCCGACCCGGACACCCTCGACCTCGGCCGCACGGACAACCAGCACCTCGGATACGGCCACGGGATCCACTACTGCCTCGGCGCTCCGCTCGCCCGGCTCGAAGGCCGCACCGCACTTGAGACCCTGCTGCGGCGCCTCCCTGACCTGCGGCTCGCGGCGGATCCTACCGATTTGCGCTGGCGCGGCGGACTCATCATGCGCGGACTGCGCACCCTGCCCGTGGAGTTCACACCGCCAAGCGGCGCCTCGATCTGACGAACCGTCAAGACTGTGACTTTTACGTGATCGCGGGTGCATCGACTTGTGACAGACGTTCGAGTACGGCTACGTTCACCGTTCATTCGGCTCAGCAGTCACACGGAAGGCCTCATTCATGCGCTCCGGGAATGGACGGCATCGTCGGCCCCGCCAGGCACCCGCTCTCGTCGTCGCGGCAGGGGTGACCGGCTCGGCCATCGCTCTTCCCCTGCTCGCCGCGACCGGCGCGAACGCCGCGGACGCGAGCACCTGGAACCAGGTGGCGACCTGTGAGTCCGGCGGCATGTGGAGCGCGGACTTCGGCAACGGCCTCTACGGTGGTCTCCAGTTCTCGCAGACCACCTGGGAGACGTACGGCGGTACGGACTACGCCCAGCGCGCCGACCTCGCCAGCCGGGCCCAGCAGATAGCCGTCGCCGAGAAGGTCCTCGCGGCTCAGGGCCCCAAGGCCTTCGGAAGCTGCGCCGACGGGATCACCAAGGGCGGCGCCGCGGCCGACGTCGACCCGGGCCTGCCCGCGACGCCGGACCCGGCCGACACCCCCCTGCTGCCCACCACCCCGGCGACCAAGACGCCCGGCACCGCGCCGACTCCCACGACGCCCACCGGCTCCGCCACTCCCACGCCGGGCGGCACGCCGACGGCCGACCCCGCCAAGCCCGCGACGCCCCCCGCGTCCACCCCGGCGAGCCCCGGCAAGCACCGCGGGGCGCCCTCGCCGGAGGAGGGCTCGGGCGCGACGCCGGGCCCGACCGGCTCGACCGCCCCGACCGGTCAGCCCGCCCCGACCGGTAAGCCCGCTCCGACGGGTCAGAGCGATTCGGGCAGTTCGTCCGACAGCCGTGACGCGGGGCGCGCCTCGCGAGGTGACGGGTCCTCACGTGATGTCGGCAACACCCCGGCGGCCAACGGCGACTACACCGTCCGCCCCGGCGACAGCCTCTCGGCCATCGCCACCGCGAACAAGATCCAGGGCGGTTGGCCCGCGCTCTACCACGCCAACGAGCACCTGATCGGTACCGACCCGAATCTCATCCTGCCTGGCCAGAGCCTGGACCTGAAGGCCGCGGCGGCGGCGGTGGCCACCCCGAACTCGGTACCGAAACAGGGGTAGTTCGAGGGCGTATGTCCGTTCTGTGCAAGTGAGATATGGGTCTCTTCGTCTCAACTGGCCCACCCCGCCTGCCCGGTCCGTCCGCCCCGCCCCCGACCTGCGGAAACGCCCCTTCCATTTCGGCGAGTAGGGGCGTTTTCTCCCCGATGGGCGTCTTTGAACATTGGCGGGGCGTGTGTTTTCGTCGGAACCGCTCGTCACCGCGAGCCCCGTCGACCGAGCACGCCGAATCCTGCCGTCGGCCGACGGGAACAGTCGACGCTTATGCGCCGTAGGCAGGAGCGGGGGACCCAAGGTAAGTGCCGGGCCCGGCAGTTGACGCTGTCGGCCGGCTTGGGGTGAAGACGGGCGCACCATCGCTCGGCCGGGCAGCTCACGCCCGAACCCGACAGCTCACCTCGCAGGCGTCGGTGAGGAGAACCTCCATGCTGCTTTCCGGCAAGGGCAAGCACCGTCGCCCGTCCAAGGCCGTCCGTGTCGTCACGCTGGCCGGCGTCACCGGTGCCGCTGTCGCCGCCCCGCTGATGGCCGCGGGCAACGCCTCCGCCGCCTCCGTCTCCACCTGGGACGCGGTCGCCCAGTGCGAGTCCGGCGGCAACTGGTCCATCAACACCGGCAACGGCTACTACGGCGGCCTGCAGTTCTCGCAGTCCTCCTGGGCCGCCGCCGGCGGCACCCAGTACGCCTCGCGCGCCGACCTGGCCACCAAGGGCCAGCAGATAGCCACCGCTGAGAAGCTGCTCGCGATTCAGGGTCCGGGCGCCTGGTCCTGCGCCGGTGCCGGCAACCTGACCTCCGGCGGCAGCAAGGCCGACGTGGACACCTCCGGTTCCTCGTCGTCCTCCAAGTCCACCAAGTCCGCTGAGACCTCGAAGCCGCAGGCCAAGCCGCAGCAGAAGTCGCAGCGCACCCAGTCCGCGCCCGAGGCCAGCCGCAGCGAGCAGCGCTCCGAGCCGGTCAAGCAGGGCAACGGCGAGTACACCGTCAAGGCCGGCGACACCCTCGGCCAGATCGCTTCCGCCAACGGCACCAAGGGTGGCTGGCAGAAGCTGTTCGAGCTGAACAAGGACATCGTCAAGGACGCCAACCTGATCTTCCCGGGCCAGAAGCTCCACCTGAGCTGAGCCCGACCCGGCCCCAAGTCCCCCCGGCCCGGCGCGCATTCCCCCGTACGCGCCGGGCCGGGGTTTCGCTGTTACCTGGCAGTAGCCTTGTGGCCCTTTGACCCGGAATCAGGGTCCTTGGGCCCTTTTTCGTCCCAGGAGGCGGGCACTCGGCTGGCCGGAGCCCCGGAGCCGGTTAGGCTCTTGTCGCAAGGCCGCAGCGACCCTGTGCGGCGCTGCACCCCTTGCGTCACATCTAGCGTCACATCCCAGAAGGAGATGCTCGTGCCGTCCATCGACGTCGTCGTAGCCCGGGAAATCCTGGACTCCCGAGGCAACCCCACGGTCGAGGTCGAGGTCGGCCTCGACGACGGCAGCACCGGCCGTGCTGCAGTTCCGTCCGGCGCCTCCACCGGTGCCTTCGAGGCCATCGAGCTTCGCGACGGTGACCCCAACCGCTACGGCGGCAAGGGTGTCGAGAAGGCCGTCCTCGCCGTCATCGAGCAGATCGGCCCGGAGCTCGTCGGCTACGACGCCACCGAGCAGCGCCTGATCGACCAGGCCATGTTCGACCTGGACGCCACCGACAACAAGGGCTCGCTCGGCGCCAACGCCATCCTCGGCGTCTCCCTCGCCGTCGCGCACGCCGCCTCCGAGGCCAGCGACCTGCCGCTGTTCCGCTACCTGGGCGGCCCGAACGCGCACCTGCTGCCCGTTCCGATGATGAACATCCTCAACGGTGGCTCCCACGCCGACTCCAACGTCGACATCCAGGAGTTCATGATCGCCCCGATCGGCGCGGAGTCCTTCTCCGAGGCCCTTCGCTGGGGCGCCGAGGTCTACCACACGCTCAAGGGCGTCCTGAAGCGCAAGGGCCTGTCCACCGGCCTCGGCGACGAGGGCGGCTTCGCGCCGAACCTGGAGTCCAACCGCGCCGCCCTTGACCTCATCCTTGAGGCCATCAAGGAGGCCGGCTACGCCCCGGGCAAGGACATCGCGCTCGCGCTCGACGTCGCCGCGTCCGAGTTCTACAAGGACGGCAAGTACGAGTTCGAGGGCAAGTCCCGCTCGGCCGCCGAGATGACCGAGTACTACGAGGAGCTCGTCGCCTCCTACCCGCTGGTCTCCATCGAAGACCCGCTGTTCGAGGACGACTGGGCCGGCTGGAACACCATCACCTCGCGTCTGGGCTCCAAGGTCCAGATCGTCGGTGACGACCTGTTCGTCACCAACCCCGAGCGCCTGTCGCGCGGCATCGAGGAGGGCTCCGCCAACGCCCTGCTCGTCAAGGTCAACCAGATCGGTTCGCTGACCGAGACCCTGGACGCCGTCGAGATGGCCCAGCGCAACGGCTTCAAGTGCATGATGTCCCACCGCTCCGGCGAGACCGAGGACGTCACCATCGCCGACCTCGCCGTCGCGGTGAACTGCGGCCAGATCAAGACCGGCGCCCCGGCCCGCTCGGACCGCGTCGCCAAGTACAACCAGCTGCTGCGCATCGAGGAGATCCTCGACGACGCCGCGGTGTACGCGGGCCGCAGCGCCTTCCCGCGCTTCAAGGGCTGAGGGCCAAGAGTCAACCCCTAGCCAGTCGTCCGTACGTCCCCGCACTCGGTCCCGTACCGTGTCCGGGGACGTACGTGTGTGACGGGGAAACGGGAGAGCGATGGCCAAGGGCGCCAAGGAGAAGGACCGCGACCGGTTCTCCACCGCCGCCAGGATCAAGGTGATCGGCGAGCAGACCGCAGCCCGCGTCTACCGTTCGCAGACCAAGCGGCAGGCCCGGCGCTCCCGGCTCACCGGCCGGGCGGCGCTGCTCGCCCTCGTGCTGTGCTCGCTGATCGTGGCACTCGCCTACCCCATGCGGCAGTACGTCTCCCAACGGGCCGACATCTCCGAACAGCAGCGCAAGGCCGCCGATGCCCAGCGGGCGGTCGAGCAACTGCGCGACGAGAAGGCGCGGCTCCAGGACGACGCGTACATCAAGCGCCTCGCCCGCGAGCACCTGCACATGCAGTTCCCGGGCGAGACCAGCTTCACCGTGGTCGACCCCGACGCGGCGAAGAGCCGCCGCGACGACAAGGGCGCGACCGGCCGCGCCTGGCACTCGAACCTCTGGGACGGCGTCGACAACGCCGACCGTTCCGCCAACTGATCACTGCTAGCGATAGAGACTGACCCAGGCATGGAAACGCCCCCGCCCCAGACCGAACGCACCGAGCCCACCGACGCGGACATCGCGGCCTTCAAGCAGCAGCTCGGCCGCCCGCCGCGCGGCCTGCGCGCGATCGCGCACCGCTGCCCCTGCGGCAACCCGGACGTCGTCGAGACGGCCCCGCGTCTGGAGGACGGCACGCCGTTCCCGACGACGTACTACCTGACGTGCCCGCGCGCCGCCTCGGCGATCGGCACCCTTGAAGCCAACGGCGTCATGAAGGAGATGACGGAGCGCCTCGCGAGCGACCCGGAGCTGGCCGCGGCCTACCGTGCGGCCCACGAGGACTACATCGCGCGCCGCGACGCCATCGACGTCCTGGAGGGCTTCCCGAGCGCGGGCGGCATGCCGGACCGAGTGAAGTGCCTGCACGTCCTGGTCGGCCACTCGCTGGCCGCGGGCCCCGGCGTGAACCCGCTGGGCGACGAGGCCATCGCGATGCTCCCCCAGTGGTGGGCGAAGGGCCCGTGCGTGACGCCCTGCGGCGAGGAGGAGCAGAAGTGACGCGCGTCGCCGCCATCGACTGCGGTACGAACTCGATCCGGCTTCTCGTCGCCGACGCCGACCCCGCCACCGGTGAGATCACCGACCTGGACCGGCGCATGATCATCGTGCGCCTGGGCCAGGGCGTGGACCGGACCGGTCGGCTCGCCCCCGAGGCGCTGGAGCGGACCTTCGCCGCGTGCCGCGAGTACGCCGCGGTGATCAAGGAGCTCGGCGCCGAGCGCATCCGGTTCGTGGCGACCTCCGCGTCCCGCGACGCCGAGAACCGGGACGACTTCGTGCGCGGCGTCCTGGACATCCTGGGCGTCGAGCCGGAGGTGATCTCCGGCGACCAGGAGGCCGCCTTCTCCTTCACTGGCGCCACCAAGGAACTGGACGGCGACGGCGAGTACTTGGTGGTCGACATCGGCGGCGGCTCCACCGAGTTCGTCGTCGGTTCCGGTCACGTCGAGGCGGCCCGCTCCGTGGATGTCGGCTGTGTGCGGATGACCGAGCGCCACCACCCCGGCGACCCGGCGACGCCCGAGCAGATCGCCGCCATGCGGGCCGACATCGACGCCGCGCTCGACCTCGCCGAGCAGAGCGTGCCGCTGCGCGAGCCGCGCACCCTGGTCGGCCTCGCGGGTTCGGTGACGACGATCGCCGGGATCGCGCTGGGCCTCACCGAGTACGACTCGGCCGCCATCCACCACGCGCGCATCCCTTTCGAGAAGGTCGCCGAGATCACCGGGCGGCTGCTCGCCTCCACCCACGAGGAGCGGACCCGCATCCCCGTGCTGCATCCGGGCCGCGTCGATGTGATCGCCGCCGGCGCGCTGGTTCTGCTGGCGGTCATGGAGCGGACCGGGGCCCGCGAGGTCGTGGTCAGCGAGCACGACATTCTGGACGGAATCGCCTGGTCGGTCGCCTGATCGCGGCCCGGCGAGGGGCTTTGGGGCACACCGCGCGAGAAACTTCGTGAAGTTCTTCACAAGGAATTTGGGCCCGAGGGTCGAGGATTGTGGTCTCAGGACCGCTTTCCGAGGCCCAAGGGCCCCTTCCGCGCGTAATCCAGACGGTGGTTGACGCGTTACGCCTGTGTTTCCCACGGCAGTGGTCCACCCTCGCCCTAGGCGGTGCGGGCCAGTTCAGGAGGGGTGAACAACGTTCTCCCCCACGCCGTGGTTCCCTCTGTACACCATGACCTCGATCACGTGGGCCGCGCAGTGTAGCAGAGGGGTTGGTGAACCTTGTGAAGGGGCGCACGAGCAGGGGTGTCCGGGCAGGTGGATACTCGATGGCATGAGCACCACGGAGCGTCCCAGGATCCTCGTAGTAGGTGGCGGGTACGTAGGCCTGTACGCAGCGCGACGCATTCTGAAGAAGATGCGTTACGCGGAAGCGACCGTCACGGTCGTCGACCCGCGCTCGTACATGACGTACCAGCCCTTCCTCCCCGAAGCCGCCGCAGGCAGCATCTCGCCGCGCCACGTCGTCGTCCCGCTGCGACGCGTCGTGCGCGGAGCCGAGGTGCTCACCGGCCGGGTCACCAGCATCGACCAGGACCGCAAGGTCGCCACGGTCGCGCCGCTCGTCGGCGAGGCCTACGAGCTGCCCTTCGACTACCTGGTCATCGCGATGGGTGCGGTCTCCCGCACCTTCCCGATCCCCGGCCTCGCCGAGCAGGGCATCGGCATGAAGGGCGTGGAAGAGGCCATCGGCCTGCGCAACCACGTCCTGGAGCAGCTCGACAAGGCTGACTCCACGACCGACGAGGACGTCCGCCGCAAGGCGCTGACCTTCGTCTTCGTGGGTGGCGGCTTCGCCGGCGCGGAGACCATCGGCGAGGTGGAGGACATGGCCCGCGACGCGGCCAAGTACTACACCAACGTCAAGCGCGAGGACATGCGCTTCGTCCTGGTCGACGCCGCTGACAAGATCCTTCCCGAGGTCGGCCCGGAGCTCGGCCGCTGGGGCAAGGAGCACCTGGAGAGCCGCGGCATCGAGATCTACCTCTCGACGTCGATGGACTCCTGCGTGGACGGCCACGTCGTGCTGAAGAACGGCCTTGAGGTCGACTCCAACACGATCGTGTGGACGGCGGGCGTCAAGCCCAACCCGGCCCTGTCCCGCTTCGGCCTCCCGCTCGGCCCGCGCGGCCACGTGGACGCCCAGCCGACCCTCCAGGTCACCGGCACCGACTACATCTGGGCCGCCGGCGACAACGCCCAGGTCCCGGACCTCGCCGCGATCAAGGCCGGCGTCCCGGCCGAGCGCGCCTGGTGCCCGCCGAACGCCCAGCACGCGCTGCGTCAGGCCAAGGTCCTGGGCGACAACGTGGTCTCCGGCATGCGGGGCTTCCCGCAGAAGGAGTACTCGCACGCCAACAAGGGTGCGGTGGCGGGCCTCGGCCTCCACAAGGGCGTCGCGATGATCGTCATGGGCAAGATGAAGATCAAGCTCAAGGGCCGTCTCGCCTGGTACATGCACCGTGGCTACCACGGTCTGGCCGTGCCGACCTGGAACCGCAAGATCCGCGTCGTGGCCGACTGGACGCTCGGGATGTTCCTCAAGCGCGAGGTCGTCTCCCTCGGTGCGATGGAGAGCCCGCGCGAGGAGTTCTACGAGGCGGCCAAGCCCGCCCCGGCTCCCGCGGCCCAGGCCGAGGACAAGTCGGCGGCGAAGGCCAAGGCCTCCTGACGCCTCGTCACCAAGCAGTGCCCGAAGGGGCCGTCCGCCATCCGTGGTGCGGGCGGCCCCTTCGGCATGCCGGGCCCGCATCCATGCTTCCATGATCGGTTCTCGGCCAGGAAGATGGTGAATGCAGCCACTCTCGTGCGTCGAGGCGCGGTAGCGGGATTGTCCCGCATCCGGGCACTGTTGAGCGGGGTGCTGGGACATTTCTGCGAGGTACGGAGGTGTGCACCATGGCCGATGCCGCGCTGCGGCTGACCGCTCTTGCCGAGGGACTGCTGGGAGAGGCCCTCCCGGTCCGGATCCGCGCCTGGGACGGCAGCGAGGCGGGCCCGCCCGGCGCTCCGGTTCTCGTCGTACGCCACCGGCGCGCGCTGCGCCGTCTGCTGTGGAAGCCGGGCGAACTCGGCCTGGCCCGCGCCTGGGTGGCCGGCGAGATCGACATAGAGGGAGACCTGTACCACGGCCTCGGGCTGCTCGCGGGGCTGATCTGGGAACGGGATGGCGAGCCCAAGGAGGCCGTCCACCCGGTGCGCGACCCGAGGCTGCGCGCCGCCGCCAAGGCGCTGCTCAAGCTGGGCGGCGTCCTGCCCCCACCGGCCCCGCCCGCCGAGGAGATGCGGCGCCGCAGCGGCCCCCTGCACACCAAGCGCCGCGACAAGGAGGCGATCAGCCACCACTACGACGTCGGCAACGACTTCTACGAACTGGTCCTCGGCCCGTCGATGGTCTACTCGTGCGCGTACTGGGAGAGCCCCGAAGGCACCCTGGAGGATGCCCAGCGCGACAAGCTCGACCTGGTGTGCCGCAAGCTGGGGCTCACGGAGGGCGACCGGCTGCTCGACGTCGGCTGCGGCTGGGGCTCGATGGCCATGCACGCGGCCCGCGAGTACGGCGCCCATGTCGTCGGCATCACGCTCTCGGGCGAACAGGCGGCGTACGCCCGCAAGCGGATCGCCGAGGCGGGGCTCACCGACCGGATCGAGATCCGCGTCCAGGACTACCGGGACGTGCGCGACGGGCCGTTCGACGCGATCTCCTCCATCGGCATGGCCGAGCACGTCGGCTCGGTGCGCTACCGGGAGTACGCGGACACTCTGTACGCCCTGCTCAAGGAGGGCGGCCGGCTGCTCAACCACCAGATCGCCCGGCGCCCCGAGCGGGACGAATCGGCTTACCACGTCGACGAGTTCATCGACGCGTACGTCTTCCCCGACGGCGAGCTCGCCCCGCTCGGGCGGACCCTGGCCACGCTGGAGGACGCGGGGTTCGAGGCCCGCGACGTCGAACCGATCCGGGAGCACTACGCCCTGACGCTGCGTCACTGGGTGGCCAACCTGGAGTCCGACTGGGCGCGCGCGGTGCGCTGCACCAGCCCCGGGCGGGCCCGGATCTGGCGGCTCTACATGGCGGCCTCCGCGCTCTCCTTCGAACGCAACCGGATCGGGGTCAATCAGATCCTCGCGGTGAAGACCCCGGTGAGCGGCGCCTCGGGGATGCCGCTGCGGGCCCGCACCTGGAACTGAGCGCGGGCAGCGCCGTGTGCTGACGCCGAGGGGCCCCCGGAGATCTCCGGGGGCCCCTCAACTGCCTTCAGGCGATGGCTGGTTGACCGCTACTCGGTCTTGATCGCGGTCAGCATGTTCAGCTTCGCCGCGCTGCGGGCCGGCCACATGGCGGCGAGCACGCCCACCAGGGCTGCCAGGAGCAGGAAGATGCCGATCCGGTCCCACGGGATGACCAGGGCGTAGTTCGGGACGGACTTCTTGATGGTCTGCCCGATGGCCCAGGCGAGGAAGGAGCCGAGGCCGACGCCGATGACCGCGCCGAACACCGAGATGACCACGGCCTCCAGGCGGATCATGCGCTTGACCTTGCGGCGGTCCAGGCCGATCGCCCGCAGCATGCCGATCTCCTGCTGGCGCTCGAAGACCGACATCGCGAGGGTGTTGACGACACCGAGGACCGCGATGATCAGGGCCATCGCGAGCAGCCCGTACATGATGTTGAGCAGCGTGTTGATCATGCCGCCGAACTCGTTGCGGATGTCCTGCTGGTCCATGATGCTGATCGCCGGGTTGTCCCCGAGCGCGCTGACCAGGGCCTTCTCGTTGGCGCTGGTGGCGCCGCCGTCCATCTTGACGAAGATCTGCGGGATGTGGGGCTTGGTCTCGTGCGGGTTGAGCACGGTGGTCGGGGCGAGCACCGAGTCCAGGAAGTCGTTCTTCTTGAACGTCGCGCCGATCGTGAGCCGGCCCTTCTTCTTGTCCTGGAACTCGACGGTGACCTGGGAGCCGGGCTTCCAGCCGTGCTGGGCGGCGGTCTTGTCGTCGACGGCTATCTGCCCCTGGCCGAGGGTGGCGAGGGAGCCGGACACCGGCTCGACGTTGATGACCTTCTCGATGTCGCCCGGCGTCACGCCGGCCACCGTCTGGCCGTCTCCGTCGAGCTGGAAGTACGAGGACTCCTTGGGGGAGACCGCCGAGACACCCGGGGCCTTGCGCAGCGCGGCGAGGACGTCCTTGTCGAGCCCGGATCCCCTGGCCGCCATCTGGACCATGTAGTCGGCCTTGATGTTGTCCGTGGTCATCTTGTCCATGGCCGTGCCCAGCGTGACGCCGAGCACCGAGAGGCCGGTGACCAGGGTCAGCCCGATGGCGAGCGCGGAGGCGGTGGCGCCGGTGCGGCGCGGGTTGCGCACCGCGTTCTGGCTGGCCAGCTTGCCGGAGACGCCGAAGATCTTGCTCAGTGCGGGCCGGACGAGGGCGATGACCGGCCGGGAGAGCAGCGGGATCAGGATGATGACACCGACCAGCGCCAGGAAGGCGCCGATCCCGATGAGTATCTTGCCGTCCTTGCCCGCGGCGGCACCGGCCATGATCGCGGCCGCACCGCCGAGGGTGATGACACCGCCGATGGAGTTCCGTACGACCAGGGACTTGGTGGTGGCCACGCCGTGCACGCTGTTCATCGCCGCCACCGGCGGGATCTTGGCGGCGCGCCAGGCGGGCAGCAGGGCGGCGATGAGGGTGACGAAGATTCCGACGGCGAGTGCGGCGATCACCGGGGTGGCGGAGATGATCAGCGGGCCGTCCGGCAGCTTGGCGCCGAAGCTGCTCATCGCGGACCGCAGTCCGGTCGCGAGACCCAGGCCCAGCGCGAAGCCGATCGCGGAGGCGATCGTGCCGACCACCAGGGCCTCGGCGAGCACCGAGCGGCGGACCTGGCCGCGCGAGGCGCCGACGGCACGCATCAGGGCGAGCTCGCGGGTGCGCTGGGCGACCAGCATGGTGAACGTGTTGGAGATCAGGAAGATGCCGACGAACAGGGCGATGGCGGCGAAGGCGAGCAGCGTCTGGTTGAGGCCGCTGAGGCCCTGCTCGATGTCCCGGGCCTCCTGGTCGGCGAGCTCCTGGCCGGTCTTGGCGTGCGCGTCCCTCGGGAGCAGCGGCGTGACCTCGGTGAGGATCTTCTGCGCGTCGGCGCCGGGGGTGGCGGCCACGCTCACGGTCTGGAAGAAGCCCGGCTTGAGGTAGAGCTGCTGGGCGACCGGGGTGTCGAACAGGACGAGGCTGCCGCCCGCGTTGACCGCGCCGTCCTGGGTGGTGAAGATGCCGGTCAACTTGTACTGCTTGACCGGCCCGTTGGTGGCGACCCGCACGAGGTCGCCCACGTGGTACTCGCCCTTGGTGGCGGTGTCCTTGTCGAGGGCTATCTGGTCGTCCCGCACCGGGCCCGAGCCCTGGGCGAAGGTGTACGCCGGGTCCTTGCCGTCCTTGCCGGGGGCGAAGTTGCCGCCCTTGTTGGCCCAGCCCTGGCCGATCAGCCTGCCGTCGGTGCCGGCCACACCGGCGAAGCCCTCCACCCGGCCGGTGGCCGAGGCCACGCCGTCGAGCTGCCCGATCTTCTGAAGGGTCTGCTTGCTGACCCCGGGGTCGCTTTCGGCGTCGTCAAGGCTGCCGTACGAGGTGATGGCGACGGCCACCTTGTCGTAGCTCTTGGACGACTGCTTGCGGAAGGCGTTGCCGAGGGTGTCGGTGAACACGAGAGTGCCGGACACGAAGGCGACGCCGAGCATGACGGCGAGCACCGTCATCAGCAGCCGGGCCTTGTGCGCGAGCACATTGCGCAGGGCGGTTTTGAACATGGGGTTTCTCAGTCCTGGGTGATCGTGGGCGCACCGGGCGCGGGGGCTCGGCGTCAACGGGCGAAGGCGGGCTGGGGGCGGGGCCCCAGCGGCTCCAGGTCAGCTGGTGCGGCCCTTCGCGTCGAACGCCTTCATCCGGTCCAGCACCCCATCCGCGCTCGGCCGGAGCATCTCGTCCACGATCCGCCCGTCGGCGAGGAATATGACGCGGTCGGCGTAGGAGGCGGCGACCGGGTCGTGGGTCACCATGACGACGGTCTGCCCGAGTTCGCGTACCGAATTGCGCAGGAAGCCGAGCACTTCCGCGCCGGAGCGCGAGTCCAGGTTTCCGGTCGGCTCGTCACCGAAGATGATCTCCGGCTGGGAGGCGAGCGCACGGGCCACGGCGACGCGCTGCTGCTGGCCGCCGGAGAGCTGGGTCGGGCGGTGGCCGAGCCGGTCGGACAGGCCCACCATCGCGATGACCTGGTCCAGCCACTGCTTGTCGGGCTTGCGGCCCGCGATGTCCATCGGCAGCGTGATGTTCTCCAGCGCGGTCAGCGTGGGCAGCAGGTTGAACGCCTGGAAGATGAAGCCGATCTTGTCGCGGCGCAGCTGCGTGAGCTGCTTGTCCTTGAGCGAGCTCAGTTCGGTCTCACCGATGCGGACCGAGCCGGAGCTGAACGAGTCGAGGCCCGCGACGCAGTGCATCAGCGTCGACTTGCCGGAGCCCGAGGGGCCCATGATCGCGGTGAACTCGCCCTGGCGGAAGTCGACCGTGACCCGCTCCAGGGCGACCACCTGGGTCTCGCCCGTGCCGTAGACCTTCGACAGTTCGACGGCGCGGGCGGCCACCGCGGTCGCGCGGTGTGCGGTGGGGGTGGTGGTCACGGAGGTACTCCTGTCGCAGCAGCTTTCGGGGACTTCTCCATCCTCTCCGCCGCCCGGCGCCCGATCGTCAGTCCCTGTGCCCGTTTCGCGGGCAGTCCTGAGTCGGACGGGCCGCCCCCGCCGTCCTCCTGAGGTATGACGGCGCCCCTGAGACGCAAGCGGGGCCCCGCCGGAAACCTGGCGGCGCGGTATTCACCCTCCAGTGGGAATCCGCTCGCGCTCGACCGGGGTCCGACAGCGTGGGGTGGAGGTGATCCAGGGCGTCTGGAGGCATCGAGTTTCCGTCATTCCACACCCGTGTTCCGGTGCGCCCCCGACGCCCTGCCAACCGCCTGTGGCATGTGCCACCACTGCCCCGAGCTGTGCTGACGCACCCTCAGGCGTCAATAAAATAAGACAACATCGGATGGTTGTTCCGCTGTTCGGGGGATGCGTCGGGCTAGGCTCGTCCCGCGAAACGCGGAGCCGCGCGCCCTGGCCCGGATGGTGGAATGCAGACACGGCGAGCTTAAACCTCGCTGGCCTTCGGGCCGTGCCGGTTCAAGTCCGGCTCCGGGCACATCGTCGGATTCCGGCGGCCCCCGCGCGTCGGGCCGTCGGACCCTTGCACCCCCCTCTTCCACAGGTGAAGATCCTCCCTGAGCAGTACGACGGTTCCTTTGCGTGCCCATTACCCTGGACGGCAAGGCCGCGCTCGGCGGCCATGGAGGAGTGAGATGAGGAGCAGCAACCCGGTCTTCTCGCGACGGGGGTTCAGCCGCGACAACGGCTATGCGGGCTTCAACACCGCGCCGCAGGCCGGGGGCAACCCCTACGCGCAGGCACCCGCGAACCCGTACGCGACGAACCCGTACGCCCAGCAGGACACGCGGTACGGCGCCCCGCAGGCGCCGGCGCGCTCCGGTGTGATGACGATCGACGACGTCGTCACGCGGACAGCGATGACGCTCGGCACGGTCGTCGCCGGCGCCGTCGTCGCATGGCTCGCGCTGCCTGTCGACCAGGCCAACATCGGCAAGTCGTACGGCATCGCGATCGGTGCCGGGCTGGTCGCGTTCGTCCTGGCGATGATCCAGTCCTTCAAGCGCAAGCCGGTTCCCGCGCTGATCCTCGGGTACGCCGCCCTGGAGGGCGTCTTCCTCGGCGTGATCAGCTCCGCCGTCACGAGCTATGTGTCGGCGGGCGCGGTCCCGCAGGCGGTGCTCGGCACCATGGCGGTCTTCGCCGGTGTGCTCATCGCGTACAAGACGCGGCTGATCCGGGTCAACCGGCGCTTCGTCGGCTTCGTCATGGCGGCCGCGATCGGCTTCGTCCTGCTGATGCTGGTCAACATGCTGTTCTCCGTCTTCGGCGGCGGTGACGGCCTCGGCTTCCGCAGCGGCGGCCTCGGCATCCTCTTCGGGATCATCGGGATCATCCTCGGCGCCTGCTTCCTGGCCATCGACTTCAAGCAGGTCGAGGACGGGATCACCTACGGCGCTCCGCGCGAGGAGTCCTGGCTGGCTGCCTTCGGCCTCACCATGACCCTGGTGTGGATCTACATGGAGGCGCTGCGGCTGATCTCCATCCTGCAGGGCAACGACTGACGCGCTGCGGCACGACCCTGCGAGGGCCCGCTCCCGGGATTCGGGGGCGGGCCCTCGCCCGTGTTACCAGCCGATCGTCAGCGTCAGATCCGTCGGCGGGCTCGCGTTGCCCAGGATCTGGACCGAGGACTGGTCGAAGATGTCGTCGTACGGGAAGCCGTAGGCCCGGCCGTCCAGGCCCACCGTGTGGAAGAACGCCGCGTAGTCGTTCTTCGGCGCCGAACCGCGGTAGTACGCGGACGGGGTGTGCCAGAGCGAGGTGTCCTGGGCCACGCCCCGGTTGAACGCGGCGCACAGCTCCGCGCCGAGCCGCTTCTCCGTGTCGCTGCCCGAGGCGAGCGCCCCCGAGCAGGCCATGACCTCGCGCGAGGTCGGTTTGCGCAGGGTGAAGGGGCCGGCGCCGTTGCGGGTGAAGGTCAGGGTGTCGCCCGCGACACGCCCGGAGAACGTCTCGCCCGGCAGGTTCAGGACGAAGGGGTGGGAGGCGTAGTAGCTCCAGGTCTCCTCGACGGTCGCGGTCAGGTGGTTTGCCGGGAAGCCGGCGGCCGAGCGCGGGGCCACGATCCGGTAGGCGTTCCGCAACGGCTGGAAGGCCGCCCCGACGCTGGACGCGTACGCCGACATGACCTCGGCGCGGGACTTGGTAATGCCCCGGGTGGTGTCGTAGCCGCTGGAGGTCTGGCGCAGCCGGGCCGTCATCGGGAAGCCGAACTGGTCGACCTGGGTGGTGTTCCCGCCGTACGCCGCCTGCCCGTTGACGAAGGTGTACTCGTACCAGTCGTAGTAGACGTCGTTGTTGGGGTCCGACGGGTTGTTCGGGTCGGGGCCGCCCCAGCCCTGGTCGTCGGGCGAGACGGGGACGTAGAGCGGCGAGCCGAGCGAGAGGTAGACGCGTCCGCCGCGGATCGACGACGGCGATGGCACCCGGCCGCCCGCCTGGGCCGCCGTGAACGACATGTTCGGGTAGTTGACGCCGTTCTTGGTCAGGTGGCCGGGCGCGTTCGCGTCCAGGTGGTTGATGTGGGCGGTGCTGCCGTCGGGCCGCAGGTACGACCACTGGCCGGGGGTGACCTGGCCGAGCACCGTGAGGTAGATCTGCGCGTCGGCGTACGCGCCGTGGGTGTTGTTCCGGATGACGATCGGGAAGCCTGCCGCGGTGGCCCGGGGGGAGTCGGCGGCCGTCGCCGTGCCGCCGCCCGCGCCGAGGAAGAGCAGGGCGCCGGCGGTCGCCGCCGCGAGGAGGAGCCGTACGGTCTTCATGACTGCTCGCCCCCTCATCAGTGGCCGAAGTCGAACCAGTTGACGTTCACGAAGTCGGCGCTCTGGCCGCTGCTGAAGGTCAGGTAGACGTCGTGGGTGCCGGTGACGCCGCTGATGTTGGCCGGGACCGTGCGCCAGCTCTGCCAGCCGCCCGTGTTGGCGACGGCGAAGCTGCCGACGGGGGCGCTGCTCGGGCTGTCGAGACGTACCTCCACCAGACCACTGACCCCGCCGGCCGCACCGCTCGCGACCCGCGCGTTGAACTGGCGGGCCGCCGTGGTGCCGAAGTCGATGCCTTTGTAGAGCGCCCAGTCGCCGTTGGCGACGCTGCCGATGTCCTTGCCGCCGCCGCTGTCGGTGGTGGTCTCCGTCGTCACACCGGACTGCTGGTCGTAGGACTCGGCCTGGATGGGGCCGTACGCGTCCCGGCCGCCCGGAGGCTGCGAGGTGGGCGGCGTCGAGCCGGAGCCCGATGCCTGCTGCACGGTGACGTAGTCGACCACCAGGGCGTGGCCCGGCTGGGTGTCCGCGTCGGGCCCGCCGCCGAAGGCGCCCGGGAAACCGCCGCCCATGGCGACGTTCAGAATGACGAAGTAGCCGTGGTTGGTGGCGTTCGCCCAGGTCGTCGCGTCGACCTGATTCTGGTTCACCGTATGGAAGTTGACGCCGTCCAGATAGAAGCGCATCTGCTCGGTGGCGCCCGAGCGGTCCCATTCGACGGCGTAGGTGTGGAAGCCGCCCTGGCAGGTGCTTCCCGCGCAGGCGTGCTGGCCGCCGATGCCGGTGGTCTCGTTGCAGGGGCCGCCGGGGCTGGTGCCGCAGTGCATGGTCGACCAGTTGTTGTTGAGGCCCTGGACGTTCTCCATGATGTCCAGCTCGCCTATGCCGGGCCAGTTCCAGTAGTTGCCGCGGAAGGGCGCGCCCAGCGCCCAGAACGCGGGCCAGTAGCCCTTGGCGGCGGCGCCCGTCACGTCCGGCATCTGAAGGCGGGCCTCGATCCGGAGCTTGCCGCCGGCCGGGGGCTGGAAGTCGGTGCGCTTGGTCTCGATGCGGCCCGAGGTCCAGTTGCCCGCGGCGTCCCGCTGCGGGGTGATGCGCAGGTTCCCGGCGCCGTCGAGCGCGACGTTGCTGGTGGACGAGGTCATGGTCTCGATCTCGCCGGTGCCGAAGCCCGCCGGGCCGCCGGGGTAGCTGGTGCCGGTCGTGTACTGCCAGTTCGCGGTGTTAACTCCCGAGCCGGCCGGGCCGTTGAAGTCGTCGGTGAAGACGGTGGACCAGCCCGCCGGGGGCGGCGGGGCGGAGGCGCTGGCGGGCAGGGTGACGACCGCGGCGGCGGCCGCCGCGAGGCCGAGCGCGGAGAGCACGGCGATCACGGCTCGCCCGGCGGGGCTTCGTCGGTGGGGTGTCGGGCGCATGGGGGTGCCTCTCTCAGTCTCTCTCGGGGTGGGGGAAGGAGACTTTGAGAGCGCTCTTGAGAGCGCTCTCAAAGGCAGGCTGCGCCGACACTGTGCTCCCCGTCATCCGGAGCGTCAAGAGGTAAAGCAGTGAAAGCCCTTGAGGGAAAGGCGAGTTCACCTACTGAAGGCGTGGAGCGCGAGGCGGGGGTCCGGGCAGCGTTTCGCCCCGCCGGCCGGTGGCCGACGGGGCGAACGAGCGGACTTCCTCCGGTTGCTAGAGCAGGCGGCGCGCGGCCCGCCTCAGGTCGTACTCATGGATGATCGCCTTGGCGTGGCCGTAGGCGAGGTCGTGCTCGCTCCGCAGCCAGCTGACCTTCTCGTCGAAGCGGCAGAGGGAGGGGCCTTCCTCGACGGTGCGCAGCCAGTCGGACACTTCACGACCGGTGCAATGGGGGATGCGGGAGAGCAGGTTGCGATGGGTCTCTTCGGAGAAGACTTGGGACATCGGCGCCTCCGGAGGCATTGCGCGTACTGGTCCTTCACTGCACCGTGCCTCAGGGTTCGCGTATTGGCAACAGTGCGGGGGAGGCGCGTAGGGTCGCGGCGTGCTTGATGTGAACCCCTTGATCCTGGCCGTCGACCGCTTCGCCGACCGGCTCCGTGCCGCTCCCGAGAGCCGTCTGCGCCGCGGCGCGGCGGCCGAAGGGCTCGCGCTGGCAAGGGAGTTGGCGGTGCGGGCACAGCGGATCGAGGGCCCGGCGGGCGAGCCGCTGCTCATGCCGGACGCCGGCGTTTTCGCTGTGGCCGATCAAGTGGCCGTCGCCGGACGGGATCTGGCGGAGGCGCTGCGTACGGCGACGGCCCCGCCCGGCGGGGAGCCGGACGGGGCCGTGGAGCTGGTGGAAGCCGCGGGGGAGCGGGCCTTCGGTTAGCCGGTCGGGGGCGGTTCAGAGCGAGGCGATGACCCGGTCGGCGAGGATGTAGACGCTCTCCTCGCCGCACGAGAACGTCAGCGCGTAGGCGCCCGACACTCCGGAGCCGCCGAGCAGGACCGGCGCGTCGCCCGCGTCGAGGGCCTCGGCGAGGCGCTCCGCGGTCTCGCGGTGGCCCGGCGTCATGCAGAGCGTGGTGCCGTCGGTGAAGACGTACACGTCGAGCGTGCCGAGCGGCCCGGGGCGTACGTCCGCGAGTGCGGTACGGGCCTCGGCCAACTCCTCCAGGCGGGAGACGGTGGCCTCGTGGTCCGCGACGACCGGCGTCTGGACCGGCACGAAGTCGGGGTGCGAGGGGTGGCGGCGGCGGGCCGCGGCGAGCTCGGGAGAGTCCTCGGGGAACTCCTCCACCGTCTCAAGGGCCTCGGCCTCCAGGCCCGCGAAGTCCGCCTGGCGCGGCATGAAGAACGCGGCGTCCTCGCCGAGCCCCGCGAGTCCGCCGAGCATCGAGGAGGGGGCGTCGGCGGCGTCCCTGGCCTCCTGGGCGGCCCAGAAGGCCCGCGCCTCGGCCAGCTCCCGCTCCCGCTCCTCGGCGAGCGCCTCGGCCACGGCAGCGCGTATTTCGGCGGCCGGGGTCGCGCCCGAGCGGGACTGCGGTGGCACGGTGGCGGTGCGGTCGGTGCGGCGTTCGGCACGGGCGTCTGCCAGGTCTTCGCGCAGAGCCGCGACCTGCTTGCGCAGCCCGTGGGCAGCGTGCAGGGCAGCGGCGCCCACGGCCGTGGCAGCGGCCGTGGTCAGCAGCAGGGCAAGAGGCATGGCGCTCACTGACTTACTCCCGGATTCAAACGATTCCCCGACTTCCTACCTCAGCTTGTCGTGGGTCCGCTCCCGCTGTCAGTGCATTACGTCACGAAATGGACAGGTCTTTTGGGCACGTGTACCCGGGCAAACAGTTCCTGACCTGCGGTATTCCCTCTCCCCCAGGAGATACGTCACATCCTGGGGGAGATTCGGTCACGGTTAGGACGCGGCACGGTTGGCTGTGCGTTGCCTGTGGGACGCATGCGCGCTGGTCAGCGGGGCCGCGCGCGTTCAACCCTTGGTGACGGACGCGTCAGCTGAGGCGCTCGATGACCATGGCCATGCCCTGGCCGCCGCCCACGCACATCGTCTCCAGACCGAACTGCTTGTCGTGGAACTGGAGGCTGTTGATGAGCGTGCCGGTGATCCGGGCGCCCGTCATGCCGAAGGGGTGGCCCACCGCGATGGCGCCGCCGTTGACGTTCAGCTTGTCCAGCGGGATGCCGAGGTCCTGATAGGACGGGATGACCTGGGCGGCGAAGGCCTCGTTGATCTCGAACAGGTCGATGTCGTCGACCGTGAGCCCGGCGCGCTTGAGGGCCTGGCGGGACGCCTCGACCGGGCCGAGCCCCATGATCTCGGGCGACAGACCCGTGACGCCGGTGGAGACGATCCGGGCCAGCGGGGTCAGACCGAGCTCGCGGGCCTTGGTGTCGCTCATGATCACCAGGGCGGCGGCACCGTCGTTCAGCGGGCAGCAGTTGGCGGCGGTGACGAGTCCGTCCGGACGGAAGACCGGCTTGAGGCCCTGGACGCCCTCGACGGTGACGCCCGCGCGCGGCCCGTCGTCCTTACTGACGACGGTCCCGTCCGGGGTGGTGACCGGGGTGATCTCCCGCTCCCAGAAGCCGTTCTTGATGGCTTCCTCGGCGAGGTTCTGCGACCGCACGCCGAACTCGTCCATCTCCTGGCGCGAGATGCCCTTGAGGCGGGCCAGGTTCTCGGCGGTCTGGCCCATCGCGATGTACGCGTCCGGGATCAGGCCGTCTTCGCGCGGGTCGTGCCAGCTCGCGCCCTCGGACTGCGCGACGGCGGCGGTGCGCGCCTCGGCGTCCGCGAAGAGCGGGTTGTGGGTGTCCGGCAGACCGTCGGAGGAGCCCTTGACGGACCGGGACACCATCTCGACGCCGGCGGAGATGAACACGTCGCCCTCGCCCGCCTTGATGGCGTGCAGGGCCATGCGGGAGGTCTGGAGCGAGGAGGAGCAGTACCGGGTGATCGTGCAGCCGGGGAGGTGGTCCATGCCCATCTGCACGGCCACGATCCGGCCCAGGTTGTGGCCCTGCTCGCCGCCGGGCAGGCCACAGCCGAGCATGAGGTCGTCGATGTCGCGGGGGTCGAGACCGGGCACCTTGGCGAGGGCGGCCTCGATGATCGTGGCGGTCAGATCGTCCGGGCGCAGGTCCTTGAGGGAGCCCTTGAAGGCGCGGCCGATGGGGGAACGGGCGGCAGAGACGATCACGGCTTCGGGCATCACGGCTCCAGGGGGCTGAGAAGTGCAGGGCTCTTGGGAAGTTACCCGTACGTAGTGGATTGGTCATCCGGGGTGCCGTGTGATGCGGGACTCTTTTCTAAGCGGTTGCTCAGGGCGGGTTGGGCGAACCCGCCCAGGGGCGCCGCTAAGGGCCCGACGGCGTGCCGTGCGGGGTCGGTTCCGACGGGGCGGGCAGGCGCCGGCGCCTGCGGTGCTTGAGGAGGGCCCATGGCGCGCGGGCCGCGGTGACCTCCGTGCCCGCCTGGGCCGCCGCCGCGGACGCCGCCTTCGCCACCGGCAGGATGTCCTCGTCCCGCGAGGCGTCGGGGTGGTCGGACTCCGGCCACAGGCCGAGCGAGGCGCACAGCGTGGGCAGCACGGCCATCGCCGCGGTCGCGTACCCCTCGGCCGACGGGTGGTAGTTGTCGGGCCCGAACAGCTCCCGCGGGTTCGCCTCGAACTCCGGGCCGAGCAGATGGCCGAGCGACACGGTGCGGCCCCCCTGCTCCACCACCACGATCGTCTGCGCCGCCGCGAGCTGCCGCGAGACCCGCCGGGCCAGCCAGCGCAGCGGCTGGTAGACGGGCTCGATGGTGCCGAGGTCGGGGCAGGTCCCGACGACCACTTCGGCCCCGGCGGTGCGCAGCCGGCGCACTGCCGTGGACAGGTAGCGCACGGAAGCCGTCGCCGCCATCCGCGAGGTGACGTCGTTCGCGCCGATCATGATCACGCAGACGTCGGGGAGGCGGTCCGGGTCGTCGAGCAGGAGCGAGACCTGGCGCTCCAGGTCGTCCGAGCGGGCGCCGGGCTGTGCCACGTTCCGCAGCGTGACCATGCGTTCGGCGACCGCCGCGAGCCCCGCGGCCAGCAGTGCGGCCGGGGTCTGCCCCGCTCGGCGGACCCCCTGGCCGGCCGCCGTGGAGTCGCCCAGCATGCCGAACCTGATCGGCGGCGTACCGTCGGCGAAGGCGGTTCCGTACAGCCCGTCGGAGCTGGGGGCCTGCGGGGATCCGCTGCCCACCGAGCGTTTCGCGAGCGCCAGCTCGGCCAGGACGACGCCGACCGCGGCCCCGGCCAGCAGTCCGATGCCGCCGCCGCCGAACGCCGCGCCCGTCGCGATCCGCCGCGCCACCCTGGCTCTCGACAGAGTCCCGGCCACTGCCACCTCCTAGCGTCGCAGTCGTACACCACCTAACTGCCCGGTAGCGGGTGTCGCTCAATCCAGCGCCGAGGTGAACACCCCCGTCGCACTCCGCATACGCTGGCAGCACCTAATCGGAGACCCGGAGACAACGGTGCGATTCCACGACTCGATGATCAGCCTCGTAGGCAACACCCCGCTGGTGAGGCTCAACAGTGTGACCCAGGGCATCCAGGCGACGGTCCTGGCCAAGGTCGAGTACTTCAACCCGGGCGGCTCGGTGAAGGACCGGATCGCCGTCCGCATGATCGAGGCGGCCGAGCAGTCCGGCGCGCTCAAGCCCGGCGGCACGATCGTCGAGCCCACCAGTGGCAACACGGGTGTGGGCCTGGCCATCGTGGCCCAGCAGAAGGGCTACAAGTGCATCTTCGTCTGCCCTGACAAGGTCTCCACGGACAAGATCAACGTGCTGCGGGCGTACGGCGCCGAGGTCGTGGTCTGCCCGACGGCGGTCGACCCGGAGCACCCGGACTCGTACTACAACGTCTCGGACCGGCTGGTTCGCGAGACGCCCGGGGCCTGGAAGCCGGACCAGTACAGCAACCCGAACAACCCCCGTTCGCACTACGAGACCACCGGTCCCGAGCTGTGGGAGCAGACGGAGGGGAAGATCACCCACTTCGTCGCGGGCGTCGGCACCGGCGGCACCATCTCCGGCACCGGCCGCTACCTCAAGGAGGCGAGCGACGGCAAGGTGAAGATCGTCGGCGCCGACCCGGAGGGCTCCGTCTACAGCGGCGGCTCCGGCCGCCCGTACCTGGTGGAGGGCGTCGGCGAGGACTTCTGGCCGACCGCCTACGACCAGAGCGTCACGGACGAGATCGTCGCGGTGTCCGACAAGGACTCCTTCCAGATGACCCGGCGCCTCGCCAAGGAGGAGGGCCTGCTCGTCGGCGGCTCCTGCGGCATGGCCGTGGTGGCCGCGCTGAAGGTCGCCGAGGGCCTCGGCCCCGACGACGTGGTGGTCGTGCTCCTGCCGGACTCCGGCCGTGGCTACCTCTCGAAGATCTTCAACGACGAGTGGATGGCGGACTACGGCTTCCTGGAGGAGGCGGGCCCCTCGGCGCGCGTCTCCGACGTGCTCGGCTTCAAGGAGGCCGGCCACCTGCCCTCGCTCGTGCACATGCACCCCGAGGAGACGGTCGGCGAGGCCATCGAGGTGCTGCGCGAGTACGGCGTCTCGCAGATGCCGATCGTGAAGCCGGGCGCGGGGCACCCCGATGTGATGGCCGCCGAGGTCATCGGCTCGGTGGTCGAACGCGAGCTGCTCGACGCCCTGTTCACCCAGCGTGCCTCGCTCGGTGACGCGCTGGAGAAGCACATGAGCGCGCCGCTGCCGCAGGTCGGCTCGGGCGAGCCGGTCGCCGACCTGATGTCCGTGCTCGGCAAGGCGGACGCGGCGATCGTGCTCGTCGAGGGCAAGCCGACCGGTGTGGTCAGCCGCCAGGACCTGCTGGCTTTCCTGGCCCGCACCGCGCAGTAACTCCCGCGCGGGTGGCCCGAGTCGGCGAAGTCGTGGAACTGGTACGAGCGCGACATGTGCGCGCAGCACCCGCTTAACACGGCGCGGGCACAGTGGTGGATGTCGGCAGGGGGACCCGGGCAGGTGAACCCGGCCGACACCACCAGCGGCGTCAAGGAACTTCCGGAGCGGCTCCCGGACTTCCCCGGACGCCCAGGACGCGGAGACCGGAACTGACCCGGACCGTGTCCCTCGCGGGGACCGCCGTCGTCCCGCCCCCCGGGCAACCGGGGGTGTGGCGGTCCCCGCGATCACTTCTTCCGCCGCCGCCCGCCGCCCACCGCTCGTCGGCGGCGCCCGGCGCTGCGGCTCAGTCGTCCCGGTTCGTGCGGCGCAGGCGGCCCAGCCACGGCCAGGCGTGCGCGGCGTGCACGGCGTTGACGCCGACGATGCCGAGCCAGGTGACCACGAGGCCGCTGAGGCCCGCGTTGACCGCGCCGATCGCGGAGAGCGGCGTCGCGAGGATCAGCGAGACCATGGCGAAGCCGAAGCGCTCGCCGAAACTGTTCTCCGAGTCGCTCCGGGACGGGCGGCCGCCACGCGCCACCACCATCTGCTGCTCGGCGAGCTGCCGCCTGATGCGCCGGTCCACCGAGCCGTCGACCCGCTGCTCGACCTTCTCCAGGAAGGAGTCGACCAGCGCGGACTCGTACTCGGGCCCGAGCTCGCGGCGGGCCTGGAGGGTGGCGTCGAGTTCCTTCTTGAGCTCAGCGTCGCCCAGCGGGCTGGACCTGAGCTCCGTGTCACGGGCGTCCATGGAGTTCACGGTACGGAGCCGGGAGCGCGTCCGCAGTGGTGCTATCCCCCGTATTCCTCCCTGGTGCCGGCACGAGCAAGAGCGCCGGTGCGGGGCGGTGCAGGGTTGCTCGGCTGTATATCGTCATGCAGAGTTCTGGGTGACTGAATAGCTTGTCCATGGCTCGTACGCGGGTCTGTGGTCCGGTGTCCGGGAAGGGTGGTTTTCGCGCGTGTTGTCGTCCCACCCCCTGGACGCCTCGGGGGATTCACCGTCCGGCCCGGCCGCGGTCGGTCACTCTGTACCTTCCCGGGCGGCCGCACTGCTCGACCAGTTCACGGACCTGTACGTATGAAGGGGGACGGCATGAGCGACAGCCCTGCCGCACGGCTCCAACTGCTCTTCGAGGGACGCCGGTTGACCCCGACCCAGCGGCGGATCGCGCACTGCATGGTGCGCCGCGCGGCCGACGTGCCGTTCCTGTCCAGTGTCGAGCTCGCCGAACTCGCCGGAGTCAGCCAGCCGTCGGTGACCCGGTTCGCGGTCGCCCTCGGCTTCGACGGCTACCCGGCGCTCCGCCGCCACCTGCGCGAAGTGGCTCCGGTCGCCACCGGCGAACCCGCGCAGAGCACGTACAACGAGTACCAGCAGGCGGTGCGGGCCGAGATCGAGAACCTCCAGCACCTGGCCGGGCTGCTCGCCGATCCGCGCCCGGTCGAGCAGGCGGGGCGGCTGCTCGCCGCGTCCCGGCCGCTGCCCGTGCTCGGTCTGCGCGCGGCCTCCTCGCAGGCCCGCGGCTTCGCCTACTTCGCGGCCAAGGTCCACCCCGATGTGCGCCTGCTCGACGAGGGCGGCACGATGCTGGCCGACCGGATCGACGCGGCGCTGCGGGCCGGGGCCTCGGCGCTGCTGTGCTTCGCGCTGCCGCGGCACCCCCGGGAGGTCGTCGAGGCGCTCGGGTACGCGCAGTCCGCCGGGCTCACCGTGGTCACGGTCGCGGACTCGGCGTTCGCGCCGGTTGCCAAGTACAGCGACCTCCTGATCCCGGCGGCCGTGGGGACCGGGCTCGCCTTCGACACGGCGTGCGCGCCGATGCTGCTCGGCCGGGTCCTCCTGGAGGCCATGTGCGACGACCTGCCGGACGCGCAGGCACGCCTGGAGGAGTTCGACGCGAAGGCCGCCGCGCGCGGCCTGTTCGTGGAGTAGCCCTCATACGGCTCGGGTGCCGCTCTGCGGATTAGCCCTCATGCGGCTCGGGTGCCGCTCTCACCGTGCGTTCAGATTTTCCCGTTAGCCTCCGCGCCAGGATTTCGACGGCACGGAGGTGGAGCGTGGGTCGCGGAGCGCAGGCGCTGGCGCGGGTGGCGGTGATCGTGCGGGCCGGGGCGGCTCCGCTGTGGTGGCTGGGCCTGCTGGCCGCAGGTGTCGGGGCGGCGCTGCCGCTGAGTCTCACCGGACGCAGGATCGGGCTGCTCGCGGGCGCGGCGCTGTTCGTCGTCGCGGCCGCCGTGGTGTTCCTGGCCCGGCGCCGCCGCTACACGCACTTCGCCGGGGCCGCCTCCCGCGCCGCCAAGGCGGACTTCCTCCAGGCCCGCTCCGTGACCGTACGCACCTGGCGCCGGGCTTGGCGCTGGTGGCTGCTGCTCGCCTTCCTCGCGGCGCTGGGCTCCGGCTTCGCGCTGCCCGGCGCGGCCGGCCTGCTGATGGCGGGCGCCGGGGCGGGGCTGTGGCTGAAGGCCGCCTGGCTCGGCCGCCTGGAACGCTCCGCCGACGCACTGCTGTGGATCCGCACGGACTGGGTGCCCAAGGGGCAGCCGGTCGGCAAGCTGGTACGGGGCTTTCGGACGACCGGGCTCGGCGCGGGCGACGCCGAGCCCGGCGGGGCCCGGCGCCACTGACCCCCCGGGCCTCAGGCGCCGTCGGCGAGCAGGGCGTCCGCGTGTCCGCCGCCCGCCTCGGCGACCAGGTCCGAGATCGGCTGCGGGGTGCGCACGGTGGCGAAGCGGACGCCCTCCGCGTCCCCGGTGAATCCGTAAATCCCGGGCCGGGCAAGGGAGTTGTAGGAGTAGTGGTGGGCGAAGTAGTACGCCCCGGTGTCAAGGACTCCCGCGTAGTCGCCCTGGTCGAGCAGCGGCAGCGGGCGGTTCTCGGCGAGCAGGTCGCCCGCGAAGCAGGCCGGGCCCGCGATGTCCTGGGCGACGGCCGGACCCGTCTTGGGGCGGCCCTTCGCGTCGTACGCCTCGATCCGCAGCGGCCAGGAGGCGGGCGCGTACACGGTGCGGGCGGCGATCTGCACCCCGGCGTGGGTGACCGCGATGGGGCGCCCGCCCGAGGTCTTGGCGTACTCGACCCGGGCGAGGACCGTGCCGTGCTTGGCGAGCAGTGAGCGGCCGAACTCGGTCACCAGGGCGTACCGCCCGTCGAACAGGCCCGGCACCTCGTCCTTCAGGAGCTGTGCGTAGGCGGCGTACGTCGGCGTCTCCTCGTCGGAGGCGAAGTTGACCGGAAGGCCGCCGCCGATGTCGAGCGTGTCGACCTGGCGCCGCCCGGCCGCCGCGTTGATCTCCTCGGCGAGTTCGTAGACCGCCCGGACGCCTTGGGCCATGAGGGGGAGCGCCACGCCCTGCGAGCCGGAGTGCGTGTGCGCCCGGGTCAGCCAGGGACGCTCGGCATAGGCGCGCACGACCCACTCCCGGGCGCCCTCGTCGAGCAGCGCCACTCCGAACTTGGAGGTGGCCGTCGCCGTGGACAGCGCCTCGATGGACCCGGCGCCGAGCTGCGGGTTGACCCGCAGCCCCACCGGCGAGGAGGGCCGCGCCGACCCCACGAGCGCGTCCAGGCGGGACAGCTCCTGGGGGTTGTCGGCGTTGACGGCGATGCCCAAGGCGAGCGCTTCGCGCAGCTCGGCGGGGGTCTTGGCGGGGGAGTCGAGCACGGTGTCGGCGGGCGGCACCCCGGCGGCCGTGGCCAGCGCCAGTTCGCCGGGGCTCGCGACCTCGGCGCCCAGGCCCTCGGCGTGCAGCAGCCGCAGGACCGGGACCAGCGGGCAGGCCTTCACGGCGAAGGCGTGCAGTACGGGCGCGTCGGTCACGGCGGCGAAGGCGTCCCGCAGGGCGGCCGCGCTCGTGCGGATGCCGGTGGTGTCGAGGAGGGCGACGATGGGGACGTCGGGCCCCGCAAGGCCCTGTTCGACAGCTGCCCGTACGGCCTGCTCGCGGCGCTGCGCCGCCGCTGACGCTGTGCCGGTCACCGCCGATGTCGCCGGTGATGCTGTGCGGGCCGCCGCGGACCGTGCCTGGGAAGTCATGTGATCCAGCCAATCACCGGGTGGAGGGATGTGCAGAGCCACCGTCTATTGACTAGTTCTATTCAGTAACCCAGGATGTGAATATCTGGATCAGGTCACGAGGAGGCATCGCCATGTCAGGACCCCGCCCCGTACGGGCACCGCGCGGTACGGAACTGAGCGCCCTGGGATGGCAGCAGGAAGCCGCGCTGCGCATGCTCCAGAACAACCTCGACCCCGAGGTCGCCGAGCACCCCGACAAGCTCGTCGTCTACGGCGGCACCGGCAAGGCCGCCCGCGACTGGCGCTCCTTCGACGCCATGGTGCGTACGCTCAGGACCCTCAAGCAGGACGAGACGATGCTCGTCCAGTCCGGCCGCCCGGTCGGCGTGATGCAGACCCACGAGTGGGCGCCGCGCGTCCTGATCGCCAACTCCAACCTGGTCGGCGACTGGGCGAACTGGGAGGAGTTCCGCCGCCTGGAGCAGCTGGGCCTGACCATGTACGGCCAGATGACGGCCGGCTCCTGGATCTACATCGGCACCCAGGGCATCCTCCAGGGCACGTACGAGACGTTCGCGGCCGTCGCCGCGAAGAAGTTCAACGGCACCCTCGCCGGCACCATCACCCTCACCGCCGGTCTCGGCGGCATGGGCGGCGCCCAGCCGCTCGCCGTCACCATGAACGACGGCGTCGCCATCTGCATCGACGTCGACCCGCGTGCCATCGAGCGCCGCATCGAGCACCGCTACCTGGACGTGCGCGCCGACTCCGTCGAGCACGCGCTCCAGCTGGCCGTCGAGGCGCGCGACGCCCGCAAGCCGCTCTCCATCGGCCTGCTCGGCAACGCGGCCGAGCTGCTCCCGCGCATGCTCGCCGAGGGCGCCCCCATCGACATCGTGACCGACCAGACCTCGGCCCACGACCCGCTGTCCTATCTGCCGGTGGGCGTCGAGTTCGACGACATGGCGGCGTACGCGGCCAAGGACCCGGCCGGCTTCACCACCCGGGCCCGCGAGTCGATGGCCCGGCACGTCGAAGCCATGGTCGGCTTCATGGACGCGGGCTCCGAGGTCTTCGACTACGGCAACTCCATCCGTGGCGAGGCCCAACTCGCCGGTTACGAGCGGGCGTTCGCCTTCCCCGGGTTCGTGCCCGCCTACATCCGCCCGCTCTTCTGCGAGGGCAAGGGCCCGTTCCGCTGGGCCGCGCTGTCCGGCGAGGCATCGGACATCCACAAGACCGACAAGGCGATGCTCGAACTCTTCCCGGAGAACGAGTCCCTGCACCGCTGGATCAAGATGGCGGGGGAGCGGGTCCACTTCCAGGGCCTGCCCGCCCGCATCTGCTGGCTCGGCTACGGCGAGCGCGACAAGGCCGGCGAGCGCTTCAACGACATGGTCGCCAGCGGTGAACTGGCGGCGCCGCTGGCCATCGGCCGCGACCACCTCGACTGCGGTTCGGTGGCCTCCCCCTACCGCGAGACCGAGGCGATGCTCGACGGCTCCGACGCGATCGCAGACTGGCCGCTCCTGAACGCCATGGTCAACGTGGCCTCCGGCGCGTCCTGGGTCTCCATCCACCACGGTGGCGGGGTCGGCATGGGCCGCTCCATCCACGCCGGGCAGGTGTCGGTGGCCGACGGCACGAAGCTGGCGGGCGAGAAGATCCGCCGCGTCCTGACGAACGACCCCGGGATGGGCGTCATCCGGCACGTCGACGCCGGGTACGACATCGCGGAGCGGGTGGCCGACGACAAGGGCGTTCGCGTGCCGATGCGGGAGGGTGAGGGCGAGTGAGCTCCGCCTCCCCCACTCCGGACGCCCGCCCCGCCGGCACCGACCCCACCAGGGCGCGGAAGGGGTCGGGCGGGGAGCAGCCCTCCTTCCAGGAGATGTGGCGAGACCTCGCGCCCATCGGGCGCGACGCCGACACCCGGGGCTACCGGCGCTACGCCTGGACCGCGGCGGACGCCGACTGCCGTGCCTGGTTCCAGGCGCAGGCCGCCGCCCGCGACCTCACCTACGAGGTCGACGGGAACGGAAACCAGTGGGCCTGGGCCGGAGACCCGGCGGCCGGCGACGCGGTGGTCACCGGGTCGCACCTCGACTCCGTGCCCGACGGCGGCGCCTTCGACGGCCCCCTCGGCGTCGTGTCCTCCTTCGCCGCACTCGACGAACTCAGGCGCCGGGGAGTGGAGTTCACCAGGCCGGTCGCCATCACCAACTTCGGCGACGAGGAAGGCGCCCGGTTCGGGCTCGCCTGCGTGGGGTCGCGCCTGACCGCCGGACAGCTCACCGTCGAGGCCGCGCACCGGTTGCGCGACACCGACGGGATCAGCCTCCCGCAGGCCATGGAGCGGGCCGGGTACGACCCGGACGCCATCGGCCCCGACCCGGGGCGGCTCGCCCGCATCGGCGCGTTCGTGGAGCTGCACGTCGAGCAGGGCCGCGCGCTCGACCTGAGCGGGGACGCCGTCGGCATCGCCTCGGCCATCTGGCCGCACGGGCGGTGGCGGTTCGACTTCGCGGGTGAGGCCAACCACGCCGGCACCACCCGCCTCGTCGACCGGCGCGACCCCATGCTGACGTATGCCGAGACCGTCCTCGCCGCCCGGCGCGAGGCCGAACTCGCGGGCGCCGTCGCCACGTTCGGCAAGATCTCCTGCGAGCCCAACGGCGTCAACGCGGTCCCGTCCCTGGTGCGCGGCTGGCTCGACTCGCGCGCCGCCGACCAGGACACCCTGGACACCGTCGTCGCCGCGATCGAGCGGGCCGCGAAGGAGCGGGCCGAGCGGGACGGGATCGACCTGAGCGTGGTGCGGGAGTCCTTCACCCCCGTGGTGGAGTTCGAGCACGCGCTGCGGGACGAGATCGGCAAGATCCTCGGCGGCGGCACCCCCGTCCTGGGAACCGGCGCCGGACACGACGCCGGAATCCTGTCGGGCTCGATCCCGACCGCCATGCTGTTCGTGCGCAACCCCTCCGGCGTTTCGCACTCCCCGGCCGAGTTCGCCGGCGAGGACGACTGCGTGGCCGGGGTGCTCGCACTCGCCGACGTACTGGAGGGCCTGGCGTGCAGGTGACGTACTGGCTGGAGCACGCCTGGATCGATCCCGAGGTCGAGCCGGGCGTGGTGGTCGACGTGGCGGACGGCGGCCGGATCGCCGCCGTGCGCACCGGAGTCGAGCAGCCGCCGCCCGGCGCCGTCGCACTGCGCGGGTTCACAGTGCCCGGTCTCGCCAACGCCCACTCGCACGCCTTCCACCGGGCCCTGCGCTCCACCGTGCAGGTCGGCTCCGGGACCTTCTGGACCTGGCGCGAGGTCATGTACCAGGTCGCGTCCCGGCTCACCCCGGACTCGTACCACGCGCTCGCGCGCGCCGTGTACGCGGAGATGGCGCTCGCCGGGGTCACCGCCGTCGGCGAGTTCCACTACCTCCACCACGCGCCGGGCGGCACCCCGTACGACGACCCCAACGCGATGGGCGAGGCGCTGATCGCCGCGGCCGCCGAGGCGGGCATCCGCATCACCCTGCTCGACACCGCCTACCTCTCCTCGGGCTTCGGAGCCGCCCCGAACCAGCACCAGCTCCGCTTCTCCGATGGCACCGCCGAGGCCTGGGCGGAACGCTGCTCGGCTCTCAAGGAGCGGGGCCACGCCAGGATCGGCGCGGCCATCCACTCCGTACGGGCCGTCCCCGCAGGGGAGTTGAGCACGGTCGCCCAATGGGCCGAGGCGCGGCGGGCCCCGCTGCATGTGCACCTCTCCGAGCAGACGGCGGAGAACGACGCCTGCCTCGACGCCTACGGTCTGACGCCCACCCAGCTGCTCAGGGAGCACGGGGTGCTGGGGCCGCGCACCACCGGCGTCCACAACACGCACCTGACGGACGGGGACATCTCGCTGCTCGGCTCCACCGGTACGGGCACCTGTATGTGCCCCACCACCGAACGCGACCTCGCGGACGGCATCGGTCCCGCGCTCGCCCTCCAGCGGGCCGGCTCCCCCCTCTCGCTCGGCAGCGACAGCCATGCCGTGATCGACATCCTGGAGGAGGCGCGGGCGATGGAGCTGAACGAGCGGCTCCGTACGCGGACCCGCGGGCACTGGACGGCGGCGGCGCTGCTGCGGGCCGCCACCGTCGACGGGCAGGCGGCCCTGGGCTGGCACGAGGCGGGCCGCATCCAAACCGGTGCCCTCGCCGACCTCACCACGATCGCGCTGGACTCCGTCCGTACGGCGGGGGCGGTGCCTCGGCTGGCCGCGGAGACGGCGGTGTTCGCGGCGTCGGCGGCGGACGTGCGGCAGGTGGTGGTGGGCGGCCGTCAGGTGGTGCGGGACGGGTCCCACGCCCTGATACCCGACGTGGCGTCGGCCCTGTCCGAAGCGATCGCCTCCCTGAGACCGTAGATTCCCCCCGGTTGCTGGGGCTCCGCCCGGGCCCCGTTCGCGCCTTGAGGGCGCTCGTCCTCAATCTCCCCCAAGGCCTTAAGGGCCAGGGGGACCCCCATGACGGGCTGATGATGCCGACCCGGACCAGCACCGGTCCTGCCAGGGGCGCGGGGAACTGCGCGACCAGCCACGCACGGCCCGCAGCGAAAGGAACCCATGCGCGCCACCCTCGTACACAACATCGCCTCCCTCGTCACCAACGACCCCGAGAAGGGAGACGGCCCCCTCGGCCTCATTCGCGACGCCGCCCTCGTCGTCGAAGACGGCAAGGTCGCCTGGGTGGGGCCCGCCCAGGCCGCCCCGCCCACCGACGACGCCCACGACGCACAGGCCCGCGCCGTGATCCCCGGCTTCGTGGACTCCCACTCGCACCTCGTCTTCGCGGGCGACCGCACCCAGGAGTTCAACGCCCGCATGTCCGGTCAGGCATACGCCGCCGGCGGCATCCGCACCACCGTCGCCGCCACCCGGGCCGCGTCCGACGAGCAGCTGAGCGCCAACGTCGCCCGGTACATCGCCGAGGCGCTGCACCAGGGCACCACCACCCAGGAGACCAAGTCCGGCTACGGCCTGACCGTCGCCGACGAGGCCCGCGCGCTGCGCATCGCGGCCGGGCACACCGACGAGGTCACCTACCTCGGCGCGCACATCCTTGCCCCCGAGTACGCCGACGACCCGGCCGGTTACGTCGAGCTGGTCACCGGTGAGATGCTCAACGCTTGTGCCCCGTACGCCCGTTGGGTCGACGTCTTCTGCGAGAAGGGCGCCTTCGACGGCGACCAGGCGCGCGCGATCCTCACCGCGGGCAAGGCCGCCGGGCTGCTGCCGCGCGTCCACGCCAACCAGCTGACGTACGGGCCCGGCGTGCAGCTCGCCGTCGAGTTGGAGGCCGCGTCCGCCGACCACTGCACCCACCTCACCGACGCCGACGTGGACGCCCTCGCCAACAGCGCGACGGTCGCGACCCTGCTGCCCGGCGCCGAGTTCTCCACCCGGGCTCAATGGCCGGACGCCAGGCGGCTGTTGGACGCGGGCGCCACGGTCGCCCTGTCCACCGACTGCAACCCGGGGTCCTCCTTCACGTCCTCGATGCCGTTCTGCATCGCGCTCGCCGTACGGGACATGAAGATGACGCCGGACGAGGCGATCTGGTCGGCGACCGCGGGCGGCGCGGCCGCGCTGCGCCGCACCGACATCGGCCGCCTCACTCCCGGCGCCCGCGCCGACCTGGCGTTCCTGGACGCGCCCTCGCACGTCCACCTCGCCTACCGGCCCGGTGTTCCGCTGGTCAGCGAGGTCTGGCGGGCGGGCCGCCCGGTCTGACCGGGAACCCCACGCCGCCGCGGCCCGCCGTTCCTCAAGAGCGCAGGCCCTCGGGATCAGCCCTCAAGCGCTCAGGCCGCCGCGGCCCGCCCGCTCAGGACGCCAGTTTCTCGATCTCCGCCGTGTCGCCCGCCGCGAGCAGACCGAAGAGCCGCAGCACCTCGTCCCTGGACACCCCCGACAGCTGGCGCGGAGCCGTGTCGGGGTCGTCCAGGTTCTCCCACAGCAGCCACAGCAGCTCGCCGCTCGGGAACGCGCTCAGTGACCAGCCGTTCTCGTGGGTCAGCGAGACATCGGGGTGTTCGTCGTCGGCGTCGGCGAGGCCGTCCAGGATCGTGCGCATGGTCGCTTCGTCGGGCTCGTCGACCGAGGCGCCCGACAGATCGGTCATGAAGTAGCTCATACCGTGCATTAGCTCATGCCCGCCCCACCACGCGTACGCCCGGCCCCGGCCGTCCCACCCGTCACCGGGGCCAAGAACCGGCCAAAGCGACGACGACGTACCAACCTTCACCGTATGGTCACAAACTCCGGGACGGTACCTACCGCCGGGTGAAATCGCCCGGTACCGTCCAGATCAGCGGGGCTCGGGGGAGACCGGGGGGTCGAGTTGAGCAGTCTGCGCGGGAGCGGCGCCGCCCAGGGCGCACGGGGACGCATACGAGTGGTGAGACCCGGCGATCTGGGCGCCGGGGAACTGGAAGCGTGGCGGGAGCTGCGGGCCAAGTCCGGCGCGCCGGCGAATCCCTTCATGGAGCCCGAGTTCACCCTGGCGGTCGGCCGGGTGCGGTCCTCGGCGCGGGTGGCCGTGGTGTACGAGGGGGCCGAGCCCGCCGCCTTCTTCCCGTACGAGAAGGGGAAGGTGGGGCAGGGGCGGGCCATCGGGTTCGGGGTATCGGACTGCCAGGGCATCGTCGGGCGCCCCGAAATCGCTCTGGATCAGGGCGAGTTGCTGCGCTCCTGCGGTCTGTCGTCCTGGGAGTTCGACAACCTGGAGGCAGGCCAGTCGCTGTTCGCGCCGGACGCGGCCGCCTCGTACGCCTCCTTCGTCATCGACGTGGGGGCCGGTTACGCCGCCTACGAAACGACCCTGCGGCAGCAGTCGCCGAAGTTCTTCAAGACGACCACCGCCAAGGAGCGCAGGCTGGGGCGGCAGGCGGGGGAGGTCCGGTTCGTCTTCGACGAGCGGGACCCGGCGGCGCTCGCACAGCTCATGGAGTGGAAGTCCGCGCAGTACCGCCGCACCGGGCGGCGCGACCGGTTCGCGCAGGACTGGATCAACACCCTGGTGCAGCAGCTCGCCCACACCCGCGCGCCCGGCTGCTCGGGGCTGCTCTCCGTGCTGTACGTCGCGGACCAGCCGGTCGCCGCCCACTTCGGGCTCCGCTCGGCCACGGTCCTGGCCTGCTGGTTCCCGGCGTACGACCCGGAGTTCGCGAAGTACTCGCCGGGTCTGGTGCTCCATCTGCGGATGGCCGAGGCCGCGGCGGCCGAGGGCATCGGGATGCTGGACCTCGGACGGGGCGCCGCCGAGTACAAGGACGCGCTGAAGACCGGCGAGATACCGGTGTACGAGGGGGCGTCCACCCGGCCCGGGGCGGGCGCGGTGCTGCACTGGATCGGGCGCGAGCCGTCCCGCCGGGCGCACGGATTCGTACGGGACCGGCCGCGGCTCGCCGAGCTCGCGCAGCGCGGCCTCAAACAGGCCGGGCGGTTGCGCGGCGTCGGAAAGTAGCCCCCGCGCGGGGCACGGCCACAGGACGGACCCGGAGCACGGGGGGAAACGCAGTGTCGGACAGGTCGCAGACGTCGCACGGCCCGGAGGCTCAGAGCCTCGTGCGGCAGCAGGGCATCAGCCGGGGCATCAGCGTGGGGGAGCTGGACCTCGACGGTCTGGACGGGGGTGTCCTGTCTCTGACGCCCGCGCCGGGCGGGCCGCCGGTCGGCCACGGCGAGGTGTACGTCCTGGTCAGGCTGCGGGGGCGGCCGGTCGGGACGGTGATCGAGCAGGTCCGGGAGGGCGACGACGCGGCCGAGGTGCTGGCCGGGGCGGCCCGCAAGCAGCTCACCGGGTTCGTGCCCGAGGAGCGGCCCGCGCCCGGTGTGGCGCTGCCGCGCGCGAGCGTCGTCGTCGCCACCCGGGAACGCGCGAGCCAACTCGCCCGCGCCCTGGACTCGTTGCTCGGTCAGGACCACCCCGACCACGAGATCCTCGTCGTCGACAACAACCCCGCCACCGACCAGACCCGCGAACTGGTCGAGCGGCGCTACGCCCCGCTCGGCGTGCGCTACCTGACCGAACCCGTGCCGGGTCTGGCCGCCGCCCACAACCGGGGCGTCGCCGCCGCGCACGGCGAGATCATCGCGTTCACCGACGACGACGTGATCGCCGACCGGCGCTGGCTCTCCTCGCTGGCCGCGCTTTTCGCCCAGGACCCCCGACTCGGCTGCGCCACCGGCCTCATCCTGCCCGCCCGGCTGACCACTCCCGCCCAGATCCTGCTGGAGAGCCACGGCGGCTTCACCAAGGGCTTCGCACCCCGCCACTTCGACCCGCGCAGACCGCCCGCCGACGAACCGCTGTTCCCGTTCACGGCGGGAAGGTTCGGCTCGGGCGCCAACATGGCGTTCCGGGCCGCGGCGCTGCGCGCGGTCGGCGGCTTCGACCCGGCGACCGGCACCGGTACCCCGGCCCGCGGCGGCGACGACCTGTACGCCTTCGCCCGGATCGTCGTGGCCGGCCACCGGCTCAGCTACACGCCCGAGGCGCTGGTGTGGCACCACCACCGCGAGACCTGGCAGGACCTGGAGAACCAGGCGTACGGATACGGCGCCGGGCTCACCGCCTACCTCACCGCGATCATCGCGCGACGCCCGGCGCTGCTGCCCGCGCTGCTCGCCCGGGTGCCGCGCGGCATCGCGCACGCGCTCGCCATCAGCGCCCATCGCGACGCCGGCGAGCAGTCCGTACCCGGCGAGCACGGCTCGCAGAGCTACCCCTGGCCGCGCTCGCTGTCCCGCCTGGAGCGCCGGGGCATGCTGTACGGGCCGCTCGGCTATCTGCGCGCCCGGCGCCGGGTGCGCGGCCACCGGCTGCCCTGGCAGGTGGCCCGATGAGCGGCCGGGCCGCCCGCATCCCGGTGCTCCTGTACCACGCGGTGATGGACGACCCGCCGGACTGGATCGCCGAATTCACCGTCACACCAAGGCAGTTCGCGGACCAGCTCGACGTCATCCGCGACAGTGGGCGTACGCCGGTGACCATCAGCGCGCTCGCCGCGCACCTCGCCGGGCGGGCCCCGCTGCCGCCCCGGCCCGTCGTGCTCACCTTCGACGACGGGTTCGCCGACCTGCCGGGGAGCACCGCCGAGGCGCTCGCCGAGCGTGCCGTGCCCGCCACCGCCTATCTGACCACCGGCGCGATCACGCCCGGCCGCCGCAGCCTGCTGCCGCCCGCCCCGATGATGAGCCTCGACCAGGCGAAGCTCCTGGAGGAGTACGGCCTCGAAGTCGGCGGGCACACCATCTCGCACCCGCAGCTCGACACGCTGACGCCCAGCGCCCTCAAGCGTGAACTCGTGGAGTCCAAGGCTGTGTTGGAGGACGCGCTCGGCCACCGGATCGATCATCTCGCCTATCCGCACGGCTACAACAGCCGCGCCGTGCGCACGGCCGCGCGCGCCGCCGGGTACGAGACGGCGGTGGCGGTACGGCACGCGCTCAGCTCGGAGCGCGACGAGGCGTACCGCATCGCCCGGCTCATCCTGCGCCGCGGTCACACCCTCGCCGACGTCGGGGCATGGATGCGCGGGGAGGGGGCGCGCGCGGCGCCGTACAACGACTCGCTGCGGACGGTCGGCTGGCGCCTGTACCGGCGGACCAGGGCCGCCGTGAAAGGGCCGGTGTTCGCGGGCTAGCGCCCGCGGGAGCGGTCTGCGGTGTAGCCACACAGACGCGAAGAGTGTTCTTATACTTCGCTCAAGGGGACAGCCAGGGGACAGCGGCGTGACGGCCGCGACCACATCTGTGGGGGGAGTCGCACTGTGCAACAACGTGTGCCCGCGCCGGCCCGGGGGAGCAAGCGACGGCCCCCCGGCGGCACGGCCCGACAGCAGGCGGCCGACGGGCCCGTGAAGGGCGCCCCGCGACGCTGGTCGGGACCCGATCTGATACAGCCTCAAATCCTGTTCACCTGGCTGCCGTTGGCGCTCGCGGCCGCGTTATGGGCGTACTCGCTGCCGCACATCGACTACCGCCACATGGGCGACTGGGGCCTGCTCGACAAGCTGCCCGCCGCCTTCTGCGTGTCCCTCGCCGTCCTGACCGGCGGCTTCGTCGTCAGCCTGCGGCGGGCGGGCACCGCGCCCTGGTGGCCGGGGCTCTACAGCGTGGCCCTGCTCTTCGCGCTGAAGGCGCCCACCGCGATCCTGTACGACTCGGTGCGCTACCCCTGGTCCTCCAAGCACGACGCGGTGGTCAACCACCTTCTCGCCAACCAGGAGCTGCGGCCGGGCGTACCGCTGTCCGGCAACATGGCGGCGTACGACCAGTGGCCCGGCTTCTTCACGCTCAACGCCGGTCTGGTGCGCGCCTTCGGCGTGGACACCGCGGCCTCCTACCTCAACTGGGCCTCGCTGTTCTACGGCGTCGTCCTGATCCCGGTGCTCGTCCTGATCTACCGCACCTTCGCCGAGGACTGGCGGCTGGTGTGGACCGGCGTATGGATCTTCGAGGTCGCCAACTGGGTCGGCCAGGACTACTTCTCGCCGCAGGGCATGGCGCTGATCCTGCACCTGGCGGTGCTCGCCGTGGTGTTCCGGCACTTCGTACGCCCGGGGGCCGCCGGCGAGCTGCGGTCGCGGGCCAACCTCGACCCGGCCGCGGCCAGCGTCCCGCCGCCCACCACGGGGCGCCAGCGAGCCGTCTGCATCACCATCCTCGCGCCGATGATCGCCGCCATCAACTTCACCCACCAGCTCACCCCGGTGATGCTGTGCGTCGCCCTGGTCGCCCTCAACCTGACCCGGCGCTACCGAAACCCCGGGCTGCTCGTCGTCACGGCCGTCATCATGCTGATCTGGGACGTCACGATGGGGCGCCCGCTGTTCGTGGAGACGCTCGCCTCCCTGAAGGAGTCGGTGGGCAACCTCCTCAACAACTCGCGCGCCGGATACGCGGGTCAACTCACCGGCCCCGGACCGGTGTTGCAGGGCCGCGCCGATGTCGTCATGGTGCTGGTGATCGCCGCTCTCGCGGCGGTCGCCGTCGTCCTGCGGCGCAAGCTGGTCAAGAGCGCACTGCCGCTGCTGCTGGTGTCGGTGGCGCCGGTGCCACTGTTCGCCGTCAACGACTACGGCGGCGAAATGCTCTTCAGGGTCTACCTGTTCGGGCTGCCCGGTGCCGCGTTCTTCGCCGCCGCGGCCCTGGTGCCGGCGGCGGCCGGGCAGGGCGAGGGGCGGATCAGACCCGTGGTGCGCCAACGGGTCGCGGCCGTCGCGCTGCCGGTGGTGCTCGCCCTGCTCGTCGCCGGGTTCATCCCCGCCTACTACGGCAAGGAGCGCATGTACTACACGCCGCCCGCCGAGACGGCGATGGTGACCAAGGTGCTCGACAACGCGCCCAAGGGCTCGATGATCCTCGCCGTCACCGGCTCCTTCCCGCAGTCGCTGCACCGCTACGACCAGCTGGAGCACTGGTACGTGGCGGAACAGGAGGAGCCGCAGAACGCGATCATGCTGCGGGATCCGGTGGGCTACCTGGAGCCCCAACTACCCAAGGACGGGCGGCCGGTGTACTTCATCCTCACGCGCACGCAGGACATCTACACGGCGGGGGAGGGGCTGCTCCCCGCAGGCGGCTTCCAGCAGCTCAAGTCCAAGCTCAAGGCTTCGCCGAGGTTCCGGGTGATCGACGAAAGCGCGTACGGAACGGTGTTGCAGTACGTGGCACCGCCCACCCGCTGATCGTCCCCGATCGCCGGACAGGCTGGTTGTGCCCGTTGCCGGGATCGCCCCGCCAGGGGCGCGGGGAACTGCGCGATCAAGCCCGCACGGTCCGCGGCCGAAGGGGGGCCAGGGGCGCGGGGAACTGCGCGATCAGCCCCACACGGTCCGCAGTCGAGTAACGACACACACTCACCACCCCCGATGACCCGGAGGTCGTCGCAATGACCCTCAACCAGACCCACATCAGAGTCACCGTCGCACTCTCCGGCTGGCTCGCGCTCGCGGCATCCGCACTGCCGAGCCCGAGCCCCGCCCGCTGGATCCCGGTACTGATCTTCGTCGTCCTCGGCCCCGGCTTCGCGCTGCTCTACCCGCAGCCCGACACCCTGCGGCCGGGGGCCCGCCTGGAGGCGCTGGCGCTCGCCGCGCCGCTCAGCCTGTCGTTCGGGGCGCTCGTGTCCACCTGCCTCTTCCTCGTGCACGGCTTCTCCGCGACCGCCTTCCTGATCTCGCTGGCCGCCTTCTCGACCGTGGCCTGCGCCTTCCCCGGGCTGCCGTTGCCGGCCGCGACCCGGGGCGCCGTCGAGCGCACCCGCGCCAAACCCGGGGCCGGACGGTGATCCGGTTACGGGGGCGCCGCGGCTTCGTCCCCGTCGTGGTGATCCTCGCGGCCGGGCTGATCGCCGGGCTCGGTATCTGGCTCGCCCAGCCGGAGAAGCGATCCGGGGCCCCCGGGTGGGACGCGCTGCCCGCCGACGCGGCTTCGGGCCCCGCGCCGGCCGGCCGGTGCGCACCCTCGGCGACGCTGGTTCCGCCGTGCGGGGCCTGGTGGGGCGCGTACGTCCCGTACGCGAAGAACGGCTCCCTGAAGGACGCCGTGCACGGCTTCGAGTCCCGGATCGGGCGCAGGATCGATCTGCTGTACACCTACCACGACATGTCCAGCACACCACTCGACGGTGAGCTGCTGACCCCCGACGAGCAGGAGCTCGGCCGGGACCGGATGCTCATGCTGGCCTGGGAGTCCACCGTCTGGCGCAAGCCGCACCACGAGGGATACACGGAGGACCAGCTGGGCTGGGCCAAGCTTGCCTCGGGCGCGTACGACGAGGAGATCATTGATCCGCAGGCGCGCCGCATCAAGGCGTACGGGAAGCGGATCTTCTTCTCCTTCGACCAGGAGGTCGACGCCCGCACCCCGGACGCGGGGACACCCGAGGAGTACGTGGCCGCCTACCGCCACCTGCACGACCGGTTCAGGGAACTCGGTGTGGACAACGTGGTGTGGGTGTGGACGGTGTCGGGCTATCTGCCCAACGGCGAGCTGTTCAAGCGGCTGTATCCCGGCGACGACTACGTCGACTGGATCGGCATGGACCAGTACAACTACTACCTCTGCCACAAGACCACCGACTGGCAGAGCTTCGCGGACAGTCAGAAGCCCACCTACGACTGGCTGCGGGCGAACGTCTCCGACCGCAAGCCGATCATGCTCTCCGAGTTCGCCACCGCACCCGATCCGAGCCGGCCGCAACGGGCCGGGCAGTGGTACGAGCAGGTGCCCGGCGTCGCGAAGAGCGCCCTGCCGGACGCGAAGGCGCTGGTGATGTGGGACCGGTCGGTGCCGGGCAAGGACTGCGATCTGACGGTCAACTCCGGTTCCGCGCTCGCCGGTTACAGGCGCGCCGGTTCGGACGCCTACTTCAGGCAGCCCGTTCCCGGTCGCTGAACCAGCGGTGGATCAGGGCGGCCGCCGCGGCCGCGCACAGCCCGGCGAAGACGGGCAGCGCGACCGCGGCGAACGTCCCCTGTGCCGCCCAGCCCACGACCGCGAGCACCCACACCGCGACCGAGGTGACCCGCCAGTGCGCGCCGACCGCGCGCAGGGCCACCGTCGCCAGCGCCAGGCACAGCAGTTGCAGGGCCGTCGGCAGCCAGCGCGCCACCCCGCCCGGGTCGGCGAACCCGGCGGTCTCGGCGAGGAACCGGACCAGCTGGGCGTGCCAGGGGCCGGACACCGGATCGGGCGGTACGCCGAGGATGACCGGCGCGGTGTGCAGCCCGGCGACGGTCACCCAGAGACCGGCCACGAGCAGCCCCGGGCACGGCCGGTACAGCGACACCGCCGCGCTGCACACCACGATGAGCAGCACCCCCGCGGTCAGGCTGACCGGCGGCAGGGCGTGCAGGAGGCCGGTGCCGTTGAGGTGGGCGCCGGGGGTGTCCTCGGCCCGCGACAGCGGCACCCAGAACAGTCCCGCCGCCAGGCCGAGCAGCAGCCACAGCGCGGTCGTCAGGAGTGACTCGTCGCTCTCGCGGGCCGCCGGATCGGGCAGGGTGCGCAGGTGCAGGGTGGTCGCGAAGCCCTGTTCGGGGTGGGCGCCGGGCACGTACACGGGGATGCCGAGGGCGGGGGTCGCGGTGTCCATGCCGCCGCGCAGATACGCGGTCTGGGTGGCCCAGCGCGTGCCGTACTCCTGGGCCTCCTCGGTTCGGGCGGCCTGCGCCCGCCGGGCCCAACTGGTGCCGTACTCCTCGGACTTGGGCCTGCCGGGGGTGCGGATCGTGGCGCGGCCCGCGAGCGCGCCGCGCAGTCCCGGTACGCAGCACAGCGCCATCACGCTCATCGCGCACAGCTGTGCCCAGCCCGCGCCGGAGATGCCGAACCTGCCGAGCAGCACCGCTGCGCTGCCCAGCACCAGGGTGCACATCGCGCCCTGGAGGATCGCCAGCATGCCGGTGCGGCCCTGGACGCGAAGGACCCCGATGTACAGCTCGACGGCGACCCGCGGGATCGCGGCGGCGGCCAGCAACTGGAGGACCAGCGTGCCGTGTTGGGCGTAGTCGCCGCCGAAGGGGCCGAGGATCCGGCGGGCGAACAGGATGAGGAAGAGCACGACCGGGATCAGCAGCAGCGCCATCCGGCGCAGCGCCCCGCGCACCCCGTCGGCGAGCTTGTCCGGGCTGTGCGAGGAGTGCGCGGTCAGCGAGGAGGCCATGTTCGTGGCCATGAACTCCATGGTTCCGCCGACCGTGTACGCGATGAAGAAGAAGCCGTTCTGCGCGGCGGGGAAGCGCACCGCGACCATCACCGGAAGCAGGTTGATCATCGCGAGCGAGAACAGCGCTCCGACCGAGTCGCCGGCCAGGAAACGGCCGATCTCGCGCAGCTCGGGCACCGGCCGGTCCCGGTCGGCGGCCGCCTGCGCGGGGATCAGCCTGCGGAAGATCAGCCAGCCCAGCGGCAGGATGGACAGCACCATGGCCGCCGCCCAGGAGACGAAGACGCCGAGCGCGAGACTCGCGCAGGCGGCGAGCAGGAGCAGCTTGCCGAGCGAGAACACGGCGTTGCCGACCGGCACCCAGATCGCCTTGCGCAGACCGGTCAGGACGCCGTCCTGAAGGGTGAGGATCGCCCAGGCCACCGCCGACACCGTGAAGACCGCCCCGGTGGTGAGCCCGGCCAGTGGCGCGTAGGAGGGCCCCCACAGCGGCAGCGTGAACAGGAAGACGACGGACGCGACGGCCACCACGGCGGTGCTCGCCACATAGGCGCGCAGCACGAGCGGACCGGTGGAGCGACCGGCCCGCGGTATGTAGCGGACCACCGCGCCGATCATGGTGGTGGCGGTGATGGAGGCGAGCAGCTTCATCGCGGCGATGGCGGCCGAGCCCTGCCCGACCGCCTCCTCGCTGTAGTAGCGGGCCGCGACCAGCCAGAAGCCGAGGCCGAGGGCGGCCGAGACGGCGGTGGAGAGCATCAGGGCGTAGGCGTTGCGGAACATCGAGTCCCCGCCGCCGTCGCCGGTGGTGGGGGGCGGGCCGTGGGTGACGGCCCGGTCGGACGGCACGGCGGTGTCCTCGATCTCGGTTCTGGCCGTGTCAGACACCTGCGGGGCCGCCCCTCGCGGGCTGGATGCCCGCCTCGTGCAGCACCTTGATGGTGCGCTCGGCCTTCAACGGGTCGACGGGCAGCGCGTGGTGGGCGAACCAGCGCCCGGCGTCCGGCGCGGGGGAGGGGTCGGTGAAGGCCGCGCCCGCGTAGTCGTCGAGCGGAGGGTCGTACAGGTAGCCCACGGTGATCCGCTCGCGGGCGAGTGCGGCACGGGCCGCGTCCCGGTCCTCGACGAGCAGCGGCACCCGGAACAACGGCTGCACACGACCCGGCTTCGGCCGCGCCCACTCGGTGGCGAGCAGCCTTTCGGCGCCCGTGCGGTGCGCGTCGAGGACGGCGTCGAGGCGGCTCAACTTCCGTGCGATCCGCCCGAGTCGCAGCCTTCCCCCGCTCGCCCGGTAGTCGTGCATGTCGACCCGTACCCAGGAGTGGAAGGCCGCCAGGCCCGGCGCCGTGTCGAGGGCGCGGCGCAGGTCGCCGGGGCGCAGTGCCATCCGGATGTCCTCGCGCTCCTGCTGCCCGAGCATCCTGAGCACCGCCCAGGCGGCGGGCGCCAGGCGCAGTCCGCGCACCGTCGCCTCGGCGTACGGCCGGGCCCAGTAGGCGAGTTCGGCGCTCGCCCGGGGCGGGGTGAGCAGTTCGTCGCGGGCCTTGGCGAGGGCCTCGCGCAGGCCCGGGTCGGCCGGCGCGAGGAAGCCGCCCGCCTTGGCCGCGGTGTGCTTGGAGAGGCTGAAGACGGCGGCCTCGCCGTAGCCGCCGACCTTGCGGCCGGCCGCCTCGCTGCCGATGGCGTGGGCGGCGTCCTCGATGAGCGGGATCCCCAACTCCTCGCATCTGGCGCGCAGTTCGGGTGCCGGGTCGGGGTTGCCGTACAGATTGGTGGTGAGGACGCCGGACAGCTGGGGCCACAGGGAGTCGGGCACAGCGGCCAGGTCGATGGATCCGTCGTGCGGATCGAGCGGCGCCTGCACGGGCCGCAGACCGGCGGCGAGCACCACGAAGAAGATGACGTCGTCGTTGACCGGCGACATCAGGACCCGGCCGCCCGGCGGGCACCAGTGCCTGAGCGCCAGGTAGAGACCGAGCCGGCAGGACGGCACATAGAGGCACTCACGCCCCAGCCGTTCGCGCATCAGCCCTTCGAGCTCGTCGTACGCCGTGAAGTACGCCATGAAGTCCCCCCAGACCCCCGCATCCCCAGCGCTCAATGTGACCCAGTGCGCACCGCTTCGTCAACAATGCGGAAGGGCCCGCCCCAGAACGGAGCGGGCCCTTCGCACGGGTGTGCGTCACTCCACGACGGTCAGCCCCTTGCGGAGCTTGCGCAGGGTGCGCGAGAGCAGCCGGGAGACGTGCATCTGCGAGATGCCGAGCTCCTCACCGATCTCGGACTGCGTCATGTTGGCGACGAAGCGCAACGAGAGGATCTTCCGGTCCCTGGAGGGGAGTTCGGCGATCAGCGGCTTCAGCGACTCGATGTACTCGACGCCTTCGAGGTCGTGGTCCTCGTAGCCGATCCGGTCGGTGAGCGCGCCCTCGGAGTCGTCCTCCTCGGGCTGGGCGTCGAGCGAGCTCGCGGTGTACGCGTTGCTCGCCGCCATGCCCTCGACGACTTCTTCCTTCGTGATGCCGAGGCGTTCGGCGAGCTCGCCCACCGTCGCCGAGCGGTCCAGCTGCTGGGCGAGCTCGTCGCCCGCCTTGGCCAGGTCGAGCCGGAGTTCCTGCAACCTGCGCGGGACCCGTACGGACCAGGAGGTGTCACGGAAGAAGCGCTTGATCTCGCCGACGATGGTCGGCATCGCGAAGGTGGGGAACTCCACGCCGCGGTCGAACTCGAACCGGTCGATCGCCTTGATCAGACCTATGGTTCCGACCTGGATGATGTCCTCCATCGGCTCGCTGCGGGAGCGGAAGCGCGATGCGGCGAACTTGACCAGTGCGAGGTTCAGTTCGACCAGGGTGTTGCGCACGTACGCGTGCTCGTGGGTGCCCTCTTCGAGCGTGTCGAGACGGGCGAAGAGCGTCTTCGACAGGGCCCGCGCGTCGACGGGGCCGACCTCGGTGAAGGGCGGGATCTCGGGAAGTCCCTCAAGTCCCTCGGGCTCGTACGGTCGTTCCTGTGGGGGGATGTGCGGTGCGTGCTTGATCGACGTATCGTGCGATTCGTCGAGCCGGGGTGACATGGGGTCTCCTCCATCGTTCTCGGCATATGGCTGCCGATGCCCATACGTGTTCCGCGGTGTGCGGCGCCTCCGTGGCCGGTCGTGTTGAATAGCTGTCCCTACTACCCCTACCCGCTTTATGTAGCCGTGTGCAAGGCTCATTTGTGCATATATGTCCGGTTTAGGGGGAAGTTCGAGTTCCGGATCGCGTAGGGAAGGCGTAGTGTTCTTGGGAAGTTACGACGAATCGGCGAAGAGGGACGGCATGGACCGCGGCACGGTCGGCAGCACCAACAGGGGCCGGCTCAGGGTCGGAGTCCGCACCGAGGGGCACAGTGAGGTGCTGACCCCGGCGGGTGAGCTGGATCACCATACCGCGGACCTGCTCAGGGAACCGATGGAAGCCGCGATCGCCGCAGGGCGCACGCGGCTCGTCGTCGACTGCTCGCAGCTGGAATTCTGCGACTCCACCGGACTGAACGTCCTGCTCGGCGCCCGCCTCAAGGCGGAGGAGCTCGGCGGCGGGGTCCACCTGGTGGCGATGCAGCCGGTGGTGGCGCGAGTATTCGAGATCACGGGGGCGGAAGCGGTCTTCACCGTGCATGATTCGCTCGATACCGCTCTGTGTGACTGACCCCGATTCGTCCGGGCAGGAGAGCACACTGAAGACGTTGGCGAATCGGTGAGGTGAAGCGCTGATGAGCACCACCCGGGAGCAGACGCCGGGCGACCGTGGACCCGAGTCCCACGACGCCGGGCCCGCTGCCGTTCCGTCGGAAGCCGACGGCGCGGCCGCTGTCCCGTCCGCGCGCGTCCTCGCGCTGAACGGGGCGAGCGGCATCGTCCCCCTCGCCCGCGACTTCACCCGGCAGGCGCTCTACGACTGGGGGTGGCTTCCGGCGTCGAGCGCCGAGAGCCGGGCCGCCGCCGAGGACGTCCTGCTCGTCGTCTCCGAGCTGGTCACCAACGCCTGTCTGCACGCCGAGGGCCCCGAAGGGCTGAGGGTCTCGCGCACCGCGAAGGTGCTGCGCCTGGAGGTCAGCGACCTCGGTGCGGGCCAGCCCGCACCGCGCACCCCGCACCGCGCGGGGCGGCCGGGTGGGCACGGCATGTTCATCGTGCAGCGGCTGTGCCTCGACTGGGGCGTGATACGCACGCCGGGCGTGGCCGGCAAGACGGTCTGGGCGGAACTCGCGGCACCCGCGTAACTCCTGTTCTAACTCCTGTTCACGGTTACCGGCGGTACGGACCGCCGGTCCATCGGCATGTCCACAGATCGATCCGCCCTGTTGTGTGTCTTCCCTCGACAAGGCCCCGGGCGTACCTTGAGCGCCCAATCTGATGTGCCGTCAGTAACTTGGCGGCCTCCGGCATAAGGGGAATTCGAGGTGTCGTACCAGAAGAGGACAGCTCTCGCGCTGGCGACCGCGGTGGCGGGCTCGGTGGTGCTGATCACCGCCCCGCAGGCCCAGGCCTCCGTCGTGGACGTCAACTACAACTGCCAGACCCCGATCGGCGCGAAGAGCGCGGTGTCGCCGATCGACATCAAGGCGGTCAAGAGCGGCAGTTCCTACAAGGTCACCATGTCCTTCCAGAAGGGCGTCTCCTCCAGCCCGGTCGCGCTCGGCTCGGGCGCGATGAACCCGAGCGCGGTGATCAACCTGGGCGGCGCCGACAAGGGCACCGTCTCGGTCACGGGCCCGGCCAACTCCGCGGAGATCCCCGCCAACACCCCCATCAAGATCAGCGACCTGTCGGGCAGCTACGTCCCGAAGGCCAACGGCAAGGTCACCTTCACCGCCGGCATCCTCACCATCAAGGCGCTGGGCACCACCACGACCTGCACTCCCGGCAACAGCCCCGGCCCCTCCCTGGAACTGGACGTCACCGGCGCGAGCGCGTCCGCCGGCGGTTCCGGCGGCCCGGCCGCCCTCCCCAAGACCGGCCCCCTCGACTCGGCCGTCGCCCTCGGCACGCTCGGCGGCACCGTGGTCCTGGTCGGCGCGGCCGGAGTGCTGTGGCTGACCCGGCGCAATCAGCGGGTCTGACCCTTCATCTCGTACGCCCCCGACCGGGAACCCCCTCGCACCCGAGGAGCCGCCGATGCGTTCGATCCGCCTGGCCCTACCGGCCACGGCCCTGCTGCTGTGCGCGTTACCGGCGCCCGCCGCGCAGGCCGCACCGGCCACGGGCGGGGACTGGACCGCCGCGCCCGCATCCGGCGGCGGGACCCGCCCCAGCACCGACGGCAGGCCCTACTTCTATCTGGAGGGCGCCCCCGGCGCGGTCCTGGAGGACAAGGTCTCGCTGAGCAACCCGTCCGGCACGCCCGTGACCCTGAAACTGCGCGGCGCGGCCGCCTACAACACCGCGAACGGGTCCTTCGCCGCGCGCGAGGCCCCCGACCCGTGGATCGAGCTCGCCGCCCCCGAGGTGAAGATCCCGCCGCACACCCGCGCCGACGTGCCGTTCGCGGTCACCGTCCCGGCCGGTGCGCAGCCCGGCGACCACCCCGCCGCCCTCGTCGCCGCGGCAACCGGTCGCGAGGTCGGCGTGCGCCTGCAACTCCGCGTCGCGGGGCCCACGTTGAGCGCGCTGACCGTCGAGTCCGTACGCCTCGACAAGGGCCGTCGCCTCATCCGCTACGCCCTGGTCAACCGGGGCAACGCCACCCTGGCGCCGCGGCTCGCGCTGCACGCCGACGGGGTGTTCGGCCGGGTCGTTGACCGCCCCGCCAGGACCCTGCCCGTCGAGCTGCTGCCCGGTCAGCGCGTCGAGCTGACCGAACCCTGGCCGCACCCGCCCGCCCTCGACCGGGTCACCGTCCGCCTCGACGTCACCGCCGACGGTGCGGCCCGCTCCACCGCCGCGGCGACGGCCACCTTCCTGCCGTGGGGCGCGGTCGCCGGGACCGGCCTCGTACTGCTCGGCGGCGCGGCCGCCGTCCTGCGGCTCGTGCGGCGCGGACGCCGGGCCACGACCCCCGAAGTACCCGCACCAGAACACGAGTTGGCGCAGACAGGAGCTCTTCGGTGAAGCCACACCTGAGGCGCGCGGCCCTCGCCCTGCTGCTGGTCGGCCTCCTCGCGCCGGCGATGGCCGGGCCCTCGTACGCCGCCCCGGTGGGCCCCGCGCGCAGTGTCGCGCTCTCCCAGGCCGAGGCCGCCAAGGGAGCCGACATCACGGTCACCGGCAAGGGCTGGCGGCCCGGCGCTCTGCTCATGCTGTTGGTGTGCGGGCAGTCCACCCCCGACCTGGGGGTCATCGGCGGCACCAACTCCTGCTCCAACGCCGACGGCCAGGCCGTCACCACCGACGCCAAGGGCTCCTTCAGCAAGGTGCTCCCGGCCGCGCCGCCGCCCAAGCCGTGCCCATGCGTCGTCCACGTGGCCACCGTGCAGGGTGAACAGGCCGTCGTGGACACCGAGTTGAAGATCACCGGGCACCCGGTGGCGCCGCTGCCCGACCAGAGCGGTCAGGGCAAGCTCGCGGTGCTCGCCGAGCCCCGTCTCGACGGCAGCGGCTCCCTGCTGACCTGGTTCGGCGCGCCGCCCGCTCGCACCCTGGTCTTCACCGTCGGCAACCTCGGCTCCGCCCCCGTCAAGGACCCGGTCTTCCAACTCGGCACCGCCCACGGCGTGTTCGCCCCGCAGTGGGAGGACCGGCAGTGGAAGGGCACCGTCCAGCCCGGCCAGAAGGCCGAGGTCAAGCTCGACTTCGAGCTGTCGGCCGGAGCCCACGGCGACTACCAGGTCTCGATCCAGTACGCGAAGAAGCTGCTCGCCACCGAGCCGTGGGGGGTGGACCGGCCGTGGGGCGTCACCCTCTTCTGGATCCTGCTCTGCCTGGTGGTGCCCGCCGCGGTCTTCCGCATCGGCATGGCCGTGGTGGACCGGCTGCGCCCGCGCGAGGGCCATCGCGTCAACCCCGGCCGCCACCGCGGCGTAGGGCTGCGCGAAGTCGCCCTGAAAGTGCCGAAGTTGGCCCGCGGCCCCGGCGTCACAGCGCCCGCGCCGCCGGCCGAGCCGGAGCCACCCGCGACCGCTCCGCCCCCGACCACGGCCGCGCTGCCGTGGTTCACCCCCGACTCCGCACCGTCCGAGAACCACCCCACCCGTTTCAACCGCCCCACGACGAAGGGAAATTCGTGACCACGCAACGGAGGATGAGCGCGGCCGGTCTCGCGCTGATGCTCGGCGGCGCGGGGATCATGCTGGCCGCAGGCCCCGCACAAGCAGCCGAAGTCTCGTACGCCACTGAGTGCATACCGCCGTCCATCTCCGGTCTGCCGCCGGTCGAGGGAACGACGAAGGTGCAGATCACCGCGCCTGCCACGGCCAAGGTGGGCGACGAGGTGGACGTCGTCTGGAAGTTCACCCAGGCCGCGTCGAACAATCCGAACGTCCTGGACCTCAACAAGGACGTGGTCCAGCCGACCGGCACCCTGAAGGCGGCGGGCGCGCAGAGCGCCGACATCGCCATGAAGGGCCCGCGGCAGAACCCGCCCATCCCCAAGAACAGTCCGATGATCCTGCCGGACATGACGGCCAAGCTGAAGCTGACCAAGGCGGGCGACGTCACGCTGACGCCCGACGCGTACAACATCAACGTCAACCAGATCATGTCGACGGACACCAAGTGCACGCCCAAGGCGACGGTCGGAGTCGGCGCGACGATCAAGGTGACGGACGCGGGGGGCACCTCAGGGGGCACCTCGGGGGGTTCGACCACCGGGGGCACGACCGGTGGTTCGACGGCCGGGGGATCCACGAGCGGCGGGTCCACCTCGGGCGGCACGGCGACCGGCGGCTCGGCGACCGGCGGGTCCACCACCGGGGGCACCGCGACCGGCGGCTCGACCACCGGGGGCACCGCGACCGGCGGCTCGACCACCGGGGGCTCCACCTCCGGCGGCACGACCGGTGGCAGCGGTGGCCAGAGCGACTTTCCCGGCAAGGAAGTCGCCGTCGACTTCGCCTGCCAGTCGCCCGGACCGGCCGCCATCCAGTCCAAGGTGACGATCAACGCCAAGAAGAACGGCGGGAGTTACGACCTCACCGTCAAGACCGCCAAGGGCGTCATGAACAGCCCCGCCGACCTTCCGGCGGGCGCGCTCAAGCCGTCCATGCAGGTCACCGTCGGCGGCGCCGACAAGGGCTCGGTGGCGGTCACCGGTCCCGCCAACCCCGACCCGATCAAGTCGGGGGCGCCGGTGAGCCTCACCGACATGACGGGCAGCTACAAGCCCGGCGCCTCCGGCAAGTCCACGCTGAGCCCCGGAGACCTGTCCATCGACGTCACCCTGGGCGGCGCGCCGATCCACATCCCGTGCAAGGTCTCGGGTTCGGCGCCGGTCTCCCTCGAACTGGACACGGCGGCCCAGCCGGGCGGCGCGGCCGGTGGCACCGGTTCGTCGGGCTCCGCCACCACCTCCGGTACGTCGGGCTCCTCCTCCGGCGGCCTCGCCCAGACCGGCGCGAGCGACAACGGCGCCCTGCGCGCCCTCGGCCTGGTCGCCGGCACGGTGATCCTGCTGGGCGGCGCGATCTTCACCTTCACGCCGTGGAAGCGGCTGCGGGGGACGCGCTGAGCGCTCGCCCCTTCAGGGCGCGGTACTCGGCAACGACGAAGGGCCGCCGCACCGGATCGGTGCGGCGGCCCTTCGGCTGAGCGGGCGGTGCTAGTGAACGCCACCCATGAGCGGCTTGACCTTCTTGCGGAACATGAAGATCGCGACACCCGCGAGGACAGCGAGCCCGCCCTGGCTCGCGAACCAGTACGAGGAGTCGGTCGGCGCGCCGATCAGCTGGAGCAGCGCGATGACCGAGTCGCCGGCCGTGACGGCCAGGAACCAGACGCCCATCATCTGGGAGGCGTACTTCTCCGGCGCCAGCTTCGTGGTCAGCGAGAGCCCGACCGGGGAGAGCGTGAGCTCACCGACGGTCTGGATCAGGTAGACGGCACACAGCCACAGCGGGGTGACCTTGACGCCGCCGGAGGAGGCGCCCTGCGCCAGCATCATCACGAAGAACGAGAGGCCGATGAGCGTGAGGCCGAAGGCGAACTTCGACAGCGTGCTCGGCTCCTTGCGGCGCTTGTTCGTGTACACCCAGAGCCAGGCGAAGACCGGCGCCAGGGCCATCACGTACAGCGGGTTCAGGGACTGGAACCAGCTGGACGGGAAGTCGAGGCCGAACAGGCTGTTGGAGGTGTTGTCCTGCGCGAACACGCTCAGCGTCGAGCCGGTCTGGTCGTAGATGCCCCAGAAGACGGCCGCGGCGACGAAGAACCAGACGTACGCCGACATGCGGGACTGCGAGACCTGGTCGAGGTCCTTGTCGCGCTTGATGCGCAGCAGGTACCAGGCCGGGATGACGAGGCCCGCGATGGTCAGCGGCCACATCGCCCAGTCGACCGAGAAGTGACCCGAGACGGCGAGGGCGCCGTACGCGACGACCGCCACGCCCAGCCAGATCAGGGCCTTCTTGATGATCGCGGCGCGCTCGGCACCGGACATCGGCGTCGGGACGACGTCGCTCTCCGCCGACATGTGGCGGGTACCGAGGAAGAAGAACAGCAGGCCCAGTGCCATACCCACACCGGCGAGGGCGAAGCCGAAGTGCCAGTTGACCTTCTGGCCGACGGTGCCGATGGTCAGCGGCGCGGCGAAGGCACCGAGGTTGATGCCCATGTAGAAGACCGTGAAGCCACCGTCGCGACGCGGGTCGTTCTTGTCCGGGTACAGGTGGCCGACCATCGTGGAGATGTTGGCCTTGAGGAGACCGGAGCCGAGCGCGATGGCCGCCAGGCCGATGAAGAACGAGATCTCGACCGGCACGGCGAGGAGGAAGTGGCCGATCATGATGATCGTGCCGCCGATGGCGACGGTCTTGCGGGCACCCCAGGCACGGTCGGCGAGCCAGCCGCCCGGCAGGGCGAGCAGGTACACCATCGCGTTGTACACGGAGTAGATCGCGGTGGCCGTGGCCATGTTGAAGCCGAGCCCGCCCTGGGACGCCGGGGCGACCAGGTAGAGCACGAGCAGGGCCCGCATGCCGTAGAAGCTGTAGCGCTCCCACATCTCCGTCATGAAGAGGTTGGCCAGGCCGCGGGGGTGGCCGAGGAAGGTCTTCTCGGTGCCAGTTGTGCTGGCGGAGTCCTTCGTCAGGCTGGACGCCATGGTCGATCCTTGCTTGCTCGGGACGCGCGCTTCGTGAGCGTTGGGTCGCGCCCGGTGGGGGAAAGCCGGCACCGGCATGGGAACTGTCCCCCCAACGCCCATGGGGTCCGCTCCGTGGGGGAGGCGGTAAGGACAGACCACACCGGGATCCACGCCCCGTGCGCATCTTCGCGCAGGGGCCCGGCCCGTAGGTCATTCACTGATCTCAAGACCGGCAAAGCCGATCTTGTGCAGATAAAGAGACCCTTGGCGCACCAAGCAGGCCAAAGGTCTCGAGTAGTGCTATAGGCGTTGGGACACCATACGTCACCAGAGTGCGGCATATGGAAGGACTTGAGAGATGGATCACAGGCATCCGTGGAACCAGTGGCACTGATTCGAAGGTGTTCAACAAGATCACATCGCATACCCACGGGGTGGGTGGATCACCTCACGCATTGTCGCCGCCGCGGACTACCATCACCCCCATGACCCGTGTACTGCTCGCCGAGGACGACGCGTCCATCTCGGAGCCACTGGCCCGCGCCCTGCGCAGGGAGGGTTACGAGGTCGAGGTGCGCGAGGACGGCCCGACCGCCCTCGACGCCGGACTACAGGGGGGTGCCGACCTGGTCGTGCTCGACCTGGGGCTCCCCGGCATGGACGGCCTCGAAGTCGCCCGGAGGCTGCGCTCCGAGGGACACACCGTCCCCATCCTCGTGCTGACCGCCCGCGCCGACGAGGTGGACACCGTCGTCGGCCTGGACGCCGGCGCCGACGACTACGTGACCAAGCCGTTCCGGCTCGCCGAACTGCTCGCCCGGGTCCGGGCGCTGCTGCGGCGCGGCGCCACCGAGCCGGTGCCCCAGCCCGCCACCCACGGCGTGCGGATCGACGTCGAGTCGCACCGCGCCTGGATGGGCGACGAGGAGCTCCAGCTCACCGCCAAGGAGTTCGACCTGCTGCGGGTCCTGGTGCGGGACGCGGGCCGGGTCGTCACCCGCGACCAGCTGATGCGCGAGGTCTGGGACACCACCTGGTGGTCCTCGACCAAGACGCTCGACATGCACATCTCGTGGCTGCGCAAGAAGCTCGGCGACGACGCCGCCAACCCCCGGTACATCGCCACCGTGCGCGGTGTCGGTTTCCGCTTCGAGAAGAGCTAGAGCCCCGCCGAGCATGCGCCGTCGACTGATCAACTCCACCCTCGCGGTCGTGCTCGTGGTGATCGCGGTCTTCGGCGTCTCCCTCGTCATCGTCGAGACGCGGACCATCAGCAGCAGCGCCCAGGAGAGCGTGAACTCCGAGGCACTGCGGCTGGTCTCCGTGGTCGACAGCCGCACCCTGGCGAACGAGACGGTCAACTCCCAGGTCCTGAACGAGCAGATCGACCCCAAGCGGTACGCCCGCATCTCGATCCCCGGCCGCCCGGCCATCGAGATCGGCCAGAAGCCCGAGGACTCCGTGATCCGCGGCACCGCCGAGGGCGAGCGCGGCGAGTCCGTCCTGGTCGAGGAGTCCCGCTCCACGGTCACCAAGGAGGTCGGCCGCACGCTTTTGATCATCGGCGCGGTGGCCCTGCTCGCCATCGTCTCCGCGGTGCTCCTCGCCGTACGCCAGGCGAACAAGCTGGCCTCCCCGCTCACCGACCTCGCCGAGACCGCCGAGCGGCTCGGATCGGGTGACCCGCGCCCGCGCCACAAGCGGTACGGGGTGCCCGAGCTCGACCGGGTCGCCGATGTGCTCGACGCTTCCGCCGACCGGATCGGCCGGATGCTCACCGCCGAGCGCAGGCTCGCCGCGGACGCCTCGCACCAGTTGCGCACGCCGCTGACCGCGCTCTCCATGCGACTGGAGGAGATCGCCCTCACCGACGACCTCGACACGGTCAAGGAAGAGGCGACCATCGCGCTCACCCAGGTCGAGCGGCTCACCGACGTGGTGGAGCGCCTGCTCACCAACAGCCGTGATCCGCGCACCGGTTCGGCCGTCGTGTTCTCCCTGGACGAGGTCGTCAAGCAGCAGCTGGAGGAGTGGCGCCCGGCCTACCGCAGCGCGGGCCGCGCGATCGTGCGCTCGGGGAAGACGGGTCTGAAGGCGGTCGGCACCCCGGGCGCGGTCGCCCAGGTGCTCGCCGCGCTGATCGAGAACTCGCTGATGCACGGCGGCGGCACCGTCGCGGTACGCACCCGCGTCACCGGCAACCAGGCCGTGGTCGAGGTCACCGACGAGGGCCCCGGTGTGCCGCCCGACCTCGGGGCGCGGATCTTCGAGCGGACCATCAGCGGCCGCAACTCCACGGGCATCGGCCTCGCGGTCGCCCGCGATCTGGCGGAGGCCGACGGCGGCCGGCTCGAAATGCTCCAGCAGCAGCCGGCGGTGTTCGCGCTGTTCCTCAGCCGGGAGGCGCGGGGGCGCCGGGATGCGCCGCAGTCCACGACGATCCGCTGAGGGTCCCGCCCGAGCCGAGGGCTCCCGCCTAGGGCTCAGCGCGCGTGGTCAGCGCTTGGCGGCGGGGACGGGGGGTCGGTGGGAGTCGCTCGGGGAGCCGCCGCGGGAGTCGAGAAACGATTCCGCCGTCTGTACGGCCTCCCGGACGGGCAGCGCCTTGAAGACCCAGGTGCGGTAGGACCAGAACCGGAACAGCGTGCCGAGCCCGATGCCGAGGAACTTGAAGAAGTTGTTCTGCCACGGGCTGTTCCAGCCGAAGCCGTACGTCGCCGCGTACAGGATGCCGTTCTCGATCACCGCGCCGACCACGCTGAACAGCAGGAACAGGGTCAGCTCGCGGGCCCGGCCGCTCTTCTCGCGGTCGCGGTAGGCGAAGTAGCGAAAGCCCACGTAGTTGAAGGCGATCGCGATGCCGGTCGCCAGCAGGCTGGCCCGGACCACCTGGAGGTCGGTGGCGTGCCGCAACAGGTTGAAGGCGCCCATGTTCACGAGCACCCCGAGACCACCGACGGCGCCGAACTTCGCGACCTCGCGGACGAGCAGTCGCAGTCGCGTGGGAAACGCGTCCTGTGCACTCATGGTGATCGCCCAGCCCCGTCCGAGTCGGTGTGCTTGTCGTGCCAGTCAACCCGCCCATGCTAACCACCGCCCCTGAGCAACGCCCGTGGGCACCCGGGAACGCCCGGGGCACCCCGGGCCCTGCGGGCTCGCCGGGGACGGCGGATACCCTGGGGGTGTGACGTTCCCGGTAGTCGGCATGGTCGGCGGCGGTCAGCTCGCCCGCATGACCCACGAGGCGGGCATCCCCCTCGGCATCAGATTCAAGCTCCTCAGTGACACCCCCCAGGACTCGGCGGCCCAGGTGGTGAGCGAGGTCGTCGTCGGCGACTATCGCGACCTGGACACGCTGCGTGACTTCGCGCGCGGCTGTGACGTGATCACTTTCGATCACGAGCACGTACCCACCGAGCACCTGCGGGCCCTGGAAGCGGACGGCATCGTCGTCCGCCCGGGGCCCGACGCGTTGGTGCACGCCCACGACAAGGGGGTGATGCGCGCCAGGCTCTCGCAGATCGGCGCGCCCTGCCCCCGGCACCGCATCGTGGCGGATCCGTCCGACGTCTCGGCCTTCGCGGCCGAGGGCGCGGGCTTCCCCGTCATCCTCAAGACGGTGGTGGGCGGCTACGACGGCAAGGGCGTGTGGTTCGTACGCTCCGAGGCGGACGCGGCCGACGCCTTCAAGGCGGGGGTCGCGGTGCTCGCCGAGGAGAAGGTGGACTTCGTGCGGGAGCTGGCGGCCAACGTCGTGCGCTCGCCGCACGGCCAGGCGGTGGCGTACCCCGTCGTCGAGTCCATCCAGGTCGACGGCGTGTGCGACACCGTGATCGCGCCCGCCCCCGACCTCGACGGCGAACTGGCGGGCGAGGCCCAGCAGCTCGCGCTGCGGATCGCCGCCGAACTGGGCGTCGTCGGCCACCTCGCGGTCGAGCTCTTCGAGACGCGCGACGGCCGCATCCTGGTCAACGAACTGGCGATGCGCCCGCACAACTCGGGCCACTGGACCCAGGACGGCGCGATCACCTCGCAGTTCGCCAACCACGTCCGTGCCGTCCTCGACCTCCCTCTGGGCGACCCGCGCCCGAGGTCGAAGTGGACCGTCATGTGCAACGTGCTCGGCGGCGACTACCCCGACATGTACTACGCGTATCTGCACTGCATGGCGCGCGACCCCCAGCTCAAGATCCACATGTACGGCAAGGACGTGAAGCCCGGCCGCAAGGTGGGTCACGTCAACACCTACGGCGACGATCTCGCGGAGGTCCGCGAGCGGGCCCGCCACGCGGCCGACTACCTCAGAGGAACGATCACCGAATGAGCAGCGCTCCCGTCAACGGCCCCCTCGTCGGCATCGTCATGGGCTCCGACTCCGACTGGCCGGTCATGGAGGCCGCCGCCAAGGCGCTGGACGAGTTCGAGATCCGCTACGAGGTCGATGTCGTCTCCGCGCACCGGATGCCGCGCGAGATGATCGCGTACGGCGAGGACGCCGCGGGCCGCGGCCTGAAGGCGATCATCGCGGGCGCGGGCGGCGCCGCCCACCTGCCCGGCATGCTCGCCTCGGTCACCCCGCTGCCCGTCATCGGCGTCCCCGTCCCGCTCAAGTACCTGGACGGCATGGACTCGCTGCTCTCCATCGTGCAGATGCCCGCGGGCGTCCCGGTGGCCACCGTCTCGGTCGGCGGCGCACGCAACGCGGGTCTGCTCGCGGCCCGCATCCTGGCGACGCAGGACCCCGAACTCCTGGTGCGCATGCGGGAGTTCCAGCAGGAGCTCAACGACCAGGCGACGGAGAAGGGCAAGCGGCTGCGCACGAAGGTCGAGGGTTCGGGCGCGTTCGGATTCGGAAAGTGAGTGCCATGACTCCTCTCGATGAAGCCCGCGCGCTGCTCGCCCGCCACCCCGTCGTCGACGGCCACAACGACCTGCCCTGGGCGCTGCGCAAGAAGGCCGGCTACGACCTCGACCGCTGCGACCTGGCGACCGACCTGACCGGCCACACCCACACCGACCTGGGGCGGCTGCGATCGGGCGGGGTCGGCGCGCAGTTCTGGTCCGTGTACGTCCGTACCGACCTGGCGGGCGACGAGGCGGTCAGCGCGACCCTGGAGCAGATCGACTGCGTCGACCAGATGCTGGCGCGCTACCCCGGCGACCTGGCGCCCGCGCTCACCGCGGACGACATGGAGGCGGCCCGCGCCGAGGGCCGCATCGCCTCCCTCAAGGGCGCCGAGGGCGGCCACTCCATCAACAACTCCCTCGCCACACTGCGGGCGTTGTACGCGCTCGGCGTGCGCTACATGACGCTGACCCACAACGACAACATCGCCTGGGCGGACTCGGCGACGGACGAACCGGGCGTGGGCGGCCTCTCGGCCTTCGGACACGAGGTCGTCCGCGAGATGAACCGCATGGGCATGCTGGTCGACCTCTCGCACGTGGCGGCGACGACGATGCGGGCGGCGCTTGCCACCTCGGAGGCGCCGGTGATCTTCTCGCACTCCTCGGCGCGGGCGATCTGCGACCACCCGCGCAACGTGCCGGACGACGTGCTGGCCCAGCTGCCGTCGAACGGCGGGGTGGCGATGGTGACCTTCGTACCGAAGTTCATCCTGCCCGCGGCGGTGGCCTGGACCCAGGCCGCCGACGAGAACCTGCGCGCGCACGGGCTGCACCACCTCGACACCTCGCCCGAGGCGATGAAGCTCCACGAGGCCTTCGAGTCGGTGAACCCGCGCCCCATCGCGACGGCTGCCACGGTCGCGGACCACCTGGACCACATGCGCGAGGTGGCGGGCGTCGACCACATCGGCATCGGCGGCGACTACGACGGCACGGCGTTCACCCCCGCGGGCCTGGACGACGTGTCCGGCTACCCGAACCTGCTCGCCGAACTCCTCACCCGGGGCTGGTCCTCCGCCGACCTGGCGAAGCTGACGTGGCAGAACGCGGTACGGGTGCTGCGGGACGCGGAGTCGGTCTCGGGGGAGCTGCGCGCCCGGCGCGGCCCGTCGAACGCGACCCTGTCCCAGCTGGACGGCTGACCCCCCACCCCGGGGGCCGGGCCCCCGGGCCCCGCCCCCCCCGGGGGCCGCCTTTCTGAGCGCGGACCGCTCCCGACGGTGCGGGGTGTGTTCGCGCAGTTCCTCGCGCCCCTGGTTGGCCGTCGTTCGGCTGCCAGTCGTGGGTGGCCGTTCGCGCGGTTCCTCGCGCCCCTGATTGGTAGTCGTTCGGCTCCCGACCGTGTGGGGTTGCTCGCGCGGTTCCTCGCGCCCCTGGTTCTGGCGGGGTGGGAAATCTAGCCCCTCCGGCGTTTGAGGAGCGGGGTCCCGGGGGGAGCCCTGGGATGCCGGGCTCGCAACCCCCGGAGGGTCTCGGGAAGGGGCGGGGTGGGGGAAGTCCCCCGAACGCCCCGCCCGCCGCGACCCGCACCGCACGGCGTGACACGGTGGTGACACCTGCCGTCACCGCCGATACCGGGAGCCCGTCATGGCAGATCTGCAGGACGACCCCCAGGACACCCCGGGGGTCGGCGAACTCGACGCGCCCGCCCCGGCCGCGCCGCCGGACTCGGACGCGGGCCCCGCCCCCGCGCCCGCACCGGAACACGGCGACGACCTCCGTCGCGCCCGCACCCTGCTGGCCGCCCACCCCGTGGCCGACGGCCACAACACCCTGGCACGGGCGCTGGCGCTGACCCCCTGGCAGGATCTGGAGGCCGGCGAGAGCTCCCTCGACACGGACATCCCGCGACTGCGGGCCGGCGGCGTCGGCGCGCAGTTCTGGGCGCTGACCGCCGAGGACGACGGCACCGAGCCGGTCGCCGGCACCCTCGAACGCCTCGACCGCATCCGCTCGCTGATCGCCGCCTACCCGGAGGGCCTGCGGCTCGCGCTGTCCGGCGGCGACCTCTCCGACGCCCGCAACTGCGGCCGCATCGCCTCGTTCCTCGGCCCGGTCGCCGCCCATGCGCTCGGTGATTCGCTGGGTACGCTGCGGTCCCTCCACCTCCTGGGGGTGCGGGCCCTTTCGCTCACCCCGGGCACCAGCTGGACCGAGCCGGGACTCAGCCGCTTCGGGCTGGAAGTCGTGCGGGAGGCCAACCGGCTCGGCGTACTGCTCGACCTCTGCGGTGCCACCCCCGGCACCTGGCGCCGCACCCTCGGCACCTCCCGGGCCCCCGTGCTGCTCTCCCGTTCGGCGGCGGCCTCCCTCACCCCGCACCCGCTGAACGCCACGGACGACCTGCTCGCCGCGATCGGCGCGCACCACGGCGTGTGCCTGGTGAGCTTCGCGCCGGAGCAGATCGAGCGGACCGGCAAGGCCGTGTCCGTCAGCGACGTGGCCGACCACATCGAGCGGGTGCGCGACGTGGCCGGGCCGGGCAACGTGGGTCTGTCGGGAACGTACGGGCTGATCACGGGCGCGCCGCGCACCCCGGGCCTCGAAGACGCCTCCTGCTATCCGATCCTGATCGCGGAGCTACTCGGCCGCGGTTGGACCGATCCCGAGGTGGCGGCCCTGACCTGGGAGAACCTTGCCCGGGTGGTCCGGGACGCGGAGTTCGCCGCCCGCGCCACGCGGGGCGGCGCGTCCAGCGCCACCCTTGAGGAGCTGGACGGCCCCGGCTAGGCGCGCGGACGGCCCATCGCGCGGTAGGTCCAGCCCGCGTCCCGCCACTTGGCGGGGTCGAGCGCGTTGCGGCCGTCCAGGATTATCCGCGACGAGGCGGCCGTGGCGAGCTCGGCCGGGTCGAGGTCGCGGAACTCGCGCCACTCCGTCAGGTGCAGCACCACATCGGCGCCGCGCACGGCCTCCAGCGCACTCGGCGCGTACCCGAGCGTCGGGAAGACGCGGCGGGCGTTGTCCATGCCCTTCGGGTCGTACACCGTGACCTGCCCGCCCTGGAGGTGGATCTGCCCGGCGACGTTCAGCGCGGGGGAGTCCCGTACGTCGTCGGAGTCGGGCTTGAAGGTGGCGCCGAGCACGGCGACCCGCTTGCCGAGGAAGGTCTCGCCGCCCACCGCCTCGCGGGCCAGCTCCACCATGTGGCCGCGGCGGCGCATGTTGACCGAGTCGACCTCGCGCAGGAACGTCAGCGCCTGGTCGGCGCCGAGCTCACCGGCCCGCGCCATGAACGCCCGGATGTCCTTGGGCAGGCAGCCGCCGCCGAAGCCGATGCCGGCCCGCAGGAACTTCTTCCCGATGCGCTCGTCGTGGCCGATGGCCTCGGCCAGCTTCACCACGTCGCCGTCGGCGGCCTCGCACACCTCGGCCATGGCGTTGATGAACGAGATCTTGGTGGCGAGGAAGGAGTTGGCCGCGGTCTTGACCAGTTCGGCGGTCGGGAAGTCGGTCACCACGAACGGCGAGCCCGCGCCGATGGGGCCCGCGTACACCTCGCGAAGCAGCTTCTCGGCGCGCTCGCTCTCCACGCCGACCACGAGCCGGTCCGGGTGCAGGGTGTCGTCGACGGCGAAGCCCTCGCGCAGGAACTCGGGGTTCCACGCCAGCTCCACGCCCTCGGGGAGGTCCTCGGCCAGCCGGGCCGCCGAGCCGACCGGCACCGTCGACTTGCCCACGACGAGCGCGCCGTCCCGCAGGTGCGGTGCCAGCGAGGCGAAGGCGGCATCGACGTACGACATGTCGCACGCGTACTCGCCGTGCTTCTGCGGCGTGTTCACACAGACGAAGTGCACGTCGCCGAACGCGCCGACCTCCTCCCAGGAGGTGGTGAACCGCAGCCGCCCGCTGGAGCCGTCCAGGCCCGCGACGTGCTTGGCCAGCAGTTCCTCAAGACCGGGCTCGTACATGGGGACGCGTCCGCGCGCGAGCATCTCGATCTTCTCGGGGACCACGTCAAGGCCCAGCACCTCGAACCCCAGCTCCGCCATGGCCGCGGCATGGGTGGCTCCGAGGTATCCGGTGCCGATCACAGTGATCTTGAGGGCCATGCGGTGCTCCTGGAAGTGCGGCTCGGGAGGCGGGCTCGGGCGTACGGGCGACAAACGCGCTGCCCGAGCATAGTCGGGCCCCGCAGGACCCCCCTTTCCGGGCTGTCGCCAAGCTCACGTATGCCTGGGGCCGCCCTGGCCTCTAAAATTAGGTTACTTAACGGTAGTTAGCGTCGCTTGGGGAGTGAGAGACCGTGGCCGGAACGGCTGGAAACGCAGGACACACGGGCAACTCGGAGTTCGACCTGTACCGCCCGTCCGAGGAGCACGACATGCTCCGCGACGCCATCCGCTCGCTCGCCGAGGCCAAGATCGGCCCGTACGCGGCCGAGGTCGACGAGCAGGCCCGCTTCCCCCGGGAGGCGCTCGACGCGCTCGTCGCCAATGACCTGCACGCCGTGCACGTGCCGGAGGAGTACGGCGGCGCCGGCGCCGACGCGCTCGCGACGGTGATCGTGATCGAGGAGGTCGCGCGGGTCTGCGCCTCCTCCTCGCTCATCCCGGCCGTGAACAAGCTCGGCTCGCTCCCGGTGATCCTCTCCGGCTCCGAGGAGCTGAAGAAGAAGTACCTGGGCCCGCTGGCCAAGGGCGAGGGCATGTTCTCGTACTGCCTCTCCGAGCCGGACGCGGGCTCGGACGCGGCGGGCATGAAGACGAAGGCCGTCCGCGACGGCGACTTCTGGGTCCTCAACGGCGTGAAGCGCTGGATCACCAACGCCGGTGAGAGCGAGTACTACACGGTGATGGCCGTGACCGACCCCGAGAAGCGCTCGAAGGGCATCAGCGCCTTCGTCGTGGAGAAGTCGGACGAGGGCGTCTCCTTCGGCGCCCCCGAGAAGAAGCTCGGCATCAAGGGCTCCCCGACCCGCGAGGTCTACCTCGACAATGTGCGCATCCCGGCCGACCGCATGATCGGCGAGGAGGGCACCGGCTTCGCCACGGCGATGAAGACCCTGGACCACACCCGCATCACGATCGCGGCCCAGGCCCTCGGCATCGCACAGGGGGCCCTGGACTACGCCAAGGGCTACGTCCAGGAGCGCAAGCAGTTCGGCAAGGCGATCGCCGAGTTCCAGGGCGTCCAGTTCATGCTGGCCGACATGGCCATGAAGCTGGAGGCCGCCCGCCAGCTCACCTACGCGGCCGCCGCCAAGTCCGAGCGCCTCGACGGCGACCTGACGTTCTTCGGCGCCGCCGCCAAGTGCTTCGCCTCCGACGTGGCGATGGAGATCACCACCGACGCGGTCCAGCTGCTCGGCGGCTACGGCTACACCCGCGACTACCCGGTCGAGCGCATGATGCGCGACGCGAAGATCACCCAGATCTACGAAGGCACCAACCAGGTCCAGCGGATCGTGATGTCGCGCAACCTGCCGTAGTTCCAAGGCAGTTGAAAGGGCCTGCCCCCGGCGGAACCGGGGGCAGGCCCTTTCGCGTGGTGGCCGCGGTGGCTACTTGACCGTGACCTTGTCGTCGTTCTTCAGCTCGTTCACCAGCTGGGTGACCTTCGGCTTGTCCCACAGCAGGGACGTCTGCGGGCCGTCGCCCGCCACCGGCATGTTCATCGAGATGCCGTCGCCGCTCGTGATGCCCTTCATCGCCCAGAACATGTCGGCCAGGTCGAACAGGCCCATGTCCTTGTCCACGATCAGGGTGTCCAGGCCCGCGCCCATCACCGGGTACAGCTTGAAGGGGTTCAGGACCGTCGACGGGGTCGCCGTCTGGCTGGCCAGGGCGGACAGGAACTTCTGCTGGTTCTTGGTGCGCTCCAGGTCGCCGGCGGCGTACCCGTGCCGGTTGCGCACGAAGGCGAGGGCCTGCTGACCGTTGAGGGTCTGCTTGCCCTTCTTGAAGTCCGCGCCGGAGTCCTTGTCCTTGATGTCCTGCGGGATGTCGAGCTCCACACCGCCCACCGCGTCCACGATGTTCGCGAACCCCGCGAAGCCGATCTCCGCGTAGTGGTCGATGTGCAGTCCGGTGTTCGCCTCGACGGTGCGGACCAGCAGTTCGGGGCCGTCGATGGAGAACGCCGCGTTCAGCTTGTCCTTGCCCTTGGACGGGAAGGACTTTCCGGAGTCCGAGCCCTTGAAGCTGGGGATCGTCACCCACGAGTCGCGCGGCAGCGAGACCATCGTGTTCCCGTTGTCGCCGACGTGCAGCAGGATCATCGAGTCGGTCCGCTTGCCCTCGGCCGAGCCGGTGTGCAGCTTCTTCTTCTCGTCGGCGGACATGCCGTCGCGGGAGTCGGAGCCGACGATCAGGTAGTTGGTGCCCTTGCCGGTCTCGGGGCGGTCGATGACCTTGGAGAGGTCGACCTCGCGGCGCACCTTGGAGTCGGCCCAGAAGTAGGTGCCGACCGAGGTGGCCACCACGGCGACCACCAGGACCAGCGCGCCGATGGTGATGCGCTTGCGCCAGTTCGGCGCGGCCCCGGGCCGCCCGCCACCGCCGCGCCGCGGCCCCTCGGGCCCGCCGGGCCCGCCCGGACCCCGGCCGGCCGGGCTGCCGTAGACGTGACCCTCGCTGTACCCGCTGTCATACGAGCCGGGCCCGGGGACCCGGGGGGCGCCTTGGCCGTACTGCTGCCCGCCGTAGCCGTCGTCGTACCCGGGTTGCTGGGGCACCGGGCGCTGCGGCGGGTGCGTGGGTGCGGGCCGCTGGACGTGGCGCATCCGGCGCGCGCCCTCGGGCCGCGCGGCAGAGCTGCCGCGGCCGTAGGCGTCGCGGTCACCGTTTCCGCGGGCGTTGCCGTCGAGGGCGTCGGGCCATTCGTTCATGCGGTCCAGCATGCACGGCACGGTCCGGCCGCTGACAGGGCGGGTGGGAATTCGGGGCAGGGCTGTTGCAATGCTGATGCAATGAGCGGGGGCGCGTAGGCCGCATAAAGTGAACGCATGACTGATCTTCCGGGCAAGCCGACCTCGGCCTCCCGAACCACCCTGAGCCACATCATGACCACCCATGACACCAATCTCCTCGGCACGGTGCACGGCGGTGTGATCATGAAGCTGGTGGACGACGCCGCGGGTGCGGTCGCCGGGCGCCACTCGGGCGGCCCGGCCGTCACCGCGTCCATGGACGAGATGGCGTTCCTGCTGCCGGTCAGGGTCGGCGACCTGGTGCATGTGAAGGCGCAGGTCAACTGGACCGGCCGGTCCTCGATGGAGGTCGGCGTACGGGTCCTTGCCGAGCGCTGGAACGAGTCGACCCCGGCCCAGCAGGTCGGCTCCGCCTACCTCGTCTTCGCCGCCGTGGACGCCGACGGCAAGCCCCGCCGGGTGCCGCCGGTGATCCCGGAGACCGAGCGCGACGAGCGCCGCTACCAGGAGGCCCAGATCCGCCGCACCCACCGGCTCGCCCGGCGCCGCGCGATCATGGACCTGCGTGAGAAGCGGTCGGCCGAGGGCCTGGACGACTGACCTCGGGGCCCCGGCCGGCGAGGGCTCGCCGGGCAGCCGCCCGGGGCCTCAGGGGCAGACCACCTGGTCCCCGGTCACCGTGCCGAAGTCACCCTGCGGCGGCTCCTGCGCCCGCACCGGGACGACGTCCTTGAAGTCGGCGCCCGCTGTCACCTTCATCCTGGCGCCGAGCCCCTTGACCGGGTGCAGCTCGCTGCCCGGCAGCGCGATCGAGAGCGACCGCGCCGAGCGGTCCCAGCGCGGGTCGTACTCGATCAGGGTGCGGCGCATCTCCAGGTTCGTGCTGGCCAGCGGGGTGCCGGTGGTCTTGAAGCCGGTGGCGTGCAGCGCGTCGTCGACGCGGCGGCCGAGCCCGTCGGTGCGGGTTCCGTTGTAGACCTGCACGTTGATCTGCTCGGGTGCCACCTCCACCATCGCGCCCGATCCCCGGTGCGGCGGCTTCGCGTCCTTGACGCTCGGCTGCGCGGCCTTCGGCCCGCTCCGCCCGGTCAGCGACTTGTCGTCGCGCAGCAGCCGGAACAGCTTCTTCGCCTTGGCGTCGTCCCACTTCACCGTCGAGCCGATGCCCTTGACCGGGAAGCTGAGCTGCCCGAGCGGCACGGTCGTGAAGTCCGACGACGAGGGGGAGAAGCCCTTCATCGCCGAGCCGAACGACAGCATCTCCTCGATCCCGAAGCCCTCGTCGGCGCGTACCGAGGACAGCAGGGACGAGGCGACCTCGCGGAACTTCACCGGGTTCAGGAGCACCCCGTTGCTCGTCGCCTTGGAGATCAGCGCCGCCAGGAAGCGCTGCTGGCGCTGCATCCGGCCGAGGTCGGCGGCCCCGTCGATGTGCCGGGAGCGTACGTACTGGAGCGCCTCGCCGCCGTTCAGCTGATGGGTGCCCGCGGCGAGGTCGAGCCCGGTGTAGGAGTCCTTCATCGGGCGGACCGTGCAGATCTGCACCCCGCCCACCACGTCGACCGTCTTCATGAAGCTGGTGAAGTCGACCTCCAGATAGTGGTCGATCTTCAGCCCGGTCATATTCTCGATGGTGCTCACCGTCAGCGCGGGGCCGCCCTCGGCGTACGCCGCGTTCAGCTTCAGCGGGTGCTGGGGGTGGTGCTGGCCGGTGGCCTCGTCGGTGTGCTCGGGGACCTCGGCGTACGAATCGCGCGGCAGGCTCACCACGCTGACCCGGCGCCGGTCCGCCGAGACGTGCACCATCATGATCGTGTCGGTGCAGTGGCAGGGCGCCCCGCCGAGCCGGTACTTCTGCTTCTCCTCCGGCGTGATCTTGTCCCGGCCGTCGGTGCCGACGAGCAGGATGTTGGTGCCGTGACCGCCCTGCGGCCGGTTCTTCATGTCCCGGAACGGGTCCACCCGGCCGATCCCGCCGTCCAGACCGGTCACCACCGCGTGCCCCACGCCGCCCGCGCCGAGCACCAGGACGGACAGCGTGGTCGCCAGGCGCATCCCCCAGCGGGGCCGCTCGTCCTGCTGTCGGCTGCGGGGAGCAACGCTGCGGGCGGGGCGCGGGCGGGGCGGCGTGGGCACGGGGACCTCCGCGGGTGACAGGGGGATCTTGAGCACCGTAGGCCCATACGATCAGCTACCCCGTGCACCGCCCGGCCGCCGCGCGACCGTGTCCCCCATTCGCGGTAACGTGACCACCGATGAACGCCACGCCTGCTGTTTCCGTGATCATGCCGGTCCTCAATGAGGAGCGGCATCTGCGCAACTCGGTCCGTCACATCCTGGAACAGGAGTACGCGGGCGAGATGGAGGTGGTGATCGCGCTCGGCCCGTCCACGGACCGCACCGACGAGATCGCCGCCGAGCTGGTGCGCGAAGACCCCCGCGTCCACACCGTCCCCAATCCCACCGGGCGTACGCCGGCGGCCCTGAACGCGGCCATCAAGGCTTCCCGCCACCCGATCGTGGTACGCGTCGACGGCCACGGCATGCTCTCGCCGAACTACATCGCCACCGCCGTACGCCTCCTGGAGGAGAGCGGTGCGCAGAACGTCGGCGGCATCATGCACGCCGAGGGCGAGAACGCCTGGGAGGACGCGGTCGCGGCCGCGATGACCTCGAAGATCGGCGTCGGCAACGCGGCCTTCCACACCGGAGGCGAGGCCGGGCCCGCGGAGACCGTGTACCTGGGTGTCTTCCGCCGCGAGGCCCTGGAGCAACAGGGCGGCTACAACGAGGAGTTCATCCGCGCCCAGGACTGGGAGCTGAACTTCCGGATCCGGGAGGCCGGCGGCCTCATCTGGTTCTCGCCCGAGCTCAAGGTCCAGTACCGGCCCCGCCCGTCGGTGAAGGCGCTGGCCAAGCAGTACAAGGACTACGGGCGTTGGCGCCATGTGGTGGCCCGCTACCACGAGGGCTCCATCAACCTGCGCTACCTCGCGCCGCCGACGGCCGTCTGCGCGATCGCCGCCGGCGTCGTGGTGGGCGCGCTGGTGACGCCGTGGGGGCTCGTGGTTCCGGCCGGCTATCTGGCCGCGATCGTCGCGGGCTCCGTCCCGGCGGGCAAGGGACTCTCCCTCAAGGCCCGTGCCCAGATCCCGGTGGCGCTCGCCACCATGCACATGTCGTGGGGCTACGGCTTCCTGACCAGCCCGAAGGCGCTGGCGAAGAAGGTCATCGCGAGCCGCCGTCCGGCGGTGCGGACCACATCCGTGTGACCCGCCACGAACTGACCGCCACGAACTGACCCGCCCGAATTGCCCCGTACGAACGTGAAGGGGGCGCCCGGTGCCGAAAGCACCGGGCGCCCCCTTTCCCGTAGGCGGGCGGACTAGAAGCGGTAGGGCGCGTACACGTCCATGCAGGCGCCCTTGTCGGCTCCGTTGACCGTCTCGGTGTCCTTGAGCGGGTCGCTCGCCTTGGGATCCTGCTTCGGGTAGCTGTCGCCGCTGCGCCAGTCGGCGCCGACCACCAGGGTCAGACTCTTGACGTCGGAGGCCTTGACCGCGGAGGCGGGCAGGCCGAGCGCCGTGGCGATCGACTCCGCGTCCGCCTTGCCCTGCGCGCCCGAAGCCTGGGGGTAGTCGACCTCACTGGCGGAGGCGGGGTTGCTGGAACCCGTGTCGGCCTTCTTGAAGCCCTTGGCCTTGAGGGCGTTGACCACCTCGGTGGCCCGGCCCTTGGCGGCGACGCGGCCGCCCGTGCCGGTGCCGTTGACCACGGTCACCGCGAGCGAGTCGGCGCTTGCCGCGGCCGGCCCCTTGGAGGGCGCGGCGGCAGGCTTGCCGTCGCTCTTGCCGTCCAGCGGCTTGTCGTCCCGCAGCAGCGCCCACAGCGCGTCGGCCTTGGCCTTGTCCGGCACCACGTGGGCATCCGGGTCCTTGGGGTCGGGCAGGCGCGGCATGGTCAGCATGTTGATGCGGTCCATGGGGATGTCCTTGAGCTCCATCCCCAGGTCGAACAGCTTCTTGACGTTGAGCTCCGAGGACACCTGGAGCGCCTTGACCGCGGTTTCGGCGATGCCCATCAGGCGGCCCGTGTCGGTGAACGCGTTCTGGTCCTTGAGGTTGCGGATCACCGAGTTCATGTACATGTGCTGGGCTTCGGAGCGGCCGATGTCGCTGCCGAAGGCGTGCCGGGTGCGCAGCCACTGGAGGGCCTGCTCGCCCTTCACCGTGTGGTTGCCCGCGGTGAGGTGCAGACCCGAGCCGCCCTTCTGGAGCTTCGTGGGGTGGTCGTCGATGTTCTGCTTCACGCAGACGTCGGCGCCGCCCACCGCGTCCGAGATGGCCACGACACCGGCGAAGTCGACCATCATCCAGTGGTCGATGTAGATGCCGGTCAGCTTCTCCCAGGTGTCCAGGACACAGCCCGCCCCGCCGCGCCCGAGCGCCTCGTTGATGATGGCGTTCGTGGGCGGGTTGACCTTGTTCTTCACGGTGTCCTTGCACTCGGGCACGTCCACCCGAGTGTCGCGCGGGATGCTCACGACCGAGGCGTTCTTGCGGTCGGCCGAGACGTGCAGCAGCATCTGTACGTCCGCGTGCGCGTCGCCGTCCCGGATGTCCTTGCCGCCGCCGAGCTTGACGTTGTCGTCCGAGGCCCGGCTGTCCGAGCCGATGAGCAGGATGTTCAACGGCGTCTGGCCGTCGGCGTTCGGCGCGGTCTTCTTGGCGTCGCTGCCGCCCGCACTGCGGTCGCCCTTGCGGATGCTGTTGTTCAGGTGCTGGTAGTACAGGTAACCGGCGCTGGCCGTCCCGAGTATGAGGACCGCGAGCGTGATCGCGGTCCATCTCAGTATTCGGTGCTTGCGTTTGCCGCGTTTGCGGCGCCCGCCCCTTCGGTGCCCGGTGCCCGCCGCGGAACCGGGGCCGCCGCCCTTGCCGGGCCCGTCCTTCGACGCGCCGGAGTCGTCCTTGGACTCGCCGGACCGCGCGGGCTCCGTGGCACCGTCGGATCCCGAATGACCCGAGGATCCCGCGGCCGTGCCGGACGCCTCGGACGCGTCGTCCCCGTACAGGCTCTCGTCCCAGCCGAGTTCGCCCGCGTGCTCCACGCGGCCGGGTGTCCCCTCCCCGCGCACGCTGTTCTTGCCCACCCCAAAACCCCCCTGTCGTTCAGACTCCCCCCGGGCCCGGACGGGCCGTGAGTGTCCGTTACTTGGCGCACACCGACTTGTCGGCTTCGACCTTCTGAATGCCCTCCGGCGCCTTGGCCGGAGCGGCGATGGGTGTTCCCGCCTGCTTGAAGTCGGGGCCGAGGGTCAGCACCATGGCCTCCTTGCCCACGGCGTCCTTCGTGCCCGGCTTCAGGGCCGAGGCCGGCAGGCCGAACAGGTCCGCGAGCTTGCGGGCCTGGTCCGCCTGGTTCGGCGCGTACGCGAGGACCGTCGCGGGCACCTTGGCCGGCGCGTTCGAGCCGTTGCTCGACTTGAGTACGCCCTCCTGGTTCTGCAGCCAGGTGACCACCGTGCCCGCAGAACCGGCCTCCGCACCCCCGTTGAGCACGGTGACCCGTACGTCGGACGACTTGGCGCGCGGGCCGTTGAGGCGGGCGGCCTCCTCGGCGGCGGCCGCGCTCTTGGCGTCCGCCTCCTTCTTCTTGACCTCGGTCAGCGAGGTGTCGGAGCGCATCATCGCGAACAGCGCGTCGGCCTTCGTCGGGTCGGGCACGACCGTGATGTGCTTCTTGCCCTCGGCCGGGTTGTCGATCACCGGCAGCGTGGTGAAGGTGATGTTCTTCGCGTCGATCTTGCCGAGCACCTGGGCGAGGTCGGTCAGCTTCTTGATGCTGCCTATCCCGGAGTCGACCGTGAGCGCCTTGGTCGCCGCGTCCGCGAGACCGTACATCTTGGTCGGGCTGCCCAGGGTGTCGTCCGACTTCATCTGCCGGATCATCGAACTCAGGAACTGCTGCTGCTGCTTGATCCGGGAGAGGTCGCTCTCGTCGCCGAAGCTGTGCCGGGTCCGTACGAACGCGAGGGCCTGCTCGCCCTTGACGACGCTCTCACCGGCCGGGAGCTTCAGATGCGACTTGGGGTCGTTCACCGGCTTGGTGAGGCAGACCTTGACGCCGCCGACGGCCGTCGACAGCTCCTTGACGGCGTTGAAGTCCGCCATCATGAAGTGGTCGACGTTGAGACCGGTGAGCTGCTTGACCGTACGCATCGTGCAGCCCGGGTCGCGGCCCTCCTGGCCCAGGCTGGTGTTGAAGCGCACCTTCCGCTCGGCCCGGACCGTCTTGGTGGTGCCGTCCTGCTGCTTCGTCGGGCAGTCGGGGACGTCGATGATCATGTCGCGCGGGATGGACATCGCGGTCGCGTTGGTCCGGTCCGCGGAGACGTGGAAGAGGATGTTGGTGTCGGCGTGGCCCTCGCTGCCGGCGTCGCCGTAGCCGTCGTTGCCCTTGCCGGTGCGCTTGTCGGTGCCGATGACGAGGATGTTGAACGCCCCGTCCGGCACCGAGCTCTTGCTGCCCGCGTCACCCACGTCGACGGTGTTCAGATTGCCGTTGAAGTGCTGGTAGAGCCAGTAGGCACCGCCCGCGCCGACGACGAGGACGAAGCCCATCACCCCGCCCGTCCACAGCAGCGCCTTCTTCTTGCGGGGCGCCTTGGGCTTGCGCTTGCGGCGGCCCTGGCCGTCGGCGGACGCCTCGGGGGGCTTTTCGCCCCGGCGGTTGCGCTGCTCCGGCACCTCGCGGCGCCCGGAGCGGCCGGACGGGGCCTTTCTTCTGCTGGATGCGGTGCCGCCGGACCGGGAGGGGCCGGAATCCGACTGCGTACCGGAAGGATTCAGTCGCAATTCGTAATTGCCGGTTTCCGGGTTGAGAACCCACTGGTCGGCGGGGTCGACCTCGTCGGCCCGCCCACGGCTCTGCGCATCCACGGTCGCTTCTGTCCTCCGTCGGTGCCGAGTCGCTTCCCCCAAAGCGCTCAATCATTCGCTCCTGCAGTGCGCGGCCCGCTGGCCACTCGCACCGGATCGCGTCACACTATCTGGCCAGTTCAGCCAAGAGCGACGGCCGTGACAAATTCCACGCCCTTTACAACCGGGCATTTGGCCTCAATCCGTAGACCGGCGCGGGCATTTCCTCGGTCGGGTGCCTAACCGCACATGCCCGAGGCCGCGGTGGTCCCCGCATAGGTGGGCGCGGGAGACGGGCTCGGCGAGGGGTCCGGATCGTCCGGCTTGTCGCCGTCGGATCCGGCGCCGCCCTTGTTGCCCGCGTTGGTCTTCGCGCCATCCGCGGGGACGGCCACCTTGACCGGAAGATCCTCCCGCAATTGCTGGAACAGCCGGTCCGCGTCCGGCTGTACGAGCTCGTCGCGGTTCTGGTCGTACGCGTAGGCCTGACGCGGAACCGTGAGGAACTGGACGTTCTCGGTCGGAATGTCGCGCATCGACCGCACCAGGTCGTACAGGTCCCGCAGGGTGTTCAGGCCGGCATCCGTAGTGATCGACTTGGTCGCCGCGTCCAGGACCGGATAGAGCCGCGTCGGGTTGAGCAGCACGCCGTTGCTCTGCACCTTCTTGACCAGCGAACCGAGGAACTGCTGTTGGCGGTCCATGCGTTGGGTGTCGCTGCCGTCGCCGATGCCGTGCCGGGAGCGTACGAAGCCGAGTGCCTGCTCGCCGTGCAGGATCTGGCGTCCGGCGGGGAGCTTCACATGGGCCTGCTGGTCGTCGACGGGCTCCTTCAGGCACACCTCCACGCCGTCCACCGCGTCGACCATGTCCTTGAACCCGTTGAAGTCGATGACCATGTGGTGGTCGACGCGCACCCGGGTCATCTTCTCGACCGTACGGATCGAGCAGGCCGCGCCGCCGAACTCGAACGCCCAGTTGAACTGGGCGAATTGCTCGTTGGTGCGGGTGCCGTCCGGTCTGCCGCAGCCGGGGATGTCCACCATCAGGTCACGCGGCAGCGAGACGGCGGTTGCGCTGCGCCGGTCGGCGGCCAGGTGCAGCAGGATCGTGGTGTCCGAGCGCTGGGCGCCGCCGTCGTCCCTGCCGTACCTGGAGTTGCTGCCCGCGCGCGAGTCCGAGCCGATGAGCAGCACGTTCTCCGCGCCGCGCACGAGGGAGGCGGGCCGCTCCCGCTCGTACTCCTCCAGTTCGTGTGCGGCGGAGGTGTCGGTGTGGATGTTGCCGTCGAGCTTCTTGTAGAGCCACCAGCCGGTCCCGGCGGCGGCGAGCACGGCGACGGAGAGGCCGAGCGCGGTCCAACGCAGCCATCGGCGGCCCTTCTTGACCCCGCCGACGGCCTCCGGCTCCGCGTCCGCGTCCGTTCCGGCGTCGATACCGCTGTCGCTGTCGCTGTCGCTGTCGCTTTTGCCGTCGTCCGTGGCCGTGGCCTGTGCGTCCGGTTCCCCGTCGGCGTCGGTGTCGGCGTCCGCGTCGTCCGTGGTCGCCGGTTCCGTGTCGGTGCCCGGCGGTGGCTGCTCGTCCCCGGGCCGGTGCTCCGGTTCGGGGGGCGTGCCAGCACTGTCGGTCACGTCGGCGTCCATCCTTCACGGCCTTCATGGCCATCGGGCCGTCACGGGTCGGCGGCGCGCCGGCCCGCCGGGCACCCCGGTGGACGACCGCATCGCGCGTGGTTGTGCGTACGGTCGATCATGTACCGGGGTGGGCGGCGGGGCCCGGGGGCTCGGCGTTCAGTGGGCCACAAGGGTGGAGATCGGTACCGGCCCCTACAGCGAGCGGTGGGTGACGCGCTCGCTCTCGGCGCGCTTCTCCAGCCCGCCGTCGGCCAGTTGAGCCAGGTTGCGGCACAGGACGACGGAGCCGCCCGAGGCGAGCGGCGCGTACAGCCCGTGGGCCAGACCGCGCCAGCTGTCGTACGAGAGCGCCGAGAGCAGCCTCGCACCGGCGCCGAGGCCGAGCGCCGCGGCCTCCTCGCGGGCCCGTGCCACGAGTTCGGCGGCGCTCATGTCGATCCCGTCGACGGTGAGGGCGGGACCTGCCGGGTCGACGGGCGCGTACGGCGCGAACCGGTCGCCCTGGCTCGGCACCTCGACGGCGTAGTCCACGAAGCCGGCGGGCGGTTGCGGGAAGCGGCCGCCGAGCGGGCGTAGCGCGAGCGCCACCCGCTCACCGGTGCAGGCGCGGGCCTCCTCCAGTGTGTCGGGGCCGCTGACCACGAGGTCGGCTTCGGCCGCCGCGCCGCCGATCTCGACGGCCACGCCCACCGAGTGGCAGGCCATCAGCCACACGGCGCTCTGCCAGTGCGCGGGCAGCAGCAGCGCGAGCCGGTCGCCGGGCGAGGCGGCGAGATCGCCCTGGAGCAGATTCGCGGTCTTGGCCACCCAATTGGCGAAGGTGGCGACGGACAGTTCCACCCGCTCGCCGGTGGCGTCGTCGTAGAAGGTGATGAAGGGGCGGCCCGGGTCCGCGGCGAGCGCGGATCGCAGCAGGTCGGCAGGGGTGCGGTCGCTGGCGTTCACACGGGCAAGGCTACGGGGCGCGCCCGTGTGGCACCGGCACCGGTGGGCCGGGTGCGTACACCGGTTTGGCCGACGGGCCGTCAGTTCCGCAATGGACAGATTTGTACAAGTATGTCCACCATCGTCTGCATGCGTAGCTTCCTCGCCTCTTCGATCGGCGTCGCCACTGTCGCGGCGCTCGCCCTCCCTCTGGCGGCCACGGCGCCCGTAGCGGTGGCGTCCTCCTCCGCCGCCGAACCCGCGGGCTCCACCCAGTCGCTGCCCCTGACTCCGCTGGACGCGGACCGCTCGGGGGCCGGCGGCACCCAAGAGGGCCTGGCACAACGGGAGGTGAAGCCGTTCTCCCTGGTCGGTGTGGTCTGGGACGACGTGCGGGACGAACTGCACGGCAGCGTCCAGGTCCGCACCCGGGCCCGCGCGGGCGGCGCCTGGTCCGCCTGGCAGGACCTGGAAACCCACAACCACGACCACGCCGCCGACCCGGGCACCGCCGAGGCCGGGGGCGCCCCACACGGCTCCACCGCCCCGCTGTGGGTGGGCGACTCGGACGCCGTCGAGGCCCGGGTGAGCGCCGAACCGGCCGAAGGGGAACGCGCCGCCGCGCCGCTCCCCGCCGGTCTGCGCCTGGATCTCGTCGACCCCGGCGCGGGCCCCGCGGGCGAGGACGAATCCGAGAACTCCCCCGCCGGGCAGGGCCCCACCGTCCTGCCCGCGCTCGACAAGGCCGCGAGCGAGGCCGAGGCGGCGGAGGTGTCCGAGGCGTCCGAGGGGCTCGGCGCCGGATCGCGGGCCCGCCCGTACGTCGGGGCGCGGCCGCGCATCATCACCCGCCGGGGCTGGGGCGCCGACGAGCGGCTGCGCGAGAAGGGCTTCGTCTACACCAAGAGCGTCAAGGTCGCCTTCGTCCACCACACCGCGTCGGGCAACGGATACAGCTGCGCCCAGGCGCCCTCCGTCCTGCGCAGTATCTACCGCTACCACGTCAAGAGCAGCGGCTGGCGGGACATCGGCTACAACTTCGCCGTCGACAAGTGCGGAAACATCTACGAAGGCCGCGCCGGGGGTGTGGCCAAGGCCGTCATGGGCGCGCACACTCTCGGTTTCAACACCAACAGCACGGGCATCGCGGTCCTTGGCACGTACAACAACACCAACCCGTCGGCCGCCGCCCTCAAAGCCATCGAAAAGCTCGCCGCCTGGAAGCTCGGACTGTACGGAGTGAACCCGGCGGGCAGGAGCACGCTGGTCTCGGGCGGCGGCAACCGCTACAAGAAGGGGCGCAGCGTCAGGCTCAACGCCATCTCCGGTCACCGCGACGGGTTCTCGACCGACTGCCCGGGGGCGCGCCTGTACAGCAGGCTCGGCACGGCCCGCGTCTCCGCGGCGCACTACCAGGGCCGGCGCTGACCGGGCCGCATGAGCATCCGGACAGTCTGCATACACTGGCCGGCCGGGAGTTCCGCCGGAACGCGACGGAATCCGAAGGCCGGCCCCAGCAGGAAGCAGAGACGACAGGTGACAGAAGCGATCCTCCTGGTCGGCGGCAAGGGCACGAGGCTGCGCCCGCTCACGGTGAACACCCCGAAGCCGATGGTTCCGGCGGCCGGGGTCCCGTTCCTCACCCACCAACTGGCCCGCGCCCACGCGGCGGGCGTCGACCACATCGTCCTGGCCACCTCCTACCTGGCCGAGGTGTTCGAGCCGTACTTCGGCGACGGCTCCGCGCTCGGCCTCAGCATCGAGTACGTGACGGAGGACGAGCCGCTCGGCACCGGCGGCGCCATCCGCAACGTGGCGTCCAGACTGACCTCGGGCCCCGACGACCCGGTGCTGATCTTCAACGGCGACATCCTGACGGGCTTGGACATCAGGGCGCTGGTCGACACCCACAGCTCGTCCGGTGCGGACGTCTCCCTGCATCTGACCCGGGTCGAGGACCCGAGGGCGTTCGGCCTCGTTCCCACGGATCCGACCGGGCGGGTCACGGCCTTCCTGGAGAAGCCGCAGACCCCCGAGGAGATCGTCACCGACCAGATCAACGCGGGGGCGTACGTGTTCCGCCGCTCGGTGATCGACGACATCCCGGCGGGCCGGCCCGTCTCGGTGGAGCGGGAGACCTTCCCCGGCCTGCTGGCCGGGGGCGCGCACCTCCAGGGCATGGTGGATTCGACGTACTGGCTGGACCTGGGTACCCCGCAGGCCTTCGTCCGCGGCTCGGCCGACCTGGTGCTCGGCCGGGCCCCCTCCCCGGCGGTCCCCGGCCGCTGCGGCGACCGCCTCGTCCTGCCGACGGCGACGGTCGCGCCCGACGCGAAGCTGACGGGCGGCACGGTGGTGGGCCACGGTGCGGTGGTCGGCGAGGGCGCGCGGATCACGGGCAGCACGATCCTGTCCGACGCGGTGATCGAACCGGGCGCGGTGATCACGGACTCGCTGGTGGGAGCCGGGGCGCGCATCGGCGCGCGGACGATCCTGGCCGGAGCGGTCGTGGGCGACGGCGCGCGGGTGGGTCCCGACAACGAGCTCCGCCACGGTGTCAGGGTCTGGTGCGACACCGTGCTCCCGGCGGGCGCCGTGCGCTTCTCCTCGGACCAGTAGCCCCGCGCCGGGCGGGGGTCCGTCGTCCGCAGACCGAGCGGGGTGCTCGCGCGGTTCCCCGCGACGAGCGCCCGCGAGGCGCGAACGGGGTCTGGGGGCCGGGGGCCCCGGCACTCGGGCGCCCCGGGCGGGGAAGGGACCCCGTACCCTCGAAGGGTGGCAGGACGATTCACCCCCCGCACCAGCAGCCGCGCCGGCATCCCCGCACCGCGCCCGGCGGCACAGTCGCGGATCTGGGCCCCGAGCAAGGGCCCCCTCGACCTCGCCCTCACGCTGACGCCCCTCAGGCGCGGCCCCGCCGACCCCACCTTCCGCACCACCGCCGACGGCGCGGTCTGGCGCACCTCGCGCACTCCGGCCGGGCCCGCCACCCTGCGGGTGACCGCCCGCGAGGGCGTGGCGCACGCCGATGCGTGGGGGCCGGGCGCTCAGTGGATGCTGGACCAACTCCCGGCGATGCTGGGGGAGTTGGACGACTTCGATGACTTCGAGCCCCGCCACCGCCTCGTCGCCGAGACACACCGCGCCCGCCCCGGCCTGCGCCTGACCCGTACCGGTCTGGTGCTGGAATCCCTGATCCCGTCGATCCTGGAGCAGAAGGTCACCGCGGACGAGGCCTACCGCGCCTGGCGGCTCCTGGTGCGCAAGTACGGCGAGCCCGCCCCGGGTGCGCCCGAGGGCATGCACGTCATGCCCGAACCCCGGACCTGGGCGCTGATCCCGTCCTGGGAGTGGCATCGCGCCGGGGTCGACTCCAAGAGGTCGGCGACGATCCTGCGCGCGGTACGGGTGGCCCGCCGGATGGAGGAGGCGGTGGCGATGGCCCCGCGAGCCGCCGCCGAACGCCTCGAACTCATCCCCGGCATCGGCCCGTGGACATCGGCCGAAGCCCTCCAACGGGCCATCGGGGCAGCCGACTTGGTGACAGTCGGCGACCTCCACCTGCCCGGCATCATCGGCCACGCCCTCGCGGGCAACCGCCATGCCGACGACGCCGAGATGCTGTCACTGCTCGAACCGTACGCGGGCCAGCGCCACCGGGCCGCCCGCCTGATCCTGCTGAGCGGACGGACCCCGCCCCGCCGCGCGCCGCGCATGCAGCCCCGTAACATCGCGGCGCTGTAGGGGAGTTCAGCGCACCTCGATGAAGTCCGAAGCCTCCCGCGCCGGCCGCTCCTTGGCAGGCTGAGCCGCGTGGCCCACGGCCACCGCCCCCATGGGGTCCCAACCCGCGGGCAGATCAAGGCAGTCGCGTACCACGTCGCGGCAGAACATCGTCGAGGACACCCAGGCCGAGCCCAGGCGTTCGCCGGCCAGGGCGACCAGGAAGTTCTGGACGCCGGCGCCCGCCGCGACCACGAACATCTCGCGCTCGGCACCGTCGCGGCGGGCATCGCCGTAGGTGTGTGAGCCGTCCATCACCAGGCAGGGAACGACCAAGTACGGTGCGGCGCGCAGGACGTCGCCGCGGGCCACGCGCTTGGCGATGGACTCCTCGGACTTCTCGTCGCGGCGCAGGTCCTCGATCCAGGCGTCCCGCATCGCGTCGAGCAGCCGGGTGCGCGACTCGGGCGATTCGAGCAGGACGAAGCGCCAGGGCGTCGTGTGGTGCGGGGCCGGGGCGGTCACCGCCGCCTCCACCGCGCGCCGCACGGCGCCCGGGTCGACGGGCTCGGCCGTGAAGGCCCGCACCGTACGCCGCTGGGTGACCGCCTCCCGGACCGCCTCCGAGGTGCCGAGGCGGAACATGTCGTCCGCCGGGGCGCGGACCATCTCGCGGGCCGAGCCCTCGCCCGCCAGGTGCGCCAGCCCCCGGACCACGGCGACCGGGAGACCGCCGGCCTTGCCCTTCACCAGGTCGCCCGCCGCGGCCAGTTCGTCGGCGTGCGAGATCACCGTCGCGCTCAGCGGGTTGCCGTGCGCGTCCGTGCCGCCGCGCAGATCGTCCAGGACCCGTACGCCACTCGCGCCGATCGCCACGTCGGTCAGGCCGCTGCGCCACGGGCGCCCGAAGGTGTCCGTCACGATCACGCCGACCTCGACGCCGAGCGCGTCGCGCAGCCCGGCGCGGATCGCGGCCGCCGAGGCGTCCGGATCCTCGGGCAGCAGCAGCACGGTGCCGGCCCGGGTGTTGGAGGCGTCGACGCCCGCCGCGGCCATGACCAGGCCCTGGCGGTTCTCGACGATGCGCAGGGCGCCGCGGCGGGCCACCACCCGTACCGTCTCCGTGTCTATGGCCGCCTCGCGGTCGGCGGCCTCCACGATGCGGCCCTCCGCCTTGGAGACGATCTTCGAGGTGACGAGCAGGATGTCGCCGTCGGCGAGATCGGGCGCGGCCGTCGCTATCAGCTTCGCGAGGTCGTCACCCGCCTGGATCTCCGGCAGTCCGGGGACCGCCCACACCCGGAAGGAAGGAGCGTTCACGCGCGGACCTCCTCGGCCAGCGTCAGCGCCTCGCGGGCCATCGCGGTCGTCGCCTCCAGGTCCGTCATCATCAGCGGCACGGCGCGGCAGCGGATGCCCGCCTCCTCGACGCGGGCGACCGAGGCGGCATCGACCGTGTCGATGAGCCAGCCGTCGAGCAGGCCCGAGCCGTAGTGCTCGGCCACCGCCGCCGCCGTGGACTCGACGCCGACCGCCGCGAGCACCTTGTCCGCCATGCCGCGCACCGGCGCGTCACCGACGATGGGAGAGAGGCCGACCACCGGCACGCCCGCCTCCGCGATCGCCTCGCGGATGCCGGGTACGGCCAGGATCGTGCCGACCGAGACGACCGGGTTGGACGGCGGGAAGAGGATGACGTCGGCCGCGGCGATCGCTTCGAGGACGCCGGGCGCGGGCTTGGCCTGCTCGGCGCCGACCGGGACCACTGCCTGCGCGTCCACGGAGGCGCGCAGCCTCACCCAGTACTCCTGGAAGTGGATCGCCCTGCGCTCGCCGTCCAGGTCGACGGCGACATGGGTCTCCACCCGGTCGTCGGACATCGGGATGAGGCGGACGCCGGGCTGCCAGCGGGCGCACAGCGCCTCGGTGACGGCGCTCAGCGAGTAGCCCGCGCCCAGCATCTGCGTACGGACGATGTGGGTCGCGAAGTCGCGGTCGCCGAGTCCGAACCACTCGGGTCCCACGCCGTACGCCGCGAGCTCCTCCTTGACCTTGAAGGTCTCGTCGGTACGCCCCCAGCCCTGCTCCTCGTTGATGCCACCGCCCAGGGTGTACATCACGGTGTCGAGGTCGGGGCAGACCTTCAGGCCGAACAGATGGATGTCGTCACCGGTGTTGCCGATGACGGTGATGTCCGCGTCGGGGGCGGCGGACTTCAGACCACGGAGGAAGCGGGCACCACCGATGCCGCCTGCCAAGACCACAATGCGCATGCAGACAGTCTGTCAGGCGGAGCCTGTCCGCTGGGGGGCGGTGGTCGGGCGACGGGTGGGGTGTCAGGCGGGTACGACATCCTGGGCCGCCGGGGCGGACTGGCTGGGGTGCATCGGCATGTCGGTCAGGCCCGGGTAGTAGACGTGCAGGCTGACGGCCGGCTCCAGGGAGTCGTTGACGACCTCGTGGACGTAGCCCGGCGCGAAGACCCGTTGGGACCCGGAGGTCAGGGTGCCTGCGCCGCGCTCGGTGCGCTCGGTCAACTCGCCGTCCAGGACGGTCAGCACGCCCGAGGAGGCGCCGTGGTCGTGGGCGCCGCTGCCCTGGCCGGGCACCCAGGACAGCAGCCAGACCTCGTAGCCGATTGGGGCCTCCCCTGCTCGAGTGGAGCCGAGAGCTTGGGGAACCGTGCGCAGCCGGTGGTACCAGCGCGAGGTCGCGTCGTACTGGACGAGGTGGGCCCACTGGGAGCGGTCGGCGGCGATGGAGCGGGCGAGGCCCGCGAACTCGGCGACCGTCACGGGGTGCGGGCGGGCGGGCTGCAGGAGGTGCTGGACCTCAAGGATGTCGCCGGCGATCTGGAGGTCGCTGTGGCTGCTGTTCATGGTGCGGGGGTTCCTCGGCAGAAGTGCTGGGGTGTCGCAGATGAGGTGTCTCGGTGGAGACGGCGGCCGCCGCTGGCGCGTGGGCGTCTCAGGGGAGGCGGGGGGAGAAGCTGGATCGCACGGGGAAGAGGTGCGGGATCAACAGCTGGAACAGCAACAGCGGGCCTGGACAGCGCTGCGGAACCCACGGATGTGGGTCGCTCGGTGCACTGTGGTCGCTGACATGCAGTCCAGGAGAACGGGTCGGCGGTGTCGTTGTCAACCCAATGCCCGATTTGGCGGCATTGTTTCACCTCATCCGGTTACTGGGGTGGGAGAAAGGTTTGTGCAGTCGCGGGGCGGGAGATGTGGCGCAACAACAGGCCATTCAAACGCCGTCGCCTTCTCGTGATCCGAATGTGATCCCGACCGCTTTCCGGGTAGGGGCGCAACAAGATCAACACTCGCCTCGTCCTCCTCTGTAGTCGCAGTCGAGCGGGAGCCGAGTGGGAGTCGGCGGAAGGTGTCGGCGCGGGCCGATGATGTGTGTGACGTTTTTGCCGATTTGCACACTTTCCGCATAGCCTTGGTTCCGCAGGGTGAATACGGGGCCCAATAGCAGATCTCGGCTTGACTCGCCCGGATCCACACACTTGTAATTTCACTCGTGTCGTTCGCCCGGATTCGGTGACGGCAACATCACGGGGCAGTAAAAGACAGACGAGGGGCGCATATGACCGAGCTGTTTCAGGAACTGCTGGTCGACGAGGCCGAAGAGGAGCTCGGCTGGCAGGAACGGGCACTCTGCGCCCAGACCGACCCCGAATCCTTCTTCCCCGAGAAGGGCGGCTCCACCAGGGAGGCCAAGAAGGTCTGCCTCGCCTGTGAAGTCCGCTCCGAATGCCTTGAGTACGCCCTCGCCAACGACGAGCGGTTCGGTATCTGGGGCGGCTTGTCCGAGCGGGAGCGCCGACGTCTGAAGAAGGCCGCCGTCTGAAGGTCCGGCGAAAGGTCGCCACCCGAGGAAGGCCGCCGTCCGACCCGCGGCGGCTCGCTCGGGTGCCCAAACCGCCCAACTCCGTACACAACCAACGGTCCGTCCCCTGTGCCCAGTCCGCAGGCGGCGGACCGTTTGTGCGGCAGCCGTTAGGGTGGGGCGCTGTCCACGGCACTCCGGTCACGTCAGAGCCCGTCTCGCACCGCCGGCCGCGCCGACCGCAGTCAGCACAGCAGCCTTCCGGGGCGGAGGGGCCCGTACCTCGATGTCCGTGCACAGCCAGTCGACGGCCCCGTACGAGGCGGCCGCGACTCCCGAATTCCCCCGACACGTCGTCACCGCCGTCCTCGTCTCGCACGACGGCGCACGCTGGCTCCCCGACGTCCTGGCCGGACTCCTCGGCCAGGAACGCCCCGTGCAGAACGCGTACGCCGCCGACACCGGCAGCGCCGACGACTCCGCCCGCCTGGTCACCGAGGCCCTCGGCGCCGAACGCGTCCTGCACCTCGCCCGCCGCACCGGTTTCGGCGCCGCCGTCGAGGAGGCCGCCCGCACCGCACCGGTGCTCGGCCCCGAGGAACTGCCCTATCTGAAGCGCCCCAGCGGCTGGGACCCGGTCTCGCGCAGCTGGCGCGACGACAGCTACGACCTGCCCGAACTCCCGCACGGCGAGCCCGTGCAGTGGCTCTGGCTGCTCCACGACGACTGCGCGCCCGCGCCCGACGCGCTCGCCGAACTGCTGCGCGTCGCCGACGCCGACGAGCACGCCGCGATCGTCGGACCCAAGCTGCGCGGCTGGTACGACCGCAAGCAACTACTCGAAGTCGGTGTCTCCATCGCCCACAGCGGGCGCCGCTGGACCGGCCTCGACCGGCGCGAACAGGACCAGGGCCAGCACGACCAGGTCCGCCCCGTGCTGTCGGTGTCCTCGGCGGGCATGCTGATCCGCCGCGACGTGTGGGACCAACTCGGCGGCTTCGACCGCAGACTGCCCCTGATGCGCGACGACGTCGACTTGTGCTGGCGCGCGCACACCGCCGGACACTCCGTCCTGATCGCCCCGGACGCGGTGGTCCGCCACGCCGAGGCGGCCGCCCGCGAACGGCGCGCCGTCGACTGCGCCGGACGCTCCGCCGTCGACCCGCACCGGGTCGACAAGGCCGGCGCCGTCTACACCATGCTCGTCAACTCCCGTGCCGCGCTGCTCCCGTACGTACTTCTGCGCATCGTGATCGGCACCCTCCTGCGGACCGTCGCCTATCTGGTGGGCAAGGTCCCCGGGCAGGCCATGGACGAGGTCATGGGCCTCTTCGGCACGCTGCTGCGCCCCGGGCGGATCCTCGCCGGGCGGCGCGCCCGCGGCAAGAGCGCCATCGAGGCCGCCGAACTGCGGCCCCTGTTCCCGCCGCCCGGCGCCACCATCCGCGCCACCGTCGAATCCGTCGCGAGCAGCCTGGGGGCCGGCAGTGAGGACTCCGGAGGCTCCCGGCACGGCGTCGTCGAGTCCGGACCCGGTGGCGACGACGCCGACTTCCTGGAGATCGAGCAGTTCGCCCGGCTGAAGAAGATCGCCCGCAAACCGGCACCGGTCCTCTTCGCGCTGCTGCTGCTCGTCTCGCTGGTCGCCTGCCGCAACCTGCTCGGCGGCGGCGCGCTCATGGGCGGCGCCCTGCTGCCGGCCCCCGCCCACGTCGGCGACCTGTGGAGCCGCTACGCCGACGCCTGGCACCCGGTCGGCACCGGCGGCACCCAGACCGCACCGCCCTATCTGGCGATCATCGCCGCGCTGTCCGCGCTCTGCTTCGGCTCGACCGGCTTCGCCCTGACCCTGCTGCTCGTCTGCTCGGTCCCGCTGGCCGGACTCACCGCGTACTTCGCCTCGCGCCCGCTCGTCGGGTCCCGCCAGCTGCGCGCCTGGGCGGCCATCGCCTACGCCTTCCTGCCCGCCGCCACCGGCGCACTCGCCGCCGGCCGGCTCGGCACCGCCGTCCTCGCCGTCCTGCTGCCGCCGATCGCCCGCGCCGCGGTGTCCGCCGCCGGGTTCCGGGGCGACGGCGGCCGCGGCAGCTGGCGCGCCACCTGGGCGTACGCGCTGTTTCTGACCATCGCCATGGCGTTCACCCCGGTCGTCTGGCCGATCGCGGTGCTGCTCGGCATCGGCGTGCTCGTGCTGCGCCGGGGTGACATCGCCGCGTACGGGCCGCGCTTCCTGGCCGCCGTCGGCACCCCGCTCCTCATGCTCGCGCCCTGGTCGCTCTCCCTGCTCACCGGCCCGTCCGGCTTCCTCAAGGAGGCGGGCCTCGCCTACGGGGACGGCTCGGCCGGCGCGCTCGACCTGCTCGGGGCCAGTCCCGGCGGCCCCAAGACGGTCGGCGGGCTGCTGCTCATCGGCTTCGTCGCGGCGGCGCTCGCGGCGCTGCTGCGCACCGACCGCGGGTTCGCCATCCGCACCGCCTGGGCGGTCGCGCTCATCGGATTCCTCTTCGCGATCCTGACCAACCGCAGTGCCTGGGCGGGCCCGGCGACGCTCGTGTACGGGCTCGCGCTGCTAGCCGCCGCCGTGCTCGGGGCCGAACACGGCCGGACCCGCGTCGCCGGGCACGGCTTCGGCTGGCGCCAGCCCGTCGCCGCGCTGATCGCGCTCGCTGCCGCGCTCGGTCCCGTGTACTCCGCGGCCCACTGGATGATCGGCGGCGCCGACGGCCCGCTGGGGCGCCGCGACCCGGCGCAGGTACCGGCGTTCGTCGCCGAGGAGAGCGGCACCCGCGACCAGGCCCGCACCCTGGTGCTCGGCGGCACCTCGCCCGCCAAGGTCGCGTACACGCTGGTACGGGGCTCGGGCGGACAGCTCGGCGATGCCGAACTCGCCGCGTCCGGCGGCGACGACGCCCGGCTCGGCAAGGTCGTGTCGAACCTCGTCGCGGGCTCCGGCGCCGACCAGTCCAGCCAGCTCAGCGGCTTCGCCGTGCGCTATGTGCTGGTCCGCGACGGCGCGCCCCGCGAGTTCGCGCGCACCCTGGACGCGACGCCCGGACTCAGCCGGCTCAGCCAACTCGACGGCAGCGCCCTGTGGCGGGTGGACCGTCAGGTCGCGCGCGCCGTGATCGTCCCGGCGAACGGCGGCGGGACGCTGCCGGTCGCCGCCGATCCCGTCGACGTCCACACCACGATCCCGGCGGGCGAGGCGGGCCGCGTGCTGCGGATCGCCGACAAGGCCGCCCCCGGCTGGACCGCCACCCTCGACGGCAAGTCGCTCAAGAAGACCACCGTCGACGGCTGGGCCCAGGGCTTCGAACTGCCCGCCGGGGCCGGCAAGCTCGACCTGACCTACGACACCCCGTTCACCCGCACCGCGTGGATCTGGGCCCAGGTGGGTCTTGCGGTCGTCCTGCTCGTGCTCGCCCTCCCGGGCCGCCGCCGCGAGATGGACGACGACCTGCCCGAGCCGGAAACCGCGGCCCCGGCCGCCGTCCCCGCGCAGCCGGTCGCGGGCGAGGGCCGCCGGGCCCGCAGACTTCGCGCCCAGGCCGAGGCCGAGACCCCCGCCGACGAGCAGGGCACCCCGCTCGCCGAGGTGCCGCAGCAGCCCGCGTACGGGGAGTGGGACGCCCCGCAGTACGCCGCCTCACCGGCCGACCCGGACCACGCACAGCACGACCCGCAGCCGTACGACCCGTACCAGCAGCAGTACCCCGGCTACCAGCCCGCGCAGTACCCCGAGGGCCAGTACCCCGAAGGCCAGTACTCGGACGGGCAATACGGCCAGGACGCGGACCCCGGCTACCCCGAAGTCCCGCCCTCCGACGGCCAGTTCACCGACGGGCAGTACGTCCAGGGTGCGCATCCCGGCGGCCAGTACGACGCGCAGTACCCCCAAGTCCCGCAGCACGATGGCCAGTTCGCCGAGGGGCAGTACGCCGATGGCCAGGCGGGCGGGGCCCACGAGGGCCAGTACCCGGCCGGGCACGGCCAGGGGCACTATCCGGCCGACCCCTACCAGCAGCCGCAGGCACATCCGTTGCCGCCGGACGGCCAGTACGACCCGTACGGCTACGGATACCCGCCCGAGCAGCCCGAGCAGCAGCCGCACCGCCCCGACGGGAGCCAGCAGTGAAGCGCACCACCCTCTCCCTCGCGGCGGGAGCCGTCGCGCTCGCCGCACTGACCGGCTTCGCCTCGCTCACCGTGCCGGGCCCCCCGGCGCAGACCGGCGCGCAGTCCGCGGCGCGACAGCCCGTCGAGCGCTCCAGCCTCCTCTGCCCGGCGCCCAGCAACTCCGACCTCGCCCAGACGACGTACACCGCGTTCACGCCGAAGGGCGACGCCGGGGGCAAGCCGGGCACCGCGACGCTGACATCGGCGGCGCCGCCGCCCGCCGACAGCGGTGGGGCCGGCCCGTCGTCCCCGCCCGCCAAGGGCAAGGACGGCAAGGCGTCCAGCAAGCCCAAGCCCGCCTCCGACACGCCCGCGCCCGGCAAGCCGGTCGTCACCCTGAAGGAACCGGGCAAGCCGGCCGCCGCCACCGCGTCCGGCGGCGACGCGCCCGCCCTCACCGGCTCCGCCGACGGGGCGCTCGCGCCGGGCTGGGCAGCCCAGCAGACCACTCAGATCACCGGCGGCGTCGGGCGCGCCCTGCTCGGGACCAACTGCACGGCGCCGGACGCCGACTTCTGGTTCCCCGGGGCGTCCACGGCCAAGGACCGCCAGGACTACGTCCATCTGACCAATCCGGACGACACCGCGGCCGTCGCCGACATCGAGCTGTTCGGCAAGGACGGCGCCATCAAGGCGGACATCGGTGAGGGGATCACGGTCCCCGCGAAATCGAGCGTGCCTGTTCTCCTCTCCACTCTGACCGGCACGGTGGCCGACGACCTGACGGTCCACGTCAGCACCCGGGCGGGCCGGGTCGGCGCGGTCGTCCAGGCCACCGACGCGAAGGCGGGCGCGGACTGGCTGCCCGCCTCGGCGGACCCGGCCGCCTCCCAGGTGCTTCCGGGCATCCCGGGCGACGCCACCGACGTACGCCTGATCGTCCACGCCAAGGGCACGGACGACGCGGACCTCAAGGTGAAGCTGTCGGGCAAGGGGGGCAGCTTCACCCCGGTGGGGCTCGACTCCGTCCACGTGAAGTCGGGGATGACGGCGTCGTTTGATTTGAAGAACGTCATGAGGGGCGACGCGGGTTCCCTTCTGCTCAGCCCTGTTTCGGACGGTGGCACTCCGGTTGTCGCGGCGCTGCGCGTGGTCCGGGGGACCGGCGACAAGCAGGAGATCGGCTTCATCCCGGCGGCCGGGCAGGTCGGCACCCGCGCGACGGTCACCGACAACCGCGACAAGGCCTCCACGCTGGTCCTGACCGCCACAGGCACCAAGGACGCCACGGTGAAGGTCAGCTCGTCCGCGGGCACCGAGGGCGGCGAGCCGCAGTCCAAGTCGTACACCGTGAAGGCCGGGACGACCCTCGCCGTCGACCCGCCCGTCCCGACGGGTCTGAAGGGTTCGTACGCGCTGACGGTGGAGCCCGATCCGAGCGGCGGCCCGGTCTACGCGGCGCGCACGCTGGCCATCGCGCAGGACGGCGTGCCGATGTTCACGGTGCAGACCCTGACCGATGACAAGGGCATGGTCGCCGTACCGGGTTCGGCCCAGGACCTCTCGGTCCTGGAGAAGTAAGAGCCGCCGGGACCGGCGTCAGTCCTGCCCGTAGCGGGGGTCGACCGACTCCGGTGCCAGGCCCAGGAGTTCGGCGACCTGCTCGACCACGACCTCGTGAACGAGCAGGGCGCGCTCGTCCCGGTTCTTGGTGCGAATCTCGACCGGCCTGCGGTAGACCAGGATCCGCGCGGGGTGCTCCTTGCCGGCCGGGACCGCGCGGCCCAGCGGCACCGCCTCGTCGCTCCAGGCCGCCAGATCGCCGTCGTCCCCCGGACCGGGGGACTCCCTGAACGGCACGTCGGTGACCAGGAACTCGACCTCGGCCAGCTGCGGCCAGCGTCGCTCAAGGCGCTCCACGGAGTCGAGCACGAGATCGCGGAAGGTCTCCGCCCGGCTGGCCGAGAGCGGCACCTGGGGCGGTGCCACGGGTCCGCGCATGCCACGGCCGTGGCGGTCGCGGCGCCGCGGCCCCGAACGGGAGCCAGTACCTTCGGCTGAACTGGAACTGTCCATCACTGACGCAGCGTAGCCCTCCGGACGCGATGACGATCGCGCCGACGGCTCCGCGGAGCACATGTCGCCGGATGACCGTTTCGGACAGCTGAAAGATCGATTACCGGCCCGCCGGGGGCCGGGTATTTCACATCGTTTGACCGAAATCTTCCCAAGTGGCGGTCGGCAAAAGGCCGGTCACTGCCCGTGGTCCCCATGTTCCCGTGCAGGTCAGCGCAGTTGCTCAGGAAGCCGCTGTGCCCGAGCTCACACCGCGACACGGGGGAGGGACCTGGTGGAGAGTCGTCGCGGCCCGGTCAAGAGTGCGGTACCGTCCAACGTCGTGAGCCCTGTACGTCGCTGTTCGCGCACCGCGTGCGGCCGCCCTGCCGTCGCGACACTGACGTACGTCTACGCGGACTCGACCGCAGTTCTCGGTCCGCTCGCCACCTACGCCGAGCCCCACTGCTACGACCTGTGCGCCGAGCACAGCGAGCGCCTCACCGCGCCCCGCGGCTGGGAGGTCGTCCGGCTGACCGACGCTTCCGCGCCGGCCCGGCCCAGCGGTGACGACCTGGAAGCGCTCGCCAACGCCGTACGAGAAGCGGCCAGGCCCCAGGAGCGCGCCGCCGAAGCGGGCGGAGCGCGGGCGGCCGACCCGATGGAGGTCGGGCGCCGCGGCCACCTGCGCGTGCTGCGCTCGCCCGAATCCTGACCCCCACACCCTTCGCCCGAATCCTGACCCGAGCCCTTCGCCCGGCCAACCCCGGCGTGTTCCGGCCGAGTTGGCCGGTCGTCTCCGAGTCCACCGGAGCTGTGGCTGCCGCACAGGTGGCGGCGGGTAGTTTGGGAACCGGTCGGCGTCCCGCGGAGGGCGCCGTCGACGACATCAGGGAAGGTTGGGCCGTGGCTGCTGATCTGTCGCAGATCGTGAAGGCGTACGACGTCCGCGGAGTGGTGCCGGATCAGTGGGACGAGTCCCTTGCCGAGCTGTTCGGCGCCGCTTTCGTCCGCGTGACGCAGGCGGACGCGATCGTCGTCGGCCACGACATGCGGCCCTCCTCGCCCGGCCTCTCGGCGGCCTTCGCGCGCGGCGCGGCCGCCCTGGGCGCCGACGTCACACTGATCGGCCTGTGCTCCACGGACCAGCTGTACTACGCCTCCGGCGCCCTGGACCTGCCCGGCGCGATGTTCACCGCCTCGCACAACCCGGCCCAGTACAACGGCATCAAGATGTGCCGGGCGGGCGCCGCGCCGGTCGGCCAGGACACCGGCCTCTCCGAGATCCGCGAACTGGCCGAGCAGTGGTCGCAGCAGGGCGCCCCCGCCCCGGCGGCGACCGCGGGCACGATCAGCGAGCGCGAGACGTTGACGGACTACGCGGCCCATCTCAAGTCCCTCGTCGACCTCTCCGCCATCCGCCCCCTGAAGGTCGTGGTCGACGCGGGCAACGGCATGGGCGGCCACACCGTGCCCACCGTGTTCGAGGGCCTGCCGCTCGACCTGGTCCCGATGTACTTCGAGCTGGACGGCACCTTCCCCAACCACGAGGCCAACCCGCTCGACCCGGCGAACATCGTGGACCTCCAGGCCCGTGTGCTCGCCGAGGGCGCCGACCTGGGCCTCGCCTTCGACGGCGACGCCGACCGCTGCTTCGTCGTGGACGAGCGGGGCGAGCCCGTCTCGCCCTCCGCGATCACCGCCCTGGTCGCGGCCCGTGAACTCGCCCGCCACCCCGGCGGCACCGTGATCCACAACCTGATCACCTCCTGGTCAGTCCCCGAGGTGGTCCGCGAGAACGGCGGCACGCCCGTCCGCACCCGGGTCGGCCACTCCTTCATCAAGCAGGAGATGGCGGCCACCGGAGCGATCTTCGGCGGCGAGCACTCCGCGCACTACTACTTCGCCGACTTCTGGAACGCGGACACCGGCATGCTGGCCGCGCTCCACGTGCTTGCCGCGCTCGGCGGCCAGGCGGGCACGCTCTCCGCCCTGGTGGCCCAGTACGACCGCTACACGGGCTCGGGCGAGATCAACTCCACGGTCGAGGACCAGTCGGCCCGCGCGGCCGCGGTCCGCGCCGCCTACGAGAGCCAGGAAGGCCTCGCCCTGGACGAGCTCGACGGGCTGACCGTCACCGCCGCCGACTGGTGGTTCAACCTCCGCGCCTCCAACACCGAGCCCCTGCTGCGACTGAACGTCGAAGCGAGGGACGAGCAGACGATGGCGAAGATCCGCGACGAGGTCCTGGCGATCGTACGGGGCTGACGGACGAGGGCGCCGGGGCGCGGGGGCGGCTCCGGCGCTTCTCGGCGGCGCCGGGTGAAGGCCGTGCGCCGGGGCCCCGCCCCCGCCCCGGCCGTGAATCCGCTCCCTTCACCGGGCACGCACCGCGCCCACCCCGGCGGTAGGCTGACCTGGCCCAACCTCCGTGCACTGCGAGTGCGCGGACCAGAACGACGCCATGCCGAAGGGATTCCCATGCCGCTCGAAGCCGGCCTCCTCGAGATCCTCGCCTGCCCGGCCTGCCACGCCCCGCTCAGCGACGCGACCTCGGCACAAGAGCCCGAGCTGATCTGCACCGGCAAGGACTGCGGGCTGGCCTACCCGGTGCGCGACGGCATCCCGGTCCTCCTGGTGGACGAGGCCCGCCGCCCCGCGTAACAGGCACCCGCCGCGCGCACGCCCGGTAAACCGCCAAGTAGAGCCGGAGGCCCACCCCCATGCTCGATGAGTCGCTGCTCGACGTACCGGACGCCCTCGCCAGGGCCGACCGCCGTGGACTGCTGCGCGGCGCGGCGGAGGCGGGCGCCCGCGTCCGCACCGCGGCCCGGCACGCCGTTGAGGCGGGCATCGCGGAGCTGAAACCGGAGGGCCGGCCCCGGTCCGTACTGATCGCGGGCCCCGGTACCGCGGCGGCCGGAGTGGCCGACCTGATCACCGCGCTGGCGGGCGCCTCGGCGCCGGTCACCCGCCTGGAATCCACCGGCGTCGCGCCCGCCGCGGGCGCGCTGCGCTGGAGCCTGCCGGGCTGGGCGGGCTCCGTCGATCTGCTGCTCATCACCACCACCGACGGTACCGAGCCCGGCCTCGCCCTCCTCGCCGAGCAGGCGTACCGGCGGGGCTGCAACGTCGTCGCGGTCGCCCCGCAGCGCTCCCCGCTCGCGGAGGCCGTGGACGGGGTGCACGGCCTGGTCGTACCGATGGCGTCGGCCCCCTTCGAGCCCGACGAGGCCGAGACGTCGGCCGCCAGCCCCAGCGCGCTGTGGTCCCTGTTCACCCCGTTGCTCGCGCTCCTGGACCGCGTCGGCCTGCTGAGCGCACCGCCGGAGACGATCGAGAAGGTGGCCGCCCGCCTGGACCGCACCGCCGAACGCTGCGGGCCGGCGATCGCGACGTACAGCAACCCCGCCAAGACGCTGGCCACCGAACTCACCGAGTCGCTGCCGCTGATCTGGACGGAAGGCGGGGCCGCGGCTGCCGTCGGACGCCGGTTCGCCGCAGTGCTCGCCGAGCTGTCGGGCCACCCGGCGCTCGCCGCCGAACTCCCCGAGGCGCTGCCCGCCCACGGCGTGCTGCTCGCGGGCTCCCTCGCGGCCGGCGCCGACCCCGACGACTTCTTCCGCGACCGCGTGGAGGAGCCGGAACGGCTGCACGCACGGGTCGTCCTGCTGCGCGACCGCCCCGTGGGCGGCCTCTCCGCCGCCCCCGCCGCCCGCGAACTCGCACTGAGCCACGACGCTCCGATCAGCGAACTCGAACCCGAGGAGGGCAACGAGCTCGAATGCCTCGCCGAGCTCCTCGCCATCACCGATTTCGCGACGGTGTACCTGACCATCTCCTCAAGCTGACGCACCGCCCGCCCTCGCGGTCGGTCGGGGGCTCGCCCTTCCTCCCGAACCCTTCCGAAACCTCTCCCGAGGCCTCCTTGGAGGGAATCCGGAAGCCGAAAGAGAACACAGGACTCATGGACCGTCTCACCAACACCATCCGTCCCTACGCCTGGGGCTCCACCACCCTCATCCCGGGCCTCCTCGGTATCGCCCCCAGCGGCGAGCCCCAGGCCGAGATGTGGATGGGCGCGCACCCCGGAGCCCCCTCCCGCCTCGACCGCGGTTCAGGGGCGACATCGTTGTCAGAGGTGATCGCGGCCGACCCGGCACGGGAGTTGGGCCGTGCGGTCGTGGCCAGGTTCGGTCCCCGTCTCCCCTTCCTCCTCAAGGTCCTCGCGGCCGGCGCCCCGCTCTCCCTCCAGGTCCACCCCGACCTCGCGCAGGCGAAGCGGGGGTACGAGGCCGAGGAGCGGGCCGGGGTCCCCATCGACGCACCGCACCGCAACTACAAGGACGCCAATCACAAGCCCGAACTGATCTGTGCGCTCACGCCGTTCGAGGGCCTGTGCGGCTTCAGTACGCCGGAGGAGGCCGCCCGGACCATGGCCGCCCTGGAGGTCGACTCGCTCAAGCCGTACGTCGACCTGCTGCGCGCCCATCCCGTCGAGGCGGCCCTGCGCGAGGTCCTCACCGCCGTACTGACCGCCGACCGCGAGGAGATGGCGACGACGGTGGCCGAGACGGCGGCCGCCTGCGACCACCTGGGGGGCGCGCAGTACGCCGCGTACGCCTCCCTCGCGCACCACTTCCCCGGCGATCCGGGCGTCCTCGCGGCGATGCTCCTCAACTACGTCCAACTCCAGCCCGGCGAAGCCCTGTTCCTCGGCGCCGGTGTCCCGCACGCGTACCTCAGCGGAATGGGCGTGGAGATCATGGCCAATTCCGACAACGTCCTTCGTTGCGGTCTGACGCCCAAACACGTCGACGTGCCCGAACTGCTCCAGGTCGTACGCTTCGAGCCGACCGACCCCGGCGTACTGCGCCCCGAGGCGTCGGCGACGGAGGAGGAGCTGTACGAGACCCCGATCGACGAGTTCCGGCTGTCCCGTTTCGTACGGGCCGAAGGCGCGGCCCCCACCGAACTGACCGCCGCCACCCCGCAGATCGTCCTCTGCACGACGGGTAGCCCCTCGCTCGGGGGATTGACACTGGCGCCCGGCGAAGCCGTCTTCGTACCGGCCGAGGAGACGGCCCAGCTCTCCGGTAAGGGAACGGTGTTTCGCGCCACGGTGGTTGCCTGATGTAACAATGTCCGCCGCCGGGGATCCGGCGTCGGCCGGTCACCGGCAGAGGGCAACCGACGAAGGGAACATGGCAACTCCATGAGCGCGTCAGGCGGAACCAGGGCGATCGTGGCGGCGCTCAGCGCCAACGTCGCCATCGCGGTAGCGAAGTTCGTGGCGTTCCTGTTCAGCGGCTCGTCGTCGATGCTGGCGGAGAGCGTCCACTCGCTCGCCGACTCCGGTAACCAGGGCCTGCTGCTGCTCGGCGGCAAGAAGGCCAAGCGCGAGGCGACGCCCCAACACCCCTTCGGCTACGGCCGCGAGCGCTACGTCTACGCGTTCCTGGTCTCGATCGTGCTGTTCTCGGTCGGTGGCATGTTCGCCGTCTACGAGGGCTACGAGAAGATCAAGCACCCGCACCCGATTGAGGCCTGGTACTGGCCGGTCGGCGTGCTGGTCTTCGCGATCATCGCCGAGGGCTTCTCGTTCCGTACGGCGATCAAGGAGTCGAACGTCACCCGGGGCGAGCTCTCCTGGCAGGAGTTCATCCGCCGCGCGAAGGCCCCCGAGCTCCCCGTCGTCCTCCTGGAGGACTTCGGCGCCCTGATCGGCCTGGCGCTCGCCCTCGCGGGCGTCGGCATCGCACTGGCCACGGGCGACGGCGTCTGGGACGGCATCGGCACGCTGTGCATCGGCATCCTGCTGATCCTCATCGCTCTCATCCTGGCGGCGGAGACCAAGTCGCTGCTGCTCGGCGAGGCGGCCGGCACGGACGAGGTGGAGAAGATCAAGGCGGCGATCGTGGACGGCGACACGGTGACCTCCGTGATCCACATGCGCACGCTCCACCTGGGCCCGGAGGAACTCCTGGTGGCCGCGAAGATCGCCGTCCAGCACGACGACACGGCGGAAGAGGTGGCTGCGGCCATCAACGCCGCGGAGTCCCGCATCAGGGAGGCGGTTCCGATCGCCAGGGTGATCTACCTGGAGCCCGACATCTTCAGCGCAGCGGAGGCAGCAGCGGGCCCGGACCCGATGGCCACACCTGGGGGCCGCTGAGCGCAGCCCCACCCCGGAGGCGCTCGGGAAGGGGCGGGGAGAAGATCCCCGCCCCGCCGCCTACTGAATCTCCCGCAGCACCTCCAAAACCGCCGCCTCGTCCGCCGCCCCCGCCAACCGCCCCCGGAACGCCGTATCCATCAACTTCTGCGACAACAGCGCCAGAATCCGCAGATGCTCGTCCCCCGCGGCGGCCTCCGGCACGGAAATCATGAAGATGAGCCTGGCCCTGGTCCCGTCCACGGACCCCCACTCGATCCCTTCCGCGGACCGCGCGAAGCCCACGACCGGAGCGGACACCGCATCCGTCTTGGCATGAGGAATGGCGATCTCCTCGCCGAGCCCGGTCGTCCCCTGCGCCTCCCGCGCGAGCGCGACCCGTACGAGCTCATCGACATCCCGTACGTTCCCGGTCGCGCCCAGCATCTCGGCCATCTCCCGGATCGCCGCCCGCTTCTCCCGTGCGGCGAGCTCGACCCTGACGGTCCGTGCGGTGAGATACCCGGCCAGCACCTCCGGCAACGCCTGCCCGGACGGACCGGCACCGGCACGGTCAGTCGTGGCGGTTGCGATGCTGGCGCCGGAACTTTCATCGGCATCGGCACCAGCACCGGCGCTGTCGGCGGCACCGCCAGCAGCGGTGGCACGGGCAGCGGCACCGGCACCGGCACTGTCAACGGCAGCAGCACCAGTACCAGCACTGTCACCGGCGCTCCCAGCACCACCATTAGCCCCGTCGCCAACACCACCGCTGTCCACCCCCACCGGCACCGGCTCAGGTACCAGCGCAGCCGGCGCCTCCCGCCGACCCCGTTCCCGCCGCGACTTGACGTCGATCAGCGCGTTCGTGGTCAGCGCGGTGACAGCGGTACCCATGGCGATGGCCAGGAAGAACATCGCCGCTCCACTCACCGCGCCGAACAACGACACGATCGGCCCACCGTGCGGAACCGAGTCCTCCACCCCGGCCATCCCCGCGACCGCACCAGCCACCGCACCGCCGAGCATGTTCGCGGGAATGACCTGGGCAGGCCGCGCCGCCGCGAACGGAATCGCACCTTCGGAGATGCCGAAGAAGCCCATGAACAGCGCCGCGATACCGGTCTCCCGCTCCTGCTCGCTGTAGAGCTTGCGGCGCAGCAGCGTGGCCAGACCCTGGCCGAGCGGCATGACCGGGATGGCCGCGGCGGCCATGCCCATGACGGCGTTGTTCGTACCGATCAAGCCGACCCCGACGAGGAACGCCGTCTTGTTGACCGGCCCGCCCATGTCGAAAGCGATCATCACCCCGATGAGCGCGCCCAGCACGATCGCACTCGACCCCGTCATGCCGTTCAGCCAGCTCGTCAGGTGTGTGAACACCCAGGAGATGGGCCGGCCGATGACGTAGACGTAGAACATCCCGAGCGCCAGCGTCGACACGATCGGGATCACGATGATCGGCATGATCGGCTGGACGAACTTCGGAACCTTCACCTTCCGGATCCACCGCACCAGATAACCGGCCAGGAACCCGGTGGCGATCGCCCCGAGGAAGCCGGCGTTCGCATCGGCGCCGTAGATGTCCATGCCGTCGTACGCCAGGAACCCGCCGATCATGCCCGGTACGAGCGCCGGCCGGTCACCCAGGGCGAAGGCTATGTAGCCGGAGAAGATCGGCAGCATCAGCTTGAAGCCGAGCCCGCCGAGGGTGTTGACGTAAAACCAGAACGTCCCCTTGTCGAACTCGATGCCCTTCGGGGTGCTGTGACCACCCAGCGCGATCGACACGGCGAGCAGCAGACCGCCGACCACCACGAACGGGATCATGTGCGAGACGCCGTTCATCAGCGCCTTGTACGCGGCACTGCGCTCCTTGCCGCCACCGCTCCCGGCACTGCCTCCGGAGGCGCCGCCGCCCCGGTGTACGGGAGCGTCCTGCACCTGCTCGATGAGCTGCGCGGGGCGGTGAATCCCGTCGGCCACCGGCACGCTCAGGACCCTCTTGCCCGCGAACCGATCCAGCGTGACGTCCTTGTCGGCCGCGATGATGATCCCGTCAGCATCTCTGACATCGTTGTCAGTCAGTACGTTCTCGGCCCCGATGGACCCCTGCGTCTCCACCTTCATCTCGATGCCGAGTTCCGTCGCTGCCTGGGCCAGCTTCTCGGCGGCCATATAGGTGTGGGCGATACCGGTCGGACAGGCGGTCACCGCGAGCAGCTTCAACTTCCGCTGCCCACTGCTGGCCGGACTGATCACTGGGGTCTCCTAACGCTTCGCGCCTCATCGCGCAGCTCTCCTAGGGTCAGCTCGTTCCCGAGCCGGACCGGCCCATGCGTCCACCATCGGCCGAGAACCGGATCGGAAGTCCGTTAGGCCTGAATTGCCTGGATCGTGGTCCCTGCTTCCGGCCGATACCCGCGACCGGGCGGGCTGGGGCCTGCTCGGCCGATCGGTGTAGATTCGTGACCAGAGCCAGACGTCGCTGCTGATGGCGGTCGGTCGGTCCTGTGTGGACCCGGCCGAGGGAGAGAGGGCCTCCGACGGACTGCGTTGCGAGCGCGTTCGGGCACTCCCATGCCCATCGCCGCGCCCGCGGACCAGCCGTACCCACCCTCGCCACCAACCCACGAGGAGCAGCCCGCCATGACGACTGACGCCACCGGCGCCGGCCAGGACTTCAAGGTCGCCGACCTCTCCCTCGCCGCCTTCGGCCGCAAGGAGATCACCCTCGCCGAGCACGAGATGCCCGGTCTGATGTCGATCCGCAAGGAGTACGCCGCCACGCAGCCGCTGGCCGGCGCCCGCGTCACCGGTTCCCTGCACATGACCGTGCAGACCGCCGTGCTGATCGAGACCCTGGTCGCCCTCGGCGCCGAGGTCCGCTGGGCCTCCTGCAACATCTTCTCGACCCAGGACCACGCGGCCGCCGCCATCGCGGTCGGCCCGCACGGCACCCCCGACGCCCCCGCCGGCGTCCCGGTCTTCGCCTGGAAGGGCGAGACCCTTGAGGAGTACTGGTGGTGCACGGAGCAGGCGCTGACCTGGCCGAACACCCCCACCGGCGGCCCGAACATGATCCTGGACGACGGCGGCGACGCCACCCTCCTGGTGCACAAGGGCGTCGAGTTCGAGAAGGCCCGCGCGGCCCCGGACCCCTCGACCGCGGACTCCGAGGAGTACGCCCACATCCTCACGCTCCTGAACCGCACGCTGGGCGAGAACCCCCAGAAGTGGACCCAGCTCTCCTCCGAGATCCGTGGCGTGACGGAGGAGACCACGACCGGTGTCCACCGCCTGTACGAGATGCACCGTGACGGCACCCTGCTGTTCCCGGCGATCAACGTGAACGACGCCGTGACGAAGTCGAAGTTCGACAACAAGTACGGCTGCCGCCACTCCCTGATCGACGGCATCAACCGCGCCACCGATGTCCTCATCGGCGGCAAGACCGCGGTCGTGTGCGGCTACGGCGACGTCGGCAAGGGCTGCGCCGAGTCCCTGCGCGGCCAGGGCGCCCGCGTGATCATCACCGAGATCGACCCGATCTGCGCCCTTCAGGCGGCGATGGACGGCTACCAGGTCACGACCCTGGATGAGGTCGTCGACAAGGCGGACATCTTCGTCACCACGACCGGCAACAAGGACATCATCATGGCCGCCGACATGGCCAAGATGAAGCACCAGGCGATCGTCGGGAACATCGGCCACTTCGACAACGAGATCGACATGGCCGGCCTGGCCAAGATCCCGGGCATCGTCAAGGACGAGGTCAAGCCCCAGGTGCACACCTGGACCTTCCCCGACGGCAAGGTGCTGATCGTCCTCTCCGAGGGCCGCCTGCTGAACCTCGGCAACGCGACCGGTCACCCCTCCTTCGTCATGTCGAACTCCTTCGCGGACCAGACGCTGGCCCAGATCGAGCTGTTCACCAAGCCGTCGGAGTACCCGACCGACGTCTACGTGCTGCCCAAGCACCTCGACGAGAAGGTCGCCCGCCTCCACCTGGACGCCCTCGGCGTCAAGCTCACCGAACTCCGCCCCGAGCAGGCCGCGTACATCGGCGTCGACGTCTCAGGCCCCTTCAAGCCGGACCACTACCGCTACTGAGCCCCGGGGGCCGCGGACGCCCAGGGTTGACTTGGTGCCTGAGCTCGGGCGCCGCTGAATCTGGGTGTCGCGGACGTTCGGGGATGGCTTGGTGCCTGAGTTCGGGCGCTGCTGAGTCTGGGCGTCGCGGACGCCCTGGCTTGGTTGGTGCCGTAGCTTGGCGCCCGTGGACGCTGGGCTGGACGGCGCTTGAGCCTGGCGTCCGCGGAAGCCTTGGTCTGATCGGTGCCTGAGCATGAGGCTGCTGAGTCTGGGCGTCGTGGTCGCTCCGGGTTGGCTGGGTAGCTGAGCTCGGGCGCCGCTGATCTCGGGACCGTGGACGCCCCCAGGGTTGACCGGTGCCTGAGCCTTGTTTACGCGGACGCTGGGCTGGACGGCGCGTGAGTCTGGGGACTGCGGAAGCCCTGGGTTGACCGGTGCCTGAGCTTGGGCGTCGCGGATGCCCAGGGTCGCTCTGGTACTTGAGCCCGGGGCCCCGCGTCCCGGGCGCGCCAGGATGCCTCACTCAGCTTTGAGAGCCCAGGCGTTGAGGGCAGCATCCTCGTTGGCCGTTGGCCGTTGGCCGTTGGCCGTTGGCCGTTGGCCGTTGGCCGTTGGCCGCGGTCGCGGCTGGGGCTTGACGGGCGCGGGCATCCGGGGTCGGTTGCCTGGCGTCTGCGTTCCGAGGAGCGCAGACGCCAGGCAACGCCCAGGCACCCCGGTGTCGACGCCGCTGCGGAGCGCGGCACCCGGGCACCTATTTCGCGGAGCAACGCCCCCGGGACAACTGGCGAGTGCCCCGAGCCCCCGGAGCCGCCAGCGCCTTGTGGCGGAGGCCGTGCATGCCCCCAAGAGCCTGCTGCTGGCACGCTGGGTCGCGGTGCTTGGCGCGAGAAGTGCACGCCCCAGACCGAATGAGTGCCACGCCGCGCCAGCGCCCGCACCGCTCCAGCGCCCTAAGCCCCTCAAACCGACGTCACGCGGCGGCAGCCACCCCGCAGTCCTGAAGCCCAGGGCCCAGCTCCGCCAAAACCCACGGGCGTAGGCTCATCGGCACCAGAGCCATATGCGACAGAGCCAACGGTCCTCAGGCCCGTCGGTCGGTCCCGGGCAAGCCCCCGCACCCCCGTGTCGGGGGCTTGCCCAGTACCGCTCCCACCGAGTCAGCACTCACCGAGTTCTGCGCTCACCCAGTCAGCGCTCGCCTCCCGAGAACCCCGAGATCCCATGCCCCGCGGCCGATATTCGCTTCACGATCCCCACGACCACACCCCTCTCGGTGAAGAACACTTCCACTGCGCCCCCGGCCCTTCCGGCTGGCGCTACGTCTCCCAGCTCACCACCCCCTCCGGAGACCACGCAGGCTCCGTAGACCTCGCACTCGACGAGCTCGGCCGCCCCATCCGGCTCGAACTGCATGCCGCAAGCTGGCAGGTACGGGGTGCCGCGCTCGACGGCGTCACCTGGGTCCGTACCTCCCCCTCAGCGACCCACGCCACCGAAGGCAATGTCCGCGCCCACGCCTTCGCCGGCAGCTCCCCGGCATTCCTCGTCGCCACCTCCCGTCTGCTCCGCCTCACCCCCCAGTCCCCGACGACGCGCGTCCGCCTCGTCGCGTTCACGGACCCGGTCCTCGCCCCCCGGACGATCGACCAGTCCTGGGCCCTGATGAGAAGTGAAGCGCACGCCACTGACAACGGCCCCCTGACCGTGGACGAATACCAGGTCAGCGCGCTGGACACCGGGGAGCAGTACACCGTCCACATCGCCGGCGACGTGGTCCTCGCCGCCCCGGGCATCGAGCTGGAAGCCCTGGAATCCCCGCCCTCGGCCTTCCCCGCGTCCTAGCCCCGCGCCGTACCAAACCGGCTCGACGTCGGGCACTCCCGAGTACGTTCGTGCTGCTAACTCGGCGGCGCGAACCCTGTCGAACGCCCCGGCGGCACCGCACGGCCTGCCCGCGCCCGGGAATCCGCGGGCACAGCGGCATCGGAAGCGGCGGGTTGCCCCAACCCGGAGCCCGTCCCCGCTGCCACACCGGAGTCCGTGGGGGCAGCGCCCGACACTGCGCCAGAACCTGGATCAGAAGCCGGGCCAACAACCGGGCCCGGAACAGCGCGGGGAACGCCCATCGGCCCTGAGTAGGCCCCCTGATACGGACCCGGGCCTGCCCCCGGTCCAGAAACCGGCCCTGTCTCCCATCCCAGCCCCGCCCCCGGGCCCGAGCCAGAAACCGGGCCGTGGCCAGAAACCGGACCCTGCCCAGAAACCGAACCCGGGCCAGAAACCAAAATCGGCCCCGGCCCCCGCCCCGGCTCCCAGTTCGGAACCCCCGCCGGGGCCCCGCTCCCCGCCCCTCCGAACACCCTCCGAGCATCCCGAGCCTGACGCTCGCTCACCACGCCCGCGAGATAGGCCGCCGGCGGCACGCCCTCCGGAGCCGGGGCCCCCGTACAGGCCACCAGGTCCTCGGCCAGCCGGACCGCCATCGTCCAGCTCACCTGCGGATCGAGTTGCCCCATCCGCATCAGGTACTGGCGCACTGCCAGCCAGAGCCCGTCCGGCACCCGTGACAGGTCCAGCCCCGCGAATCGGCCCACCAGCCACGGCGGTGGCGGCGGCACCGCCGCGGCCCACCCCGAAGACACCCGCTCCCGTACGACCAGCGTCCCCGCGAACACATCACCGATCCGCCGCCCGCGCTCCGAGACCAGCGACGCGATACAAGCCACCACGCCGAGCGTCAGCAGAATCTCGATGACCCCCATGGCCCCACGTACCAGCGCATGCCGGAACCGGATCGGTCCGCCGTCGTCCCGCACCACCCGCAGCCCGCACGCCAGCTTTCCGAGCGACCGGCCATGTGACAGCGTCTCGACCGCGATGGGCGCCCCTACGAGCACCAGCACGAACAAGGCCACGGCGATGGCCGCCTGGGCAGCGGGGTCCAACGAAGCAGTGGCGAACAACATCGCCAACGAGACCAATATGTACGCGGCCCACACCACGGCCAGATCGATCACCAGCGCCAGCGCCCGACTCGGCAACCGCGCAGCGCGCAGCCCCAGTACGACGGCATCCCCCGTGACCAGCGCGCTCACCGATACCCCACCCTTCGCAGACGACGGCCTTCCAAACCCCTCAGACGTGTCAGTCTGCCAAGCTGGCCCGCAGCGCGCCGCAGTAGTACGGACCGTACGCACCCAGTGCCTGGAGCAGCAGCAGACCATGGACCTCGACGTCTTCGTGACCGCCCACCACGCGGAGTGGGACCGCCTCGAACACCTCCTGCACCGCGGTCGCCGCCTTACGGGCGCCGAGGCGGACGAGTTGGTGACGCTCTACCAGCGCACATCCACCCACCTTTCGCAGATACAGTCCACGGCCCCGGACCCCCTGCTCACGGCCCGGCTGACGCAACTGGTGGCTCGGGCACGCGCCACCGTCACCGGCACCCGCCGCGCGAGCTGGCGTGACGCTGCTCGCTTCCTGACCGCGGGCTTCCCCGCGGCCGTGTACCGCTCCCGTCACTGGTGGATCCCGGCGGCACTGGTCTCCATAGCCCTGGCCGCGGTCATCGGTTGCTGGATCAGCACCCACCCCGAGGTGCAGTCCGCGATCGCCGCTCCCGACGACCTCCGCCGGATGACACGGCCGGGCGGGGAATACGAGACGTACTACTCCAGCCATCCCGCCGCGTCCTTCGCGGCCCAGGTTTGGACGAACAACGCCCAGGCCACCGCGATGTGTCTGGTCCTGGGAGCGTTCCTCGGCATTCCGGTCCTGTGGATCCTCTTCCTCAACATGCTCAACCTGGGCGTCGGCATCGGCCTCATGGCCTCGGTCGGCCGCCTCGACACCTTCCTCGGACTGGTCCTCCCGCACGGCCTTCTGGAGCTGACCGCGGTATTCGTAGCCGCCGGTACGGGCATGCGCCTAGGCTGGACGGTCATCGACCCCGGCCCACGGTCCCGCCGAGCAGCACTCGCCGAACGGGGACGCGCAGCTGTAGGTATGGCCATCGGCCTGGCCGTGGTCCTGTTCGTCTCCGGCATACTCGAAGGCTTCGTCACCCCCTCAGGCCTTCCCACCTGGGCCCGAATCGCCATCGGCCTCACCGCCGAGCTGACCTTCCTTGTGTACGTGTACGTTCTCGGCGGCCGAGCTGCACGCGCAGGCGAGGCGGGCGACGTGGCGGAAGCCGACCGCAGCGCCGAGGTTCCCGCGGCCGCGTGATGTGCGCACGCCCCCTCTGACCTGCTAGTGTCCTCTTCGCCCACAAAAACCGTTGACACGGTCGCTGCGGGGAGGTAGATTCAAACGGTTGCCACGGACTGGACAAGCTCGTGAGCACCGGATAGTCTTTATCTCGCTCCGATCAGAAATTCGATTTCCGATCGATGAGCCATTTCGATTCAAAGCCTCGAAGTCAATGAAGCCGATTCGGTCGGCTGAAATGCTTCTGATAGAGTCGGAATCACCGAAAAGGGAAACGCGAAAGCGAATTAACGGATCGGTAGCCCGCTCCAGCGGGTGGCAGACACGGAAATCGGATCTGCTAAGCTGGAAACACGAAATACCGAAGGGAAGCGCCCGGAGGAAAGCCCGAGAGGGTGAGTACAAAGGAAGCGTCCGTTCCTTGAGAACTCAACAGCGTGCCAAAAGTCAACGCCAGATTGACAACCCCGTATCCGTTTCGGCGGATCGAGGTTCCTTTGAAAAGTCCTGTTCCGCTCTTGTGGTGGGCAGGCAACAACACAGCGAGGACGCTGTGGACGACCGGCCTTATTCCGGCATGGTCGTCCCGCTCTTACGTGATGTGTGCACCCGATATCGGGTAAACATTCATGGAGAGTTTGATCCTGGCTCAGGACGAACGCTGGCGGCGTGCTTAACACATGCAAGTCGAACGATGAAGCCCTTCGGGGTGGATTAGTGGCGAACGGGTGAGTAACACGTGGGCAATCTGCCCTTCACTCTGGGACAAGCCCTGGAAACGGGGTCTAATACCGGATAACACTCCTCAGGGCATCTTGGGGGGTTAAAAGCTCCGGCGGTGAAGGATGAGCCCGCGGCCTATCAGCTTGTTGGTGGGGTGATGGCCTACCAAGGCGACGACGGGTAGCCGGCCTGAGAGGGCGACCGGCCACACTGGGACTGAGACACGGCCCAGACTCCTACGGGAGGCAGCAGTGGGGAATATTGCACAATGGGCGAAAGCCTGATGCAGCGACGCCGCGTGAGGGATGACGGCCTTCGGGTTGTAAACCTCTTTCAGCAGGGAAGAAGCGAAAGTGACGGTACCTGCAGAAGAAGCGCCGGCTAACTACGTGCCAGCAGCCGCGGTAATACGTAGGGCGCAAGCGTTGTCCGGAATTATTGGGCGTAAAGAGCTCGTAGGCGGCTTGTCACGTCGGATGTGAAAGCCCGGGGCTTAACCCCGGGTCTGCATTCGATACGGGCTAGCTAGAGTGTGGTAGGGGAGATCGGAATTCCTGGTGTAGCGGTGAAATGCGCAGATATCAGGAGGAACACCGGTGGCGAAGGCGGATCTCTGGGCCATTACTGACGCTGAGGAGCGAAAGCGTGGGGAGCGAACAGGATTAGATACCCTGGTAGTCCACGCCGTAAACGTTGGGAACTAGGTGTTGGCGACATTCCACGTCGTCGGTGCCGCAGCTAACGCATTAAGTTCCCCGCCTGGGGAGTACGGCCGCAAGGCTAAAACTCAAAGGAATTGACGGGGGCCCGCACAAGCAGCGGAGCATGTGGCTTAATTCGACGCAACGCGAAGAACCTTACCAAGGCTTGACATATACCGGAAACGGCTAGAGATAGTCGCCCCCTTGTGGTCGGTATACAGGTGGTGCATGGCTGTCGTCAGCTCGTGTCGTGAGATGTTGGGTTAAGTCCCGCAACGAGCGCAACCCTTGTTCTGTGTTGCCAGCATGCCCTTCGGGGTGATGGGGACTCACAGGAGACTGCCGGGGTCAACTCGGAGGAAGGTGGGGACGACGTCAAGTCATCATGCCCCTTATGTCTTGGGCTGCACACGTGCTACAATGGCCGGTACAAAGAGCTGCGATGCCGTGAGGCGGAGCGAATCTCAAAAAGCCGGTCTCAGTTCGGATTGGGGTCTGCAACTCGACCCCATGAAGTCGGAGTTGCTAGTAATCGCAGATCAGCATTGCTGCGGTGAATACGTTCCCGGGCCTTGTACACACCGCCCGTCACGTCACGAAAGTCGGTAACACCCGAAGCCGGTGGCCCAACCCCTTGTGGGAGGGAGCTGTCGAAGGTGGGACTGGCGATTGGGACGAAGTCGTAACAAGGTAGCCGTACCGGAAGGTGCGGCTGGATCACCTCCTTTCTAAGGAGCATTTCTTACCAGGTTCGCCTGGTCAGAGGCCATTTCGTCGGCAAACGTCCGGCGGTGGCTCGCTCATGGGTGGAACGTTGACTATTCGGCACGGTTCTTGAGGGTCACTAGTACTGCTTCGGCGTGGAACGTGAACCAGGAGGACCGGGCCGGGCACGCTGTTGGGTATCTGAAGGCACGGGCTTTGCCTGTTGGTCTTCGGTCGCCGGCCCCAGTGAACTCCACTGCATGGTGGGGGTGATGGGTGGCTGGTCGTTGTTTGAGAACTGCACAGTGGACGCGAGCATCTGTGGCCAAGTTTTTAAGGGCGCACGGTGGATGCCTTGGCACCAGGAACCGATGAAGGACGTGGGAGGCCACGATAGTCCCCGGGGAGCCGTCAACCAGGCTTTGATCCGGGGGTTTCCGAATGGGGAAACCCGGCAGTCGTCATGGGCTGTCACCCATACCTGAACACATAGGGTATGTGGAGGGAACGAGGGGAAGTGAAACATCTCAGTACCCTCAGGAAGAGAAAACAACCGTGATTCCGGGAGTAGTGGCGAGCGAAACCGGATGAGGCCAAACCGTATGCGTGTGATACCCGGCAGGGGTTGCGCATGCGGGGTTGTGGGATCTCTCTTTCACAGTCTGCCGGCTGTGAGGCGAGTCAGAAACCGTTGGTGTAGGCGAAGGACATGCGAAAGGTCCGGCGTAGAGGGTAAGACCCCCGTAGCTGAAACATCAACGGCTCGTTTGAGAGACACCCAAGTAGCACGGGGCCCGAGAAATCCCGTGTGAATCTGGCGGGACCACCCGCTAAGCCTAAATATTCCCTGGTGACCGATAGCGGATAGTACCGTGAGGGAATGGTGAAAAGTACCGCGGGAGCGGAGTGAAATAGTACCTGAAACCGTGTGCCTACAAGCCGTGGGAGCGTCGCTGTATGTGCTTGCACATACAGTCGTGACTGCGTGCCTTTTGAAGAATGAGCCTGCGAGTTAGCGGTGTGTAGCGAGGTTAACCCGTGTGGGGAAGCCGTAGCGAAAGCGAGTCCGAATAGGGCGTTTGAGTTGCACGCTCTAGACCCGAAGCGGAGTGATCTAGCCATGGGCAGGTTGAAGCGGCTGTAAGAGGTCGTGGAGGACCGAACCCACCAGGGTTGAAAACCTGGGGGATGACCTGTGGTTAGGGGTGAAAGGCCAATCAAACTCCGTGATAGCTGGTTCTCCCCGAAATGCATTTAGGTGCAGCGTCGTGTGTTTCTTGCCGGAGGTAGAGCACTGGATAGGCGATGGGCCCTACCGGGTTACTGACCTTAGCCAAACTCCGAATGCCGGTAAGTGAGAGCGCGGCAGTGAGACTGTGGGGGATAAGCTCCATGGTCGAGAGGGAAACAGCCCAGAGCATCGACTAAGGCCCCTAAGCGTACGCTAAGTGGGAAAGGATGTGGAGTCGCAGAGACAACCAGGAGGTTGGCTTAGAAGCAGCCACCCTTGAAAGAGTGCGTAATAGCTCACTGGTCAAGTGATTCCGCGCCGACAATGTAGCGGGGCTCAAGCGTACCGCCGAAGTCGTGTCATTCCAGCACATACCTCTAACGGGGGCTGGGATGGGTAGGGGAGCGTCGTGTGCCGGGTGAAGCTGCAGCGGAAGCTAGTGGTGGACGGTTCACGAGTGAGAATGCAGGCATGAGTAGCGATACACACGTGAGAAACGTGTGCGCCGATTGACTAAGGGTTCCTGGGTCAAGCTGATCTGCCCAGGGTAAGTCGGGACCTAAGGCGAGGCCGACAGGCGTAGTCGATGGACAACCGGTTGATATTCCGGTACCCGCTTTGAAACGCCCAATATCGAATCAGACGATGCTAAGCCCGTGAAGCCGCCCTGATCTCTTCGGAGTTGAGGGGAGTGGTGGAGCCGGTGACCCGGATCTGTAGTAGGTAAGCGATGGGGTGACGCAGGAAGGTAGTCCAGCCCGGGCGGTGGTTGTCCCGGGGTAAGGGTGTAGGACGTTGTCTAGGCAAATCCGGACAACACATAGTCTGAGACCTGATGCCGAGCCGATTGTGGTGAAGTGGATGATCCTATGCTGTCGAGAAAAGCCTCTAGCGAGTTTCATGGCGGCCCGTACCCTAAACCGACTCAGGTGGTCAGGTAGAGAATACCGAGGCGTTCGGGTGAACTATGGTTAAGGAACTCGGCAAAATGCCCCCGTAACTTCGGGAGAAGGGGGGCCATCACTGGTGATCCGATTTACTCGGTGAGCTGGGGGTGGCCGCAGAGACCAGCGAGAAGCGACTGTTTACTAAAAACACAGGTCCGTGCGAAGCCGTAAGGCGATGTATACGGACTGACGCCTGCCCGGTGCTGGAACGTTAAGGGGACCGGTTAGTGATCTTTCGGGGTTGCGAAGCTGAGAACTTAAGCGCCAGTAAACGGCGGTGGTAACTATAACCATCCTAAGGTAGCGAAATTCCTTGTCGGGTAAGTTCCGACCTGCACGAATGGCGTAACGACTTCTCGACTGTCTCAACCATAGGCCCGGTGAAATTGCACTACGAGTAAAGATGCTCGTTTCGCGCAGCAGGACGGAAAGACCCCGGGACCTTTACTACAGTTTGATATTGGTGTTCGGTTCGGCTTGTGTAGGATAGGTGGGAGACTTTGAAGCGGCCACGCCAGTGGTTGTGGAGTCGTCGTTGAAATACCACTCTGGTCGTGCTGGATGTCTAACCTCGGTCCGTGATCCGGATCAGGGACAGTGTCTGATGGGTAGTTTAACTGGGGCGGTTGCCTCCTAAAGAGTAACGGAGGCGCCCAAAGGTTCCCTCAGCCTGGTTGGCAATCAGGTGTTGAGTGTAAGTGCACAAGGGAGCTTGACTGTGAGACCGACGGGTCGAGCAGGGACGAAAGTCGGGACTAGTGATCCGGCGGTGGCTTGTGGAAGCGCCGTCGCTCAACGGATAAAAGGTACCCCGGGGATAACAGGCTGATCTTCCCCAAGAGTCCATATCGACGGGATGGTTTGGCACCTCGATGTCGGCTCGTCGCATCCTGGGGCTGGAGTCGGTCCCAAGGGTTGGGCTGTTCGCCCATTAAAGCGGTACGCGAGCTGGGTTTAGAACGTCGTGAGACAGTTCGGTCCCTATCCGCTGCGCGCGCAGGAACATTGAGAAGGGCTGTCCCTAGTACGAGAGGACCGGGACGGACGAACCTCTGGTGTGCCAGTTGTCCTGCCAAGGGCATGGCTGGTTGGCTACGTTCGGAAAGGATAACCGCTGAAAGCATCTAAGCGGGAAGCCTGCTTCGAGATGAGTGTTCCCACCTCCTTGAGAGGGTAAGGCTCCCAGTAGACGACTGGGTTGATAGGCCAGATGTGGAAGCCTCGTAAGGGGTGGAGCTGACTGGTACTAATAGGCCGAGGGCTTGTCCTCAGTTGCTCGCGTCCACTGTGTTTGTTCTGAAGCAATGAACAGCTGTCAGAGCCCCTGCTTGGGGTTCCGGTGTTCAACTTCATAGTGTTTCGGTGGTCATAGCGTTAGGGAAACGCCCGGTTACATTCCGAACCCGGAAGCTAAGCCTTTCAGCGCCGATGGTACTGCAGGGGGGACCCTGTGGGAGAGTAGGACGCCGCCGAACAATTTTTGGGGAAAGCCCCGCATCATGATTCCTTCGGGATCACGGTGCGGGGCTTTTCTGCGTTTACAGGGGGTTCGTTGGAAGAAGGCGGAGCCTTCAATTCAACCCCCTTCCTACAGCCGACCTCCGGCCTTCAGTTCCAGGTAGGTATCTGCCAGGGCCGGGGCTAGTTCGTCCGGGATGGCGTCGACCACTGTGGCGCCCTGGCGCCTCAGCATTTCGGCGGTACGCAGACGCTGTTCCTGGGTCTTGCCAGCCGCAGCGGCGTCATAGACCGCTTCGACTGTGCCGCGCCCGGCTGACATCTGTTGGATATGGGGATCAGCCACCGAGGCGACCAACACCGTGTGCCGTCTGGTGAGCTGGGGAAGTATCGGGAGTAGCCCCTCCTCGACCGGCGCTGCGTCAAGAGTGGTCAGCAGGACGATCAGAGAACGGCGGGGCGCGTGTTTCAGGGCGGCTGCGCTGAGGCCTCGTGTGTCCGTCTCCACCAGTGCGGGTTCGAGCGGGGCCATGGCGTTGACGAGTGCGGGCAGGAGTTCACCCGCTGCGCGGCCCTGGACCTGGGCGCGTACCCGGCGGTCGTACGCGAGGAGGTCGACCCGGTCGCCCGCTCGTGAAGCCAGGGCGGCGAGCAGCAGGGCAGCGTCCATGGACGCGTCCAGCCGGGGAACGTCACCGACGCGGCCGGCCGAGGTCCGACCCGTGTCGAGGACGACCAGGATGTGGCGGTCGCGCTCCGGGCGCCAGGTTCGTACGGCGACGATTCCCTGCCGGGCGGTGGCCCGCCAGTCGATCGAGCGGGTGTCATCGCCGGGGACATAGGCGCGGAGGCTGTCGAATTCCGTGCCTTCGCCGCGGGTCAACACGCTGGTTCGGCCGTCGAGTTCACGGAGTCGGGCCAGCCGGGACGGCAGGTGCCTGCGGCTCGTGAAGGGCGGGAGAACCCGGACGGTCCAGGGGGCTTGGTGGCTGCCTTGCCTGGCGGCCAGGCCGAGGGGACCGTACGAGCGGATCGTGATGCGGTCTGCTCTGCGGTCGCCGCGGCGGGTCGGCCGCAGAGCTGTGGATAGGCGACGTCGTTCGCCCGCCGGGATCGTCAACCGGTGCCGCGATGCTGTCTGTTCGGCTCCGGAGGGCCAACTGCTGGGCGGCCAGGCGTCCCTGAGCTGGGCACGGAGGCGGCGGTTCGACGGGTTGGTGACGGTGAGGACGACCTCTACGGCGCCCCCGAGTCGAACTGACGTGTCACCGCTTCGAGTGAACTGAAGCTTCCGCACTGGCGCGGCGCATGCGTAGTCGCACAGAATTGCGAGGGCAAGGGGAGCATTGACTGCCAGCATGCCGGCCCAGCTCGGGGCGAAGACGCCGAGCGGGATGGAGCCGAGGGCGGCCAGGAGTGCGGAGCGTCCGGTGAGGGCCATGGGTCGCCTCAGCGGGGCACAGGGACGTGGGCGAGGACCGAAGTGATGACGGAGTCGGCGGTGACGCCCTCCATCTCGGCTTCGGGACGCAGTTGGATGCGGTGGCGAAGTGTGGGGAGTGCCAGGGCTTTCACATCGTCAGGAATGACGTAATCCCGGCCGGTGAGCCAGGCCCAGGCCCGAGCCGTGGACAGCAGGGCGGTGGCGCCTCGCGGGGAGACCCCGAGGCTGAGCGAGGGGGACTCACGCGTGGCACGACAGATATCGACGACATAGCCGGTGATCTCGGCGGAGACCGAGGTCTTGGCGACGGCGGCGCGGGCGGCTTCGAGATCGGCGGGGCCGGCCACGGGGCGTACGCCTGCGGCCTTCAGGTCACGAGGGTTGAACCCGTCCGCGTGGCGAGCCAGCACGTCTATCTCGTCCTGGCGTGAGGGCAGAGGGACGGTCAACTTCAGCAGAAATCGGTCCAGTTGGGCCTCGGGCAGTGGATACGTGCCCTCGTATTCGACAGGGTTCTGGGTCGCGGCCACCAGGAACGGATCGGGCAGGAGGCGGGGGGTGCCGTCGACCGTGACCTGACGTTCCTCCATGGCTTCGAGGAGGGAGGACTGGGTCTTGGGCGGGGTGCGGTTGATCTCGTCTGCGAGCAGCAGGTTGGTGAAGACAGGACCGGGTTGGAAGGAGAACTCGGCGGTGCGGGCGTCGTAGATGAGCGAGCCCGTGACGTCGCTCGGCATCAGATCGGGGGTGAACTGGACGCGCTTGGTGTCGAGTTCGAGGGAGGCCGCCAGTGCCCGCACCAGGAGGGTCTTGGCGACGCCCGGCACTCCTTCGAGCAGTACGTGACCGCGGCAGAGGAGGGCGACGACGAGGCCGGTGACGGCGGAGTCCTGGCCGACCACGGCCTTGGCGATCTCGGCGCGCAGAGCTTCCAGGGAAGCGCGGGCGCTCTCCGGGTTCGCTGCGGTCTCCGGGGTGCGGTCGCTCATGAAGTGCGTACCTCTCTTTCGAGGGCGTCCAGTTCGTCCGCGAGGCGGACAAGTGCGGCGTCGTCGGCCGGTGTCGGGCCGAACAGCAAGGAGTGGGGGTCATGTCCGGCGTCGGGGAGCCGGGCCGAGACAGCGGGGACGAGTAGTTCGGCGGATTGCGCCGCCGAGGCGGGCATGCCGAGAAGAGGGGCCAGCCGGGCGCGGGTAGCCGAGCGGAGTGCTTCGGCGGCACGGTCGCGTGCCTTTGCCTTGCCGTAGAGGCGGGCACGGCCTTCGGTGGCCTCGGACGCGCGAATGACGACGGGGAGTTGCTCGGTGACGAGAGGGCCGAGTCGGCGGGCGCGCCAGATGGCGGCGAGCACGGCGGCCAGGGCGAGTTGGAGGGTGGCCCAGCGCCATCCGGGCGGGATCAGGGCGAAGAAGGAGCGTTGGCCGCCGTCGGTGGCTGACACATCACCCAGCGAGGGGAGGTACCAGACGAGATGAGGACGAGTACCGAGCAGTTGGAGTGCGAGGGAGGCGTTGCCCTCCTCGTTGAGGCGGTGGTTGAAGAGGATGTCGGGGCCACCGAGCAGAACGGTGTCGCCCTGGCCTCGGGCCGTGGTGCGGAGCAGTGTGGGCAGGCCGTCGGCCAGGTAGCAGCCCTCGGCGGTGTGGCCGTCGGTGGAGTAGCGGACGCCGCCGGTGTCGGCGCGGCCGGCGCGGGTCGCGGCGGGCTGGGCGCAGGCGGGGTCGCGCGGCTTCACGGAGACGGACGGCTCAGCGCGTACCCCGGGGGCGAGGACGTCGAGGGACGGCGGGCCGGGCGCGATGAGGACCGTACGACCGTCCGACTCGGCGGTGGCAGTGCGCAGTTGGTGCTGCTGTTTCTCCGTCAGGAGGTCGGGGAGCGTGACCAGGATGGTGGTGTCGGGGCCGGCGTCCGTCGTGGCCTCATCGAGCGTGGTGGCCACGCGCGTGGAGACCCCCTGGCTCTTGAGGAGTTGGGCAACGGCGCGGCTGCCGTTCTGGTCCGGGGAGCGCGGGTCGAGGCTGCCGTGCTGGGAGTTGGAGTGCATGGCGGCGAGTGCGACACCGGCCGTGATCAGGAGGCCGAAGGCAAGGAGCAGGCCGCGGGTACGGGTCCACAGGTGGCGCGGCGTGGCCGAGATGGACGTGGCGGAGGTCCTGGCGGCGGTCATCCGGCGGCCCTGCGGGCCGCGTCGCTGAAGGCGGGCTTGGTGTGTTCGAGTTCCCGGTCGAGGTCGCGCAACCCCAGATACGCCACTTCGTCGGCGGTGCGCCCGCCGTATGTGACGTCGTCGAAGGTGCGGGCCGCAGCGCGGAGCCGGTCCGCCTGGCGGGGCAGGGGGCGGCCGGCTTCGGCGGCTGCCTCGTCGGCGGTGCGGCCGGGGCGGGGATCCAGCAGGGCGCGTTCCTCCAGCGAGCGGACGATGGCGCGCATCCGCTCCTGGACGGCCTCGTTCCAGCGGCCGGCGTCGGCGTGGGTCTCGGCCGCGGCCCGGTGTTCGGCGGCGCTGCGCGGACGGTCCCCGAACAGGGTTCCGCCCGAGGCGGCGGTCCGCCGCGGGGTGCCGAGCCGCCACCAGAGGGCGGCGATCAGAGCGAGGACGACGAGGACGATCACGACCAGGCCGAGCGGGCCGCCGGGGGTCGCGCCGGATGCCGAGTCGAAGAGCGAACCGACCCAGTCCCAGAACTTGTCGAGCGCCCGCTGGAGCAGGCTCGGGTCGTTCTGGTGGTACGCGGGGTCGGTCAGTTCGCGCCGGGCGGCCTCGCGGGCCGGGTCGCGAGGAATGTCCACCGGCGGTGTGCCGGATGCGCCGTTCAGCAGTCGTGCCGTGATGAAGCTGAAGCCCCCCGCTTCTGACACTGCATCAGCTCCCGGGCGTCTCGTAGCCGGGGACGCCTGCCGCACGGGCGAGTTCGAGGTCGAGGGCCTCGCGGCGGATGCGCTGGTCTATGTAGAGCAGGACACTCACGCCGGCGGCGATGGGGTAGGTGATGGCCGAGGCGATCACGGCCCCGATGCCCGAGATGATCAGGTAGGACCAGCCGAACTCGGTGCCGGACCCGTTGACGATGTCACTGAAGGTGCTGCTGTCCACGGCCATCGCGATGGCCGAGAACGGGAGCACGACGATCATCGAGACGATGGTCACCAGGATCGACGTCAGCAGTGTGATGCCGAAGATGCGCCACCAGGAGCCGTTGACGAGTTTGGTGGAGCGGCGCAGGGACTGGACGATGCTCTGCCGTTCCAGCATCAGGGCCGGCGAAGCGAGGCTGAAGCGGACGTACAGCCACAGCGTGACCACGGACGCTGCGAGACCGCCGAGCACAGCGAGTGCCGCGCCACCGTTTCCGCCGAGCAGCACCCCGGGAAGGACGCCGACGGCCATGATCGCGGCGAACATGACGAGCAGGAGGCTGAGCAGGCCGAGAAGACTCAGCAGACGCGGGCGGGCCTCGGTCCAGGCGTCGCCCAGGCTCACCGGGCGACCGAGGACGGAACGGCTGACCACGATCGTGAGCACGGCTGTCGTGAACAGTGTCGCGAGCTGGCCGATGATCAGAGGCGGAGTCAGATCGAGCAGGCTGGACTGCATGGCGTCGACGGCCTGGTGGAGCGCTTGGCTGCCGGTGGCGTTCGGGTCGACCGAGGCCGGGGTGGGCAGAATGAAGCGCCGGGCGAGGATCTGCGCGAGCTGAGAGATGACCGCGACGGTCAGACTCAGACCGAGGACCGTCCGCCAGTGGGCGCGTGCGGTGGAGACCGCGCCGTCCAGGATCTCGCCCACGCTCAGCGGTCGCAGCGGGATGACGCCCGGCTTGGCGGCAGGCGGGCGGCCGTAGTTCTGGTTCCAGTTGGTGCCCGGGGGCTGTCCCGGGCCCTGGCCCCAGCCGCCGTGGCCCGGCTGGGGACCCCAGCCGGGTGTCGGCGGGGGCGGCGTCGGGCCGGCGCCCGGCGAGGACCACTGGCCGGCCGGAGGCTGCTCCTGCGACCACTTCGAGGCGGCACGGGCCCGGTCGGAGGGCTCGGGCTGCGCGGGTGCGCCGGAGTCGTCGCCGTCGGAGGGGGCCGATCCGGGCGAGGCCCAGCCCGGAGAGTCGTTCACGGTGGTCCACCTCGTGGATTGGTCGCGGTACCGGCTGCGCGCGCCGGTTCCTTCGGGTTGGCTGCCATCGTGCCATCGTGCCATGGGGACCGGGACCGCGGACCGGCCCCGGTATCTCGTTGGGACCTTCAATTGTCGGTGGCTCACGGGGCAGACTGGGCGGATGGCTGATCAGGACGCACGAACCACGATGGAGCCCGGCCCCACGGGACTGCCTTCGCTGCGCTGGGACGAGCCGCCGGAGGGGCCCGTTCTGGTCCTCCTCGACCAGACCCGGCTGCCCGCCGAGGAGGTGGAGCTCGTCTGCACGGATGTGCCGGGACTGGTGGGCGCCATCCAGACGCTGGCCGTACGGGGCGCCCCGCTGCTCGGCATCGCCGGGGCGTACGGGGTGGCGCTGGCCGCGGCACGCGGGTACGACGTGGACGAGGCGGCGGCACTTCTCGCGGGAGCCCGGCCCACCGCGGTCAACCTCGGCTACGGGGTGCGGCTGGCGACCGGGGCGTACCGCGCGGCGGTCGAGAAGGGCTCGGGGCCGGTGGAGGCCGGGGGTGCGGCGCTGGCCGCCGCCAAGGAACTGCACCGGGCCGACGCCGAGGGCAGCGCGCGGATGGCCAGGCACGGCCTCGCGCTCCTGGACGAACTGCTGCCGGGCGGCAGCCACCGCATCCTCACACACTGCAACACCGGCAGACTGGTCTCCGGTGGTGAGGGCACCGCCTTCGCGGTGGCGCTGGCCGCTCACCGGGCGGGCAACCTGCGGAGGCTGTGGGTGGGCGAGACACGGCCGCTGCTGCAGGGGGCGCGGCTGACCGCGTACGAAGCGGCGAGCAGCGGGATGGCGTACAGCCTGCTCAGCGACAACGCGGCCGGGTCGCTGTTCGCGGCCGGTGAGGTGGACGCCGTACTCGTCGGCGCCGACCGGATCGCCGCCGACGGCTCCGTGGCGAACAAGGTGGGTAGCTATCCGCTGGCGGTGCTCGCCAAGTACCACCACGTGCCGTTCGTCGTGGTCGCGCCGGTCACCACGGTGGATCTGGACACTCCCGACGGTGCGTCGATCGAGGTCGAGCAGCGGCCCGGCCAAGAGGTGACGGAGTTCACTCCGCCGCAGGTTCCGGGGGCCCGCTGGGGGGCCGGTTCCGGCCTCGCGGTGGCCCCCCTGGGGACGCAGGCGTACAACCCCGCCTTCGATGTGACACCGCCCGAACTGGTCACGGCGATCGTCACGGAGGAAGGTGTGCTGTCCCCGGTGACAGGCGGCGGGCTGAGGGAGCTGTGGGCCAGGTCACGCCAGGTAACGATTAGCTAATGGGATGATGACGTTTATGAAGGGACGCGTCCTTGTCGTCGACGACGACACCGCACTGGCCGAGATGCTCGGCATTGTGTTGCGTGGAGAAGGTTTTGAGCCGTCGTTCGTAGCGGATGGCGACAAGGCACTGGCGGCATTCCGTGACGCCAAGCCCGACCTGGTGCTGCTCGATCTCATGCTGCCCGGACGGGACGGCATCGAGGTCTGCAGGCTGATCAGGGCCGAGTCGGGTGTGCCGATCGTCATGCTCACCGCGAAGAGCGACACCGTGGACGTGGTGGTCGGCCTGGAGTCCGGGGCCGATGACTACATCGTGAAGCCGTTCAAGCCGAAGGAGCTGGTCGCCCGGATCCGGGCCCGGCTTCGCAGGTCGGAGGAGCCGGCGCCCGAGCAGCTCGCGATAGGCGATCTGGTGATCGACGTCGCCGGGCACTCGGTGAAGCGGGACGGGCAGTCGATCGCCCTGACCCCGCTGGAGTTCGATCTGCTGGTCGCGCTGGCCCGCAAGCCGTGGCAGGTGTTCACTCGTGAGGTACTCCTCGAACAGGTCTGGGGCTACCGGCACGCGGCGGACACCCGCCTGGTGAACGTGCACGTCCAGCGGCTTCGTTCGAAGGTGGAGAAGGACCCCGAGCGGCCGGAGATCGTGGTGACCGTACGCGGGGTCGGATACAAGGCAGGACCGAGCTGAGATGACCCAAGAAGCTGGGCGCAAGACGTCCTGGGGCGGCCGGTTGCTCCAGGACGGAGCGCCCGGCGGTCCGGTGCTGCGCCTCGTCGCGCGCTGGGTGCGGCGGCCGCTGCTGCCCGCCGTGCGGCTGTGGCGGCGCAACATCCAGCTGCGGGTGGTCGCGGCCACGCTGCTGATGTCGCTGGGTGTGGTCGTGCTGCTCGGCTTCGTGGTCATCGGGTCGGTACGCAACGGCCTGCTCGAAACCAAGGAGAAGGCGGCCGAGAGCCAGTCCGCGGGCGGCTTCGCGGTGGCGAAGGACAAGGCCGGCACGCCCGTCTCGGCCGGCGACGACTCCACCGGGGGCGGCCGGGGCTCCGGCTCCTCGGTGAGCTGGCGCAACGACCTGGTGACCCAGCTGGCGAGCAGCGGCCAGGGCGCGTTCTACGTCGTCGCACTGGGCTCGGCCTCGTCCGACTCGGACTCCGCGTCCAGCAACCGGGGCCCGCGCGCCTCCGGCTATGTGGACCCCCGTGCGAGCGTTCCGCAGAGCCTGCGGGACAGCGTCGACGAGGGGACCGGCGCGTTCAAGACGTACACCTCGATCAAGTTCACCGACGGCCAGGACGCCGAGCCCGGTCTCGTGGTGGGCACCCGTCTCAAGGACGTCGACGGGCAGTCCTACCAGCTCTACTACCTCTTCCCGCTGGTGCAGGAGGAGAAGTCGCTCACCCTCGTCAAGACGACGCTGGCGACCGCCGGGCTCTTCGTCGTGGTGCTGCTCGGGGCGATCGCCTGGCTTGTGGTGCGGCAGGTGGTGACCCCTGTCCGGATGGCGGCCGGAGTCGCCGAACGGCTCTCGACCGGTGTGCTCAGAGAACGCATGAAGGTCACCGGAGAGGACGACATCGCCCGGCTCGGCGAGGCCTTCAACAAGATGGCGCAGAACCTCCAGGTCAAGATCAACCAGTTGGAGGAGCTGTCGCGCATGCAGCGGCGGTTCGTCTCCGACGTCTCCCACGAGCTGCGCACTCCGCTGACGACCGTACGGATGGCAGCGGATGTCATCCATGAGGCGCGGGTCGACTTCGATCCGGTGACGGCGCGCTCGGCCGAGCTCCTCGCCGGGCAGCTCGACCGTTTCGAGTCACTGCTCGCCGACCTGCTGGAAATCAGCCGCTTCGACGCCGGTGCGGCAGCCCTGGAAGCCGAGCCGATAGACCTGCGGGAAGTCGTGCGCCGGGTGATCGAGGGCGCCGAGCCGCTGGCCGAGCGCAAGGGCACCCGGATACGGGTGGTCGGCGACGAGCAGCCGGTGGTCGCCGAGGCCGATGCCCGGCGTGTGGAGCGGGTGCTGCGCAACCTGGTCGTCAACGCCGTCGAGCACGGCGACGGCAAGGACGTGGTGGTGCGGCTCGCGGCGGCGGGCGGCGCCGTGGCGGTCGCCGTGCGCGACTACGGGGTGGGGCTCAAACCCGGCGAGGCGACCCGGGTGTTCAACCGGTTCTGGCGGGCCGATCCGGCGCGCGCCCGCACCACCGGTGGTACCGGCCTCGGCCTGTCCATCGCCGTCGAGGACGCGCGGCTGCACGCCGGCTGGCTGCAGGCCTGGGGCGAGCCGGGCGGGGGCTCACAGTTCCGGCTGACCCTGCCGCGCACCGTGGACGAGCCGCTGCGCGGCTCGCCGATACCGCTGGAGCCGGAGGACTCGCGGGCCGCCCGCGAGCGCGCCAGGGCAGAGGCGGGGCCCGAGCAGGCCCAGGGCAACCGGCTCTCCACCGTGCCGACGCCGCGACTGGACCGCTCCACGCTGCCCGTGCCGCCCACCGCCCCGGTGCGTCCGCGCACCTCGGGCCCGGCGGCGAGCCCAGCGGGGCTGCCCGGCGGGGGCGGGGCCCGCGTGGTGGCCCGGCTCGGCGACGGGGAAACGGCCGCACGGCCCGCCGTAGAGCGCCCGGAACAGCTGGCCGAAGTGTCTGACCAGGAAGGATCGGCCCGTGGGCGCTGAGCGCGGGAGGGGCCTCGGCAAGCTGCTGCGGGCGGCGGTCGTGCTGGGGAGCGGGGCGGTGCTGGTGTCGGGCTGCGCGTCCATGCCGAGCAGCGGTGATGTGCACGGCGTCTCGGCGTCCCAACGGGCCGATTCGCAGGTGCAGGTGTACGCTGTGCCGCCGCGGCCGGGCGCCGATCCTAACGAGATCGTCTCGGGCTTCCTGGAGGCGATGACCAGCGACGATCCGCAGTTCGCGATGGCCCGGCAGTATTTGACCGCCAAAGCCGCGCGGGAATGGGAGCCGAGCCAGGTCACCGTCCTCGCCAACGGCCCCGACCCGCAGCCCAACCGGTCCAGCGACCGGGGTGCGGACTCGGCCGGCTTCACCTTCACGGTGTCCGGCAAACCGGTCGCCGTCGTCGACAAGCAGCACGCCTACCAGCCGGCCAAGCCGCAGGACACGTACAACCAGACGATCCACCTGGTGCGGCAGAGCGGCCAGGACGGGACGGGCAAGGAGTGGCGAATCGACGCGCTGCCGGAGGGGCTGTTGCTCGGACAGTCCGACTTCCAGCGCATCTACCGCTCCGTCAACACGTACTACTTCGCTGCGGGCCAGGACCGGCTCGTCGCCGATCCGGTGTACCTGCGCCAGCGCAATGACCCCGAGACGCAGATGAACCTGGTCACCCAGACGGTGCAGTCGGTCCTGGACGGGCCGACCAACTGGCTGAAACCGGTGGTCACTTCGAAGTTTCCCTCCGGTACGGAACTGAAGAGCGACACCGAATCGCTTGCCCTGGACGATCGCAACGCGCTGAAGGTTCCGCTGAACGAGCGGGCCTCGAACGCCGATGAGGCGCAGTGCAAGCGGATGGCGGCCCAACTCCTTTTCACGCTGCGGGATCTGACGACCACTCGGGTCAGTCAGGTGGAGCTGGACCGGGCCAACGGGTCCCAGCTCTGTGTGCTCAGCGGCGACCAGGCGGACACCTACGCGCCCGACCGCATGTCGACACGTCCCGGCCAGTACTTCGTGGACGCCGGCGGTCATGTGGCGCGCATGCGGGCCGACGCCGTCGGCTCGGACGGCTCCAGTGGCTCCACCGACTCGCCCAGCGCCACCGACGGGTCGGACACCCCGGTGGTGACCGAGCAGGTGCCGGGCCCCTTCGGCAAGGGCGAGCAGCAGATGCGTACAGTCGCCGTCTCGCGGGACGAGAAGCGGGCAGCCGGGGTGTCGGCGGACGGAAAGTCCCTGTTCGTGGCCCCGCTCGCGGCCGGCGCCGAACTGGCGCGGACGCCGGTGACCAGCGACGACAAGGACGCGAAGGACGGCGGTCTCTCGGCGCCCAGCTGGGACGGCCGCGGCGACCTGTGGGTGGCCGACCGGAACCCGGCCAAGTCGCGGCTGCTGCGCCTGGCGCAGGGCGCCGGGGAGCCCCAGACGGTTGACGTCGCGGGTCTGGGCGGCGGCCGTATCGAGCAGGTGCGGATGTCGGCGGACGGCGTGCGGGTCGCGCTGCTCGTGTCCGAGGGGGGCCGTACGACGTTGCGGATCGGGCGGATCGGGCGGGTCGAGCGGACCGGCGACGGCGACAAGAGCGTGGTGTCGGTGGTCGAACTGCGGGCCGGGGCGCCGCAGATGGAGGACGTGACCGCCGTGTCCTGGGCGGGGCGCAGCCGCCTCGTCGTGGTCGGCAAGGAGTTCGGCGGGGTGTCCCAGCAACTGCGCTATGTGCAGACGGACGGTTCGACCTCGGCGTCCGGCACGTTGCCGAGCGTCAACAAGGTCACGGACGTCGCGGCCACGGACGACGACCGCATGCCGCTGGTGGCGCATTCGCAGGAGGACGGCATCGTCCGGCTGCCGCCCGGCGCGAACTGGCGGACGGCCGTCAAGAAGGGCTCTGCGCCCGCCTATCCGGGGTAGCCGGGCGGTTGTCCACAGGAGTGGCCGGGGTTCGCGCACCTTGGGACAGTGGAGGCATGCGGGGGTGGTGGCAGGAGTTCTCCGGCCTTGTGCTGCCGACCGCGTGCGGCGGCTGCGGCAGGCCGCGTACGGCGCTGTGCGAGCGGTGCCGGGTGGCGCTGCTCGGTGCGCCCGCGCGCCGGGTGCGGCCGGCGCCGGAGCCTGCCGGGCTGCCCGCGGTGTACGCGGCGGCGCCGTACCAGGATGCCGTGCGGGCGGTGCTGCTCGGGCACAAGGAGCGGGGCGCCCTGGGCCTTGCCGGGGTGCTCGGGCAGGCGCTGGCGGGCGCGGTGCGGGCTGCCGCGGCGCCTGGTCGCCAGGGGCCGTTGCTGCTGGTGCCGGTTCCTTCCTCGCGGCGCGCGGTACGGGCCCGCGGGCATGACGCGGCGCGCCGGATGGCGTTGGCCGCCGCCTGTGAGCTGCGGCGCACGGGCACGGACGCCCGGGTGGTCGCGGTCCTGCGGCAGCGCCGCGCGATGGCCGACCAGGCGGGGCTGAGCGCCCCGCAGCGGCTCGCGAATCTGTCCGGGGCTCTGGTGGTAGCAGGTGCTGGCGCGAGGCTTCTGGCGGGCGGCCGTGTGGTGCTGGTGGACGATCTGATGACGACGGGGGCGTCACTGGTGGAGGCGGCGCGGGCGATCCGTTGCGCGGCGATGCCCACGGATGGATGCCCGGGGCAAGGGATTCCGGGATTTCCCCCTACTGGGGCATCGCCGCACCGGGCAGGGGTAGGCGCCGTATTGCGGGACGGAGCCAGTCCGGGCCCGTCGGCCGCGGTCGTCGCGGCCACTCCGGAATCCTTCGGAATAAATCGGAACTGACTGAGAAGTTGCATCGTTGCAGGTAGTGAGAGGGTAAAAACGCCTGAGTGGAGGTACGTGCGAGTAGCGGGTGCCGACACCTGGCCGGGCGAGCTATGTTCGGTTGTGAGGAATGGCGAAAGCCCGTTCACTTGATGCACGGCTGAGCTTCGGCGCGTTGTCACTTACCCCCGACTTTGTGGGGTGGGGATCTTCTCGACGGGGGAGGAGGAGGTGATACGTCACCGAGTCCGACGCCCCGGCACTCACCGGGGTCTGGTGCAAAAGGGAGCAGCTCCGCACTGATGCGGAGCGATCCGGGAACGGAGTTCTGCGTGGACATCGTCGTCAAGGGCCGCAAGACCGAGGTGCCCGAGCGGTTCCGCAAGCACGTGGCCGAGAAGCTGAAGCTGGACAAGATCCAGAAGCTCGACGGCAAGGTAATCAGCCTCGACGTCGAGGTGTCCAAGGAACACAACCCGCGGCAGGCGGACCGTTCGGACCGGGTGGAGATCACGCTTCACTCGCGGGGACCCGTGATCCGCGCGGAGGCGGCGGCAGCAGATCCGTACGCGGCGCTCGACCTGGCGACCGGCAAGCTGGAGGCGCGGCTGCGCAAGCAGCACGACAAGCGCTACACCCGCCGGGGCAACGGCCGGCTCTCGGCCGCAGAGGTCATCGATGTCGTGCCGGGTGTGGCGCAGTTGAACGGAAGCGGCGAGCCTATGGGCGGTTCGAAGGAAGAGGGCATCCCCACCACCAGGATCGGCTCGCTCGAAGTACAAGGCGAAGGACCGCTGGTGGTTCGCGAGAAGACCCACGTCGCAGCCCCGATGACGCTCGACCAGGCGCTCTACGAGATGGAGCTGGTCGGGCACGACTTCTACCTGTTCGTCGACTCGGAGACCAAGCACCCCAGTGTCGTCTACCGGCGGCACGCCTACGACTACGGCGTCATCCACCTGGAGTCCGACCCGCTCGCAGGTGAGGACGCGAGCGGTGCGGGCGGTGCCCTCGGCGGCTGAGGCGGCCGGGAAGGACCACGGACAATCCGTCGGCCGGCGCGCTGAACGTTCGCGGACCGCGCCCGTACCACCGGCTGAAGGTGCCCCTGGAGCCCTTGTGCGCCCCCAGGGGCATCACGGTGCGACCACTGGATCACCTTTCTGTCGGCCGGGCATGAAATCATGGCGTCGCACGCCAACCGCAGCTCCCTGGAGCGTGGTTGGTGCCGCGACACCAACTCGGGCCACGGCCTTCAGGGGGAGGAACGATGGCGGACAGCTTCGGGCCGGTGCACGACGGTTCATACGCCGACAGCCCGAACGACCGGGAGAGCGGTGGCGGCATGGACGTGGGGGCGTCCCGCAAGGAGCCGATCCGGGTCCTGGTGGTGGACGACCACGCCCTCTTCCGCCGGGGCCTTGAGATCGTGCTGGCGGCCGAGGAGGACATCCAGGTCGTCGGCGAGGCCGGGGACGGGGCCGAGGCCGTGGACAAGGCGGCCGACCTGCTACCGGACATCGTGCTGATGGACGTACGGATGCCCCGGCGCGGCGGCATCGAGGCCTGCACCTCCATCAAGGAGGTGGCCCCCAGCGCGAAGATCATCATGTTGACGATCAGCGACGAGGAGGCCGACCTCTACGACGCGATCAAGGCGGGGGCAACGGGTTATCTCCTCAAGGAGATCTCCACCGACGAGGTGGCCACCGCCATTCGCGCGGTGGCCGACGGGCAGTCGCAGATCAGCCCCTCGATGGCTTCCAAGCTGCTGACCGAGTTCAAGTCGATGATCCAGCGCACCGACGAGCGGCGCCTGGTGCCCGCGCCCCGGCTCACCGACCGTGAGCTGGAGGTCCTCAAACTAGTGGCCACCGGGATGAACAACCGCGACATCGCGAAGGAGTTGTTCATCTCCGAGAACACCGTCAAGAACCACGTGCGCAACATCCTGGAGAAGCTGCAGCTGCACTCCAGGATGGAGGCGGTGGTCTACGCGATGCGCGAGAAGATCCTCGAGATCAGGTAGCCAGCGCCGACGTCAGCGCCGCCGCCTCCTGCGGCGTCCCGGCCCGTTCGATCCGTACGGAGTCGCAGCCCACCCACGTGGCGGCCTCCAACAGGGCCTGGGCCATGGGTCGTACGGCCTTCGCCGATGCCAGGGAGACCTGCTTGGCCACCAGGGTGCGACCCTCGCGCGCCGGGTCGACCCGGCCGATCAGCCGGCCGCCCGAGAGCAGCGGCATCGCGAAGTACCCGTGGATCCGCTTGGGCTTGGGGACGTAGGCCTCAAGGCGGTGGGTGAAGCCGAAGACGCGCTCGGTGCGGGCGCGTTCCCAGACCAGCGAGTCGAACGGCGAGAGCAGCGTGGTGCGGTGGCGGCCGCGCGGCACGGTGGCCAGCGCCTGCGGATCGGCCCAGGCGGGCTTGTCCCACCCCTGCACGGTCACCGGGACCAGACCCGAATCGGCGACCACCGCGTCGAACTGCTCGCCCTTGATGCGGTGGTAGTCCGCGATGTCCGCGCGGGTGCCCACCCCCAGCGACTGCCCGGCCAGCCGTACCAGGCGGCGCAGGCACTCCGCGTCGTCCAGTCCGTCGTGCAGCAGCGCGTCCGGAATGGCCCGCTCGGCCAGGTCGTACACCCGCTTCCAGCCGCGCCGCTCGGTGCACACCACCTCGCCGTACATCAGCGCCCGCTCGACGGCGACCTTCGACGCCGACCAGTCCCACCACTCGCCCTTGTTCTTGGCGCCGCCCAGGTCCGTCGCGGTGAGCGGGCCCTCGGCGCGCAGCTGCTTGATCACCTGCTCGTAGGCGCCGTCCGGCAGGTCGTGGTGCCAGTGCGGCCGGCATCGGTAGGCGCGGCGGCGGAAGGCGAAGTGCGGCCACTCCTCCACGGGCAGGACGCAGGCCGCGTGCGACCAGTACTCGAAGGAGTGGCCGTCGCTCCAGTACGCCTCCTCGACCGCCTTGCGGCCTACGGCGCCGAGGCGGGCGTACGGGATCAGTTCGTGCGAGCGGGCGAGCACGGAGATGGTGTCGAGCTGGACCGCGCCCAGGTGGCGCAGGACCCCGCGCACCCCGCCCCGGCGGTCGGGCGCACCGAGGAACCCCTGGGCCCGCAGGGCTATCCGGCGGGCCTCGTCGGCGGAGAGTTCGGCGGCGGGAGGCGGCAGGCTCGTCATGTTCCGCACGATAGTGGCCGCCACTGACAATGCGGGGTGACGATCGGATCCGCCGGTGCGGAAGTGAGGGTCAGCTCTGCGCGGGCAGGTGGGGGAGTACGCCCGGCAGGCCCATGTCCGAGGGGAGCAGGGCGCCGAGCCAGCTGTCCAGGCGGGTGCCCCGGTGCAGGGCCGCCGAGCGCAGCGTGCCCTCCATGGTGAAACCGGCCCTCAGGGCCACCGCGCGGGAGGCCTCGTTGCCGACCACGGCCCGCCACTCCAGTCGGTCGACGGCGGCGTGCTCGAAGGCCCAGCGGGCGGCCGCGGACGCCGCCTCCGTCATGTAGCCGTTGCCGCGGTGCTCCTTGACCGCCCAGAAGCCCAGCTCCGCGAGGCCCGGACCGCGCCGCGTCACGCTGATCACGGCGACCAGGGCCGTGTCGTCCGCGGTAAGTACCGCGAAGGTGTAGTCGGTGTCGTTGCGCCAGCCGTCCGGGCCGAAGTTCGAGGTGAAGCTCTCCGCGTGCTCGCGCAGGTACGGGGAGGGGACCGTGGTCCAGCGCTGGATGTCGGGATCCTGACAAGCCGCGTAGGTGGCGTCCGCGTGCTCGGGGCCGACGGGGCGCAGCAGCAGACGTTCGGTGGTGAGAGTGACGGGCTCCATCGGCCGATTCTGCGCGCGGGCGGCCCGGGGAGCCAACTCATTTCGCCGCCCGCCCGGCACCTTCGGCGGGTCCTGTCCGTTGTCGTAACGGCAGACCTCCCGGCGCGGCCGGGTCCTCGCATACGATGACCGTTGCTGTACCCACATCCCATAGCCACTCGACCGCGCCAGGCCCGACCGGCAAGGAGACCAACCCCCGTGTCCGTCCTCTCAAAGATCATGCGTGCAGGCGAAGGCAAGATCCTGCGCAAGCTGCACCGCATCGCGGACCAGGTCAACTCCATCGAAGAGGACTTCGTCAACCTCTCCGACGCCGAGCTGCGTGCCCTCACCGACGAATACAAGGAGCGGTACGCGGACGGCGAGAGCCTGGACGACCTGCTCCCCGAAGCCTTCGCGACCGTGCGCGAGGCGGCCAAGCGCGTCCTTGGCCAGCGTCACTACGACGTCCAGATGATGGGCGGCGCCGCGCTGCACCTCGGCTATGTCGCCGAGATGAAGACCGGTGAGGGCAAGACCCTCGTCGGTACGCTGCCGGCGTACCTCAACGCGCTGTCCGGCAAGGGCGTGCACCTGATCACGGTGAACGACTACCTGGCCGAGCGCGACTCCGAAATGATGGGCCGGGTGCACAAGTTCCTCGGTCTCGAGGTCGGTTGCATCCTTGCCAACATGTCGCCCGCCGAGCGTCGCGCCATGTACAACTGCGACATCACGTACGGCACGAACAACGAGTTCGGCTTCGACTACCTCCGCGACAACATGGCGTGGTCCCAGGACGAGCTCGTCCAGCGCGGCCACAACTTCGCGATCGTCGACGAGGTCGACTCGATCCTGGTCGACGAGGCCCGTACGCCGCTGATCATCTCCGGCCCGGCCGACCAGGCCACCAAGTGGTACGGCGACTTCGCCAAGCTGGTGACGCGCCTCACCAAGGGCGAGGCGGGCAACCCGCTCAAGGGCATCGAGGAGACCGGCGACTACGAGGTCGACGAGAAGAAGCGCACCGTCGCCATCCACGAGTCGGGCGTCGCCAAGGTCGAGGACTGGCTGGGCATCGACAACCTCTACGAGTCGGTGAACACCCCGCTCGTCGGTTACCTGAACAACGCCATCAAGGCCAAGGAACTGTTCAAGAACGACAAGGACTACGTCGTCATCGACGGCGAAGTCATGATCGTCGACGAGCACACCGGCCGTATCCTCGCCGGCCGCCGCTACAACGAGGGCATGCACCAGGCGATCGAGGCGAAGGAAGGGGTGGACATCAAGGACGAGAACCAGACGCTCGCCACGATCACCCTGCAGAACTTCTTCCGCCTCTACTCCAAGCTCTCCGGCATGACCGGTACGGCGATGACCGAGGCCGCCGAGTTCCACCAGATCTACAAGCTGGGCGTCGTGCCGATCCCGACGAACAGGCCCATGGTCCGCAAGGACCAGTCGGACCTGATCTACCGCACCGAGGTCGCCAAGTTCGACGCGGTCGTGGACGACATCGCCGAAAAGCACGAGAAGGGCCAGCCGATCCTGGTCGGCACCACCTCGGTCGAGAAGTCCGAGTACCTCTCGCAGCAGCTCTCCAAGCGCGGCATCCAGCACGAGGTGCTCAACGCCAAGCAGCACGACCGTGAGGCGATCATCGTCGCCCAGGCCGGCCGCAAGGGCGCCGTCACCGTCGCCACCAACATGGCCGGACGAGGCACCGACATCAAGCTCGGCGGCAACCCCGACGACCTCGCCGAGGCGGAGCTGCGCCAGGCGGGCCTCGACCCGGTGGAGCACGTCGAGGAGTGGGCCGCGGCGCTGCCCGCCGCCCTGGAGAAGGCCGAGCAGGCCGTCAAGGCCGAGTTCGAAGAGGTCAAGGAGCTCGGCGGCCTGTACGTCCTTGGCACCGAGCGGCACGAGTCGCGGCGCATCGACAACCAGCTGCGCGGTCGCTCCGGCCGTCAGGGCGACCCGGGCGAGTCCCGCTTCTACCTGTCGCTCGGCGACGACCTGATGCGCCTGTTCAAGGCCCAGATGGTCGAGCGCGTGATGTCGATGGCCAACGTTCCGGACGACGTGCCGATCGAGAACAAGATGGTGACGCGCGCCATCGCGTCGGCCCAGTCGCAGGTCGAGCAGCAGAACTTCGAGACGCGCAAGAACGTTCTGAAGTACGACGAGGTGCTCAACCGCCAGCGCGAGGTCATCTACGGCGAGCGCCGCCGTGTCCTGGAGGGCGAGGACCTGCACGAGCAGGTGAAGCACTTCATGGACGACACGATCGACGCCTACATCCAGGCGGAGACCGTCGAGGGCTTCGCCGAGGAGTGGGACCTGGACCGGCTGTGGGGCGCCTTCAAGCAGCTCTACCCGGTGAAGGTCACCGTGGAGGAGCTGGAGGAGGCGGCGGGCGACCGGGCGGGCATCACGGCCGAGTTCATCGCCGAGTCCGTCAAGGACGACATCTACGCGCAGTACGCCGAGCGCGAGGAGCAGCTCGGCGCCGACATCATGCGCGAGCTGGAGCGCCGCGTCGTGCTCTCGGTCCTGGACCGCAAGTGGCGCGAGCACCTCTACGAGATGGACTACCTCCAGGAGGGCATCGGCCTGCGGGCCATGGCGCAGAAGGACCCGCTGGTCGAGTACCAGCGCGAGGGCTTCGACATGTTCAACGCCATGATGGAGGGCATCAAGGAGGAGTCGGTCGGCTACCTGTTCAACCTGGAGGTCCAGGTCGAGCAGCAGGTCGAGGAGGTCCCGGTCGAGGACTCCGCGCCCGCCGAGGCGACCTCGCCCAACAGGGAGGACGCCATTCCGGCCGCGCGTCCCGAGATCCGCGCGAAGGGCCTGGACGCCCCGCAGCGCCCGGACCGGCTGCACTTCTCGGCGCCGACGGTGGACGGCGAGGGCGGCGTGGTCGAGGGCGACTTCGACAACGGTGACGAGCCGGCCCGCTCGGAGGCGGACGGCATGACGCGCGCCGAGCGCCGCAAGGCCCAGAAGAGCACGGGCGGCCGTCGCCGCAAGAAGTAACCGGCGGCGGTACGTCATCGAGGGGCCCGGCACCGAGGTGCCGGGCCCCTCGGCTATGCCGGGACGCGTTCGCCGCCGAGCTCGACGGCCGCGCAGCGCCAGCGCAGATCGGCGCCCTGCTCCAGCCTGAAGGCCATGGCGCGCACCTGCTCGCCGGCCGCGATGCAGGCGGCCGCTTCCACGATCCCGCGGTCCAGTGGGGCGGCACGGCAGGAGCGGACGACGGGACGGGTGCCGCGGGTGCGGAAGGGCGTGCGTGGGGCGAGGCGCACCAACTGCTCGTAGGCGTCTCCCACAGTCAGACCCAGCATCCAGTGCACCGGCCGTTCGCCGCTGAGCACCGCGAGCAGTTTCTGCGCGAACAGGTCGTGCGGCGTCAGGCGCTGCGGCCGCCGGGTTCCGGTGCTGCTGGGCCTGCGCTGGTCGCCGCGTCCCGCGGGCCCGGTCGTGGTCCTGCTCATGGCTGGCGCCCCCTTCGATACCAGTGGGTAACTTCTGTTGGGGATCTTGTACGGGGGCGGCGGAAGCGGCCGCAAGGTCCGTACCGGTGGCCGACGGGGGCGTACGGATTCACCTATCCGGATGAATGGTTACTGGGTCTTCCCAGGTGGGGGCGTTTCAGGCCGGCCCGGCGTGGGCGGGTGCCCGACGGACACCGGCAGCTCGAAGGGGGACTCCCGCGCGTATCCTGAAGCCGTCTTGCGACCGGATGAGACGACGAGAAGAGAGCGGTCTGTCATGCGCGTGTACGTACCCCTGACGATCTCCGGTCTTGCGACGGCGCACGGTGCGGGAGAGCTCGGCCCCGCGCCGCTCACCGCGTACGCCGTCACCCCCGGACTGCGCGAGTGGTACGTCTCCGACGACATCGAGGAGCTGGAGTACGCGGCGCTCAGCCGGGCCGCCGCCGCCTCGCTGCGGCTGCTCGCCGGGGAGCCGGGCACGGCCCGGCGCCGCGTCGTGATCGCCGCGGACGTGCCGGACGGAACCGCGAGCGCCGATCCCGACCGCGGTCTGGACGCGAGCTCGCTGGGCGAGGTGCGCATCACCGCCCCGGTGGCGCTGGCCAAGGCCGCCGCCGTGCACGTGGACGCCGAGGACGCGGTGGCCGACGTGACGGCCGCCGTGGACGCGCTCGGCGCGGCCGACCACGGCGACGACGACGCGCAGTTCACGGTGGACGGCGCCGAGGACCACGAACTGCTGTGGTTCGGCGTGCAGGAGATCCCCAACCTGATCGCCTGACCTGCTGGTTCTTCGGCCCGGGGTCCGTTGTCAGTGCCGGTGGGTACCGTTCTTGCATGGGGAACGGCAGGCAGTGCACGGGGAAGCGCCCGGCTCATCTGGTCTGGGACTGGAACGGGACACTGCTCGATGACAACACGGCGGTCATCGAGGCGACCAACGCCGCCTTCGCGGAGCTCGGCCTGGAGCCGATCACGCTGGAGCGCTACCGCGAGCTGTACTGCGTGCCCATTCCCCGCTTCTACCAGCGCCTGATGGGGCGGCTGCCCACCGACGCCGAGTGGCTGCTCATGGACGCGGCCTTCCACCGGCAGTACTGGGCGCGGGCGGATCGCTGCGGGCTCACCGAGGGCGCGGCCGAGCTCCTCGCCGCGCGCCGGGCCGCCGGGCTGAGCCAGTCACTGCTGTCCATGGCACCCCACGAGCACTTGGTGCCGATCGTGCGGCGGCACGGCATCACCGAGCACTTCATACGCGTCGACGGACGCACCGGGCCCTCGCACGGCAGCAAGGCGGAGCACATGGTGCGCCACCTGACCGCGCTGCGGGTCACCGACGCGGGGATATCCGGGGAGCGGGTCGTGGTCATCGGCGACGCGGTGGACGACGCGGTGGCGGCGGCCGCGGTGGGGGCGGCGGCGGTGCTGTTCACCGGGGGGTCGCACAGTCGGGCGAGCCTTGTGGTGGCCGGGGTGCCGGTTGTCGACTCGCTCGCGGAAGCCGTTGCCGTGGCGGAGGAACTGGTGGGCTGACCAGCGGTGGTGCGAGGACCCGGGGTGCTGCCCCGGACCCCCGCTCCGCAATCGCCTGGGGCTGGATTTCGCCGACCGGGTCCGGCCGGGTCCGGCACCGGTCCGGCGGGATGACGGTTACGTCACCGGCGCCTTCGACCGCAGCACCGTCAGGAACTCCCGCATCCAGCTGGAGTGGTCCGGCCACGCCCTCGCCGAGACCAGCGTGCCGTCCACCACCGTCTCCGCGTCCTGGAAGGTCGCACCCGCCGTCTGCATGTCCGGCTCAAGGGCCGGGTACGCGGTGACGCGGCGCCCGGCCAGGCCGCCGATCGCGGCGGTGAGCAGCGGACCGTGGCAGATCTGGGCGACCGGCTTGTCGGTGTCGAAGAAGGCCTTGAGGATCTTCCGCAGCTCCGGGTCGTTGCGGAGGTACTCGGGGGCCCGGCCGCCGGGGATCACCAGTGCGACGTACTGGCCGGGGTCGACTTCCGTGAACGCGAGGTCGGCCGGCCAGGTGTAGCCGGGCTTCTCGGTGTATGTGTCGAAGCCGGGCTCGAAGTCGTGGACCACGAACCGGAGCTTCTTGCGGGCGGGGGCCGCGATGTGGACCTCGTACCCCTCCTCTCGCAGGCGCTGGTACGGATAGAGCACCTCAAGGGACTCGGCGGCGTCGCCGGTCACGATCAGGATCTTGGCTGCCATGGCTGCACTCCCTCACCGGGGCCGCAGCCCCGAAGAACTCAAAGCTCCAACGAACCGAAGGCTCGAAGGAACTGGAGGCCGATCGCACATGCGGATTCCGTACCGGTCAACGTGCCCGCGCGGCGCCGGTTTGCCAAGAGGGCTCGTTGTGGCCGCCGCTTTCTGTCCAGACTGTCCAACTTCTGGCCCAACGTTTGTACACATGAGGCTCGTGACGGTGCGGGGGTCAAGAGCGATAGCCTTGTCCCGTGATCAGCGCGATATGCCGCGGAGGCACTGACGCCTCTGCCCTGCGCCCGGAGCACCACCGTGCCCGGGTAGTCGCTGATTCCCTCCACCCGGAATCAAGGCGCGAGGCCACAAAATTGGCCGGTATGCGCCCGGGTATCTCTCATCGCGGCATAGCGTCGACACCGACCGGACACCCCGCGTCGTGGCGTTGCGTCGCTTCTTTCCCCTACGTCACGCAACGGCGCGCGACAGGAGCCAGAGGACATGCAGACCAAGCTGGACGAAGCCAAGGCCGAGCTGCTCGCACGGGCGGCCCGGGTAGCTGAGAACAGCCCGGTCGGGGGGCCCGGCGGCCTGGGGGCAGACCCCCGGACCGATCGGGCAGCCGCGACCGGGTCCACGAGCGGGGCGGGCCCTGACCAGGGCAGCGTGCTCGGGTACCTCCAGCGCTATTACCTGCACACCGCACCCGAGGACCTCGCCGACCGTGACCCGGTCGATGTCTTCGGCGCAGCTCTCTCCCACTACCGGCTCGCGGAGAACCGGCCGCAGGGCACCGCCAACGTCCGGGTGCACACCCCGACGGTCGAGGAGAACGGCTGGACCTGCAGCCACTCCGTGGTCGAGGTCGTCACCGACGACATGCCCTTCCTGGTCGACTCGGTCACCAACGAGCTGTCCCGGCAGAACCGCGGCATCCACGTAGTGATCCACCCGCAGGTCGTCGTACGCCGCGACCTGACCGGCAAGCTCATCGAGGTGCTGGACACCGGCGCCCAGACCGCCGAGCTGCCGCACGACGCGCTCACCGAGTCCTGGATCCACGTCGAGATCGACCGCGAGACCGACCGCGCCGACCTGAAGCAGATCACCGCCGATCTGCTCCGCGTCCTGTCCGACGTACGGGAAGCCGTCGAGGACTGGGAGAAGATGCGCGACGCCGCGCTGCGCATCGCCGACGAGCTGCCCAAGGAGCCGAAGGCCGGCGACCTGGACGAGCAGGACGTCGAAGAGGCCCGCGAGCTGCTGCGCTGGCTCTCCACCGACCACTTCACCTTCCTCGGCTACCGCGAGTACCAGCTCACCGACGACGACTCCCTGGCCGCCGTCCCCGGCACCGGTCTCGGCATCCTGCGCTCCGACCCGCATCACGGCGAGGACGACGGGCACCCCGTCTCCCCCTCCTTCAGCCGGCTGCCCGCCGACGCCCGCGCCAAGGCCCGCGAGCACAAGATCCTGGTGCTGACCAAGGCCAACAGCCGAGCCACCGTGCACCGGCCGTCCTACCTCGACTACGTCGGCGTGAAGAAGTTCGACGAGCAGGGCAACGTCGTCGGCGAGCGCCGCTTCCTCGGCCTGTTCTCCTCGGCCGCGTACACCGAGTCCGTGCGCCGCGTGCCGGTGGTGCGCCGCAAGGTGGACGAGGTGCTGCGGGGCGCCGGGTTCTCGCCCAACAGCCACGACGGCCGCGACCTGCTCCAGATCCTGGAGACCTACCCGCGCGACGAGATCTTCCAGACCCCGGCCGACCAGCTGCGCTCCATCGTGACCTCGGTCCTGTACCTCCAGGAGCGGCGCCGCCTGCGCCTGTACCTGCGTCAGGACGAGTACGGCCGCTACTACTCGGCGCTGATCTACCTGCCGCGCGACCGCTACACCACGGGCGTACGGCTGCGGCTCATCGACATCCTCAAGGAGGAGCTCGGCGGCATCAGCGTCGACTTCACCGCCTGGAACACCGAGTCGATCCTGTCGCGGCTGCACTTCGTGGTCCGCGTCCCGGCCGGCACCGAGCTCGCCGAGCTCACCGACGCCGACTCCGAGCGCATCGAGGCCCGCCTGGTGGAGGCCGCCCGCTCCTGGGCCGACGGCTTCTCCGACGCGCTGACCGCCGAGTGCGGCGAGGAGCGCGCCGCCGAGCTGCTGCGCCGCTACGGGCACGCCTTCCCCGAGGGCTACAAGGCCGACCACTCGCCGCGCGCCGCCGTCGCCGACCTCGTCCACCTGGAACAACTCACCCACGGGCGCAATGACTTCGCGCTCTCCCTGTACGAGCCGGTGGGTGCGGCTCCCGGCGAGCGCCGCTTCAAGATCTACCGGATCGGCGAGCAGGTCTCCCTTTCCGCGGTGCTCCCCGTGCTCCAGCGCCTCGGCGTGGAGGTCACCGACGAGCGCCCCTACGAGCTGCGCTGCGCGGACCGCACGCACGCCTGGATCTACGACTTCGGCCTGCGCATGCCGAAGAAGACCAACGGCAGCGGCGACTACCTCGCCGACGACGCCCGCGAGCGCTTCCAGGAGGCCTTCGCCGCCACCTGGACCGGCGCCGCGGAGAACGACGGCTTCAACTCCCTCGTACTGCGGGCCGGGCTCAACTGGCGCCAGGCGATGGTGCTGCGCGCGTACGCCAAGTACCTGCGCCAGGCCGGTTCGACGTTCAGCCAGGACTACATGGAGGACACCCTCCGCGACAACGTCCACACCACCCGGCTGCTGGTCTCGCTCTTCGAGGCGAGGCTCTCGCCGGACCGCCAGAAGGCCGGCACCGAGCTGATCGACGGGCTCCTCGAAGAGCTCGACGGAGCGCTCGACCAGGTGGCGAGTCTGGACGAGGACCGCATCCTGCGCTCCTTCCTGACCGTCATCAAGGCGACGCTGCGGACCAACTTCTGGCAGAAGACGGCCGAGGGCACCCCCCACGCGTACGTCTCGATGAAGTTCGACCCGCAGATGATCCCCGACCTCCCGGCGCCCCGCCCGGCGTTCGAGATCTGGGTGTACTCGCCGCGCGTGGAGGGCGTCCACCTGCGCTTCGGCAAGGTCGCCCGCGGAGGGCTGCGCTGGTCCGACCGGCGTGAGGACTTCCGCACCGAGATCCTCGGCCTGGTCAAGGCGCAGATGGTGAAGAACACCGTCATCGTGCCGGTCGGCGCCAAGGGCGGCTTCGTCGCCAAGCAGCTCCCGGACCCGTCGGTGGACCGCGACGCGTGGCTGGCCGAGGGCATCGCGAGCTACAAGACGTTCATCTCGGCGCTGCTCGACATCACCGACAACCTGGTCGCGGGCGAGGTCGTCCCGCCGGCCGGCGTGGTGCGCCACGACGAGGACGACACCTACCTGGTGGTCGCCGCCGACAAGGGCACCGCGACGTTCTCGGACATCGCCAACGACGTGGCGATCAGCTACGACTTCTGGCTGGGCGACGCCTTCGCCTCCGGCGGCTCCGCCGGATACGACCACAAGGGCATGGGCATCACCGCCCGCGGCGCCTGGGAGTCCGTCGAGCGGCACTTCCGTGAGCTCGGCCACGACACCCAGAGCGAGGACTTCACGGTCGTCGGTGTCGGTGACATGTCGGGTGACGTGTTCGGCAACGGCATGCTGCTCTCCGAGCACATCCGCCTGGTCGCGGCCTTCGACCACCGGCACATCTTCATCGACCCGAAGCCGGACGCGGCCGTCTCCTACGCCGAGCGCCGCCGCCTGTTCGACCTGCCGCGCTCCAGCTGGGCCGACTACAACAAGGAACTGCTCTCGGCGGGCGGCGGCATCCACCCCCGTACCGCCAAGTCGATCCCGCTGAACGCGCACATCCGCGAGGCCCTCGGCATCGAGGCCGGCGTCACCAAGCTGACCCCGGCCGAGCTGATGCAGGCGATCCTCAAGTCGCCGGTCGACCTGCTGTGGAACGGCGGCATCGGTACGTACGTGAAGTCGTCCGCGGAGTCGAACGCGGACGTCGGCGACAAGGCCAACGACGCGATCCGCGTCAACGGCGATGACCTGCGGGTCAAGGTCGTCGGCGAGGGCGGCAACCTGGGCCTGACCCAGCTCGGCCGCATCGAGTTCGACCGCAAGGGCGGCAAGGTCAACACCGACGCCATCGACAACAGCGCGGGCGTGGACACCTCCGACCACGAGGTGAACATCAAGATCCTGCTCAACGGTCTGGTCACGGACGGCGACATGACCGTCAAGCAGCGCAACAAGATCCTCGCCGCGATGACCGACGAGGTCGGGGAGCTGGTTCTGCGCAACAACTACGCGCAGAACACCGCGCTGGCCAACGCGGTCGCCCAGTCCCCCTCGCTGCTCCACGCCCACCAGCGCTTCATGCGGCGTCTGGGCCGCGACGGACACCTGGACCGGGCGCTCGAATTCCTGCCCAACGACCGCCAGATCCGTGAACTCCTCAACAGCGGGCGGGGGTTGAGCCAGCCCGAGCTCGCGGTGCTGCTCGCCTACACCAAGATCACGGTGGCCGACGAGCTGATCCACACGGTGCTTCCGGACGACCCGCACCTGGCCAAGCTGCTGCACGCCTACTTCCCGCGGCAGCTCCGCGAGAAGTTCACCGAGGCCGTCGACGGGCACCCGCTGCGCCGCGAGATCATCACGACGGTGCTGGTCAACGACACCGTCAACATCGGTGGCTCGACCTTCCTGCACCGGCTGCGCGAGGAGACCGGGGCATCGCTCGAAGAGATCGTGCGGGCGCATGCAGCGGCCCGCGAGATCTTCGGCGTGAACGCCGTGTGGGACGCCGTGGAGGCGCTCGACAACAAGGTCGACGCCGCGGTCCAGACCCGCATCCGGCTGCACTCGCGCCGCCTGGTCGAGCGCGGCACCCGCTGGCTGCTCAACAACCGGCCGCAGCCGCTCCAGATCGCCGAGACCATCGAGGACTTCTCGACCGGTGTGGCACAGGTCTGGGACGCGCTCGCGGATCTGCTCAAGGGCGCCGACCTGGAGTGGCACCAGGGCATCCTGGACGAGCTGACCGGCGCGGGCGTCCCCGAGGAGCTCGCGCGGCGGGTCGCCGGGTTCTCCTCGGTCTTCCCGGCGCTCGACATCGTGGCCATCGCGGCCCGTACTGGCCAGGAGCCGCTCCAGGTCGCCGAGGTCTACTACGACCTGGCCGACCGGCTGCGGATCACCCAGCTCCTCGACCGGATCATCGAGCTGCCGCGGGCCGACCGCTGGCAGTCGATGGCCCGCGCCGCCATCCGCGAGGACCTGTTCGCGGCCCACGCCGGGCTCACCCAGGACGTCCTGTCGGCGGGCAACGGCACCTCCTCGCCCGAGCAGCGTTTCAAGGCGTGGGAGGAGCAGAACGCGGCGATCCTGGGCCGCGCCCGCACCACCCTGGAGGAGATCCAGTCCTCCGACGCGTTCGACCTGGCGAACCTGTCCGTGGCCATGCGGACGATGCGGACGCTGCTGCGCACGCATAGCTAGCGCGTGCGTGGCTGAGCGCGGGGGCCGGGTCGGCATCCACGGGGCCTTGCTCAAGGTACCCGGGGCGCTGCCCCGGCCCCCCGCTCCTCAAGCGCCGGAGGGGCTTGATCTCCGGCGCTCGGGGTTTGAGAACGACCCGGTCGCGGACGCCGTGACGGTGGCTGTCCACAGCCTGTGGCAGGACAGCAGTGCGGCGGTGAGCAGCAGGGTGTTGCGCGCGGCCATGATCCCGGTGCCCAGGGGTGTTCCCGCCATGACCTCGGCGTACAGGCAGGGGAAGGCGAGGGCGCTCAACGCGGCGGCGGGGAGCAGGAGTTGGGCGACCGGGCGCTGGGTGGTCCGGTTCGAGGTGAGGCAGACGCCGGCCAGGCCGAGCAGCCAGACCAGGTACTGGGGGCTGATCACCCGGCTGGTCACGGTGAACAGCAGCACCGCGCACAGCGCCGCGTCCAGTGGCACGGCCACCGTCCAGCGGCGGGCGCGCAGCCGCCAGTACAGCAGCCAGCAGAAGGCGACGCCGGTCAGCGCCAGGCTGATCGTGGCGAGCGCGGACACGTACCGGCCGGTGAACTCCATGGCCCCGTACCGGTAGACGACCCGGCCGGGGTGGCCCGAGACCAGGTGGGCCAGCTGGAGCGCGGTGCCGGCGAGGGATTCGATCTGGATGCCGCGGCCGCCCTGCTGGCGGGCGAAGTCCAGGGTGTGGCTGAACAAGAGGGCGAGCACCGCGAGCAGCGCGGCCGCCGCACCGAGCGCGCCGAGCAGGGCGCGGCGGGCGGTGCGGCCGGGCGGGGCGCCGATGAGGGCCAGCAGCGGCCACACCTTGACCAGGGCGCCGAGCCCCGCGAGTACGCCGCCGAGTCGGGGCCGCCGGCGCAGCGCGAGCAGGGCGCCCACCGCGAGGGCGGTGACCTCCACGTCGTAGCGGCCGTACGGGATGTTCAGCAGCAGCGGGAGGCCGCCCACCCACAGCCACGCCCCGGCCGTCCTGCCGCCGGGCCGGGCGCCGGACCGCGCCAGCATCAGGGCGATCAGCGCGTCGCAGCCGAGGGTGAGGGCGGTGAACGCCTGGAAGAACGTGAGGAAGGGGACGAGCGCGGGGGCCAGGATCACCGCTCCCGCGCCGGGCGGGTACTGCCAGGTCGGGTCCCCGAAGGGGAAGCTGCCCGCGCTGAGCTGCTCGTACCAGCGGTGGTAGAGGACGGAGACCTCTCCGGCCACCCCGCCGACGCCGAGCCGGTCGCGGAGCAGGAGGTGGAGCATGAGCGCGCGGGTGGCGAGCCAGCCGCAGGCGAGCGCGGCGTGCCGGGTGCGGCGGCCGCGGGCGCCCGGATCGGGCGCGGTCGCCGGGGCGGGGATGCGGACCCGCTGAGGTGGCTGGGGCAGCTGGGAGGGCGTCATCTCGGGGAAGTGTATGCACCCTTTGTCCCGATCGTGCGGGACGCCGCGACGGCGCCCCGGACCGGGCCGTGCCCGCTACTTCTTCTTCGTGAACTGCTCGTACGCCGCGATGACCTCGGCCGTCGGGCCGTCCATCCGCAGCGTGCCGGACTCCAGCCAGAGCGTCCGCTCGCAGGTCTCCCTGATCGAGGCGTTGCTGTGGCTGACCAGGAAGACGGTGCCCGCCTCCTTGCGCAGCTCGTTGATGCGCTCCTGGCTGCGCCGCTGGAAGCTGGCGTCGCCGGTGGCCAGGGCCTCGTCGATGAGCAGGACGTCGTGATCCTTGGCGGCCGCGATGGAGAAGCGGAGCCGGGCGCCCATGCCGGAGGAGTACGTGCGCATGGGGAGCGAGATGAAGTCGCCCTTCTCGTTGATCCCGGAGAACTCGACGATGTCGTCGTAGCGGTCCCGGACCTCCTCGCGGGACATGCCCATGGCGAGGCCGCCGAGGGTGACGTTGCGCTCGCCGGTCAGATCGCTCATCAGGGCCGCGTTCACCCCGAGCAGGGAGGGCTGGCCCTGGGTGTAGATCTTGCCCCGGGCGGTCGGCAGCAGGCCCGCGACCGCCTTGAGCAGGGTCGACTTGCCCGAGCCGTTGGAGCCGATCAGGCCGATCGCCTCGCCCCGGCGGGCCACGAAGCTGACGCCCTTGACCGCGTGCACCTCGCGCATGCCGGGGGTCTCCTTGCGGGAGACGATCCGGTTGAGCGCGGCGGTGGCCCCGCCCTTGCCCTTGGTGCCGGTGCCGTTGACCTTGTAGATGACGTGCACGTCATCGGCGATCACGGTCGGGGTGCCGAGGCTCGCCGTGGTGGCGTCCGCTTCCCGCGTCATGGTGTCAGCCACGTCCGTACTGCTCCTCTGCCTTCCAGAAGTAGATGAAGCCCGCGGCCAGCGCGACGAACGCCCAGCCGGCGGCCACTGCCCACACGTGCGGGGGCAGCTTGTTGGCGTGGAAGCTCTTGATCATCGCGAACCGGACCAGGTCGATGTAGACCGCGGCCGGGTTGAGCCCGAGCAACTGGGCCACCAGGTGGTTCATCTTCTTGAGCTGCGGGCCCAGGTTCCACATCACGCCGGACATGTACATCCAGGTGCGCAGGATGAACGGCATCACCTGGGCGACGTCCGGGGTCTTGGCGGTGATCCGGGCCATCACCAGGGACAGGCCCGTGTTGAACATCGACTGCAGGACCAGCGCCGGGATCAGCAGCAGCCACGAGACGCCGGGCAGCTGGCCGAAGCACATGATGATGATCGCCAGCGCGGCCAGCGAGAACAGCAGCTGCTGGAGTTGCTGGAGGGCGAGCGAGACGGGCAGCGAGGCGCGCGGGAAGTGCAGCGCCCGCACCAGACCGATGTTGCCGGTGATCGCCCGGGTGCCGGCCATGATCGAGTTGGCCGTGAAGGTCCAGATGAAGACGCCGGTGACCAGCCACGGGATGTAGTCCGGTGTGCTGCTCTTGTTGCCCATCAGGATGCCGAAGATGAAGTAGTACACCGCCGCGTTCAGCAGCGGCGTCATCAGCTGCCAGATCTGTCCCAGCTTCGCCTCGCTGTACTGCGCGGTCAGCTTGGCGGTGGCGAACGCGGTGATGAAGTGGCGCCGGGCCCACAGCTGCCGCACGTACTCCGGGAGCGTCGGGCGGGCGCCGCTGACCTTCAGGCCGTACTTCGCGGCCAGCTCGGCCGGGGTGAGGGCCTGCTCGCCGGTGTATCCGGCGGACTGCGCGCGCGGCGCCGGAATGGAGTCCGAGGGTGCTGCGGTCTCGCGCGCAGCTGCGGTCTGGCTCACAACGGTCGCTTTCGGCTGGGGTGCCCCGGGAGGCTTCCCGGAGCAGGATCGGCACGGTCGATGGGACGGACCCGTATCGTCGCTACGGGGAGAGTAGGACGGCCTGACGTCGCAACGCAACCGTGTCGTCGCAACGCTATGCTCAAGCCATGACCAAGACCGACCCGGAGACCCCCGCGAATCGCCCGCCGAGGCGCCGCGCCCCGGCCGGTGCCGCCGTGCTGCGCGAGGACGTGACGGACGCCATCCGGGCGGCCGTCTTCGCGGAGCTCGCCGCGGTCGGCTTCGCCCGGATGTCGATCGAGGGCATCGCGCGCCGTGCGGGGGTCGGTAAGACCGCGGTCTACCGGCGCTGGAAGTCCAAGCTCAGCCTGGTCCTCGACCTGGTGTCGGCCTTCGCGGAACAGGGCCTTCCGGTGCCGCACACCGGCTCTCTGTACGGGGACATCCGCGCGCTGCTGGCGGTCGCCTCGCTCGCCCTGCGCCATCCGATCGCCTCGCAGGTCATCCCGGACCTGCTGGTCGAGTCCGTACGCCATCCGGAGATCGCGGACGCGATCAAAGCCGCGCTGCTCGACGGGCAGCAGGGGGTGGCGGCGGTCGTGGTGCGGGAGGCGGTCGAGCGCGGCGAGCTGCCCGCGTCGGCTGATCCCGACCGGGCGCTCGACCTGATCGTGGGTCCGCTGTACTGGCGTCTCGTGGTGGTCAAGGGGCCGCTGCCGAAGGGGTACCTGGACGATCTGGCGCTGGCCGCGGTTGCTGCGCTCAAGGCGGTCTGAGCGCGGGGCGTTGTCCGGCTTGCCCGTCGTGGGCGGCCGGTTTGCGCAGTTCCCCGCGCCCCTCAGGGGGTTTGTGCCGCCCCCGTGCCCCCGGCTGGGTTCTGGGGGTGGGTGTTCGGTGCCCGTCGTACGTGGCGATCGCGCAGTTCCTCGCGCCCCTGAGCGGGGTTTTGTGCCGCCCCCCTGCGCCCTCGGCTCGACTCGGGGCGGTCGTTGTTCGGCTGTCGGGTCGTGCGTGGCCGGTCGCGCAGTTCCTGGCGCCCCCTGGCAGGGTTTCGCCAGCTCCCCCGTGCCCCCGGCTGGGTTCTGGGGGTGGGTGTTCGGGTGCCCGTCGTACGTGGCGATCGCGCAGTTCCTCGCGCCCCCTCAGGGGGTTTGTGCCCCCCCCCGCTAGGCAGTCTCCTCAGTGGGGGGCTTGGGAGTTGGCTTTTGGTGGGGCGAATTCCGGGGTGCGGGCTCGTTGTTCGGGCAGGTTGGCGATGGCGGTGCCCGTCTCGCCGAGGAAGACGCGGCGTACCACGCGTTCCGCGGCGTGGCCGTCGTCGTACGGGCAGAAGCGGGAGCGGAACGCGGAGCGCAGCTGGGCCGAGCGGGAGCCGCGCCAGTGGCCGGTGGTGAAGATGTCGACCAGTTCGTCCTCGGTGCGGGCGACCGCGCCCGGCGGGCAGGAGCGCAGGTCGAAGTAGGTGCCGCGGGCCGCCTCGTACGCCTCGCGGTCGTCGTCGAGGATGACGACCGGCCGGTCGAGATGGGCGTAGTCGAACATCAGGGAGGAGTAGTCGGTGACGAGCGCGTCGGAGATCAGGCAGAGCTCCTCGATGGAGGGGTGGCCCGTGACGTCCAGGACGCCCGGCAGCGGCACCCCGCTCAACGGGGCGCCGTAGGCGAAGTGGGCACGGACCAACACGAAGAACTCCGGGCCGAGCATCCGGCCGAGCCGCTCCAGGTCGAGCGGCAGGTGCTGGCGGCGGCTGTAGTCGCGGTACGTCGGTGCGTACAGGATGACGGTCGACCGGCCCGGGACGCCCAGCTGTCCGCGTAGCCGGGCGGTGTCGGCGGGCGTGGCGCGGCACAGCGCGTCGTTGCGCGGGCTGCCGTATTCGAGCGTGGTGTACGCGGCCGGGAAGGCGCGCTCCCCGGTGAGGGTGGCGTGGCGGTTGGCCGACAGGGCGAAGTCCCACTTGTCGGCGTCCGCGAGCAGCCGGGCGAAGTCGGTGGAGCGTGCGACCGGCGGGCGGTCCGCCAGGTCGAGGCCCACCGTCTTGAGCGGGGTTCCGTGGTGGGTCTGGAGCAGGATCTGCCCCGGCCGTTTGACCAGCCGATGGTCGAACTCCACGTTGTTCACGAGGTACTTGGCCCGTGCGAGGGCGGTGAAGTACCCGAAGCCGTCCGGTCGCAGCCGACGGGTGGCCGCGGGCACGGTGGCGTCGTGCTCGGGCGTGGTGATCCAGGCGGTCCGCACCCGGGGCACGAGTTCGCGGACCTTCGCCTCGATGGCGGCCGGGCTGCACGCGTAGCCGCGGTGCCAGTACGCGGCGAACACCGCCAGGTCGTCGCGGACGGGCAGCCGCAGCTGGACGCGGTAGTGCAGCCGCAGCGCGGCCGAGCGCGCCGGGCGCAGCAGCGCGGCGGCGAGCGCCCTGGTGCGGGTCCGCACGGTGCGGATCCCCCTGAGCACGCGATACGTGCGGTACGTACCGAAACGGACTCCGGCGTAGCGAAGACCCGCCGCGCCCGGAATCCGGTGGCGGCCGTAGTGGGCGCGGGCCAGTCGGAAGAACTCGGCACGGGTGCGTGCGGGGAGTCCGGGCGCGGCAAGCACGGTGGCGGACGCGGCGGCGAAGTGGTCGGCCATCCTGCGGACGAGCACCGGCCGCCAACTCGCCAGCTCCGGGCGGGAGTCGACGAAGGCGAAGACGCGGTCGTACTGGGGGAAGAGGTCGAAGTGGCGGCCGGGGTCGGTGGCGGGGGTGCGGCGCAGGCGGTGGTGCACGCAGGCCCGCTCCAGCGTGCTGAGCGAACCGGCCGCGAGGAGCGCCGCGTACGTCCAGGAGGTGTCCGTGCGCGGGCCGGGCGCGAAGGCGAGGCGCTCGCGGTCGAGGAACTCGCGCTTGTACGCCTTGGTCCAGGCCGGGGCCGGCTGCCTCAACAGGGCGGGCCGCTCGGTCAGTTGGAAGGCGGCGGGGCCGGACTCGGTCAGGTGGTCCGGAAGCGGAAGCCGCTCGGTCTCGCCCGACCAGTGGGTGCGGGCGTGGCCGAAGACCAGGACGTCGGGGTCGCCGGAGGCGTCGAGCCGGTCGGCGATGTCGCGCAGGGCGTGCGGGGCCAGGGTGTCGTCTCCGTCGAGGAACAGCACGTAGTCACCGGTGGCGCGGGCGAGTCCGGCGTTGCGTGCGGGCCCGGGGCCCTGGCCCGGGTCGGCCGGATCGGCGGGCAGGTGCACGGCGACGACCCGGGGGTCGCGGGCGGCGAACTCGTCGATGATCTCGCCGCAGGAGTCGGGGGAGCCGGCGTCGACCGCGATCACTTCGAGATCGAACGCGGGGCTCTCGTCACTCTCGTACGTCTGACTCAGTACCGATTCCAGACAAGCGTGCAGATACGCCTGGAGCCTGTACGCGGGCACGACAACGCTGAACCGGGGCAACGGACATCCTGGGGGCGTGAAAGGACACGGGCGGATGGCCCGTGAACGTCCCACCCGGCGGCCGGGTTACGCCGCAGGTGCCGTCCGGCGTAGTCGCGCGATCAGGCCCTTGACGTCGCGCCATGCCGAAGCGCGGATGTGATCGTTCGATCGTACGGTCAAGTCCCCTGCGCGTACGGTCACTTCACGGCGCCCGCCATCACCCCCGAGACGAACTGTCGCTGGAAGGCGAAGAAGACGGCGAGCGGGATGACCATCGAGACGAAGGCGCCCGGGGCCAGCACGTCGATGTTGTTGCCGAACTGGCGGACCTGCTGTTGCAGCGCCACCGTGATCGGCGGGTGTTTGGAGTCGGCGAAGATCAGCGCGACCAGCATGTCGTTCCAGACCCACAGGAACTGGAAGATGCCGAGCGAGGCGATCGCCGGTCCGCCCAGCGGCATCACGACCCGGGTGAAGAGCCGGATCTCGCCCGCGCCGTCGAGCCGGGCCGCTTCGAGCAGTTCCCTCGGGATCTCCGCGAAGAAGTTGCGCAGCAGGAAGATCGCGAAGGGCAGCCCGAAGGCGACGTGGAAGACGATCACGCCGAACGTCGTCTCGAAGATCCCGATCTGCCCGAACAGCTTGGCCACCGGCACGAGGGCGACCTGCACCGGCACGACGAGCAGGCTCACCACGACCATGAACCACCAGTCGCGGCCCGGGAAGTCCATCCACGCGAAGGCGTAGCCGGCGAACGAGCCGATGACGACGACCAGGACGGTCGCCGGAACGGTGATCAGGACGGTGGAGAGCAGGGAGTTGGTGATCGTGCTGTTGTCGAGCAGGCTCGTGTAGTTGTGGAAGGTGAGCCTGGACGGGTCGGCGAAGGTCTTCCACCAGCCGGTCGAGGCGATGTCGGCGGGGCTGCGCAGCGAGGAGAGCAGCAGTCCCACGGTCGGCATCAGCCACAACAGACCCACCAGGATCAGAGAGACCCGCAGCGCGCCGCCGCCCGCCCGCGAGGCGATGCGAGCGGGAAGCGACCGCCTGGCCCTGACGATCCCATCGGCACCGGTCGCGGTGGTCGTCGTCATCGCTTGGCCCCCCGCCTCGTCCGCCGAACGGTCATCGCCTGGCCTCCCTGCGCATGCGCCGGATGTTGCTGTGCTGTCCCGGGGGGCGACCCCCGGGCCCCCGGCAGGGGGCGGTCGCGGTGCGCGGTGCGGTCATCGCTTGGCCTCCCTGCGCATGCGCCGGATGTTGAAGAGCATCACCGGGATCACGAGGAGCAGCAGCAGGACGGCGATCGCGCTGCCTATGCCCAGGTCCGCCTCGGTGCCGAAGGAGGAGCGGTAGAGCTGGAGGGCGAGGACGTTCGCGTCGGCCTGGCTGGACCCGGGCGCGATGATGAAGACCAGGTCGAAGATCTTCAGGACGTTGATCATCAAGGTGACGAGGACGACCGCGAGCACCGGCGCGAGCAGGGGGACGGTCACCCGGCGGAACACCTGCCACTCGTTCGCGCCGTCCACCCGCGCGGCTTCCAGCAGTTCGCGCGGCAGCCCCGCGAGCCCGGCCGCGATGAGCACCATCGCGAACCCCGCCCACATCCAGATGTACGAGCCGATGATGGCCGGGGTCACAAGGGTCGGGCCGAGCCATTCGACGCCGTTGTACGGCTCGTGGAAGTTGCTTTGCGGGAGCCGCAGTTGAGCCCCGTCGGCGCTTGCCGGGAGGGCGAAGGTGCCGTCCGCGCCGGCGGTGGCGGAGGCGACGACCTTGGTGTCCTTGACGGCCTCGATCTTCATGCCCTTGAGGCCGAGCTCCTTGGCGTCGATGACGTTGGGACGGCCTCCGCCGCCCTTGGTGAAGTCGAGCCAGACCGTGCCGGTGACCTTGCCCGGCTGGCTCCTGGCGGCCTTCGCCGGCGCGGCCGAGGTCGGCATCTTCTCGGCGAGAACCCCGACCAGCGGGAGCAGCACGGGCTGCCCCGCGTGCACGGTGGCCTTGGTGACGAACGTCCCGCCGCCCCCGTCCTTCAGCGGCGCGGCGGGCAGCGGATGCGCCTTCGGATAGCCCGCAGATTCGGAGAACGTGTCGTGCACGCCCACCCACACGGCGTTGGCGACCCCGCGAGCCGGGTCCTGCTCGTACACCAGCCGGAAGATGATGCCCGCGGCGAGCATGGAGATCGCCATCGGCATGAAGACGATGAGCTTGAACGCCGTTCCCCAGCTCACCCGTTCGGTCAGTACGGCGAAGATCAGGCCGAGCACGGTGGCGACGGTCGGGGCGCAGATCACCCAGATCGCGTTGTTCTTCACCGCGGTCCGGATGGTGTGGTCGGTGAACAGGGTCTTGTAGTTGTCGAATCCGGCGAACGAATGGCCGGACTGATCGAAGAACGACCGATAGACCGAAAACCCGATCGGATACACGACGAGCGCACCGAGCAGGACCAGCGCGGGCAGCAGGAACGCGGCCGCGATCCACGTGCGGGTGCCGGTCACGCTCTTGACGTTGCCGGGCGCGGGAGGCGTGGCGGGAGGCGGGGCGCCTGCCGCCGTCGCGGTTGTCATCGCCGGGTCAGTTCTTGAACGCCGCGGCCGCGTCGGCCTCCAGCTTGGACTGGGTGCCCGCGATGTCGGCCGGGTTCTTCAGGAAGTCCTGGAGGTCCTTCCACTCGCCCTTGCCGGGGGTGCCGCCGAAGGACTGCGGAGCCTGGTCCGACATGTCGAAGCGCACGTTGTCACCGGCCGCGATCAGTGACTTGGCGATATCGCGCTGCACGTCGTTGGGGTAGGCCCCGAAGTCGAGGGCCTTGTTGGGCGAGACGAAGCCGCCGGCCTTGGCCCAGATCCGCGCGGCGTCGGTGGACGCGAGCCAAGTGAGCAATGCCTGGGCGCCCTTGGTGTCCTTCAGGGCGACGGCCGCGTCGCCGCCCGTCACCACCGGGGCCTTGTCACCCACGGCGGGGAACGGGAACGACTTGGCGTCGGTGCCGATCTTGGCGGAGGTCTGCGCGATGTTGACGGCCGCGAAGTCGCCCTCGAACACCATGCCCGCCTTGGGCTGGTCGCCGCCGGTGAAGGTCTGGGTGACGGAGGCGGGGAACTCGGTCTGGAGCGCGCCGTTCGCGCCGCCCGCGATGAGGTTCGGCTTGCCGAAGAGCTGGGCCAGGGTGGTCAGCGCGTCCTTCACGGACGGATCGGTCCACTTGATCGCGTGCTTGGCGAGCTGGTCGTACTTCTCCGGTCCGGCCTGGGACAGGTAGACGTTCTCGAACCAGTCCGTGAGGGTCCAGCCGTCCGCGCCGCCGACGGACACGGGGGTCACGCCGGACGCCGAGATGGTGTCGGCGGTGGCCAGGAAGTTCTTCCACGTCGTGGGCACCGTGGCGCCCGCGTTCTGGAAGACCTTGGTGTTGTACCAGACCAGGGACTTGTTGGCGGCCTTGAAGTAGACGCCGTACTGGGTGCCGCCGACCGACCCCAGGTCCTTCCAGACCTTGGAGTAGTTGGCGTCGAGCTGGGCCTTCGCCTCGGCACCGACCGGCTTGGCCCACTTCTTCTCCACGGCCTGCTGGATCGCGCCGACCTGGGGGAGCATCGCCACGTCGGGTGGACTGCCACCGGCAATCTTCGTGCCGAGGAAGTTGACGATGGGGTCCTGGGCGGGCACGAAGGTGACGGTCGCCCCGGTCCGCGCCTCGAACTCCTTGAGCACCTTCACGAAGTTGTCCTGCTCGGGCCCGGTCCACACCGCGGCGACCTCGATCTTCTCCCCGTTGAGCTTGGGGAGTTGCACGCCTGCGGCGGGCGCGGAGCCGGAGGCGCTGCTCGTGGGCGCGGCCTTCTTCCCGTCCCCGCTGCCGCATCCGGCCGCTGCGAGGGCGAGGGCACCGATGGACACGGCGGTGATGAGGGTGCGCGTGTGGCCCGGTGGCGTGGTGGTGCGCCTGGTGGTGCCGGTGGTGGTGCGGTGTGTACGAGTGCTGCGCATGCGTGCCCCGTCTCTCCCGTGCGCGTACGAACCGCCGCGCCCGGTGACGCAGGCGCCGCCGCTCTCGTCCCGTGCGACAGTCCTACGCCCGGCGCGAGGTGGCCGCAAGTCCGCGTTCGCCGCGAACTCGGCGATCGTAATGGGCTTGTGACGTTGGGTCGGGCCGGGCGGGCGTTGGTCGAAGTGCGGGGAGTCGGGCCCGCTCTTAGGGTGCGTAAGGAGGGGGGCGGGGCCTACGAAGGGAGCTGTCGGTGACCATCGTTGTCACAACACCCACGGGGCACGTGGGATCGAGGGTGGTGCGGCTGCTGATCCAGGCGGGCGTCCGCCCGCGGGTACTTGTACGGGATCCGGAGCGCCTGGCGGCAGCGACGCGCGGCCACCTCGACGTGCGGCGCGGCGACCTCGCCGACGCCGCCTTCGTGCGCGAGGCGACGGCCGGTGCGCGCACCGTCTTCTGGGTCGACCCCACGCCTCACACGGCCGAGGACCCGATCGGGACGACGGAGCGCACCGCCGCCGCCCTGGCCGACGCGGCCGGCGCCGGGGACGTGGCACGGATCGTGTTCCTGAGCAGTGTGGGCGCGGAGAAGCGCCACGGCATGGGGCACATCGACGGCCTGGCCAGGGTCGAGCAGCTCTTCGACGCCACCGGCGCCGATGTTCTCCATCTGCGGTGCGGCTACTTCTTCACCAACCTCCTGCTCAGCCTGGACGAGCTGCGCCAAGGCGTGCTGACGACCGCCGCCGACCCCGATGGACCCATGGCATGGGTCGACCCCCGCGACATCGGCGAGGTGGTGGCGGCCCGGCTGCTCAACGAGGAGTGGAAGGGCCGGGTGGTCCAGGCCGTCCACGGCCCCGAGGACCTGACGTTCACCCGGGTCGCGGAAATCCTCACCGGCGCACTGGGCCGGCCGGTCCGGCTCCGCCCCGTCACCGACGACGACGTGCGCTCACAGCTGGGCTCGGCGGGTCTGCCCCCGAAGGCGGTGGAGGGCATCGTCGGCATGCTCGCCGGAACCCGCGGCCTGGCGCGCGAGCAACCCCGCGACTCGACCACGACAACACCCACCCCGCTGAGCGCTTGGGCGTACGCACAACTCCGGCCGCTGCTGGCGGAGTGAGGGCCGGGAAGCAGGCGCGGAGCCACCCCGGCCCGCTCGGCCGACCCCGTGCCCCCTATCCCAGCGGAGCCACCCGTTCCGCGTTGACCAGGGACGCCGCGCGGTCCAGTGCGCTCGCCAGGAGGGCCAAGTCGGTGGGGCCGTTGCCGAGTTCGCGTACGGGGCGGCGGGCCGGCGGGTCGCCCATCCGCTCCCACTCCAGGACCACCACCGTCGGCCGCAGCGTGGCGGTACGGGGTATGCGCCCCGTGACCCGCCCGCCCTGGAACGGCACGGACTGTCCGTCCGGCTGGTGCAGCCGCCCCCGGCCCGGCGACGGCTCGTCCGGCGAGGGGGACGCGGGCGGCGGGTCGAGGACGACCCGGTGCCGGGCGCCCCGGGCCAGCTCGGTGTCGGCCGTGCGGTCGGGCCGGGCCGTGGCCGCCACCAGATGCACCCCGAGCCGCTCGCCGTCGCGGGCCACCGCCTCCAGGGCCCGCACGACCGAGCCCGCGGCCGGCCGGCCGGGACTGCCGAGCGCGGGCGCGACCAGCGCGTCCAGGTCGTCGACGAGGACGACCAGGCGGGGCAGCGAGGGCCCGGCGTCGGCCTGGCTGCGCGAGACCGGCCGCAGCCGCAACGTGCTGCTGCCGGGTGCGTCGAGGTCGCCCCGGCTCTCCGCGGCGGGCGGCTGACGCTGTCCGACCAGCCGCCCGGAGACCTCCCGCTGCGTGTGCCACTGAGCGAAGCCGAGCCCGTCGAGCAGCTCGGCCCGGCGCTTCAGCTCCCCGCCGAGCGCCTGCGCGAACTCCCGCATCCGTACCGGATCGGAAGCGATCAAGTGGGTTGATACGTGCGGCAGTTCGGTGCAGGGGCGCAGCCCCTCCCCGCGCTCGCCGCCCGCGCCGTCGACCAGGATCAGACCGAGCCGGTCCGGCCGGGCGCCCGCCGCGAGCGAGGCGGCGACGGCACGCAGCAACTCGGTGCGACCACTGCCGGCCGGCCCCTCCACGAGGAGGTGCGGGCCGTCGGACGCGAGGTCCACGCCGACCGGGCCGTGCGGCCCGGTGCCGAGCACCACCGCCCCATCCGGAGCGGATTCCCAACGGGCCATCAGGGATGCGGGAGTGGCCCGCGCGAGCCCCAACTCGTCCAGAAGCCTTGATGATTGAGGCAGCGAGGACGCGAGCCGCCCGGTGGCGGCGCCGCCCTCGCCGGTGCGCAGGGGGGCGAGCGCGCGGGCGAACCGCTCGGCCCAGGGGCGCGAGACCGCGTCCACCGCGGCCACCGTGCCGTACCCCGCGGGCCGTCCGCCCGCGATGCGCACCAGCCGCAGCGCCGTCGCCACATCGCCGCTGAGCAGCGCCACCGCCCCGCACTCACGGAAGGCGAGCGAAGCCGCGCACGCCGTCTCGTACGTCTCCTCGACGGGCGAGGCCGCGGACGCCGGCGGGGCCTCGGCGAGGCACAGCAGATGGATGCCGGCGGCCGAGCCCGCCGCCGCGAGCCGCGCGATGCTCTCGCGCAGCGGCGCCGAACCGGGGTCGCCGTCCACGACGACGACCGTGTACGGGCCGGTGTGGCGGGCGGCCGCCTCGGCCACCGCGGACCGGTCCGCCGAGGCCCAGCCGGGGCCCAGCGGGCCCGCGTCGAGCCTCCTGGCCAGCTCCGCGGTGCGTGCCGTCGCCTGGTCGCGGTCGTAGGCGAGGAGCAGCCGGCAGTCCTGGCCGTGTGCCGGGCGGACCTGGGGCAGCCAGCCCAGCCAGTCCCACTCGGCGGTGCGCGCCTGGAGGCCGCGCGACCGGTCCGTACTGATGAGGACGATCTCCAGGGTGGTCGGCGCGTGCAGCGCGGCGAGCTGGGCGACGGCCGAGCGGGCGAGCCCGGCCAGCCGGTCGCGCGGCCCCGCGAGCCCGAGCGAGCCGACCTCGCGCAGACCCACCGTGACCGGCACGGCCGCCAGTTCACCCCGGTCCGCCGTGCCGACCCGGATGGCGAGCGCCTCCGGGTGACCCGGCTCCCGCTCCCACAGCCTGGGCCCCGGGCCCAGCGCGGTGAGCAGCAGCGCGGCCGGATCGGGCCAGCTCTCGGGCAGCGGCTCGGCTGGGGGCCGCCACTGCTCGGCGGGCGCCTGCTCGGGCACCGCCTCACCCCGGCCGCCGGTCAGCCGCCGGGCCCAGGCGCCTATCCCGCCGCGCCGCCGTCCGCCGTCCGCCGGGTCCGCCCGCGCGTGCTGGGGCTCGTCCGGATACGGGCGCAGGCTCTCGGGCAGCCGGGTGCCGTGCGACGGGGTGCCCTGACGCCTGCTCGGCCGCCCCGCCTCCGGCCCGCCGTCCGGTCCCTCGTACCCGTACGCCGAGGGCGCGCCCGGCACGTCGAACCCGGCCCCGTGCGTCTCCTCGTGCGAGCGCGGACCCGCGGGGCCCGTCGACGTACCCGAAGGAGCCGGTCGCCCGTTGAACGGCGCGGGTGGCGCACCGAACGGCGAGGGTGGCGGCGGCTGCGCGGTGCCGAAGGAATGGACCGTGTCTCCGGACGGGTCTGCCAACTGCCGTACGGGAGCGCCCAGTTCGGGGTGACGGGCGGGTGGCGCCGGGTTCGGGGTCACCCGGAGGTGGCCCTCGCCGTCCGGCTTCGTCGCCAGGGACGGCTCCGCTTCGGGGCCGCCGGCACAGAGCCGCAGCGCCGATTCGCCGATCCGCAGCAGGGCGCCCGGTGCGAGACGGACCGGGCTCGGGCCGATCTCCGTGCCGTCGATGCGGGTGCCGTTGGTGGAGTTGAGGTCGGCGACGCTGACGCGGCCGTCCTCGCCGACCGTCACCTCGCAGTGCCTGCGCGACACGTCCGGATCGTCCAGCGGCACGTCGGACTCGATGGAGCGGCCGATCGCGACCCGGCCGCCGTGCAGCAGATGGACTCCGCCCGCGTCCGGACCCGCGACCACGTGGAGCCGGGCCGGGGCCGGGCCGTCGTGGGCGGGCTCGTCCGCGGCCGGGGTCGCCAGGGAGAGCACCGCGCCGTCCAGCAGGGGCGGCTCGCCGAGAATGCGGCGCTGTGCGTCGAGCCGTTCTCGTCCCGCGAACAGCACCACGGACGCGCCCGAGACCTCCGAGCCGCAGGCGGCCGAGGCCAGGCCGGACGCGACGGCCGCGAGTGCCGTCCCCGCCGGGGCGGTGACGAGCACGTCGCAGGCGCGCGCCGCAGCGTGGCCGCTGCGCGGCGCGAGGACGGTCAGCCGGATCTGCATCGCCTCGGCGGTCCCTTCTGCGCGGGGGTACCGAGAGGGGGAGCAGCCCTGTGATTCCCCCCACCCGGCACACAATTCGTGCTGGGGGCATCCTCGCACCTGCCACTGACAACACGCCCGTCGCCCACCTCGAATTGATCTTGAATGGTCGGCTCGCGACGCAAATGTGGACGGAAAAGTGGCTGGTTACGACCGAGTGCGGCATTCGCGAGGATGCCGGGCACGGCCGTTCGGCAACCTTCCGTGCGAAGACAGCGTCTTGTCCGAGAAGCAACCGTGTTTTCCCTGTCTTCCCTGAGAAGCATGAGAAGACCGTGAACAACCTGGTGGCGCCGATGGCAGGACCCGCCGGCGATGTCGGGGGCGGCACTAGAGTGGGCCGGAAACCCCCACAGCAAGTGAAGCGAGCAGCAGGGAGCGCATGACGTGCGGCCGGTAGGCAGCAAGTACCTGCTCGAGGAGCCGCTCGGACGCGGCGCCACGGGCACCGTCTGGCGAGCCCGCCAGCGCGAGACCGCGGGTTCCGAGGCATCCGTCGCGGGCCAGCCGGGCGAAACCGTCGCCATCAAGGTCCTGAAGGAAGAGCTCGCCAACGACGCGGACGTGGTGATGCGCTTTTTGCGCGAGCGCTCCGTCCTGCTGCGGCTGCGCCACGACAACATCGTGCGCACCCGCGACCTGGTCGTCGAGGGCGATCTGCTCGCCCTGGTCATGGACCTGATCGACGGCCCGGACCTGCACCGCTACATCCGTGAGAACGGCCCGCTCACCCCGGTCGCCGCCGCGCTGCTCACCGCGCAGATCGCGGACGCGCTCGCCGCGAGCCACGCCGACGGCGTCGTCCACCGCGACCTGAAGCCCGCCAACGTCCTGCTGGACGAGCGCGACGGCGCGATGCACCCGATGCTCACCGACTTCGGCATCGCGCGCCTCGCCGACTCTCCGGGCCTGACCCGCACGCACGAGTTCGTGGGCACCCCCGCGTATGTGGCGCCGGAGTCGGCCGAAGGCCGCCCGCAGACCTCCGCCGTCGACATCTACGGCGCCGGAATCCTGCTGTACGAGCTGGTCACCGGCCGTCCGCCGTTCGCGGGCGGCACCGCGCTCGAAGTCCTCCACCGCCACCTGAGCGAGGAGCCGCGCCGCCCCACCACCGTGCCGGGCCCGCTGTGGACGGTCATCGAGCGCTGCCTCAGCAAGGACCCGGACCGCCGGCCGAGCGCCGAGAACCTGGCACGCGGCCTGCGCGTTGTCGCGTCCGGCATCGGCGTCCACTCCACCCCGGCGCAGGTCGAGGCGGCCGACGGCGTGGGCGCCCTGCTCGCGCCCGATCCGGCCCCGGCGCCCGTGCCCGAGGTCCCGGGCGCGGCCGACCCCACCCAGGTGCTGCCGAGCAACGCGGCCTCGTACGACCCGGCCGCGCGCACCTCGGTCCTGCCGCAGACCGGCCAGGGCTCGCGGGGCGCCGCCGACCCGACGGCCGTGATGCCGCCGGTGCCGCCGGGTCAGCCGCCGCGGCCGGAGGACCCGCACCCCTGGCAGTCCCAGCTCCAGGCGGCCCGCGACCGCAACGAGCAGACCCAGCTCGGCAGGCTGTCCCCCGACGAGGACCCGCTGCGCCGCCGCCCGCACCGCCAGCAGCAGCCCCCGCAGGGCTACGGCCGGCAGGGTCAGCAGGGCTACGGTCAGCAGCCGCCGCAGGGCTATGGCGGGCAGCGCCCGCCCCAGCGCCAGCAGTACGCGCCGCCGCCGCAGCCCTACCAGCAGCAGCCCCAGCAGTACGCGCCGCAGCCCCAGCAGTACGCGCCCCCGCAGCCTCCGCCGCAGCCGCAGGCCCCGGCGCGCGAGCCCCGGGAGCCGCGTGAGCCGCGCCGGCGCAGTCCGAACCGGATGCGGATCCCGGGTCTGGGCTGTCTGAAGGGCTGTCTTTTCACCGTCGTGCTGCTCTTCGTCGCGGGCTGGCTGATCTGGGAGCTCACCCCGCTCCAGGACTGGGTCGCCCAGGGCAAGAGCTACTGGCAGGCGATCGGTGACGGGATTTCGACGGTATCCGGCTGGATCAAGAGCATCGGCAACGCCGGAAAGCAGTGATCTCGGGCCGGTGAACGGCCCGGCCGGGACGCGACTTCGTGGATTTGTCGACTTCCAGAGGGTGATTTCGGCGCCAGAAGTGAAGGTTGGCGTCCCGGCCGCGTAGCCTCAGCGTGCACAGCCAGCCGCTGAGGGAGCAGTCTTGGCACGGAATATCGGCAGCCGGTACACCGCCCACCAGATCCTGGGCCGCGGCAGCGCCGGCACGGTGTGGCTCGGCGACGGCCCCGAGGGCCCCGTCGCCATCAAGCTGCTGCGCGAGGACCTGGCCGCCGATCAGGAGCTGGTCGGCCGCTTCGTCCAGGAGCGCACCGCCCTGCTCGGCCTCGACCACCCCAACGTGGTGGGCGTACGCGATCTGGTGGTGGACGGAAACGACCTCGCCCTGGTCATGGACCTGATCCGGGGCACCGACGTCCGCACCCGCCTCGACCGCGAGCGCCGGCTCGCCCCCGAAGCGGCCGTCGCCATCGCGGCGGACGTCGCCGACGGACTCGCCGCGGCCCACGCGGCGGGCATCGTGCACCGGGACGTCAAGCCGGAGAACATCCTTCTGGACATGCAGGGCCCGCTGGGCCCCGGCGGCGCCCACCCCGCGCTCCTCACCGACTTCGGCGTCGCCAAGCTCATCGACACCCCGCGCCGCACCAAGGCGACGCGGATCATCGGCACCCCGGACTACCTCGCGCCGGAGATCGTCGAGGGCCTCCCGCCGCGCGCCGCGGTCGACATCTACGCCCTCGCGACGGTGCTCTACGAACTGCTCGCCGGGTTCACGCCGTTCGGCGGCGGCCACCCCGGCGCGGTGCTGCGCCGCCATGTGACCGAGACCGTGGTGCCGCTGCCCGGCATCCCCGACGAGCTGTGGCAGCTGATCGTCCAGTGCCTGGCCAAGGCCCCGGCCTCCCGGCTGCGCGCCTCCGAACTCTCGGTCCGGCTGCGCGAACTGCTCCCCCTGGTCGCGGGCATGCCCCCGCTGGACGTGGACGAGCCGGACGCCGAGGGAGCCGAGGACGAGGAGGCCTACGAGGACCCGTACCCGACGGTCCCCACCACCCCCCGCCGCGGCGCGGTCCCCCTGGTGCCCGGGGCGCAGCACGACTCCGCCAACCGCGACACCCACACCAGCATGCGGGTGCCAGGACCCGACGAGCTGGCCGGCGGTCCGCTGGGCACCGCCCGCGCGCCCCGCCCCTCGGGCGCCCCGCGTCCCGGCTCGGCTCGCCACCGAGCCGACCAGGTCCGCAAGCGCCGCCTGGTCCTGACGACGGCCGCGGTCGCGCTGGCGGCAGCCGTCGGCGTGGGCGGCTGGCTGGCACTGAGTGACCGCTCCGACACACAGCACCCGCCGCAGGACACCAGGAACTCGGCGCCGGTCGTCCCCTAGGGCGGCCCGTGAAAGGGCGGCCCGGGGAACGCCGGAGCGCGCAGCCGTTACGCTGGACCCGTGGCAGTCGTCGATGTATCCGAAGAGCTGAAGTCCCTCTCCTCGACCATGGGGTCGATCGAGGCCGTCCTGGACCTCGACAAGATGCGGGCGGACATCGCCGTGCTTGAGGAGCAGGCGGCCGCCCCGTCCCTGTGGGACGACCCGGAGGTGGCGCAGAAGATCACCAGCAAGCTTTCGCACCTCCAGGCGGAGCTGCGCAAGACCGAGGCCCTGCGCGGCCGGATCGACGACCTCGCGGTGCTCTTCGAGCTCGCCGAGGAGATGGACGACCCGGACACCCGCACCGAGGCCGAGGCCGAGCTGGAGTCCGTGCGCAAGGCGCTGGACGAGATGGAGGTCCGTACCCTCCTGTCCGGCGAGTACGACGCCCGCGAGGCGCTGGTCAACATCCGCGCCGAGGCCGGCGGCGTCGACGCCTCCGACTTCGCCGAGCGCCTCCAGCGGATGTACCTGCGCTGGGCCGAGCGGCACGGCTACAAGACCGAGGTGTACGAGACCTCGTACGCGGAAGAGGCCGGCATCAAGTCGACCACCTTCGTCGTCAGCTCGCCCTACGCCTACGGCACGCTCTCGGTGGAGCAGGGCACGCACCGCCTGGTCCGCATCTCGCCCTTCGACAACCAGGGCCGCCGCCAGACGTCCTTCGCGGGCGTCGAGGTGCTGCCGGTCGTCGAGCAGTCCGACCACGTCGAGATCGACGAGTCGGAACTGCGCATCGACGTGTACCGCGCGTCGGGCCCCGGCGGCCAGGGCGTCAACACCACGGACTCCGCGGTCCGCATCACGCACGTGCCCACCGGCATCGTCGTCTCCTGCCAGAACGAGCGCTCGCAGATCCAGAACAAGGCGAGCGCCATGAACGTCCTCCAGGCCAAGCTCCTTGAGCGCCGCCGCCAGGAGGAGCAGGCGCTGATGGACTCCCTCAAGGGCGACGGCGGCAACTCCTGGGGCAACCAGATGCGTTCGTACGTCCTGCACCCCTACCAGATGGTCAAGGACCTGCGCACCGAGTTCGAGGTCGGCAACCCGCAGGCGGTCCTCGACGGCGAGATCGACGGCTTCCTGGAAGCGGGCATCCGCTGGCGCAAGCAGCAGGAGAAGTAGTCCCGTTACGCAACCGGCGACGCCGGGTCCCGGAAAAGGGGCCCGGCGTCGTCGCGTACCGGCGGCTCGACCCGGCGGGCCGAATTCGCTGACGCAAGCGGGGACATGGGCGACTCGGCGCTTTGTCGACATCGGAACTGGGCTGCGGGAAGGGCCAGTTCCGGTCTTCTGTCACAGTCGTATTCTCGTACGCCAGGCAAGTGGGGTGATTCCGGGCATCGCGTACGCAACGACCTTGACGCCATCTTTAAAACTGGCAAAGCTAACACGCGGCATGCGTAATTCTGGGGCGCGTGTGACAGGGGAGGGGCCCCATTGCTCCCCCGGCGTTGCCGCCCCGGACGCTGCTCCATGACGAGACAGCTACTGGGGGTAGCAAGCAGATGACCAAGAACACGCGGCTCCGCGTCGCGCGGATAGCAGCCGGTGCGGTGATTGCCGCCGGCGCGTCCCTGACCGCGGCGGGTGCGGCCCAGGCCGTCGGCGGCGAGTCCGTCAACAGCGGGACCACCAACAAGGCGGCCTTCGACGCGCCTTGTGACAACCCCACCTCTCCGATCTGCCTCACCACGGGCGGCACGGGTTCCTCCGGCGACACGTCCACCGGCACGTCCGGTGACACCACGTCGGGCACCACGGGTTCCACGACCTCGGGTACGACGGGTTCCACCACGTCGGGCACGTCCGGTGACACCACGTCGGGCACGACGGGTTCCACGACCTCGGGCACGACGGGTTCCACGACCTCGGGCACGACGGGTTCCACGACGTCGGGCACGACGGGTTCCACGACCTCGGGCACCACGGGTTCCACGACCTCGGGCACGACGGGTTCCACCACGTCGGGTACGACCGGTTCCACGACGTCGGGTACGACCGGTTCCACGACGTCGGGCACCACGGGTTCCACCACGTCGGGTACGACGGGTTCCACCACGTCGGGCACCACGGGTTCCACGACCTCGGGCACGACGGGTTCCACCACGTCGGGTACGACCGGTTCCACGACGTCGGGCACCACGGGTTCCACGACCTCGGGTACCACCGGTTCCACCACGTCCGGCACCACGGGTTCCACGACCTCGGGCACGACCGGTGACACCACCTCGGGCACCACGGGCTCGACCGGAAGCACCGGCTCCACCGGTTCGACCGGCAGCACCGGCTCCACCGCCACCTCCGGCAACACCGGCACCAACCCCGACACCCTCGGGTCGCAGCCGGTCGAGCAGGGCAAGCAGAAGGAGCAGCTGGCCGCCACCGGTGCGGGCGGGACCACGTTCCTGCTGCTCGGCGCCGCGACCATGATCGCGGGTGGCGTCGGCTTCCGCTTCATGCCGCGTCTGGTCAAGGGTCGTAACGTCGCGTAAGGGGTAGGCGCCAAAGGGTCCGCAACGGGCCCGGCAGCGCACGGGAGGGCCCCGGGTGCCATGAGGCGCCCGGGGCCCTCTTACGTGGACGTAACCGCTGTTCAGACGGTCTGGTGGGCCAGCAGTGCCAGCGCTCCCACCAGCACGATCAGCATGGTCACCAGCGCCGCCGGGCTCAGCGAGCCCCACGGGTTGGTCTCCTGCTGCAAGCGCTCCCGGTTCGCCCGGCAGACCCGGCAGCGGCCCTCACTCACGGGCGCCGCGCAGTTGGCGCACACCAATCGGTCATAGGTCATGCGCTCTCCTCCTCCCGCGCGGCGGAGCCGGCGCATAAAGCCTCAACCCGCTATCTCTCCGCTCAACGCTCAGGGAAACGCAACCGTTCCCCCTACCACTGTGCCAGGTCCCGCGCGTTTCGGCGCGCCCCGCCTGATTCATCCCGGTCCCGCACCCGTACTCCAAGGGACATAAGGGGCATCCCCGGACGGGGCCTGCGCGGCCGAGGCCGGTTCGCGTAAGGTCACGCACACCTATACTCCCGGCCGACCCGTGGTGCACCGTGATCCGATTCGACAATGTCTCCAAGACCTATCCCAAGCAGAACCGACCAGCCCTGCGGGAAGTCTCCCTCGACATCGAGAAGGGGGAGTTCGTCTTCCTCGTCGGCTCGTCCGGTTCCGGGAAGTCGACCTTCCTGAGGCTCGTCCTGCGAGAAGAGCGCGCCAGCCATGGGCAGGTGCACGTGCTCGGCAAGGACCTGGCCCGGCTCTCCAACTGGAAGGTGCCGCACATGCGGCGCCAACTGGGCACGGTCTTCCAGGACTTCCGGCTGCTCCCCAACAAGACCGTCGCGGAGAACGTCGCGTTCGCCCAGGAGGTCATCGGCAAGCCGCGCGGCGAGATCCGCAAGGCCGTGCCGCAGGTGCTCGACCTCGTCGGGCTCGGCGGCAAGGAGGACCGCAGGCCCGGTGAGCTCTCCGGTGGTGAGCAGCAGCGCGTGGCCATCGCGCGCGCCTTCGTCAACCGGCCCATGCTGCTCATCGCGGACGAGCCGACCGGCAACCTCGACCCGCAGACCTCCGTCGGCATCATGAAGCTGCTCGACCGGATCAACCGGACCGGCACCACCGTAATCATGGCGACCCACGACCAGAACATCGTCGACCAGATGCGCAAGCGCGTCATCGAGCTGGAGTCCGGCCGCCTCGTACGCGACCAGGCGCGCGGCGTCTACGGCTACCAGCACTGAGCGCCGTAGAGCACTCGTCGAGCACTGAAAGGCTGAAATCGTCGCCATGCGCGCTCAGTTCGTTCTCTCGGAGATCGGGGTCGGTCTCCGCCGCAACCTGACCATGACGATCGCCGTCGTCGTCTCCGTCGCCCTCTCGCTGGCCCTGTTCGGCGGGACGCTGCTGATGCGGGACCAGGTCAACAGCATGAAGGACTACTGGTACGACAAGGTCAACGTCTCCCTCTTCCTGTGCAACAAGGCGGACGCCGAGAGCGTCACCCGGTGCGCCAAGGGGGCCGTGACGGCCCAGCAGAAGAAGGACATCGAGGCCGACCTCAAGAAGCTCGACATCGTCCAGAGCGTGGTGTACGAGTCGCAGGACGAGGCGTACAAGCACTACAAGGACCAGTACGGCAGCACCCCGATGGCCAGTTCCATCACGCCCGACCAGATGCCCGAGTCCTTCCGTGTCAAGCTCAAGGACCCGCAGAAGTACAAGGTGGTCGCGACCGCCTTCGCGGGCCGCGACGGCATCGAGTCGGTGCAGGACCAGCGCGGCACCCTGGACACCCTCTTCAAGATCCTCAACGGCATGAACGCGGCGGCCCTCGCGGTCATGTCGATCATGCTGATCGTCGCCGTGATGCTGATCGTGAACACCGTGCGGGTCTCGGCGTTCAGCCGCCGCCGCGAGACCGGCATCATGCGCCTGGTGGGCGCGTCCAGCTTCTACATCCAGGCGCCGTTCATCATGGAGGCCGCGTTCGCCGGGCTGCTCGGCGGCATCGGGGCGGCCGCACTCCTCGTCCTCGCGCGGTACTTCATAATCGATCACGGCATGTCGCTGGCGCAGAACCTGAGCCTCATCAAGTTCATCGGCTGGAACGCCGTGTTGGCGAAACTCCCGCTGGTGCTCGCCTCCAGCGTCCTGATGCCCGCGGTGGCGGCCTTCCTCGCGCTCCGCAAGTACCTCAAGGTCTGACCCCTCGTGTGACGTAAGCCCGGGCGCCGTAGGAGCAACACCCCCTACGGCGCCCGAGGTGTGTCCTAGACTCGGCGCCATGTCGGGTCCGGACTTCTGTCCCAAGTCCCGTGGCGTGCGCCGCGGGACGGCTTTGGCCTTGGTGTTCGCGGGTGTTCTCGCGGGCGCCGCCGCGACCGACTGCCTGCCGCGCGCCGAGCGCGGCCCCGCCGCGTTACCGGCCGCCGCCGCCCTCGGCCCGAACGAAGGGCGCCCGGTCCGCGACGCGGACCGCACCGCCGAGGAGGTGTCGCGGGCCGCCGCGCGTGCCGAGGCCGACGGCAAGTCCCCCGTCCGCGCCGCCGAGGAGGCAGTGGGGCGCAGCGGAGACCGCTGGGGCGCGGTGTACGACAAGGCGCAGTACGAGCAGTACGCGGCCTCCCTCGACGGCCGCTACACCGGCGTCGGACTCTGGGTCGGGCGCACCGGCGACGGGCGGATCGAGGTCACCCGGGTGCAGAGCGGTGGGCCCGCGGCCCGCGCGGGCATCGAAGCGGGCGACGTCCTGCGCGCCGTCGACGGATGGGCCACCGGCGGACAGCCCGTCACGGAGGTGGTCGCCCGGCTGCGCGGCGACGCGGCCGGCAGCAAGGTCGCCGTCTCGCTGCGGCGCGGCACCCGCGACTGGAGCCGCACGCTCGACCGGGCGGTCCTCGACACCGAGGACGTCACCGTGCAGAACCTCTCCGCCAAGGCCGTGATGATCAAGGTGGCGGCCTTCACCACCGGCTCGGGCGAGCGGGTGCGGGCCGCGGTGAGCCGGGCCCCCAAGGCCGCCGGGATCCTGCTCGACCTGCGCGGCAACAGCGGCGGTCTGGTCACCGAGGCCACCGCTGCGGCCTCCGCCTTCCTCGATGGCGGCCTGGTCGCCACGTACGACGTGCACGGCAAGCAGCGGGCGCTGTACGCGGCCGCCGGCCAGAGCACCGCGAGGCCCGTGGTCGTGCTGATCGACGGCGGCACCATGAGCGCGGCCGAACTGCTCACGGGCGCGCTTCAGGACCGCGGCAGAGCGGTCACGGTCGGCTCGCGCACCTTCGGCAAGGGCTCGGTGCAGATGCCCACCGGCCTGGCGGGCGGCTCGGTCGCCGAGCTGACCGTCGGCCACTACCGCACCCCCGCGGGCCACGGCCTCGACGGCCAGGGCATCACCCCCGACGTGCCGGTCACCGACCGGCCGCTCCAGCACGCCGAGACGGTCCTGAGCGGCCTGGGCGGCGCGTCGTAAACCGCTTGCGCGGTAGTGAGAAAATGGCCGCACTATGGCTAAGAACACGGGCAAGGACAAAGAGAAGGACAGCAAGCGCAAGCTCGTCGCGCAGAACAAGAAGGCACGGCACGACTACCTCATCATCGACACCTACGAGTGCGGTCTGGTGCTGACCGGCACCGAGGTGAAGTCGCTGCGCCAGGGCCGGGCCTCGCTGGTCGACGGGTTCGTGCAGATCGACGGGGGCGAGGCCTGGCTGCACAACGTGCACGTCCCGGAGTACGCCCAGGGGACCTGGACGAACCACAGTGCGCGGCGCAAGCGGAAGCTGCTCCTGCACCGGGCCGAGATCGACAAGCTGGAGTCGAAGACGGGGGAGTCGGGTCACACGATCGTGCCCCTCGCGCTCTACTTCAAGGACGGCCGGGCCAAGATCGAGATCGCCCTGGCGAAGGGCAAGAAGGAGTACGACAAGCGGCAGACGCTGCGCGAGAAGCAGGACCGGCGCGAGACGGACCGGGCCATCTCGGCGGTCAAGCGGAAGGAGCGGGCCAGCCTGCGGCAGCACCGAGCGGAATAGGCTGGCACCCTCGGCCGTTGGTCACGTACGATGGGCCGTGCACCTCACAGCGGGTGCGCGTTTTGAAAAAACAACATGGGGATGATCGGTTTCGACAGCGGATGTCGAAGCAGGGGAAGCGTGTCGAGGAAGCGGCAATGATCTCGTAAACCATATGTCGCAAACAATAATCGCCAACACCAAGCGCGATTCCTTCGCCCTCGCTGCCTAAGTAGCGACTTGCGAAGTGTCAGCCCGGGGCTGTTCCCGACCCGGATCCTGGCATCAGCTAGGGAACTAAACTTCTGGACCCGGTCACGGGATCCAGAAGGAAATCAAACAGTGACTGGGCCCGTCGGCGACTTGTTCGCGTGATTGCCGGGGCCGAGAAAATCGCAGCGAACTGCACACGGAGAAGCCCTGTTTTTGCACCGTTGGACGCGGGTTCGATTCCCGCCATCTCCACAATTCCCATGTTATTGATTGCACAGACGAAGGCCCCGCTGCTCCGGCAGCGGGGCCTTCGTCTGTGCGTCAGGCGACGGGCCGGCCGGTCAGCATGCCGAGGAGCTGGTCCATCTCGTTGCGCCAGATACGGTGGACGTTCATCCGGGTCGGCTTCGCCTGGCCGGGCAGCTGGCAGCGGAACGAGCTCCACAGGGTGTTCCGCTTCACCTCGCCGATCATCTGCATCGCCTCGGCCGGCGGGATGGCGAAGACGATCTCCTGCGGGCGGTTGCTCATCCGGCTGGCCCGGTGCAGCAGCACGGCCTGCTGGGTCACGGTGATGAAGTAGTACGTCAGGAACGCCTGGCCTATGACGCCGAGCATGCTCATCAACCAGACGCTGGGGCCCGCTATCGCCTGGATCGTGACGATCGGGCGGTCCTGCGGGTTGGCCTGCATGATCGCCTCGGCGACCTGCTGCTGGATGGTCGACTTCTTCATGGCCATGGGAATGGGCCTTTCCTGGTACGTGACGTACCCAAGCGGAGGGGGACGCCCCGCTTCTCATCGGGGCGGTGCAGAGTACCGCCCGTTTCCCCAGGCGCACACCACCAGGGCGAGGGCCGCCGCGCAGACTGGGACGAAGTAGCCCACCGCGGCGCCCACTTGCTCGATGACCTGGCCGCCGGCCGCCGAACCGGCCGCGATGCCGCCGAGGATCGCGGTGACGGCGAGGGTCATGCCCTCGTTCAACTGGCCCTCGGGGGTGAGGCGCTGGACCAGCGTCATGCCGGTCACCATCGTGGGCGCGGTGGCGGCGCCCGCGCACAGCAGCGCGATCGCGAGCACGATAAGCGAGCCGGTGGTCCACGCCGCGATCAGCGGCAGGCACATCAGCGCCGCCATAGCCGCGACGCAGCGAAGGAGTCGTCGGGGCACGCTCCGGGCCGGCCGCGCCGACCCGTACAGGAGCCCGGCCGTGCACGATCCGGCCGCCTGGAGGGCGAGCACCGGGCCCGCCGCCGCGGCGTGGCCGAGCCCAGTGGCGTACGCGATCGTCACCACCTCCAGCGAGCCGAACACGGCGCCGGCGGCGAGGAAGACCGCGAGCAGCGGGGCGAACCCCCTGGAGCGGACGGGGGACTTGGCCGATGTCGCACGCGGTGCGGCGGGCGGCTCGGTCGCGCGCTGGGCGGCGAAGAGCAGCACGCCCGTCATCAGCAGGGCCGCGCCCACGAGGGTGCCGGCCTCGGGGAAGAGGGCCGAGCAGAGGAACGCGGCGGCGACCGGGCCCAGCATGAAGCAGAACTCGTCGGCGGCCTGCTCGAAGGAGTTGGCGGTGTGCAGCAGGGGTGGGTCGTTCCGGTGCAGATGGGCCCAGCGGGCGCGCGACATGCCGCCGGTGTTGGGGGTGGTGGCGGTCGCGGCGTACGCGGCGAACAGGGTCCAGTCCGGGGCGCCGAGGTGCACGCACAGGAGCAGTCCGAGCGAGCCGAGGACCGCGACCACCGTGGCCGGTACGGCGATTCGGGCCTGGCCGTAGCGGTCGACGAGCCGGGCAGTGTACGGGGCGACCAAGGCCGTGGCGGCGAGCCCGGTCGCGGTGACCCCACCGGCCAGGGCGTACGAGCCGCGCGCCCCCGCGATCATGATGACGGCGCTGACGCCGAACATGCCCATGGGCAGCCGGGCGATGAGGTTGCCGGTGGTGAAGGCGAGGGCGCCGGGCGTGCGGAACAGGCGTATGTACGGGTTCGGGCGGCGGGTGAGGGCGGTGGATCTCGGCATGCCCCGAATCCTCATGGGCCCCTCCCGGCGGGGTCCAACACCTGGTCAGTGCCCATTCACGCACCCTTGTTGTCAACGCCCGTGCGGGTGTTGACTGCCGGGCGTGCCCCACGACACGGACCCCCGGCTGCTGCGCGCCTTCGTCGCGACCGCCGAGGAACTGCACTTCACCCGCGCCGCCGCCCGGCTGTTCGTCGCGCAGCAGGCGCTGAGCCGTGACATCCGGCGCCTGGAACGGGAGTTGGGTTGCGAGCTCTTCGTCCGCACCACCCGCGCGGTGTCCCTGACGGCGGACGGTGCGCGGCTGCTGCCGCACGCCCGGCGGGTGCTCGCCGCCCACGACGAACTCCGCGCGGCCTGGGCGGACACCGGCGCCGCGCGCCCGCTGCTCGTCGACGTCTCGGCGCCCGTCGGCACCGGGCAGCTGGTGCTCGCCGCGGCCCGTGAACAGGCCCCGGGCGTCGAGTTCGTGGCCCGGTACATCAGCGGACTCACCGGGGCCGCCGCCGAGATCCTCGCCGGTCGGCTGGACGTCTCCTTCGGCCGGGTGGCCGGGCTCGACCCGGCGGTGCTCGCGGGGCTCGCCCACCAGCCGGTGCGCTACGAGCGGATGGCGGTGCTGCTGCCCGAGGAGCACCGGCTCGCGGGGCTCGCCGAGGTGCCCCTGGACGCGCTCGCGGGGGAGACGCTGTACGTGGCGGCGGGCAATCCGGCCACCGCCGAGTGGACCGATCTCGCCGAGCGGCTCTTCGCCGGGCGCGGCATCCGGGCGGCGGCGCCGTTCCCCGGGATCGCGGGGGAGGAGGAGTTCGTGCGGGTGGTGCGCAAGCACGGCTGGTCGGTCCTGGCCAGCACCGAGTTCATGACGGTCCCCGGCATGGTGGTACGCCCGTTGACCGCTCCGGTACCGCTGGCGCCGGTCTCCCTGGTGTGGCGCCGGGGGCTGACCCACCCCGGGGTGGCCGCGCTGCGCCGGGTCGCGGCGACGGCCGCGTCCGAGCACCGCTGGCTGGAAAGACCCGCCGACAGCTGGCTCCCTGCGACCGACATGTCCCTGATGGTGGGCAATGCCCCGCATGTGGGGCGCTGACGGTGAACTTCACGCGATACGTGGCCACATGTCTCAGGCTCGTGCGCTACATTCATCGCCCGGGTGCGGCGGGATAGTGGGGGCGCGTGGAACGGGTGGGATTGCCCCGTTCCAGGAGGCGCTGTCCGGGAGTCGTGCGCGCTACCCGCGAACACATTCAGGGAGTGCGTACGGAAATGGACAGTCGGATACCGGGCGGGCAGGGTGGACAACTCAGTGACGCCCGGCCAGCAGACAAGCGCGAACCGCGCGACGCGACGATGCAACTCGGCGTCTTCGCACACCAGTTGATCAAGTCGGTGCCGGTCCAGCGGACCACGGCCGCGGACGCCACCCAGGCCACGGCCTCCAAAGTGCCTGCGGCCACACCCACCGCGACGCTGCCGAACGTATGGGCCCCGACCGAGGCCGGTGCCCCGAACGTCCCGGCCGCCACGCCCGCCGCGCCGCCCGCGGATGGTCAGCCCTCGGGTCCGGGCACCACCCAGGCCATCCCGGTCTTGGCCTCCGTGCCCACCGCGCCGCCGGTGAACTCGGCCCAGCAGGGCAGCGACGGGCCCGTGTTCGTCGACGCCAGCGGACGGCGCGGCAAGAAGGTGCGGTGGCTCGGCTGGGTCTTCGGTCTCGCCTGTACGGGATTCGCGGTGGCCCTCGTCGGCTCCCTGCTCGGCGGCAGCGCCCGCGCTCCCGGTCTGACGCTGCCCGAAGGCGGCAAGGCCGGCGCCGTGTCGGCATCGCCCGACGCCCCCGCCCCGCAGGCCCCCAAGGTGCCGGCGAAGAGCAGCGCCGCCCCCTCGCACGGCGCGTCCAAGGCGCCCGTGCACAAGGCCTCCCCGCCGGCCCACGCACCGAGCGGCAGCCCGCACCACAGCCCGACCGGGAAGACCTCCCCGAGCGCCAGTGCCTCCCACAAGCCGTCCGCACGGGCGGCCTCCCCCTCCCCGGGCAAGACCCGCATCTAAGTCCCCGCTGGTCCGGGCCGCGCCACAGCGCGGCCGCGGACACCGGCCCTGAGCACCAACCCCGTACGGCATCCACCGCGTACCGGCCCGAAGGCGTAACGACACCTCCCATGAGAACCACCCAGGCCAAGCCGCGGGCCCCGCGGCGCAAGCGGCTGCCCATGCGGTACCTGCTGCCGCTGCTGCTCCTCGTCGCGCTCGTCGCCATGCTCATGCTGCGCGGCTATGTGCACAGCGAGATCTCCGCCGACCACCGGGTCCGCGATCCCGCGCCCACCGACAAGGTGCCCGACAAGATCATCGACGGCGGCCCGGTCATCGACGCGCGCAAGCCCGGCCATCCGGTCAGCCTTCAGGTCCCGGACCACAAGCTGGTGCTCACCTTCGACGACGGCCCGGACCCCACCTGGACGCCGAAGGTGCTCGACGAGCTGAAGAAGTACCACGCCCACGCGGTCTTCTTCGTGACCGGGACGAACGCCTCGCGCTACCCGGACCTCATCAAGCGCATGGTCGCCGAGGGCCACGAGGTCGGCCTGCACACCTTCAACCACCCCGACCTGTCCTACCAGTCGAAGTCCCGGATCGACCGCGAGCTCTCGGAGAACCAGCTCGCGCTCGCGGGCGCCGCCGGCGTCCACAGCTCGCTGTTCCGGCCGCCGTACTCCTCCTTCGCAGACGCGATGGACAACGACACCTGGCCGGTCGTCCAGTACGTCGGCAGCCGGGGCTACGTCGTGGCGCTCGACTCCACCGACAGCGAGGACTGGCAGCGGCCGGGGGTGAAGAAGATCATCCACAACGCCACCCCGGAGGACAACAAGGGCGCCATCGTCCTGATGCACGACTTCGGCGGCGACCGCTCGCAGACCGTGGCCGCGCTCGACAAGTTCCTGCCGGACATGCAGGAGTCGGGCTACACCTTCGTCAACCTGACCGACGCGTTGGGCGCGCCGAGCGCGCTCACCCCGGTCAGCGGCTGGGACCTGTGGAAGGGCAAGGCGTTCGTCGGTGCCGTCCAGGTCGCCGAGCACACCACCGACGTCCTGGTCGTCGGTCTCGCCATCGTCGGCATCCTGGTCTTCGTCCGCTTCGGCCTGATGCTGGTGCTGTCGTTCGTACACGCCCGCAAGGTCCGCAAACGCGACTTCCAGTGGGGAGCGCCGGTCACCGAACCGGTCTCGGTACTCGTTCCCGCGTACAACGAACGCGAATGCATCGCCAATACCGTTCGTTCGCTCATGGCCAGCGATCATCCGATCGAAGTGATCGTCATCGACGACGGTTCGACCGACGGCACCGCCGACATCGTGGAGGCGATGGGGCTGCCCAACGTGCGGGTGGTGCGTCAGGAGAACGCGGGCAAGCCCGCCGCCCTCAACAACGGCATCGCGCACGCCCGTTACGAGATCGTCGTGATGATGGACGGCGACACCGTCTTCGAGCCGACCACCGTGGGCGAACTCGTGCAGCCCTTCGGCAACATCCGCATCGGCGCGGTCGCGGGCAACGCCAAGGTCGGCAACCGGGACTCGCTCATCGGCGCCTGGCAGCACATCGAGTACGTGATGGGCTTCAACCTCGACCGCCGCATGTACGACCTGCTCGGCATCATGCCCACCATCCCCGGCGCGATCGGCGCCTTCCGCCGCCAGGCCCTGGAGCGGGTCGGCGGCATGAGCGAGGACACCCTCGCCGAGGACACCGACATCACGATGGCGATCCACCGTGACGGCTGGCGGGTGGTCTACGCCGAGAACGCCCGCGCCTGGACCGAGGCCCCCGAGTCCGTCCAGCAGTTGTGGTCCCAGCGCTACCGCTGGTCGTACGGCACGATGCAGGCGATCTGGAAGCACCGCGGCGCCGTCAAGGACCGCGGCCCCTCGGGCCGCTTCGGCCGCGTCGGACTCCCGCTGGTCGCCGCGTTCATGGTGCTCGCGCCGCTGCTCGCGCCGCTGATCGACATCTTCCTGCTGTACGGGATCGTGTTCGGCAAGACCGAGCAGACGATCCTGGCCTGGCTCGGCGTCCTGCTGATCCAGGGGATCTGCGCCGCCTACGCCTTCCGGCTCGACAAGGAACGCCTGACCCATCTGCTGTCGCTGCCGCTCCAGCAGGTCATGTACCGGCAGTTGATGTACGTCGTGCTGCTCCAGTCCTGGATCACCGCGGTGACCGGCGGCCGGCTGCGCTGGCAGAAGCTGCGCCGCACCGGCGCGGTCGAGGCGCCCGGCAACCCGGCGGCCCGCGCCGGCGAGCAAAGGCCCGCGGTATGACCTCGTACGTGGAGGTTCCGGGAGCGGCCGCCGGGCCCTCCGCCCCGCCGCCCAGGCCGCCCGCCCGCGACCGCTACTTCGACTTCCTGCGCGCGCTGGCCCTGTTCCGGGTGGTGCTCTACCACCTGATGGGCTGGGCCTGGCTGCCGCTCGCCTTCCCGTCCATGGGCGTGATGTTCGCGCTCGCCGGAAACCTGATGGCCCGCTCGCTCAAGCGGCCCGCCGTACAGGTCGTCCGGGGCCGCCTGCGCCGGCTCCTGCCGCCGATGTGGCTGCTCGGCGCGGTCGGCATCACCGGCATGCTCGCCCAGGGCTGGGGACCCGACAGCGACGGGCACCCCGCCTGGTGGTGGGGGCACCTGTTGTTCTGGGTGCTCCCGCTCAGCGACCCGCCGTACGCGGCCGGTCTGCCCGGCATCCACGGCGTGCTCGGCGACAACTGGGGTGCCAACCTCGCCGAACCGCTCTGGTACCTGCGCGCCTACCTGTGGTTCGTGCTGCTCTCGCCGCTCTTCCGCACGCTGCTGCGGCGCACGGCCTGGCCGACGATCCTCGCGCCGGTCGCCCTGTCCGCGCTCCTGGAGTTCGTGAACCTCGGGCTGCCCCAGCGCATCGACTCCGCGCTCACCGACTTCGCCACCTTCGGCGCCTGCTGGATCCTCGGCATGGCCCGCCAGGAGGGCGTCCTGAGGCGGCTGCCGAACTACCTGGTGCCCTCGCTCGCCCCGTTCGTGATGGCCGCGGGCTACTGGTGGGCGGTGCACGGCGGGTTCTCGATCACCGGCGACACCGAGCTCGACTCGATCCCGCTGGCGCAGACCCTGTGGTCGCTCGGCGCGGTGCTCCTGCTGCTGCACATCAGCCCCTCGTGGGCCCAGTGGCCGGCCCCGCTGCGCCGCTGGGACCGCCTGATCACCCTGCTCAACTCCCGCGCCGTGACGATCTACCTGTGGCACAACCTGTGCATCCTGGTCGCCGCGACGCTGTGGGACGACCTGTGGAGCATCGACGCGCTGGCGGGCGCCGCGAAGTTCCTCAACAGCTCGTGGCCGGTACTCGCCGTGACCTGGATCCTCATCGGCCTGTGCGTGCTCGGCGTCGGCTGGGTCGAGGACGTGGCGGCCAAGCGGCGCCCCAGGCTCTGGCCCGCCTGACACCATCCGGCGGCGGCGGTCTCACCGCCGCCGCCCGGCACCCGTGAAGACAAGGTTGCACCCCGGTCACCCGGCGGCACGCGGCCGAAACCCCCCGTCCCTACGGTCGCTTCCACAAGACGCGAACCGACCGTGGAGGCATGATGGCTGGCCGTTGGATCGAGCGGTGGGAGCCGGAGGACGACACCTTCTGGAAGGAGACCGGCGAGCGCGTCGCCCGCCGCAACCTGTACCTGTCCGTGTTCAGCGAACACGTCGGATTCTCCATCTGGACCCTGTGGTCGGTGATGGTGCTCTTCATGGGGCCCGCCTACGGCGTGGACCCCGCGGGCAAGTTCTTCCTGATCTCCATGGCGACGCTCGTCGGTGCCCTCGCCCGCATCCCCTACACGTTCGCCGTGGCCCGCTTCGGCGGCCGCAACTGGACCGTCTTCAGCGCCCTGCTGCTGCTCGTGCCGACCGTCGCCGCCTACCTGGCGATGGAGCCCGGCACCTCGTACACCACCTTCCTCCTGGTCGCCGCCCTCGCCGGGATCGGCGGCGGCAACTTCGCCTCCTCGATGACCAACATCAACGCCTTCTTCCCGCTGCGCAAGAAGGGCTGGGCGCTGGGGCTCAACGCGGGCGGCGGCAACGTCGGCGTGCCGGTGGTGCAACTCGTCGGGCTGCTCGTCATCTCCACCGCCGGCGCCACCCACCCGCGCATCGTGCTCGCCGTCTACCTGCCGCTGATCGTGCTCGCCGCGCTCGGCGCCGCCCTGCGGATGGACAACCTGGCGCCGGTGCGCAACGACACCGGCGCCGCCAAGGAGGCGCTGCGGGACGGGCACACCTGGATCATGGCGCTGCTGTACGTCGGCACCTTCGGCTCCTTCATCGGCTACAGCTTCGCCTTCGGCCTCGTTCTGCAGACCCAGTTCGGGCGCACCCCCCTGCAAGCCGCCTCGCTCACCTTCATCGGACCGCTGCTCGGCTCCGTGATCCGGCCCGTCGGCGGCCGGCTCGCCGACCGGTACGGCGGCGCCCGCATCACCCTGTGGAACTTCGCCGCGATGGCCGCCGCCACCTCGGTCGTCCTGTACGCCTCCGTCCAGAAGTCGCTGCCGGTCTTCCTCACCGGGTTCATCGCCCTGTTCGTCCTCAGCGGGCTCGGCAACGGCTCCACGTACAAGATGATCCCCGGCATCTTCCAGGCCAAGGCGCTGGCGCGCGGGCTCGTGGGGGAGGCCGCCGCGGCCCACGGCCGCAGGCTCTCGGGGGCCGCCATGGGCCTGATCGGGGCGGTGGGCGCGCTCGGCGGGCTCGCCATCAACCTCGCCTTCCGGCAGTCCTTCCAGACCGCGGGCACCGGCACCACCGCCTTCGCGGCCTTCCTCGGCTGCTACGCGGTGTGCTTCACCGTGACCTGGGCGGTATACGTGCGCCGGCCCGCCGAAGCCGTCTCCGCCACCGCACCCGCGCCCGCCTACGCCGAAGTGTGATCCTTGCCGGCGGGGCGTGACGTAACAGCAGGGAAACCAAGGTGAACCGCGCACGTCACGCCCCGTTGGCAGGCTCGGTCGTCACCGCACCACCCCTGGAGAGTCATGTCCGCAGAACCAGAAGGGGCCGGGCCGCACGGACCCCTGGCCGGGTTCACCGTCGGCGTCACCGCCGCCCGCCGCGCCGAGGAGCTCACCGCGCTGCTCACCCGGCGCGGAGCCGCGGTGGTGCACGCACCCGCCCTGCGCATCGTGCCGCTCGCCGACGACAGTGAACTCCTGGACGCCACCAGGGAGTTGATCGCCAAGGTCCCCGACACGGTGGTCGCCACCACCGCCATCGGGTTCCGCGGCTGGATCGAGGCGGCCGACGGCTGGGGGATCGGCGACGCGCTCCTCACGACGCTCCAGGGCGTCGAACTGCTCGCGCGCGGGCCCAAGGTCAAGGGGGCCGTGCGGGCCGCGGGTCTCACCGAGCAGTGGTCGCCGTCCTCGGAGTCGATGGCCGAGGTGCTCGACCGGCTGCTCGCCGAGGGCGTCGCGGGGCGGCGGATCGCCATCCAGCTGCACGGTGAGCCGCTGCCGGGCTTCGTGGAGTCGCTGCGCGCCGGCGGCGCGGAGGTCATCGGGGTGCCGGTCTACCGGTGGATGCCGCCGGAGGACATCGCGCCCCTCGACCGGCTCCTGGACGCGGCGCTCTCGCGCGGCCTGGACGCGCTCACCTTCACCAGCGCCCCGGCCGCCGCCTCCCTGCTGTCGCGAGCCGAGGAGCGCGGCATGCTCGCCGAACTCCTCGGCGCGCTCCACCACGACGTGCTGCCGGTCTGCGTCGGCCCGGTCACCGCGCTGCCGTTGCAGGCCCGCGGTGTACCGGCACTCGCCCCCGAACGCTTCCGCCTCGGTCCGCTGGTGCAGCTCCTGTGCACCGAACTCCCGGCCCGCTCAAGGGTGTTGCCGCTGGCCGGCCACCGCGTCGAGATCCGCGGTCACGCCGTCCTGGTGGACGGCGACCTGCGCCCGGTCCCACCGGCCGGAATGGCCCTCCTTCGGACCCTGTCCAGGCGCCCCGGCTGGGTGGTCCCGCGCGCCGAACTGCTCCGCGCGCTGCCGGGCTCGGGCACCGACGAACACGCGGTGGAGACGGCGATGACCAGGCTCCGCACGGCACTTGGCGCCCCCCGCCTCATCCAGACGGTGGTCAAGCGCGGCTACCGGCTGTCCCTCGACGCGGCGGCCGACGCCAAGTACTCGGACGGCTGAGCGACCGCCGGGCCCGCCGCGGGGCCTGCGCCGTTTACCGTACGGACATGATCACGATTCGCCCCGCGGTCCTCGACGACGCGGCCGCCCTCGCCGCCGCCCTGCTGCGCAACCGGGAGCACATGCGGCCCTGGGAGCCGCACCGGGCCGATGCCTTCTACACGGCCGCCGGCCAGGCGGAGCGGCTCTCGGATGTGGGGGCGCACCGACTCGTCTGTGCCGACGGCGACCGGATCGTCGGGCTCGCCACGCTGTCCGGGGTCGCGCTCGGGCCGTTCTGCAGCGCGAGCCTCGGGTACTGGGTCGACGCCGAGTACACCGGCCGGGGCCTGGCCACCCGTGCCGTCGAGGAGACCTGCCGGCTGGCGCTCGACCGGCTCGGACTGCACCGCGTCGAGGCGGGCACCGTGCCGCACAACACCGCCTCCCAGCGCGTCCTGCGCAAGACCGGCTTCGAGGAGTTCGGACTCGCTCCGCGCTATCTGCACATCGACGGCGAGTGGCGCGACCACCGCCTCTTCCAGCGGATCCTGCACGACGGGCCGCCCGCACGGTGACCGCCCGGCCAACCGGCCGGTAGGAGGGGTTCCGGGGGCGGCCCGCGGCGGGCACTCTGGGGGGTGGCACTCACCGGTAACCCCTAGGCGGTGACAGGCGCATGGTGCGGTTCGACTCGGGGCGGATCTGTCTGGATCTGCTGGCGACCGGGGCGTACGAGAGAGAACAGCTCGACAGCACCGCACAGTTGGGTCAATGGCTGCTGCGGGCCGGCCTGGTCCCCCGCGGCACGCCGCTCACCCGACTCGACGGCGACTGGCCGGCCCGGTTCATCGAACTGCGCTACTGCATCGGCCAGTTGGTCATGGCCGAGCTGAATGGACCGGTCGGCGGCGCGCCCGCCGCACTCGACCGGGTCAACGCGCTCGCCGCCGCCGCACCCCCGGGCGTACGTGCGATCCGGGGCGCCGACGGCGGACTCGTACGCACCCTGAGCCGCGCCCCCGAATGCGGCGCGCTGCTCGCCGCCGTCGCCCGCGACGCCGTCGACCTGCTCACCGACCCCGAGGCGCGGGCCCGGCTGCGCCAGTGCGAGGGCGACAACTGCCGGCTGCTGTATCTGGACACCTCGCGGGGCCGGCGGCGCCGCTGGTGTTCCAGCGAGGTGTGCGGGAACCGGGAGCGGGTCGCCCGCCACCGGCGCCGCGTCGCCGCGCTCTGAGCGGACCCCGCTCCGCGGGCCCGAGCCCGATCAGGACCGAGCCCGAACAGCCCCGGGTCCGCCGGGCACGGGTCTGAGCAGGCCGGAGAAAGAAAAACCCGCCGCTTTTGAATGGTTCCCGTCAACCATCCGTATGGGGAGGTGTACCGGCGCGCAGCCGCACGCCGGAATGGTCTCGACCTGGAGGTGCCGGTTGCGCAAGGATGCCGCCGTGGCCGATGACCGCCCACTCGGGGCCCGGCACCGCTCCGTGCCCGACGAGGAGCTGATGAGGGCGCTGTACCGCGAACACGCGGGACCGCTGCTCGCGTACGTCATGCGCCTGGTCGCGGGGGACCGCCAGCGCGCCGAGGACGTCGTGCAGGAAACGCTCATCCGTGCCTGGAAGAACGCCGGTCAGCTCAACCGGGCCACCGGTTCGGTCCGCCCCTGGCTGGTGACGGTCGCGCGCCGCATCGTCATCGACGCCCACCGCAGCCGGCAGGCCCGGCCGCAGGAGGTCGATCCGTCGCCGCTGGAGGTCATGCCCGCGGAGGACGAGATCGACAAGGCGTTGTGGCTGATGACCCTCTCCGACGCGCTCGACGACCTGACCCCGGCCCACCGGGAGGCGCTGGTCGAGACGTACTTCAAGGGCCGTACGGTCAATGAGGCGGCCCAGGCGCTGGGCGTACCCAGCGGGACCGTGCGGTCCCGGGTGTTCTACGCACTGCGCTCCATGAAACTCGCACTGGAGGAACGGGGGGTGACGGCATGACGACCGGGGAATTCGCCGAGGGCTCGCTGCACGAGGCGGTCGGCGCTTACGCGCTCGGCATCCTCGACGACGCCGAGGCCACCGCCTTCGAGGCGCACCTCGCCGGCTGCGAGCTGTGCGCCGCGGAACTCGACGCCCTCGCGGGCATGGAACCGATGCTGGCCACCCTGAAGGAGTTCCCGGGCCCCGCCGCCCAGCCGCTGCGGCCGGTCCCGCCCGGGATGACCGAGGCCCTGATCGGCCAGGTCGCGGCCCAGCGCGTCAAGCGCCGCAAGCGCGCCACGTATCTGCTCGCGGCCGCGGCCGCGCTGATCTTCGGGGGACCGGCGGTCGCCGTCGTGGTGGCCTCCGAGGACACCGGCACCCACCAGAGCGCCGAGGCGCACCCGACCAGCCCCGCCGAGGACGCCTTCTTCAACCACATGAGCCAGAAGGTCTCGGCCACCGACCCGGCGACCCAGGTCACCGCGACCGTGGGCACCGAGGCCAAGGCCTGGGGCACCCACACCGTCCTGGAGCTGAAGAACGTCAAGGGCCCGCTGAAGTGCAGCCTGATCGCGGTCGCCAAGAACGGCGAGCAGGAGACGGTGACGTCCTGGGCCGTGCCGAACTGGGGCTACGGCATCAAGGACAGCCCGCACCCGTCGGCGAAGTACCCGCTGTACGTGCACGGCGGCACCGCGCTGAACCGCGACCAGATCGACCACTTCGAGGTCCGTACGTTCGACGGGAAGGCCCTCGTGGACGTCCCGGCGTGAGCCGCGCCCGGCCCCCCTCGTCCCGACATGCGGTCGGACGCCGAATTGTGGCCTGACACAGGGTCCCCCGTCGCGTACGGTTGACGGCTGCCCAATGCACGTCAGAAGGGGGCCTCGGTGGCCGCGCAGGATGCCGCTGTCGATTCCGCTGCCGGTACCTCCGAATCCGCTGTGGATTCGGTCCGGGAACGCGAAATCGCTGGGGAACAGGTACATCTCGACCAGGTGTACCGCCGCCTGGAGGAGAAGATCCACGAGGCGGAGTTCCTGATGAACGACGCCGCCAAGCGCGGTCAGGTCGGAACGCCCGGCGCACTCGCCGAACGCGACGCCCAGGTCTTCCGGGCGGGGGTCCACCTCAACCGGCTCAACAACGAGTTCGAGGACTTCCTCTTCGGCCGGATCGACCTGCTGCTCGGCAAGGACGGCAAGAAGGGCCCGGACGGCGCGTACACCTCGGTCGATCCGGCCGAGGACGCCGTGCGCCCCGACGGCACGGCCGACATCGCGGAAACCCTCCACATCGGCCGGATCGGCGTGCTGGACGCCGACTACTCGCCGCTGGTCATCGACTGGCGGGCACCGGCCGCGGCGCCGTTCTACCGCTCGACGCCGGTCGACCCCGGCCGGGTCGTACGCCGCCGGGTCATCCGGTCCAAGGGCCGCAAGGTGCTCGGCGTCGAGGACGACCTGATGCGCCCCGAGCTCAAGGCGACCCTGGACGGCGCCGAGCTGCCCGTCATCGGCGACGGCGCGCTGATGGCGGCGCTCGGCCAGGCCCGCAGCCACACCATGCGGGACATCGTGGCCTCCATCCAGGCCGAACAGGACCTGGTGATCCGCGCCCCGGCCGCCTCCGTGACGTACGTCGAGGGCGGCCCCGGCACCGGCAAGACCGCCGTCGCGCTGCACCGCGCGGCCTATCTGCTCTACCAGGACCGGCGCCGCTACGCGGGCGGCATCCTGATCGTCTCGCCGACCCCGCTGCTCGTGGCGTACACCGAGGGCGTGCTGCCCTCGCTCGGCGAGGAGGGCCAGGTCGCGATCCGTGCGGTCGGCAACCTCGTGGACGGCGCGGAGGCGACCGAGTACGACGACCCCGCGGTCGCCCGCATCAAGGGTTCCTCGCGGATGCTCCACGTGCTGCGCAAGGCCGCCAGGGGCGCCCTGGAAGGCCCTGGGGAGAACAGCGGTCGCTCCAGACGCCGCGGCGGCCGCCAGCTCGCCCTCGGCGAGGAGGCGCCCGCCCCCCAGCCCGGACGGCGGCTTCGGGTCGTCGCGTTCGGCGCCCGCATCGAGCTGGAGGCGGACGAACTGCGCCACATCCGCCAGAGCGTGCTCGGCGGCACCGCGCCCGTCAACCTGCTGCGCCCGCGCGCCCGCAGGCTGCTGCTCGACGCGTTGTGGGCCAAGTCCGGCGCGGCCGGGCGCCACACCGACCCGGAACTCGCCGCCGAACTGCGCTCCTCCTTCGACGACGACATCTCCTCCGAGGACAGCTTCATCGCCTTCCTCGACGCGTGGTGGCCGGAGCTCACCCCGCGCGGGGTGCTCGCCGCGATGGCCGACGAGCGGCGCCTCGCGCGCTGGGCCCGGCGCACCCTCAACCAGGGCGAGGTGCGCCGTCTCGCCCGCTCGCTGGCCCGGACCGCCGAGGGCGCCTTCTCGGTGCACGACGTGGCGCTCCTGGACGAGTTGGAGACGCTGCTCGGCGCCCCGGCGAGGCCGCGCAGGAAGCGCGAGTACGACCCGCTGGACGCGCTCACCGGCCTCGAAGAGCTGATGCCGCAGCGCGAGGAGAGCCAGCGCGAGCGCGCGGAGCGGCTCGCCCAGGAGCGCACCGAGTACGCGCACGTCATCGTGGACGAGGCGCAGGACCTGACACCCATGCAGTGGCGGATGGTCGGCCGCCGCGGCCGCACCGCAACCTGGACGGTGGTCGGCGACCCCGCCCAGTCCTCGTGGTCCGACCCGGACGAGGCGGCCGAGGCCCGCGACGAGGCGCTGGGCAGCCGCCCGCGCCGCCGCTTCGAGCTCACGGTGAACTACCGCAACCCGGCCGAGATCGCCGAACTGGCCGCCAAGGTACTGGAGTTGGCGATGCCGGGCATGAAGTCCCCGGCCGCGGTCCGCTCGACGGGGGTGGAGCCGCGGTTCGCCCCCGTGCGCGACGGGGACCTCGCCCGGTCCGTACGGGAGGAGGCGGCGCGGCTGCTCGACCAGGTGGACGGCACGGTCGGCGTCGTCGTCGCGATGCGGCGCCGCGACCAGGCTGCGCGCTGGCTGGCGGGGCTCGGGGAGCGCGTCGTGGCGCTGGGCAGCCTGGAGGCGAAGGGCCTGGAGTACGACGCCACCGTTGTCGTGTCCCCGGCGGAGATCGCGGACGAGTCTCCGGCCGGACTGCGGGTCCTGTACGTGGCGCTGACCCGGGCGACCCAGCAGCTCACGGTCATCTCCGGCGAGCGCGACGAGCCCGACGCGGACGGGGTGCCGGACCTTCTGCGCGATTGAATGTGAGTCAACACGCGATGCGGGGATCACTTCCCGGGGTGGTTTGTTAGCCTGGGTGTGGCACCGGCTCGATCCAAGCCCCCGGGCCCAACCTTAGTCGCTTAGAGCGACCACTTGCCGCGAGGCGAGCATGGCGGGTCGGTGTCATTAACGTGAGCGACAGGCCCACGTCATCTGCGGATGGCGTGGGCCTGTTGTTGTTGGTGGAAGGTGGGCGGGGCCGTCGGTCCCTCGTCGGTCAATCCTCGGTCCGTCCTTGGTCCGTCCTCGGTCACTCATCGGTCCGGATCGGCGGCAGGGGCTTCCGTCGGACTGTCAATTTCTCGTATGGTGGAAATTACTTTCCGAAAAAGGGCGCCCATTATCGGCTACCAGCCAGTAGGTGCGACCATCGGATAGCGCCGCCTTGCGCCACAGCCGGGCGGCGCTGGCAACGAAGCTAGGGAAAGCAGAGGAACCCGGTCATGGCAACGGCGCCCAGCGTCTCGTACTCGATGACGGCCCGGCTGGAGGTCCCCGCGAGCGGGACCGCGGTCAGCCAGCTCACCACGGCCGTGGAGTCCTCCGGAGGCTCGGTCACCGGCCTCGACGTGACCGCCTCCGGCCACGAGAAGCTGCGCATCGACGTCACCATCGCGGCGACCTCGACCGCGCACGCGGACGAGATCGTCGACAAGCTCCGCTCGGTCGAGGGCGTCGAGGTCGGCAAGGTCTCCGACCGTACGTTCCTGATGCACCTCGGCGGCAAGATCGAGATGGCGTCCAAGCACCCCATCCGCAACCGTGACGACCTCTCGATGATCTACACCCCGGGCGTGGCCCGCGTGTGCATGGCGATCGCCGAGAACCCCGAGGACGCCCGCCGCCTCACCATCAAGCGCAACTCCGTCGCAGTCGTGACGGACGGCTCCGCGGTACTCGGCCTCGGCAACATCGGCCCGATGGCCGCGCTGCCCGTCATGGAGGGCAAGGCCGCCCTCTTCAAGCGCTTCGCCGGCATCGACGCCTGGCCGATCTGCCTGGACACCCAGGACACCGACGCCATCGTCGAGATCGTCAAGGCGATCGCCCCCGGCTTCGCGGGCATCAACCTCGAAGACATCTCCGCGCCCCGCTGCTTCGAGATCGAGGCCCGGCTGCGCGAGGCCCTCGACATCCCCGTCTTCCACGACGACCAGCACGGCACCGCGATCGTGGTGCTCGCCTCGCTGACCAACGCACTGCGCGTGGTGGGCAAGGGAATTGGGGACGTACGCGTCGTCATGTCCGGCGCCGGCGCGGCCGGTACGGCCATCCTCAAGCTGCTGCTCGCCGCCGGTGTCAAGAACGCCGTCGTCGCCGACATCCACGGCGTCGTGCACGCGGGCCGCGCCGACCTGGTCGACGCGAGCCCCGAGTCGGCGCTGCGCTGGATCGCCGACAACACCAACCCCGAGGGTCTGACCGGCACCCTCAAGGAGGCCGTCGTCGGCGCCGACGTCTTCATCGGCGTCTCCGCCCCGAACGTCCTGAACGGCGACGACGTGGCCGCCATGGCCGACGGCGCGATCGTGTTCGCGCTCGCGAACCCGGACCCCGAGGTCGACCCCGCAATCGCCCGCCAGACCGCGGCAGTTGTGGCCACCGGCCGCTCGGACTTCCCCAACCAGATCAACAACGTGCTGGTCTTCCCGGGCGTCTTCCGGGGCCTGCTGGACGCTCAGTCCCGCACTGTCAACACCGAGATGATGCTGGCCGCCGCGGGCGCGCTCGCGGACGTCGTGGCGGAGAACGAGCTCAACGCGAACTACATCATCCCGTCGGTCTTCAACGACAAGGTCGCCGGGGCCGTCGCGGGAGCCGTGCGCAACGCCGCCAAGTCCGCCGGCGCCACTGTGACGGGCCCCACGTCGGTCTGAGCTCCGGCGCGTCGCGGGATGCGGGCCAAGTAACGCCCCCTTAGGGTGGCGGACCATGACCCGCATCCGCGCCGGCAGCCTCCCGGGACTCCTCGGGGGGTCTCTCCACGCAGTGCATACGGAGTCGACGGAGCGTCACCCTGTCGAGGCAGGGGCGCTTTTCGTGTGACTCGGTGTGACTCGGGAGGGTGCCGGATTGGCTTTCCCGCCACAGGTGGGGGCAGGATGCTCCCCCAAGGACTTCGTCCAGGGGGAACCCCCAGGACACGAGGAACGTGAGAACGGACCCGGGTCCGGGGGCTGTCCGAGGGCCCTGGCAGCATCGGCTTCGATCTCACGCCTCACAGGCAAGAAGAACACGGGAGTAACAACATGAACCGCAGTGAGCTGGTGGCCGCGCTGGCCGACCGCGCCGAGGTGACCCGCAAGGACGCCGACGCCGTGCTGGCCGCTCTCGCCGAGACCGTCGGCGAGATCGTCGCCAAGGGCGACGAGAAGGTCACCATCCCCGGCTTCCTGACCTTCGAGCGCACCCACCGTGCCGCTCGTACCGCTCGTAACCCGCAGACCGGCGACCCGATCAACATCCCGGCCGGTTACAGCGTGAAGGTCTCCGCGGGCTCGAAGCTCAAGGAAGCCGCCAAGGGCAAGTAAGCGTCCTTCGCTCTGCAAGGTCGCTTAGCAGCAACACTGAGGGCGGCCACCCTGTCTCCACAGGGTGGCCGCCCTTTGCGTTGCGCCAGGAACCCCGGCTGCGGACCGTGCGTGGCTGGTCGCGCAGTTCCCCGCGCCCCTGACAGCGCTGGTGCCGGCCCGCAGGGGTCTGGGGCGAAGTCCCAGCAGGGTTAGACCAACGAACCGTTCGGAAGCTCGACCTTGGCCCCCAGGCTCTCCAGCTTCTCCATGAAGTTCTCGTAGCCGCGGTTGATCAGGTCGATGCCGTGGACGCGCGAGGTGCCCTGCGCCGCCAGGGCCGCGATCAGGTACGAGAAGCCGCCCCGGAGGTCCGGGATGACCAGATCGGCGCCCTGGAGCTTGGTGGGGCCGCTCACGACCGCGGAGTGCAGGAAGTTGCGCTGGCCGAAGCGGCAGTCCGAGCTGCCCAGGCACTCGCGGTACAGCTGGATGTGCGCGCCCATCTGGTTCAGGGCCGAGGTGAAGCCGAGCCGGGACTCGTACACCGTCTCGTGGACGATGGACAGGCCGGTGGCCTGCGTGAGGGCGACGACCAGCGGCTGCTGCCAGTCGGTCTGGAAACCCGGGTGCACGTCCGTTTCGAGGGCGATGGACTTGAGCGAGCCGCCGGGGTGCCAGAAGCGGATGCCCTCGTCGTCGATCTCGAAGGCGCCGCCGACCTTCCGGTAGGTGTTCAGGAACGTCATCATCGAGCGCTGCTGGGCGCCGCGGACGTAGATGTTGCCTTCGGTCGCCAGCGCGGCGGACGCCCAGGAGGCGGCCTCCAGACGGTCCGAGAGGGCGCGGTGGGTGTAGCCGCCGAGGCTGTCGACACCGGTGACGCGGATGGTCCGGTCGGTGTCCATGGCGATGATCGCGCCCATCTTCTGCAGCACGCAGATGAGGTCCTCGATCTCCGGCTCGACCGCGGCGTTGGAGAGTTCGGTCACGCCCTCCGCGAGTACGGCGGTCAGCAGCACCTGCTCGGTCGCGCCGACCGACGGGTACGGCAGCGTGATCTTGCAGCCGCGAAGCCGCTGCGGGGCCTCCAGGTACTGGCCGTCCGCGCGCTTCTCGATGGTCGCGCCGAACTGGCGGAGCACCTCGAAATGGAAGTCGATGGGCCGGCCGCCGATGTCGCAGCCGCCGAGGCCCGGGATGAAGGCGTGGCCGAGCCGGTGGAGCAGCGGGCCGCACAGCAGGATCGGAATCCGCGAGGAACCCGCGTGCGCGTCGATGTCGGCGACGTTGGCGGACTCGACGTGGGAGGGGTCGAGGATCAGCTCGCCCGGCTCCTCGCCGGGGCGCACCGTCACGCCGTGCAGCTGCAACAGGCCCCGTACGACGCGGACGTCGCGGATGTCGGGCACGTTGCGCAGTCTGCTCGGGCCGCTGCCGAGCAGCGCGGCGACCATCGCCTTCGGCACGAGGTTCTTCGCGCCGCGGACGCGGATCTCGCCCGTGAGCGGGGTGCCGCCGTGGACAAGCAGTACATCGTCTGTGCCGGTCATGAATCTCGCGTTCCGGAGTGGTCGGGCAAGGGGCAGGGGTAAAGGGTAAGGGGCTTTCACCCCTGCCCCATAAGGCCAAGGACGGTTCACGTGTGTAATGAATTCGCTACAGCACGCTCCGCGCAGGGACTCCTGCGGAGGGTCACCGGGCGCCTCCCGGCGCCGGGGCGCGGATCGCGGGGCTCAAAAACGCCGTGCGCCCCATTGCTGCCGTGCGCCCATCCGTCACCCTGCCACCGCCCCCCAACGACGCGCTTGGCGCGGCACCTTGTCTCCCGTACGGGCCGGTTATGCGGGATCATGTCGGCATGACCGAGGTGTCCTCGCTCACAGGGCGGCTGCTCGTCGCCACTCCCGCCCTCGCGGACCCGAACTTCGACCGGGCGGTGGTGCTGCTCCTCGACCACGACGAGGAGGGCACGCTCGGCGTGGTCCTCAACCGGCCGACACCGGTCGGTGTCGGCGACATCCTGGAATCCTGGGCGGGCCTCGCGGGCGAACCCGGGGTGGTGTTCCAGGGCGGTCCCGTATCGCTGGACTCGGCCCTCGGCGTGGCCGTGATCCCGGGCGACGAGGGCCCGCTGGGCTGGCGGCGGGTGTACGGGGCGATCGGCCTGGTCGACCTGGAGGCCCCGCCGGAACTGCTCGCCGCGGCGCTCGGCTCGCTGCGGATCTTCGCCGGGTACGCGGGCTGGGGGCCGGGGCAGCTGGAGGACGAACTGACGGACGGCGCCTGGTACGTGGTCGAGTCGGAGCCCGGCGACGTCTCGTCCCCGGAGCCGGAGAGCCTGTGGCGGGCGGTGCTGCGCCGCCAGCGCAGCGAGCTCGCGATGGTCGCCACCTACCCGGACGATCCCTCGCTCAACTGACGCCCCGGCGACACCCTGCCGCCCAATCCGGTTGCTTTCAGTACCCTTGGTGGTCATGAGCACTCTTGAGCCCGAGCGCGGGGCAGGTACGGGGACCCTCGTAGAGCCGACACCCCAGGTGTCGAACGGCGACGGCGACCACGAGCGCTTCGCCCACTACGTCCAGAAGGACAAGATCATGGCGAGCGCGCTCGACGGTACGCCCGTCGTCGCGCTCTGCGGCAAGGTCTGGGTGCCGGGGCGCGACCCGAAGAAGTACCCGGTCTGCCCGATGTGCAAGGAGATCTACGAGTCCATGGGCGCCGGTGGCGACAAGGACAAGGGCGGCAAGGACAAGAAGTAGGTCCGGGACCAGCGGTAGGTCCGGGAGCTGCGGCAGGCCCGGACAGGTGGTAGGTCCGGACGGGCGGTGGTTGGCCACCGCGGAACGGCCCCCGGGGTGTGCGTCACGCACACCCCGGGGGCCGTTCCGCGTGTGCGGGGTTGTCCAGACCTCTTGCCGCGGGCTTTGCCCGCGCCATAGCCTCCTCCGTGTTGCGCAGTATGCGAAACGCTCGTTGCGTATGTTGCAACGATCGGGGGTCACTCCACCCCGGAGGGTCTCGGGAAGGGGCGGGGTGGGGAAGGACAAAGCCGCACCCCCGCGTCGCCGCACGAAAGGACATCCCGATGGACCTCGACAGCCTCATCCCCGCGCCCACCACCATCCGCACCGACGGCCCCGCCCCCGCCCACCGCCGCCTCGCCCCCCACACCACCCTCCACACCGCCCCCGGCACCGAAGCCCTCGCGAGCCTGCTTCGAGGGACGATCGGCGCGGCGACCGGACTCGCGCTGCCCGACGGTGACGCCGAGCCGCACAGCATCGTGCTGCGCGTCAGCCCCGAGGTCGCCGGGCGGCACGGTCCGGAGGGCTACCGGCTCTCGACGGACGGCTCCGTCGACGACGTCGCCGTACTCATCGAGGGCGGCACCGCGGCCGGCGTGTTCCGCGGCATGCAGACGCTCCGCCAACTGCTCGGCCCCGACGCCTTCCGGCGCGCCCCGCTGGAGAGCGGGCGGGCCTGGGAGCTGCCCGAGGTCACCGTCGAGGACGGCCCCCGCTTCGGCTGGCGAGGGCTCATGCTCGACGTCTCACGGCACTTCATGCCGAAGGACGGCGTGCTGCGCTATCTCGACCTCATCGCCGCCCACAAGCTCAACGTCTTCCACTTCCACCTCACCGACGACCAGGGCTGGCGGATCGAGATCAAGCGCTACCCCAAGCTCACCGAGGTCGGCGCGTGGCGCAGCCGTACCAAGTGGGGACACCGCGCGTCGCCGCTGTGGGACGAGAAGCCGCACGGGGGTTACTACACCCAGGACGACATCCGCGAGATCGTCGCGTACGCCGCCGAGCGGCACATCCGCGTCGTCCCCGAGATCGACATCCCGGGCCACTCGCAGGCCGCCATCGCCGCGTACCCCGAACTCGGCAACACCGATGTCATCGACACCGCCTCTCTCGGCGTCTGGGACACCTGGGGCGTCAATCCGAACGTACTCGCCCCCACTGACAACACCCTCCGCTTCTACGAAGGGGTGTTGGAGGAGGTGCTTGAGCTGTTCCCCGAGGACACCTCGCCGTTCATCCACATCGGCGGCGACGAGTGCCCCAAGGAGCAATGGCAGAAGTCGGACGTCGCGCAAAGCCGCATCCGTGAGCTCGGGCTCGCCGGCGAGAACGAGCTCCAGTCCTGGATCATCCGGCACTTCGACACCTGGCTCAGCGTCCGCGGGCGCCGCCTCATCGGCTGGGACGAGATCCTGGAGGGCGGCCTCGCCCCCGGCGCGGCCGTGTCCTCCTGGCGCGGCTACGGCGCCGGGATCGCCGCCGCCGAGGCCGGCCACGACGTCGTCATGTGCCCCGAGCAGCACGTGTATCTGGACCACCGTCAGGCCGGCGGAGAGAACGAACCCATGCCCATCGGGTACGTACGGACCCTGGAGGACGTCTACCGCTTCGAGCCCGTGCCGCCGCGGCTCACCCCCGAGGCGGCGGCCCGTGTGCTGGGCGCCCAGGCCAATGTGTGGACCGAGGTGATGGAGAACCAGGCCCGCGTCGACTACCAGGTGTTCCCCCGTCTCGCCGCTTTCGCCGAGGTGGCCTGGAGCGCCCTGCCCGCGCCCGCCGACCGGGACTTCGCAGCCTTCGAACGCCGAATGACCGCCCACTACCGGCGCCTTGACGCGCTCGGCGTCGACTACCGGCCGCCCACCGGTCCGTTGCCGTGGCAGCAGCGCCCCGGAGTGATCGGACGCCCGATCGAGGGGGCGCCCCCAAACAGGTGAGCCCGGCGCCAAGGCGGTGCCCGGCGGCCGTCGCTCTGGGAACCTTGCCCCCGGCCACGGCCGCCCCGCCCGTCTGGAGGGCACCGTGGCCACCCCCGGCGTGCGGAACACGGCGTACCGCATAAGTCGTACAAGGCTTGTGAAACCGGAACATTCCCCAGGTCGGGGACGGAAGTGTGCTTCGTGGACCCTCCCGTCGGCCGGTCCGGAAGATGTGCCAGAGTTGCCACGTCCGGGTTGTGAGCACGTACGGTACGGCCATCAGCAGGTGGCTACAGACGGCACAGTCGGTACGGCCGGGACACCGGGAAGGGGCAGCTGGGTTGACCACGCACGCACCGCAGGCGACGCAGTCGGTGACGCTGCCGGCCTCGCTCGACGAGGCCGTGGCGGCTCTCGCGGCCATGCCTGCCGCCGTGCCCGTCGCGGGCGGAACCGATCTGATGACGGCCGTGAACCGGGGCCTGCTGCGCCCCGCGGGCCTGGTCGGACTCGGCCGGATCAACGAGATCCGCGGCTGGCAGTACCAGGACGGCCACGCCCTCCTCGGCGCCGGTCTCACCCACGCCCGGATGGGGCGCCCGGATTTCGCGGCGCTCATCCCGGCGCTCGCGGCGGCCGCGCGCGCCGCCGGGCCCCCGCAGATCCGCAACGCCGGCACCCTCGGCGGCAACATCGCCTCCGCCGCCCCGACCGGCGACGCGCTGCCCGTGCTCGCCGCGCTCGAAGCCACCCTCGTCATCGCGGGCCCCGAAGGAGTCCGGCGTGAGATTCCCGTGTCGCACCTCCTGGCCGGCCGGGACCTGCTCGCTCCGGCCGAGTTGATCGGGTACGTCCGGGTGCCGCTGCTGCACGCCCCGCAGGTCTTCCTCAAGGCGACCGGGCGCACCGGCCCCGGCCGCGCCACCGCGTCGGTCGCCGTCGTCCTCGACCCGGCCCGGCGCGGCGTGCGCTGCGCGGTCGGCGCCATCGCGCCGATGCCGCTGCGGCCCCTGGAGGCCGAGGGCTGGATCGCCTCGCTGATCGACTGGGACGGCGAGCGCGCGGCCCTCGCGCCGGAGGCGCTGGGCGCGTTCGGCGAGTACGTGGCCGCCGCGTGCATCCCGGACCCGGAGCCCGGCGCGGACGGGACACCGGCCCCGCCGCTCTCGCCCGCCGTACTGCACCTGCGGCGCACGGTCGCCGCGCTGGCCCGACGAGCGCTGGGGAGGGCACTGTCGTGACCGACCGCACCAACGACCACGAGCGCGAGAACGAGCACGGCTACGGCCAAGTGCCCCGGCACGGCGGCTGGGAGCCGGTTCCGCACGGTGGCGAGTACGAGCCCGACGCCACCGCCTTCGTGCAGCTGCCCCCGGACATGGACCTGATGGGCGCCCCGCTGGCGGCGCCCGGCCACGGATACGTACCGCCGATGATCGTGCCGCTCACCCCGGCCGCGGCGACGGATCCGGCGTCGACCGGCATCTGGCGCCTCCCGGCCGAACTGACCGAGCAGGGCGCGTCCGGCACCGATCCGGTGCAGGGCGCGCAGACGGTGGTGTGGCCGGAGCCCGCCGCGTCGGCTCCCACCCCCGCGACCCCGTCCGAGCCCGCGCACGACCCGACCGCGACGGCGCAGTGGAACTTCGCCGACGAGCCCTCGCTCGCGGGCACCGGCCAGTGGACGATCCCCGTCGCCGAGGGCGAACTCCCGGAGGAATCGGGCGAGTTCACCACCTCCTCGCTGATCGAGCAGTGGGGCTCGACACCGCCCGCCACCCTGCCCGGCGGCGCGCCCGCGCCCTGGGCCAACCAGCTTCCCGAGCCGGAGCCCGAGCCGGAGCCCGTCCAGGAAGCGGCTCCCGCGCCCGCCGCCGAGTTTCCGGACGAACGAGATGTAACGGACGTACGAGGCGGACGGGACGGGCAGGGCGCATCGGCGGCAGCACCGCCAAAAGCTCCGGACGTGCCGGGCCTGTCGGTCGTACCGGACCCGGTGGACCCGGCGACGCGGGCCGACGCGGCACCGGCCGCCGCCCTCCCCCTTCCCGAGCCCGAGCCCGAAGGCGGCCCTGCCGCCCTGCCCGGCCCGCAGCCCGTGACGGGACCGGAGGCGCCGCAAGCACCACAGGCGCCGACCGCCGTCGAGGCTGCCGCGCCCGATCCGGTGGCCGAGGAGCCCGTCTCCGCGACCGCGGACTCGATCGCGGCCGAGGGGGCCGAAGCGACCGAAGCCCCCGGGCCGGCCTCCGGCACGCAGTCCCTGCCCGCTCCCGACCTCGAACACCCCCGCGCCTCCTACGTGTTGCGGGTCAACGGCGCCGACCGGCCCGTCACCGAGGCCTGGGTCGGCGAGTCGCTGCTCTACGTGCTGCGCGAGCGCCTCGGCCTCGCGGGAGCCAAGGACGGCTGCTCGCAGGGTGAGTGCGGGGCCTGCAACGTCCAGGTGGACGGGCGGCTCGTCGCCTCCTGCCTGGTGCCCGCGGCGACCGCCGCGGGCAGTGAGGTCCGTACCGTCGAGGGACTCGCCACCGACGGCGAACCCTCCGACGTCCAGCGGGCGTTGGCCGAGAGCGGCGCCGTGCAGTGCGGCTTCTGCATCCCCGGCATGGCCATGACCGTCCACGACCTGCTCGAAGGCAACCACGCTCCCACCGAGCTGGAGACCCGCCAGGCGCTCTGCGGCAACCTGTGCCGCTGCTCCGGCTACCGTGGCGTGCTCGACGCGGTGAAGGACGTCGTGGCGGGCCGCGAGGCGGCCGGGGCGGCCCACGCCGAAGAGGCCCGCATTCCGCACCAGGCACCCCCCGGGGCCGGCAGCGCCAGGTCCCCGCACACGCACGACGGAGGCATGGCGTGAGCAACGACGCAGCCACCGCGACGGTCGACGGCGCCACCCCGGTGGCGGGGCCGGAGCAGCCGCCCGCGCACGGCATCGGCGCGCCGCTCGCGCCCGCCGACGCGCGGGCCAAGACCGAGGGCACCTTCCCGTACGCGGCCGACCTGTGGGCCGAGGGCCTGCTGTGGGCGGCGGTCCTGCGCGCCCCGCACGCGTACGCCCGCATCGTGTCCATCGACACCTCGGCCGCCGCCGCCATGCCCGGCGTACGGGCCGTGGTGACCCATGCCGACGTGCCGGGCGACCCGGCGTTCGGGCGCCGCATCGCCGACCGGCCCGTCTTCGCGGCCGAGTTCGTACGCCACCACGGCGAGCCCATCGCCGCCGTGGCCGCCGACCACCCCGACACCGCTCGCCTCGCGGCCGCCGCGATCGCGGTCGAGTACGAGGTGCTCGAACCGGTCACCGACCCGGAGAAGGCGTTTGCGGCTGAGCCGCTGCACCCCGACGGCAACCTGGTCCGCCACATCCCGCTCCAGTTCGGCGACCCGGAGATCACCGGTGACGTCGTGGTGGAGGGCCTGTACCGGATCGGCCGCCAGGACCCGGCGCCGATCGGCGCCGAAGCGGGCCTCGCGGTGCCCCGGCCCGACGGCGGCGTCGAGCTGTACACCGCGTCCACCGACCCGCACACCGACCGCGATCTGGCCGCCGCCTGCTTCGGCCTGGAGCCGGACCGGGTGAAGGTCGTCGTCACCGGCGTGCCCGGCGCGACCGGCGACCGCGAGGACCTCGGCTTCCAACTCCCGCTGGGGCTACTGGCGTTGAAGACGGGCTGCCCGGTCAAGCTGACCGCGACCCGCGAGGAGTCGTTCCTCGGCCACGCCCACCGTCACCCCACGCTGCTTCGCTACCGCCACCACGCGGACGCCGAGGGCCGCCTCGTCAAGGTCGAGGCGCAGATCCTGCTCGACGCGGGCGCCTACGCCGAGGCCTCCTCCGAATCGCTGGCCGCCGCCGTCGCGTTCGCGTGCGGCCCCTACGTCGTGCCGCACGCCTTCGTCGAGGGGTGGGCGGTGCGCACCAACAACCCGCCGTCCGGGCACGTCCGGGGCGAGGGCGCGATGCAGGTGTGCGCGGCCTACGAAGGCCAAATGGACAAGCTGGCGACGAAGTTGGGCATGGACCCGGCCGAGCTGCGGTTGCGCAACGTGCTCGCGACCGGCGACCTGCTGCCCACCGGCCAGACGGTGACCTGCCCGGCCCCGGTCGCCGAACTCCTGGGCGCGGTAAGGGACTTCCCGCTTCCCGTGCTGCCGAAGGACGCGCCCGAGGACGACTGGCTGCTGCCGGGCGGACCCGAGGGCGCGGGCGAGCCGGGTGCCGTCCGCCGCGGCGTGGGCTACGCGCTCGGCATGGTCCACATGCTCGGCGCCGAGGGCACCGACGAGGTCTCCACGGCCACGGTCAAGGTCCACGACGGGGTTGCCACGGTCATCTGCGCGGCCGTCGAGACCGGCCAGGGCTTCACCACCCTGGCCCGCCAGATCGTCCAGGAGACCCTGGGCATCGAAGAGGTCCACGTGGCGCCCGTCGACACCGACCAGCCCCCGGCGGGCCCCGCCACGCACGGCCGCCACACCTGGGTGTCGGGCGGCGCGGTGGAGCGTGCGGCCAAGATGGTCCGCACCCAGCTGCTCCAGCCCCTGGCGCACAAGTTCGGCATGTCGACCGAGCTGCTCCAGATCGCCGACGGCAAGATCACGTCGTACGACGGCGTGCTGTCGACCACCGTCACCGAGGCGATGGACGGCAAGGAGCTCTGGGCCACCGCGCAGTGCCGACCGCACCCCACCGAGCCGCTGGACGAGACGGGCCAGGGCGACGCGTTCGTGGGCCTGGCGTTCTGCGCGATTCGCGCGGTGGTCGACGTGGACATCGAGCTCGGCTCGGTGCGCGTGGTCGAACTCGCCGTCGCCCAGGACGTCGGCCGCGTCCTGAACCCCCGTCAGCTCGCGGCCCGCATCGAGGCGGGCGTCACGCAGGGCGTGGGCGCCGCCCTGACCGAGAACCTGCGCACCGTACGCGGCCGGATCCGCCACCCCGACCTCACCGGCTACGCGCTGCCCACCTCCCTGGACACCCCCGACATCCGCATCGTGAAGCTGGTCGAGGAGCGGGACGTGGTGGCCCCGTTCGGCGCGAAGGCGGCGAGCGCGGTCCCGGTCGTCACCTCCCCGGCCGCCATCGCCTCCGCGGTCCGCGCCGCGACGGGCCGCCCGGTCAACCGCCTCCCGATCCGCCCGCAGGCGGCGGTGGCCCAGCAGCCGTAGCCCAACGGCCAACAGGGCGGACCCCGTTGAGGAGTCCGCCCTGCTGGTGCCCCACGCGGGGCCGCGGAGACCGTGGCGGGAATCGAACCCGCGTAACTCGCTTTGCAGGCGAGCCCCTGAACCACTCGGGCACACGGTCATGTGCTGGTGCGTCGCGACGACCGTAGGCCGGGGCGCGGGGGAGAGGGAAGGGAAACCGGCGGGCCGCAACGCGACTGCCATGTGGCGTTCACGGTCGTACGACCGTCGACCGAGCCCGAGACGCCCTCGCCTTCTCCGCTTCTTCTTGACGAGCCTGTTCGCCATGGTCGTGGCCGGCCAGCGGACCGACCGCCGCGGACCGCTCGGGGCGCTCGCCGTCGCCGGCATGGGCGTGGGCGGGAACCCGTATGACACCGCGCGGTACCACGCGGTACCGTCGCCCCATGGCTGGTCTCAACGTCAGGTTCACCGAAGAAGAGCTCACTGCCCTGCGCGAGCGCGCGGAGGCCGAGGGAAGCAGCATGCAGGCCTTCGTGCACGAAGCGGTCATGCGGGCCATCAACGAACGCTCCCGGCTGTTCAACGAGGCGGCCGACCACGTGCTGAAGGCCAGCGCCGAGCTGAACCGGAGGCTCGCCTGATGCACTACCTCACGCTGCCCGAGCTGCTCGGTCTCGCGCAGCGGCTTGAGGCCGACGAAGTGCGCGACTACGGGCTCCTCGACTCGGCCCTGGCGCGCCCACAGTCCAGCGTGTTCGGTCAGGACGCCTATCCGGACGTCTGGCAGAAGGCGGCGTCCCTCATGGAGTCGCTGGCGCGCAATCACGGCCTCGTGGACGGGAACAAGCGCATCGCCTGGTACGCGACCTGGGTGTTCCTGCACCTGAACGGCCATCGGCTCGACGCGGACTTCGACGTGGACGAAGCGGAGCGGTTCGTCCTTGACGTCTGCCAGGGCATGCTCGACGTCCCCAAGACCGCCGAGCAGCTGCCGCGCTTCGCACGCTGAACCGCCCGGCCTGCTCGCGCTGTGAAGCGGGTCTCAACCCGGGCCCGCCCGGGGGCGTTCCGCCGGGGTCGGCCGGCGCGCGCCGGTAGGGTGGCCCGGTTGTCGTACGTAAGGCAGCCCCGCCGGGTCCGCCCGGATGCCCGTGACCCCGTACACCGAGAGACCCGAACCGGAGACCGTGACTACTACCGCCTCCCACCACCTCTCACCCGCCTTCCCCGGCCGGGCCCCCTGGGGCACCGCCAACAAGCTGCGCGCCTGGCAGCAGGGCGCCCTGGAGAGGTACGTCCAGGAGCAGCCGCGCGACTTCCTCGCCGTCGCGACGCCCGGCGCCGGCAAGACGACCTTCGCGCTGACGCTCGCGTCCTGGCTGCTGCACCACCACGTGGTGCAGCAGATCACCGTCGTCGCGCCGACCGAGCACCTCAAGAAGCAGTGGGCGGACGCGGCGGCCCGCGTCGGCATCAAGCTCGACCCGGACTACAGCGCCGGCCCGCTCAGCAGGGAGTACCACGGCGTAGCCGTCACCTACGCCGGTGTCGGCGTGCGCCCGATGCTGCACCGCAACCGCTGCGAGCAGCGCAAGACCCTGGTGATCCTCGATGAGATCCACCACGCCGGTGACTCGAAGTCCTGGGGTGAAGCCTGTCTGGAGGCCTTCGACCCGGCCACCCGGCGGCTCGCGCTCACCGGCACCCCCTTCCGCTCCGACACCAACCCGATCCCCTTCGTCACGTACGAGGAGGGCAACGACGGCATCCGGCGGTCCTCCGCCGACTACACCTACGGCTACGGCAACGCGCTCGCCGACGGCGTGGTGCGGCCCGTCATATTCATGAGCTACAGCGGCAACATGCGCTGGCGCACCAAGGCCGGTGACGAGATCGCCGCCCGGCTCGGCGAGCCCATGACGAAGGACGCCATCTCGCAGGCCTGGCGCACCGCGCTCGATCCGCGCGGCGACTGGATGCCCAACGTGCTCCGGGCCGCCGACCAGCGGCTCACCGAAGTCAGGAAGGCCATCCCGGACGCCGGCGCCCTCGTCATCGCCTCCGACCAGGACTCCGCCCGCGCCTACGCCAAGCTGATCCGCGAGATCACCGGCAGCAGGGCGACCGTGGTGCTCTCCGACGACACCGGAGCGTCCAAGCGGATCGATGAGTTCAGCGAGGGCGACGACCGCTGGATGGTCGCCGTCCGCATGGTGTCCGAGGGCGTCGACGTGCCCCGGCTCGCCGTCGGCGTGTACGCCACCACCATTTCGACCCCGCTCTTCTTCGCCCAGGCCGTCGGCCGTTTCGTACGTTCCAGGCGGCGCGGCGAGACCGCGTCCGTTTTCCTCCCCACCATTCCCATGCTCCTCGGCTTCGCCAACGAGATGGAGGTCGAGCGCGACCACGTGCTCGACAAACCGAAGAAGGACGGGGAGGAAGACCCGTACGCCGAGTCCGAGCAGGAAATGGACGACGCGAACAAGCAGCAGGACGAGGACACCGGGGAGCAGGACATGCTTCCCTTCGAGGCTCTCGAATCCGATGCCGTCTTCGACCGGGTCATGTACAACGGTGCCGAATTCGGCATGCAGGCCCACCCGGGAAGCGAGGAGGAGCAGGACTACCTCGGCATTCCGGGCCTCCTTGAACCCGACCAGGTACAGATGCTGCTGCAGAAGCGCCAGGCCAGGCAGATCGCGCACAGCCGCCAGAAGCCGGCCGAGCAGGCCGACCTCCTGGAGATGCCGGCCGAGCGGCGGCCGGTCGTCTCGCACAAGGAACTGCTCGAACTCCGCAAGTCGCTGAACACGATGGTCGGCGCGTACGTCCACCAGAGCGGCAAGCCGCACGGCGTCATCCACACCGAGCTGCGCCGGGTCTGCGGCGGGCCGCCGAGCGCGGAGGCCACGGCCGGCCAGCTGCGCGAGCGCATCAAGAAGGTCCAGGAGTGGGCCACCCGCATGAAGTAGCACCGCGTACGGAAACGGGGCCCGGTGTGCGTTTTCCGGGCCCCGTTTGCGTTCCCGGAGGAACGGGACGCGTACGAGGACCGGCCCCCACGGACGGCCCCCGGACGACCGCCACAGTAATGTCCCGGTAAATCCGTGCCGACCGCCCAAGGTCCCGGGTGACTCGGACTTTGGTCCCGAAGGTGATCGAACAGGGACCAAATTCGATGTTTGAGGCGCCTATTCGCCTCGCTGCCGGGCCCACTTTTGCTCATTGCGCGGGACGGGGAATTCCGCTCACGCCCGGATTCTGGACGAGGTCTTCCGCTGAGCGGTGTCCGCTCGCTACTGTCCCCGCCATGCAAACGCCCCGTGGCAGCGTCGCCTCGGAGCGCAGCCGGTGCCATGGCCTGCCGGCGGCCTCTCCGCGCGTCGCCAACGGGACCGGTGGCGACGACGCCGTGAGAAAGCCGCCAGCGACTCACCACTTAAGGAGTGGGCGTCGTGACCGCGGAGACCTCCCAGACCCTCGATCGGGGACTACGTGTCCTCAAGCTGCTCGCCGACACCGACCACGGTCTGACGGTCACCGAGTTGTCGAACAAACTCGGCGTCAACCGGACGGTCGTCTACCGTCTGCTCGCCACCCTGGAGCAGCACGCCCTCGTACGACGTGACCTGGGCGGCCGCGCCCGGGTGGGGCTCGGCGTGCTGCGCCTGGGCCGCCAGGTGCACCCGCTGGTGCGCGAGGCCGCGCTGCCCGCGCTGCGGTCGCTCGCCGAGGACATAGGCGCCACGGCGCACCTCACCCTGGTCGACGGCCCGGACGCGCTCGCCGTGGCCGTGGTCGAGCCGACCTGGACCGACTACCACGTGGCCTACCGGGCCGGGTTCCGCCACCCGCTGGACCGGGGCGCGGCGGGCCGGGCGATCCTCGCGGCCCGCCAGAGCGGCGGGTCCGAACCCGGCTTCACCCTGACCCACGGCGAGCTGGAGGCCGGGGCGAGCGGCGCCGCGGCCCCGCTGGTCGGGGTCACCGGGATAGAGGGCAGCGTCGGCGTGGTGATGCTCGCCGACGCGGTGCCCGAGCGGGTGGGGCCCCGGGTGGTGGACGCCGCCAAGGAAGTCGCCGACGCCCTGCGCTGACGTGCGATCCGCCGGGCGCCCCGGGGCCGGAGGGGGCGTACGGATAGATTGGAGCCGTGCTCACTCGTCACTCCCGCCTCCGTAACCTTGCCGTAGGCGCCGCGCCGGTCGTGGCGCTGCTCGCCGTGGCCTGCTTCGCGCCGCTGCCGTTCGCGGTGGCCCAGCCGGGGCCGACCGCGAACGTGCTGGGCGACGACGGCGGCAAGCCGGTGATCACGATCTCCGGCGCGCCCACCCGCCCCACCAGCGGGCAGCTGCGGATGACCACCATCGAGGCGACCGGCCCCAAGGCCGACGTCGGCATCTCCCAGGTCGTCGACGGCTGGCTGCGCACCGACCGGGCCGTCATGCCGCGCGACTCGGTCTATCCGGGCGGCGGCAGCGAGAAGCAGATCTCCGAGCACAACCAGGCGGAGATGAAGCAGTCGCAGGACGCCGCCGCCGTCGCGGCCCTCGGCTACCTCGGCCTCAGCCCCGACAAGGTGAAGGTCGACCTGAACCTCGCGGACGTCGGCGGGCCGAGCGCCGGTCTGCTCTTCACCCTCGGCATCATCGACAAGCTGAACGGCGACGGCTCGGGCGGCGACCTGACCGGCGGCCGCAACATCGCCGGTACCGGGACGATCACCGGCGGGGGCAAGGTGGGCGCGGTCGGCGGCGTGGCCCTGAAGACCCAGGCCGCCGCCCGGGACGGCGCGACCGTCTTCCTCGTACCGAAGGAGGAGTGCTCGGACGCGCGCTCCGAACTGCCCAAGGGCTTGCGGCTGATCCCGGTGACTACGCTGAAGGGCGCGGTGTCCGCACTCCAGGCGCTGCACAAGAGCGCCCCGGTCCCGTCCTGCTGACGTCGTTGGCGTCCATGTCCTGCCAGGCCGGCAGGACGAGCGGGCTCAGCGTCGCCAGCAGGTACACCCCGCCGACCGCGAGCAGTGCGCCGCGCAGCCCCGCGCCCTCCACGAGGAAGCCCGCCGCGAGCGAGCCGAGCGGCATCGCCAGTTCGCAGCCCGCCGTGAGCACCCCGGCGACCCGGCTGCGCAGTTCGTCGGGCACCTTCTCGTAGATCACCGTCGTCAGGATCGGGTTGAGCGCGCCGCCCGCGAGTCCGGCCACCACCATCGTGACCGCCAGCGGCAGGGTGGTTCCGGTCAGCGCGGCGACCGCGTAGCGGGGCGCCCCGCACAGCAGGACGCAGACCGAGAAGACCGTACGGCGCGAGAAGCGGTGGCCGACCAGGCCGTACAGGAGCGCGCCGCACAGCCCGCCGGCCCCGAACAGTGCTGAAAGCAGGCCGAGTTGGGAGGCACCGCCCAGGTCTCGTTCGGCGTGGACCGGGAGCAGCACGGCGCCCCAGCCCTGGTCGGTGCCGTTCATCAGCATCACCATGGCGACCACCGCGAGCAGCAGCCGGGTGCGCGCCAAGTAGGCGTATCCCGCGCGCAGTTCGGTCTTGTACGTACGCAGTGAGACGGGCGGCGCGTCGTGGTGGGGCCGGGCCGCGCGCACCCCGCGCAGGCCCCACGCGACGAGCAGCGCGGAGATGGCGAAGGTGGCGCCGTCCACGAGGAGTACGGACTCGGCGCCCATCAGCGCGATGAGGACCCCGGCCAGGGCCGCGCCGGTCATCCGGGCGCCGCGCGAGACGGCGTCGTACACGCTGGCCGCGCGCGAAAGAGTCGTACCGCACTGGCGGGCGAGGTCCGGCAGGAGGACGTAGCGGGCGGTGACGCCGGGGGTGTGGGCGAGTCCGCCGAGCGCCATCAGGGCGCACAGCATCCAGAACTCCAGGAGTCCGGCGCGGTGCAGGAGCGGGATCGCGGCGACCGCCAATCCGCATACGACATCGGATCCGACGGAGATGCGGCGGCGGCCGACGCGGTCGATGACCGGGCCGCCGATCAGCGCCGAGACGACGATCGGCAGCGTCGCGCAGAAGGCGACCACGCCCGCCCTGCCCGCGCTGCCCGTGGTCTGGAGCACGAACCACGGGACGCCGATGAGGGTCAGTGAACTCCCCGTCGCGGAAACGGCGTTGGCGGTCAGTACGGCGGCGAAAGGCCTTCGGTCGCGGTGTCCCCCCGGGCCGCTCATGCGAAGCGGGCTGCTCGGCGCGGTGGCTGCTGAGTCAGACGCAGCCCCAACTCGACCAGTATCCAACCGAGTCGGGTACGCAGGCGGTGTTCGCGGGGGAGCACGGGGCGGGCGGCCGCTTCGAGTTCGGCGGTGCGCAGGCGGTGCAGCAGGAGGTGGGTATCGGGGTGCACGGCGATGGTCCCTTCAGCGGGTTTGGGAAGAGCGCGGGAAGGAGTGCAGATGGACGCGGACCTGGGCGGTGTCGGCGCCCTCGGCCGGTTCCGGGGTGATGGTGCGGTACGTCTCGATGACGGCGTGCAACTTCTCGCTGAGTTCGTGCAGTTGGGCCGCCGTGAGGTTCAGCGTGAAGTCGCTCAGGTCGCCGCTGGTGGCCCACGGTTCCGGCCAGTCGTGCTTGGTGCCGAGCCAGGTCGCCAGTTCCTGGGTGTGGATGTTGGCGATCTCGTGCATGAACAGGTCGGCCGCGCCCCGCACCTCCGGGTCCGTGCTGGTGTGCAGGTCCTCGGCGAACGAGGTGCCGTTGTGCGCGGCCTTCCACCAGCGTTCGCGGCCCTTGCCGCGCTCCGCGTCGTCCTCGACGAAGCCGTGCGCGGCGAGCTGGCGCAGGTGGTAGCTGGTGGCGCCGCTCGACTCGTTGAGCCGCTCGGCCAGTTGGGAGGCGGTGGCCGGGCCGTCGTGGCGCAGCGACTTCAGGAGCCGGATGCGCAGGGGATGGGCGAGGCCCCGCAGGGAGCGGGCGTCCAGGACACGCTCCCCGGACGCGTTCTCGGGGGGCTTGCCGCCGGGCTGCTTGTTCTCGGGCATGGCTTCACCGTAGCCGTGCAAAGAGAGTGTTGCAACGCTTTCTTTGCATCAACTTCTTTGCATGGGTTCCTTTGCATCGTGTTCTTTGCAGCACCGCCGCACCCGGCACCGGCCCGGCCCTCCCCGATGCGGCTCACCTGCCCGGCCCGGGTCAGGCGCTGCCGGGGGCCGGGTCCTTGGCCGCCTGCTCCACCAGCGGGATGATCCGCAGCGGGACCGGGTTCTCCATGACGATCGCCGTGGAGGCCCGGACGATGCCCTCGAAACCGACGACCCGGTCGATCACGCGCTGGAGATCCGCGTTGGAGCGGGCCACCAGACGGCACAGCATGTCGCCGTGCCCGGTGGTCGTGTGCAGTTCAAGGACCTCGGGCACGGAGGCCAAATGGGCGCGTACGTCGACCCCCTGGCCCTGTTTGATCTCCAGGGTGGCGAAGGCGGTCACCGGGTAGCCGAGGGCGGCCGGATCGACATCGGGCCCGAAGCCGCGAATGACCCCGTTCGACTGGAGACGGTCCAGACGCGCCTGGACCGTGCCGCGCGCCACCCCGAGCCGCCGGGACGCCTCAAGGACCCCGATCCGCGGCTCGCGCGCGAGCAGCACGATCAGACGGCCGTCCAAATGATCGATCGACATCGCAGCCTCCGGATGGTCATGATGTACAGAACGCCCTCTCATCCTGGCCATTAACTGCACAGGTTGACCAGTGAAATCGCGAACTATTGCGCAGCTTGCCGGACAGAGGGACTCTGCCGCCATGACTGAGACCCTCCATCACACCCCGGAATCCGCGCGACAGGCCGACCCCTTCCCGGTCAAGGGCATGGACGCGGTCGTCTTCGCCGTCGGCAACGCCAAGCAGGCCGCGCACTACTACTCCACGGCCTTCGGCATGAAGCTGGTCGCCTACTCGGGACCCGAGAACGGCAGCCGCGAGACCGCCAGCTACGTCCTGACCAGCGGCGCCGCCCGCTTCGTGTTCACCTCCGTCATCAAGACCGCCACCGACCGGGGCCGCTTCCTCGCCGAGCACGTCGCCGAGCACGGCGACGGCGTGGTGGACCTCGCGATCGAGGTGCCGGACGCGCGGGCCGCGTACAAGTACGCCACCGAGCACGGCGCCACCGGCCTGGAGGAGCCGCACGACGTCAGCGACGAGCACGGCACGGTCGTCCTCGCCGCCATCGCCACCTACGGCAAGACCCGGCACACGCTGGTCGAGCGCTCCGGCTACACCGGCCCCTACCTGCCCGGCTTCGTCGCCGCCGAGCCGATGGTGGAGACCCCCAAGCGCTTCTTCCAGGCGATCGACCACTGCGTCGGCAACGTCGAGCTCGGCAAGATGAACGAGTGGGTGGCGTTCTACAACAACGTCATGGGCTTCACCAACATGAAGGAGTTCGTGGGCGACGACATCGCCACCGAGTACTCCGCGCTCATGTCGAAGGTCGTCGCCGACGGCACCCTCAAGGTGAAGTTCCCGCTCAACGAGCCGGCCATCGCCAAGAAGAAGTCGCAGATCGACGAGTACCTGGAGTTCTACGGCGGCCCCGGCGTCCAGCACATCGCGCTGGCCACCAACGACATCGTCGCCTCGGTGAAGGCCATGCGGGCCGCCGGCGTGCAGTTCCTGGACACCCCCGACTCGTACTACGACACCCTCGGTGAGTGGGCCGGCGAGACCCGGGTGCCGGTCGAGACGCTGCGTGAGCTGAAGATCCTGGTCGACCGCGACGAGGACGGCTATCTGCTCCAGATCTTCACCAAGCCGGTCCAGGACCGCCCGACTGTCTTCTTCGAGATGATCGAGCGGCACGGTTCGATGGGCTTCGGCAAGGGCAACTTCAAGGCGCTCTTCGAGGCGATCGAGCGCGAGCAGGAGAAGCGCGGCAACCTCTGACCTGCAACTGGTCACACCAGCACGGTAATTGAGTTACCGTCATTAGTCTGCGGCCCCACGGACCTGACCCGTGGGGCCGCAGCACGTGGCCGGTCCTCAGCCGCGCCGGTGCGAGGGCTTGGAAGGCCTGGTCTTGCGGGGCCTGCCGGGACGGCGGCCCGTGTTCGAGTTCGACGAACTCGACGAGGAGTAGCCGGAGTTGCCGCCGGAGTCGGAGCTTTCGGAGCCCGCCTGGGCGGCGGCCGCCACATGGCCGTACATGTCCTTCGGACCGCCCTCCGGCGGCTCGCCGAGCGCCGCGAGCGCCTCCTTCGCCTGCGGCGCGAGCACCACGGAGAAGTACGGGTTGGTGAGCAGCGCGTCCTGAAGGCGGCGCCGGGCCGGAGCCGACTGTCCGAGCGCCCGCTCGATCATCCCCTGGTGGTAGGAGAACAGGGCGTTGCGCTCCCCGGATTCGGTGGCCTTCTTCGCGTGCGCCAGCCCGTCCTCCAGGTCGCCGGCCCGGTACATCGCCCACGCCAGAGCGTCCTCCGCGGCCGGGCTCGGATGCGCCCTCCACTCCGCTTCGAGCCGCTCCACCGCGGTCGGCGCCGATCCGTGGTCGGCCTCGAACCGGCCGAGCACCAAAGCGTCGTCCACCCCGTTGACGCCGTCCCGCGCGGTCAGCTCGCGCAGCTTGTCGAACCAGGTCCGGGCGTCGCCGTCCAGGCCCTGCGACTCGTACAACTCGCCCAGTTCCAGGACGTATTCGGGCCGCGGGAGGTGACTGATCGCCGCCAGGTAGTCGCGCTGGGCGTCCGTCTTGCGGCCGAGCGTCGCCTCGGCCCTGGCCCGGCCCGCCAGCGCCGCGTGGGCGGCGGGATCGGTACGCAGCGCCGCCTCGTACTGCGCAAGCGCCCCCTGCGGTTCGCCCCGCTCCCATGCCAGATCGCCCAGCGCCACCAGAGCGGCCGCCTTCTGCGGAGCCGATACGGCGTGCCCGACCGCCTCTTCGAGCAGCGCCGACGCGTCCTCGCGCCAGCCGCGCTCCCGGTACACCTCGGCCGCCCGCGTCAACGAGGCCGCGCCGCCGCGCAGATCGAGCAGTTGCTCCACCGCCTTGGCCGCGCCCTTCGCGTCACCGAGTCCGCTGTACGCCTCGATCAGCGCGGGGTACAGCGTCCAGCGGCCCGCCGCGCGGGCGCGCACCCCCTCGGCCAGCGTGCGCGCCGCCGCGTAGTCGTGCCGGGCGTTGGCGAGCGCCGCGAGCCCGATCTCCGCGTCCATGCTGTCCTTGCCGCCCTTCGGCCGCACCTCAAGGGAGCGCCGCAGCGCCCACTCGGCGCGCGGGTAGTACGACGGGTCGGCGGCCCGCGTACCCCGCTCCAGATACGCCGAGCCGAGCACCGCCCAGGACGCGTCGTCCCCCGGGTGGGTGCGCACCCAGGCGGCCCGGTCCGAGATCAGCGCCGTCAGATCGCCGACCGAGGCGGGCGCCCCCGCGGTCACCGCCGTCAGGGCCCGCGCCACCGGGCCCGGGGCGGGCGGCGGCGCCTTCGGCCCCGTGCCGTCGGGCATGATCAGCAGCACGCCGCCGACCAGCACGGCCGCGGCCAGTGCCACCAGGACGGCGCGCTTCAGGACCGGCACCGGGCCCGGCTGCCGCGCGGTCCGCTGGGCCGCGGCGGAGGCCGACAGCCAGGCCGCCCGGCGCGCCGCGTCCGTGTCCTGTTCGGTCTTAGCGATCTCCATGGCGCTCACTGTGCGTCAATATGAAGAGCGCACCGGGCCCGCCCGCCCGAGGCGGGAAAGGGTTCACACCGATGGCCCCGGATGCCAGGCTGAGGGAATGGACGATCTTCTCGAACGGCTGCGTGAGGAACTCCCGGCGGACGCCGTCATCACCGACCCCGACATCACCGGCTCCTACGCTCACGACATGGCGAGCTTCTGCGCGGCCGGCCGGCCGGCGGTGGTCGTGCTGCCCCGCACGGTCGAACAGGTCCAGCACGTCATGCGCACGGCGACGGCGCTGCGCGTGCCCGTCGTCCCGCAGGGCGCCCGCACCGGCCTGTCCGGCGCGGCCAACGCGAGCGAGGGCTGCATCGTCCTCTCGCTCGTCAAGATGGACCGCGTCCTGGAGATCAGCCCCGTCGACCGGGTCGCCGTCGTGGAACCCGGCGTCGTCAACGCCGTACTGTCGCGCCAAGTCGCCGAACTGGGGCTCTACTACCCGCCGGACCCCTCCAGTTGGGAGATGTGCACCATCGGCGGGAACGTCGGCACCGCGTCCGGCGGTCTGTGCTGCGTGAAGTACGGGGTGACCGCGGAGTACGTCCTCGGCCTTGAGGTCGTGCTCGCCGACGGGCGGCTCATGAGCACCGGCCGGCGCACCGCCAAGGGCGTCGCCGGATACGACCTGACCCGGCTGTTCGTCGGCTCCGAGGGCAGCCTCGGGATCGTCGTCAAGGCGGTGCTCGCACTCAGGCCCGCGCCGCCGCGGCAGCTCGCGCTGGCCGCCGAGTTCGCCTCGGCGTCCAACGCCTGCGCCGCCGTCGTACGGATCATGGAGCGCGGCCACACCCCGTCGCTGCTCGAACTCATGGACCGCACCACCGTCCAGGCCGTCAACCGCATGGCGAACATGGGGCTGCCCGACAGTACGGAGGCGCTGCTGCTCGCCGCCTTCGACACCCCCGACGCGGCCGCCGACCTCGCGGCCGTGGGCGAGCTGTGCACCGCCGCCGGCGCCACCGAGGTGGTCCCGGCCGAGGACGCCGCGGAATCTGAACTCCTGCTCCAGGCGCGGCGGTTGTCCCTCACTGCCCTCGAAACGATCAAATCGGCCACGATGATCGACGACGTGTGCGTTCCGCGGTCGAAGCTCGCGGCGATGCTCGAAGGAACGGCGTCGATCGCCGCCAAGTACGACCTGACCATCGGGGTCTGCGCGCACGCCGGTGACGGCAACACGCACCCCGTGGTCTGCTTCGACACCGCCGACCAGGACGAGTCGCGGCGCGCCCGCGAGTCGTTCGACGAGATCATGGCGCTGGGTCTGGAGCTCGGCGGCACCATCACCGGCGAACACGGCGTCGGCGTACTGAAGAAGGAGTGGCTGGCCCGCGAACTCGGGCCGGTGGGAGTCGAGATGCAGCGCGCGGTCAAGCACGCCTTCGACCCGCTGGGTCTGCTGAATCCGGGCAAGCTCTTCTGAGCCCGCCGTCTCACGCGCCCTCCTCCGGCCGGGACTCGTCGCCGGGCCAGGGGTCGCGCAGCCACAGGTCGTCGGCGCGGCCGCGGCCGACGGTGGGCGCGAGCAACTCGGCGAGACCGTCGTCGATGCCGAGCTGCTCGGTCTCGGAGCCCGGCGGCACCACCCGCAGCGTCCGCTCCAGCCACGCCGACACCTGCGCGGACGGTGCTTCGAGCAGCGCGTCGCCGTCCGGCGAGCTGAGCGCCATCAGGATCACGCTGCGGCCCTCGACCTTGGTCGGCCAGATCCGAACATCTCCGTGGCCGCACGGCCGGAACACCCCCTCGACCAGGAGCTCCCGGGAGAAGGTCCAGTTGACGGGGGTCTCGGAGCCGATGTGGAAGGTGACGTGCACGGCGTAGGGGTCGTCCGTGCGGTAGGTGAGCCGGGCGGGTACGGGGATGCTGCGCTCGGGCGACAGCACCAGTTTGAGCTCCAGTTCGCGTTCCACCACGGTGTGCATGAGGGCCTCTCTTTCCTTGCCGTACGGCGTTCGTACGAGGGCCCGGGAGCGGGCCGTACAGGGTGAGAGCGCGGTCCCCCGCGGTCATGACGCGACTTCGGGAAGTTTTTTCTGAAGAAATTTCCGGCGAGCCACGGCCCGGCCCGGCGGCCGGGGGTCCGGTCGGCCCGGTGGCCGGAGGCCAGGCGGTCACGGGGCTGCCGGTCACGGGGTCAGGCTGTCGACCGGGCGTTCCTCGGCGGGGCCCCTCGGTCTCGCCTCACGGTGGGCCCGAACCGTTGAGCCAGCTCGCCCCGTACACCGCCGAGCCCAGCGCGAGGACGGCGAGGACGCCTACCGAGCGCGCCGTACGCACCCGCGCGAGCGCCACCGCCACCGGCAGCAGCAGCGGGAAGGCGGGCAGCAGCAGCCGGGGCTTGGAGCCGAAGTAGCCCGAGGAGCACAGCGCCAGCACCAGGACGATTCCGGTATAGACGAGCAGCGCGACCGGCTGGCGCTGCCGCACGCACACCACGTACGCCCCCAACGCGAGCGCGGTTCCGGCGATCAGGCCGAGACCGGCCAGCACGACGGGCCAGCCGCCGAGGTGCTCCACGATGAACTCCCCGTACGCGAGGCCCCCGTCGAAGCCGTTGCCCCAGGTGGCCTGCACGTCGAGATAGCCCAGCGGGCTGCCCCGGCGCAGCCCCACCCACAGCACGTAGCCCGCCGCGCCGAGCGGGGCGAGCACGGCCCCGGCGACCATCCGCGCACCGATGTGCCGGGTGCGCCGCGCCTCGACGGCGGCCGCCGCCCACAGCGCGGCGGCGACCGCGAGCCCCACCGGCCGGGTCAGTCCGGCCAGCGACGCGAGCAGCCCGGCCTCGACCCAGCGGTGGCGCAGCACCGCGTACAGCGCCCAGGCGGACAGCGCGACGAACAGGGCCTCGCTGTACGCCATCGACTGCACGATCCCCACCGGCACCGCCGCCCACAGCGTCACGAGCAAGAGCCCCACCCGGTGGCCATGGAGGTGATGCCCCGTCAGGTAGATGCCCCAGGCGGCCGCCAGGCCCGCGACCGCGCTGACCAGCAGCCCCGCGTCGGCCGGCCCCAGCGGGCTCACCGCGGCGACCCCCTTCTCCAGCCAGGGAAGCAGCGGGAAGAACGCGAGGTCGGACAGGACCCGGCCGTCCGGCGCGGTCAGTGTGAAGTCGTAGCCGAAATCGGCGACCCGCACGTACCAGAGCGAGTCCCAGCGCGCGGACAACAGCGCGTGGGCGTCCTTTCCGGCGATACGGGACCACAGTGCGAGGGCGAGCAGGCCGAGCGCGCGGACCGCCGCGAAGGCCGCGACGGCCGTCCACGCCCGGCGAAGTGCGGGAGCCGCTTCCGTCAGTCCGCCGGCCGGTTCGCGGCAACCGGTTCGACCTGACCCCACGCGCATCGTCCACTCACTTTCCTGACCGGCCGGGCCGGGCACCCGTTCGGTGCGCCACGACTGTACGCACTGGTGGGAGCCGGTGCGCACCTCGAAGGGATCTTGGCCGCGGGCCCCGCGCCCCCGGCCGCGACGCGCCACCCGCCGTCGCTCGTACGCGGGCTTACTCCGCGGCTTCTTCCAACCGGCCCCGGGTTCTTCGTTAATGTCCTCCTGGGACAAGCGGAAGCGCCGGCTCGGCGGCAGGGTCGGGCGGCGCGCCGCGGCAGAGATCAAGTGTGCTGGATCGGAACGGAGTTGGGGACATGGCGACGGTTCCTCCTGACGGCGGCGGGAGCGTAGCCGGGGAAGGCTATTACCCGGACCCCTCCATTCCCGGATATGTCCGGTACTGGAACGGGGTCTCCTGGGTGCCCGGCACGAGCCGGCCCGCCCCGCGCCCGGGGGAGGCGCCGCCCACCCCGCCGCCGGGCGCCGCCCCCGCACCGGCCCCGGCCCTCGCCTCCGCTCCGCCGCCGGTGGCGCCCGCCGAGGAGACGGGCCCGGTCTTCCTGGACGAGCCCGAAGAAGACCGCGCACCTGCCGCGCGGGGGCAGGGCGACCGGCCGCAGCCCGCCTGGCACGCGGACGCCGCCCACCAGTCCGGCTTCGGCGGCGACCAGGACCGCCGGGTCTCCTGGGGCCGCCCGGTCGACCCGCGCGGGCTGCCCGACGCGGTCGACCCGCGCCGGCTGCCCGACCCACGGCGGCCCGAGACGGCCCAGCCCGCCGCCTCGGCCCCGCACCACCAGCAGCTCACGGGGTCCGCGCCGCCCCCAGCCGTCGGCCCGGCGCCCGCGCGGGCCGCGCTGCCCGCCCCGGCCGAACCGGCCCGGCCGCTCCCGACGGGCTACCACGACGGCTCGCGGCCGGCGCCCGGACACGCGCCCGCACCGACTTCCGTACCGGGGCCCGCACCGGCTCAGGCGCCGGCTCCCGTACAACCACCCATCCCGGCACAGTCGCAGCCGCAGGCCCAGCCGTACGTACCGCCGTATCCGCAACCACAGCAGGTGCAGCCGCGGTCGCAGCCCTATCCACAGCCGCCCGCCCAGCCCGCGCAGCCGGGCCCCGCCGTGCCAAGCTCGCCGATGACCGCCGGGCCCGGGGGAGGAGCCGCGTCCTGGGCGCAGCAGGTGCACCAGCTCGCCCAGCCGGATCCGCAGGAACCGGTGGTGCCGTGGAAGCCGCCGGTCGCCGACCCGTTCCTCCAGGCCGCCCAGGCGCAGGCCTCGGCCCGGCCCGCCGCGCTCGGCCGGCGCCTCGTCGCGCGGCTCGTGGACACCGTGCTGCTCGGCGCGCTCGTCGGGGGCCTCGCGGTGCCGCTGATCACGAAGGCCGGGGACCACATCCAGGACAAGGTCGACGCGGCCAAGCTGTCGGGGCGGACGGTCACCGTCTACCTCCTCGACGCCACCACCGCGGGCTACTTCGGCATCGTCCTCGGCGCCTTCCTGATCCTCGGCGTGCTGTACGAGGCGCTGCCCACCGCCAAGTGGGGCCGCACCCTCGGCAAGAGGCTGTGCGGGGTGCAGGTGCGCGGCATCGAGTCGTACGAGCCGCCGACGTTCGGTCAGGCGCTGCGCCGCTGGCTGCTCTACGGGGTGCTCGGTCTGCTCGCGGTCGGTGTGGTCAACGTCGTGTGGTGCCTGTTCGACCGGCCGTGGCGTCAGTGTTGGCACGACAAGGCGGCCCGTACCTTCGTCGCGCAGGGTTAGGGGACGGGCGAACCGGATTCCGCCTCCCCCCGGTGGCGGAATCCGGCCTCTCACCTCCCCCGAACGGCGCCCGTACCGTTGCGGGCGCCTCGCGCGCGCGGTGCACTACGGCCATGAGTACCGATCAGCCGCCGCCCGATCAGCCGTCCGAGAACGACCCGTTCCTCAAGAAGCCGTCGGAACCTCCACGCAGCGGCTCTCCCTACGGCGGATCGCAGCCGCCGCCCGCCGGACCGCCCGGCGATTCTCCCCACGGTTCCGGCCCGCCGTCCGGGGGCGGGGGCCCTTACGGCACGCCGCCTCCTCCTGGCGGCGGGGGCCCTTACGGCGGTCCGCCTCCCCCCGGTGGCGGATCGCCGTACGGCAGCGGCCCGACACCGCCGTCCGACCCCTACGGGGGCGGGTACGGCGGTGTCGATCCGCTGGCCGGAATGCCGCCGCTCGCCGACTACGGCAAGCGGTTCTTGGCCCGCTTCATCGACTTCCTCATCATCGCGATCCCGCTCGGCCTGATCGAATGGGCGACCAGCAACCGGATCGTCATCTCCACCAACAGCAGCGACTCCGGCACCCAGGTGATCAGCAAGGCGTACTCCGGCAGCGGGCTGCTCTGGCTGTTGATCTCGCTCGCCGCCTACATCGGCTACGACACCCTGATGGTGTCGAAGTCCGGCCAGACCCTCGGCAAGAAGTGGTTCGGGCTCAGGGTCGCGATGCTCAACGACGGCAGCGTGCCCACCACCAACGCCTCACTCGCCCGCGCCGCCGTGCTGTGGGCGCCGTTCGTGCTCTGCTGCTACTGCCTGTGGGACATCATCCTGATCATCACGATCGTGGTGGACAAGCCGTACCGGCAGGGCTGGCACGACAAGGCCGGCAAGACGGTGGTGGTCTCAACCACGCAGTGAGTGCTCGCGCCTGGGCTGCCGCTGGGCGCGGGGGCCCGGGACGCTCAGCGCGGCGGAGGTCTCGACGACGGCCGCACGGCTCGCGGGTGCCGGGGTACCGGCGGCCCGCCCCGTGCGGTCGTCGGCGTCCGTACGGGCGCGGCGGGGCAGTGGCATCGGCACCGTGACGGCGACGAGCAGGCCGAGCAGCAGCGCGGCGAGCACTATGACCGCGACTCCCACCCCCGACTCGGTTCGCGAGAGCAGCAGCATGGCGACGGTCGAGAAGACGACGGTGGCCGAACCGTAGGAGAGCTGTGCGGCAGTGGGACGCGGCATGGCGTTATCCGTCCTGGTGGTTCGGATAGGGGGTGAGCCTTTCGACCGTTCTCAACCGGCCGCCCTGGCAACCGGATCGCACTGTCAAGCGACTCTACGACGGTCCATGCCCGAGCGGAACTGTTGGTAAGCGTGACCTAACCCACGGTGCCGGAGCACGGGGGGCGCACGGAGTCATTCCGCAACGCGGCGCCGTCCGCATGCCGAGACGCGCGCACCGGTTGTCACCGTATATGGGCAGGGAGTTGACGTCCGGATACCGGAAGTCGCCTTCTGCATAATGTACTTGGCACGAACAAGTCAAGATCTGTCTTTTCTTTGGTAACTCCGGTCCAATGTCGTCACTTGAGACGCGTGTCGAGCACCGGAGCCAGCCCCTCACCCCCCGGTTCCTGCCGGCCGCGGGGGAGGAAAACATCAAGTGACCAGCAGCAGGAGGGCGGCCAGAGCCGCTGCCGTGCTCGTGGCGCTCGCCACGGTCGGCGCCACGGGCTCGGCGTTCGCCACCGCCCAGGCGGACTCGAAGGCTCCGAAGGCCGTCGTACGCCAGGACCCGTCCACGGCCAACGGCCAGGAGCACAACCTCAAGGGCCCGTTCAGCGACCAGCAGGCCCAGCAGCGCCAGGCGGCGCTGGAGCAGGTCATCTCCGGCAAGAAGAAGGTCGAGAAGAAGAACGGCTCCGACGTCGTCAAGCTCGACGACAACAAGTACGTCGAGCTCGGCCGGCAGAAGACCGACAAGATATTCACGATCCTGGTCGAGTTCGGCGACCAGGTCGACAACACCACCATGTACGACCCGGACGGCCCCGACGGGCCCAAGCCGCCGCAGCCCAAGTACGGGGGCACCCCCGGCCCGGCGCACAACCAGATAGCCAAGCCCGACCGGGCGAAGGACAACTCGACCGCCTGGCAGGCGGACTACAACCAGAAGCACTACCAGGACCTGTACTTCGGTTCCGGCCAGGGCGTCAACTCGCTGAAGACGTACTACGAGAAGACCTCGTCGGGTCGCTACTCGGTCGACGGCCAGGTCACCGACTGGGTCAAGATCCCGTACAACGAGGCCCGGTACGGCTCCAACTACTGCGGTCAGACCAACTGCTCCAACGTGTGGGACACCGTCCGTGACGGCGTCAACGCCTGGGTCGCCGACCAGAAGGCCAAGGGCCAGACCGACGCGGAGATCAAGGCGACCCTGAGTCAGTACGACCAGTGGGACCGCAACGACTACAACAACAACGGCAACTTCAACGAGCCGGACGGCTACATCGATCACTTCCAGATCGTGCACGCCGGCGAGGACGAGTCGGCCGGCGGCGGCGCGCAGGGCACCAACGCCCTGTGGGCGCACCGCTGGTACGCGTACGGCACGGACGCCGGCAAGACCGGCCCGGCGAACAACAAGGCCGGCGGTACGCAGATCGGTGACACCGGGATGTGGGTCGGCGACTACACGATGCAGCCGGAGAACGGCGGCCTCGGCGTCTTCGCCCACGAGTACGGCCACGACCTCGGTCTGCCGGACCTCTACGACACCACCAACACCGCCGAGAACTCGGTCGGTTTCTGGTCCCTGATGTCGGCGGGTTCCTGGCTCGGCACCGGCAAGGACTCCATCGGTGACCTTCCCGGCGACATGACCGCCTGGGACAAGCTCCAGCTCGGCTGGCTCAACGCCGAGACGGTGAAGGCCGGTTCGGACAAGACGGTCAAGCTGGGTGTCTCCGAGTACAACACCAACGACAAACAGGCGTTGGTGGTCGAGTTGCCCAAGAAGGAAGTCACCACCACCGTCACGAAGCCCGTCGAGGGCTCCAAGCAGTGGTGGAGCGGGATGGGTGACAACCTCAACAACACCCTGACCCGCCCGCTCGACCTGACCGGCAAGTCCAAGGCGTCCCTGGACCTCTCGGGCTGGTGGGACATCGAGAAGGACTACGACTTCCTGTACACCGAGGTCTCCACGGACAGCGGCGCCACCTGGAACGCGATCGACGGCACCGCCGACGGCAAGGCCATCACCCGCGACTCCAGCAACAAGCCAGCCCTGACCGACGCCTCCGGCGCGTACAAGAAGCTGTCCTTCCCGCTCGACCAGTACGCGGGCCAGAAGATCCAGCTCCGCTTCCGCTACCAGACGGACGGCGGCGCGGGCGGCAAGGGCTTCACCGCCGACGCGATCACCGTGACCGCGGACGGCGCGGCGATCGTCACCGACGGTGCCGAGGGCGACGACAACGGCTGGACGGCGAAGAACTTCTCCCGCATCGGCGAGTCCTTCAGCAACGACTACCCGCAGTACTACATCGCCGAGAACCGCCAGTACGTCTCGTACGACCAGACCCTCAAGGTCGGCCCGTACAACTTCGGCTTCTCGGCGACCCGTCCCAGCTGGGTCGAGCACTACCCGTACCAGAAGGGCCTGCTCATCTGGCTCTGGGACACCTCCCAGAAGGACAACAACGTCTCGGCCCACCTGGGCCAGGGCCTGATCCTGCCGGTGGACGCGCACTCCAAGCCGCTCAAGTGGGCCGACGGCACGCTCCTTCGCAACAAGGTCCAGCCCTTCGACGCGCCGTTCAGCTGGTACCCGACGGACTCTTTCACGCTGCACAAGGCCGACGTCCCGACGAAGATCAACTCCCAGATGGGTGTCCCGATCTTCGACGACCACTTCGGTACGTACTGGTCCGCGGAGAACCCGACCGGAAGCGTCAAGGTTCCTGACACCAAGACCCGGATCTCGATCGTCAACCAGCCGCTGGACGGCTCGACGATGACCGTGAAGGTCGGCCGCTCCATCAAGTAATTCTCAAAACCGCAGGTCAAGCCATGATCGGCCGTCGCCCACTAGCGGGGCGGCGGCCGGTCGTGTTTAGGTGCGTCCTACGAGTCCTTATTGACAGCGAGTCCAACGCGTCGTCTTACAGGGGGAGTGGTCCGGCATGCCCGGCGGAGGTTTCTGCAAGTTGCCCGGCGGCAGTGTCGTGGTCGCGCTCACACTGCCGAACCCGGCGGCACCCGGCACGAACGTGCGGGTCCTGGTGCACGCGGTCAACCGCGCCCGAGCCCTGACCAGGCTGCGCAACCTGGGCCTGCGCGCCGTCTACCTGCGCGGCAACACCGAGCCGCCGACCCTGGACGAGATCACCGCCGTCCTCCACCACCCCGACGGCCTGCTGTGGCGCACCACCCCGGAGGCCACGGCGGAAGAGCTCTGGCACCCGATACGAGCGCTGCTGAGGTAGTGACCGGCTCCGCCGACCACCCCGCGGGCAGGGCCCAGGGTCCCTACAGGACGGGTTTGCCCGACAGTTCCACCCCGGCGGCCCGCATCTCATCGAGCGCCCGCGAGGTGGTGGCCTCGGACACCCCGGCCGTGAGGTCGAGCAGCACATGCGTCACGAACCCCGCGCGCACCGCGTCCAGCGCGGTGGCCCGCACGCAGTGGTCCGTGGCGATCCCCACCACGTCGACCTCGGCGACCTGACGGGCCCGCAGCCAGTCGGCCAGCGAGACCCCGTTCTCGTCAAGACCCTCGAAGCCGCTGTACGCCGCGGCGTACGCCCCCTTGTCGAAGACCGCGTCGATCGCCCCGCAGGCGACCGCCGGCGCGAAGTTGGGGTGGAAGCCCACGCCCTCGGTACCGGCGACGCAGTGCACCGGCCAGGAGTGCTCGAAGTCGGGGGTGTCCGAGAAGTGGGTGCCCGGGTCTATGTGGTGGTCACGCGTGGCCACCACGTGACGGTAGGCGGACCCGGCCGCCTGGCCCACCAGGTCCGTGATCGCGGCGGCGACGTCCGCGCCGCCCGCGACCGCGAGTGAGCCGCCCTCACAGAAATCGTTCTGGACGTCCACGACGATCAAGGCGCGGTGCATGTCGGCTGTCCTTCGGTCTGCGGGCCCCGTGGTCAGGGAGGGCTGTTCTTCGAGCGTAGAGACTTCGCCCCGCGCGCGGCAGGGGGCAAAGGGGGGCGGAAACCCGGTGGCACCGCTCAGAGGTACTCGGTCGGGATGACCGGCTCGCCGCGCGACAGCTGGCTCGCGGACATCGGCAGTGCGGCCAGCGCGTCGATGTGGCGCCGGCGGGCGGTCTCCAGTGGTTCGCGGGCCACGACGGTGCCGCCCTTGACGAGCTCGACCAGGAGCTGGCGGTCGGCGAGCGAGGTGGGCACCGCCCCGGTGCCGATGACCTCGGCCTCGGCGATCCCGTACGCGTCTGAGCGGCGCGCGGCCCATTTGCGGCCGCCCACCGAGGACTTCGCGCCGAGCGACTTCTTGGCGACCGCCTCCAGTGGGGCCTTCGGGTCGGCGGACTGCGCGCGGGCGACCAGCTTGTAGACCATGGAGCAGGTCGGGTGCCCGGAGCCGGTGACCAGCTGGGTGCCGACCCCGTACGCGTCCACGGGAGCCGCGGCGAGCGAGGCGATGGCGTACTCGTCGAGGTCGGAGGTGACCACGATCTTGGTGTTGGCCGCGCCGAGCTCGTCGAGCTGCTGGCGCACCCGGTGGGCGACCAGGAGCAGGTCGCCGGAGTCGATGCGGACCGCGCCGAGCTCGGGCCCGGCGATCTCGACGGCCGCCCTGACCGCCTCGGCGACGTCGTAGGTGTCGACCAGGAGCGTGGTGCCGCTGCCGAGCGAGTCGACCTGGGCCCGGAAGGCGTCCCGCTCGCTGTCGTGGAGCAGGGTGAAGGCGTGCGCGCTGGTGCCGACGGTCGGGATGCCGTAGCGGAAACCGGCCGCGAGGTCGGAGGTGGTGCTGAAGCCGCCGACGTAGGCGGCCCGAGCGGAGGCGACCGCGGACAGCTCGTGGGTGCGGCGCGCGCCCATCTCGATGAGCGGGCGCCCGCCCGCGGCGGCCGACATCCGCGAGGCGGCGGCGGCGATCGCGGAGTCGTGGTTGAGGATCGAGAGGATCACGGTCTCCAGGAGCACGCACTCGGCGAAGGAGCCCTCCACGCGCAGGATCGGCGAACCCGGGAAGTAGACCTCGCCCTCCGGGTAGCCCCAGATGTCCCCGCTGAAGCGGTAGGAGGCCAGCCAGCGCAGGGTGGGCTCGTCCACTATGCGCCGCTCGCGCAGGAAGCCCAGCACGCCCGCGTCGAAGCGGAAGTTCTCGACGGCGTCCAGGACCCGGCCGGTGCCCCCGACCACGCCGTACCGGCGGCCCTCGGGCAGCCGGCGGGTGAAGACCTCGAAGACCGAGCGCCGCTCGGCGGTCCCGGCCTTCAGCGCCGCCTGGAGCATCGTGAACTCGTACTGGTCGGTGAAGAGCGCTGTCGACGGCACATCCACCGGCAGCCCAAGGTCCGCAGCGTTCACAACGAGCTACCTCGCACTTTCGTCCGGGCCGAGCCCGGTTCGGCCGGGAAATCCGGGGGCTGCCCCGGGAGATGGGGCATGAGGGGATGCTACTCGAATACTCGTCACTCTGACGATTTCTAGGGGCCTGTTTGTGCGATGACCGGCCCCGGGTGGCAGCATGGAGGCCGTGGCTGTGTTTTCCGGCGGGCGACCCCGGGCCCCCCGGCAGAAGAGGTGCTGTGGTTTCCGAGGGGCCGACCCCCGGATCCCCGGCAGAGAAGACAAAGGTTGCCCAGCGTCGTGAGTGTTGCCCCCGTAGAGATCGAACGCCCCGAGTCGGCGGAGTCGAGCCGGCCCGTCGCCGAACCCGATGTGCCCTGGGTGACGCTCGTCCACAACGACCCCGTCAACCTGATGAGCTACGTGCAGTACGTCTTCCAGTCCTACTTCGGCTACTCCAAGGACAAGGCCCACAAGCTGATGCTCGACGTGCACCACAAGGGCCGGGCCGTGGTCTCCAGCGGCAGCCGCGAGGAAATGGAACGCGATGTGCAGGCGATGCACGGCTACGGGCTCTGGGCGACGCTGACGCAGGACCGCGGCTGATGGCCGGGCACTTCGAACCCCTGCCCCGCGGCGGCGCGGCCGTCGCGCTCGACGAGGTCGAGATCGCGATCCTGCGCTCGCTGGCGGTCCAGCTGCTCGAACTCATCGGCCCCGGTGACGAACCGGCCGAGGACGCCGACCCGCTCGCCGCGCTGTTCGCCGAGGGTCCGAGCGAGCCGCCCGCCGACCCGGCACTGGCCCGCCTCTTCCCCGAGGCGTACGCGAGCGAGGAGAGCGATGAACTGCGGGCCAAATCAGCCGAGTTCAGGCGTTTCACCGAGAACGACCTGCGCTCGCGCAAGCGCGCCGACGCGCTCGCGGTGGTCCACGGGCTCGACGCGCTGACGCCCAAGGGCGACGGCGGGGCGGTCCTGAAGCTGACCGCCGAGGACTCGCGGCACTGGCTGGGCGCGCTCAACGACCTGCGGCTGACCATCGGCACCCGCCTGGAGATCACCGACGAGGACGAGAGCGGCGAGCTGTACCGGCTGCCGGACGACGATCCGCGCAAGCCGATGGTGATGGCCTATCTCTGGCTGGGTGTGCTGCAAGAGACACTCATCGAAACGCTCATGCCCTGACTGGGCGACCAGGAGATGGCCGTTCGCTCAGCGGACGCTCAAATCCGTATAACGATCCCATCACCGCATCGACCTACTTTGCGATGCCAAGGGAAATTTGTCCGCTTCTTCCTGTGGGGTGCGCCACAGCGACGGATGTGGATCACCCATAAGCCCGTGATAAATCTTCACGACCACCCGGGGACGCCACCCATGTTCCCCGGGGGCGCTTCGACCGGCTGACCGCCGGCGGCACTCCATCCACATCCGGGGGGATCAGGACCTGATCCGCCGCTTCGCGACCGAGGCGGGCGGGTCAGCATGGAGAAAGGCGCACCACCATGACCTCAGCGCAGGTCGACCAGCACGGAGACCGTCCTGCCGGCAATGAGGCCGCGGGGACCGCCCACGGACCGGGCGAGGGCACGGGCGAGGGATATCAGCGGGGCCTCGGGGCCCGGCAGATCCAGATGATCGCGATCGGCGGTGCCATCGGCACCGGCCTCTTCCTCGGCGCGGGCAAGGCCATCTCGAAGGCCGGCCCCAGCCTCATCCTGGCCTACGCCATCGCCGGCCTGGTCATCTTCTTCATCATGCGCGCCCTCGGCGAGCTGCTCATGTACCGCCCGGTGTCCGGCTCCTTCTCGGAGTACGCCCGCGAGTTCGTCGGCCCGTTCTGGGGCTTCGTCACCGGCTGGACGTACTGGCTCTTCTGGGTCGTCACCGGCATCACCGAAGTCACCGCGGCCGCTCAGTACATGTCCTTCTGGACTCACAACAGCGTCCCGCAATGGGCCTACGCGCTGATCTTCACGCTCATCCTGTACGCCGTGAACCTCATCTCCGTGAAGCTCTTCGGTGAGCTGGAGTTCTGGTTCTCCATGGTCAAGGTCACCGCCATCGTCGGCATGATCCTGATCTGCGCCGGCATCCTCACCATGGGCTTCTCCGACGCCGCGGACACCGCCACCGTCGCCAACCTCTGGAACGACGGCGGTTTCTTCCCCAAGGGCATCGGCGGCACGCTGATGACCCTCCAGATCGTCATGTTCGCCTTCCTCGCCGTCGAGCTGGTCGGCGTGACCGCCGGCGAGTCCAAGGACCCCGAGAAGACGCTGCCCAAGGCCATCAATACCGTGCCGTGGCGCATCGCCGTCTTCTACATCGGCGCCCTGATCATGATCCTCTCGGTCGTCCCGTGGCACGAGTTCCAGCCGGGCGTCAGCCCCTTCGTCGCCGCCTTCGAGAAGATGGGCCTCGGCGTCGGCGCCGCGATCGTCAACTTCGTCGTGCTGACCGCCGCGCTCTCCTCCTGCAACTCCGGCATGTACTCCACCGGCCGCATGCTGCGCGACCTCGCGCTCAACGGCCAGGGCCCCAAGGCCTTCACCAAGCTGACCAAGAGCGGCACCCCGCTGGTCGGCACCACGGTCTCCGCCGCCCTGATGCTGGTCGGCGTCTGGATCAACTACGTCGCCCCCGGCAAGGCCTTCGACTACGTCGTCTCCTTCGCCACCATCTCCGGCATGTGGGCCTGGATCATGATCCTGGTCTGCCAGATCCGCTACCGCGCCAAGTCCGACCGCGGCGAACTGCCGGAGTCGACCTTCCGCGCCCCCGGCGCCCCGTACACCAGCTGGTTCGCGCTGCTCTTCATCGGCATGGTCATCGTGATGATGGGCATCGACAAGGACTCCCGCGTCTCGCTGTACTGCGCGCCGCTGTGGGGTCTCATCCTGGGCGTCTCCTACCTGGTCCTGAAGGCCAAGAACCCGGAGAACAAGGCGTTCGCGAAGCGCAGCTGACGCTCTGACCAGCGGCTTCTCATCATGCGGGCCGTTCCGTATCGACACTCGATACGGAACGGCCCGTCTGCTTATCCTTGCCGACATGCTGACCATCACCCAGGCCCTGTACGACCAGCTCGTGGCGCACGCCCGCGCCGACCACCCCGACGAGGCGTGCGGTGTGGTCGCTGGCCCGGCGGGCACCGGCCGCGCCGAGCGCTTCATCCCGATGCTGAACGCGGCCCGCTCGCCCACGTTCTACGAGTTCGACTCCCAGGACCTGCTCAAGCTGTACCGCGAGATGGACGACCGCGACGAGGAGCCGGTGATCGTCTACCACTCCCACACGGCGACCGAGGCCTACCCCTCGCGCACCGACGTGACGTACGCGAACGAGCCCGGCGCGCACTACGTCCTGGTCTCGACGGCCGACACCGACGGGGCCGGGGAGTTCCAGTTCCGCTCGTACCGCATCGTGGACGGTGTGATCACGGAAGAAGAGGTCAAGGTCGTCGAGGCGTACTGACGGTAGGTCACCCGGACGTCCGTCACCGGCGGGGTGCGCGTCGAGGTGGCCCGAGACCACATCCTGAGCGGGTTCGGTCCGGGATGTGAGATCACACTCCGGGAAGCAGAGCGGGAATCTATACGATGACCCCATGGTTGCGAACGACGTGAGCGACAAGACGCCGAGCAGCGGCCCCGCCCTGCTGCTCGTGGCGCGGCTGCACGTCGACCTGTGCCGTCTCGCCAGCGCGATCTGTACGGCCCGCGCAGCCGCCGTCTGACCGCCGCGCGCCACCCGCACCAACGCACCACCGCACGCCCCGGGCGTGCGGCGCGCGGACCCGAGCCCGAGCCGCGCCCACCTGCCTCTCCCTTTCGACCAGGAGCACACGCCATGGCCATCGAGGTCCGCATCCCGACCATCCTCCGCACCTACACCGATGGCGCCAAGGCCGTCGAGGCCAGCGGCGCCACCCTTGCCGAGCTCTTCACCGACCTCGACGCCCGCCACACCGGCATCCGCGAGCGCATCGTGGACGGCGACAACCTGCGCCGCTTCGTGAACGTCTACCTCAACGACGAGGACGTCCGCTTCCTCGACGGCATCAACACCGCGCTGGCCGACGGCGACAACGTCACGATCCTGCCCGCCGTCGCGGGAGGATCCGTCTGACATGCGCTACGACTCCCCGCTCGCCGCGGTCGGCGACACCCCGCTGGTCCGCCTCCCGCGCCTGTCCCCCTCCGCGGACGTGCGGATCTGGGCCAAGCTGGAGGACCGCAACCCGACCGGTTCGATCAAGGACCGGCCGGCTCTGCACATGGTCGAACAGGCCGAGAAGGACGGCCGGTTGACCCCCGGCTGCACCATTCTCGAACCCACCAGCGGCAACACCGGCATCTCGCTCGCGATGGCCGCGAAGCTCAAGGGCTACCGCATCGTGTGCGTGATGCCGGAGAACACCTCCCAGGAGCGCCGCGACCTGCTCGCGATGTGGGGAGCGGAGATCGTGTCCTCCCCGGCGGCGGGCGGCTCCAACACGGCCGTACGGGTCGCCAAGGAGCTGGCCGAACAGAACCCGTCCTGGGTGATGCTCTACCAGTACGGAAACCCGGACAACGCGGGCGCCCACTACGCCACCACGGGCCCGGAGATCCTCACCGACCTGCCCTCCATCACGCACTTCGTGGCGGGCCTTGGCACCACCGGAACGCTGATGGGCGTCGGCCGCTACCTGCGCGAGAACGTCCCCGGCATCAAGATCGTCGCGGCCGAGCCCCGCTACGACGACCTCGTGTACGGCCTGCGCAACCTGGACGAGGGCTTCGTACCGGAGCTGTACGACGCCTCCGTGCTGACCACCCGCTTCTCGGTCGGCTCGGCCGACGCGGTGACGCGCACCCGTGAACTCCTCCAGCAGGAGGGCATCTTCGCGGGCGTCTCCACGGGCGCCGCCCTGCACGCGGCCATCGGGGTCGGCAAGAAGGCCGTCAAGGCGGGGGAGTCGGCGGACATCGTCTTCGTCGTCGCCGACGGCGGCTGGAAGTACCTGTCGACCGGCGTCTACACCGCGCCGACGACCGAGGCCGCGATCGAAACCCTGCACGGCCAGCTCTGGGCCTGACGGGTCGTGGGACCGGCCGTCACCGCGCCAGGTGGCGGACCTGGTCCCACAGGGCCGGGTCCACCACGCCCACCCGGCGGCGGAACGCCCACACCCCGACCTCGCGCAGCTCGTCGGTCTCCAGGAAGCTGGGCCGTCCGTGGGCGTCGGCGACCGTGCCGGGCGGCAGCGGAATCACCCCGGCCCGCTCGTCGTGGTACTTGCTGGTGATCTTCGCGACGGTCACCGCGTCGCCCCGCACCCGCAGCACCAGACAGGGCCGGTCCTTGCCACCCGGAGCATCCTCGTAGGGCACCTCGGCCCACCAGATCTCCCCGGCCCGGGGTTCGCGTGCCGGACCCGTGCGGGTCCCGGACGGGCGGGCCGGCGGCCTGGTCCGGCCGCCCGGGCGACGGCGAGAGCGCCCGCGGCCGTCCATGGCGGCCGCGACCAGCGCGAGAGCCACCACGGCCGCGAGCGCCAGCCACCACGAGGTGTCCATATCCCAGACGTTACCGGCGCACCACCCACCGCGCGCGCTCCAGGCAAACACCATCCGAACCGGTGACAGCACAGGTGAGTTCCCCCACAACGGCCCGCCACAAAGGAGCGACGGGCCTTGTGGCGCCTTACGCTCGTCGCACCGCAGCCCTCCCCGCGGCCGCCCCGCACCGCCCGTCCGCACCCTCTACGACAGGCTTCGCCTGGCCCCTCTGTTCCGGAGGTTCACGCTCCATGAAGCTCACCGTCGTCGGCTGCTCCGGGTCGTTCCCGTCCGCGGAATCGGCCTGCTCCAGCTACCTCGTCGAAGCAGACGGCTTCAGGCTGCTGCTCGACATGGGCAACGGGGCCCTCGGTGAGCTGCAACGTCACATCGGCCTGTACGACCTCGACGCGATCTTCCTGTCGCATCTGCACGCCGACCACTGCATCGACATGTGCGGCTACTTCGTCGCCCGTTACTACCGCCACGAGGGCGGCCGCTGCGCGCCGATGCCGGTGTACGCGCCGGAGGGCGCCGAACAGCGCCTCACCACCGCCTACGCCGACACCCCGTCGCCCTCCTCCATGAGCGAGGTCTTCGACTTCCACACCCTGAAGCCGGGCTCCTTCGACATCGGCCCCTTCTCGGTGCGTACGGAACGGGTGTGCCACCCGGTCGAGGCGTACGCCATCCGCGTCGAGCACGGCGGCCGCGCCCTCACGTACTCCGGCGACACCGGGCCCTGCGCCGCGCTCGGCGAACTGGCCGCCGGAGCGGACCTGTTCCTGTGCGAGGCGTCGTTCACGTACGGCAAGGAGGACATCCCGGGGCTGCACCTCAACGGCCGCGAGGCCGGCGAGCACGCGGCCCGTGCGGGGGCCGGGCGCCTGGTCCTGACCCACATCCCGCCGTGGACCGATGCCGAGGTCACCCTGGCGGACGCCCGCGCGGCCTACTCGGGCCCGGTGGAACTGGCGGCGCCGGGCGCGGTGTACGAGATCTGACCCGCTCATGCGAAAGGCCCCGGAACCGTGCGGTTCCGGGGCCTTCGTGCGCTGGGGCTGCCGAGGCCTACGCCTTCGTCAGGTCCTCGATCTCCTCCTCGGGCTCGCGGCCCGGGGTCGGAATGTTGAACTTGGTGATCGCGAAGCGGAAGACGACGTAGTAGATCACCGCGAAGACCAGGCCGATCGGGATGATCAGCCACGGCTGGGTGGCGAACTTCCAGTTGAGCACGTAGTCGATCGCACCGGCCGAGAAGGTGAAGCCGTGGTGCACGCCGAGCGCCCAGGTCACGGCCATCGAGACGGCGGTCAGCACGGCGTGGATCACGTAGAGGACCGGCGCGATAAACATGAACGCGAACTCGATCGGCTCGGTGATGCCGGTGACGAACGAGGTCAGCGCGAGCGACATCATCATGCCGCCGACGACCTTGCGGCGCTCGGGGCGGGCGCAGTGCGTGATGGCGAGGGCCACGGCGGGCAGGGCGAACATCATGATCGGGAAGAAGCCCGTCATGAACTGACCGGCCGTGGGGTCACCGTGCATGAAGCGCTGGATGTCGCCGTGCCAGGCGGTACCGGACGGGTCGGTGTAGGTACCGATCTCCTGCCAGGCGACCGTGTTCACGAACTGGTGCATGCCGACCGGCAGCAGCGCGCGGTTGACCACACCGAAGATGCCGGCGCCGACGGCGCCCAGACCGGTCATCCACTGGCCGAACGACGTGATGGCGTCACCGATCGGGCCCCAGATCAGGCCGAAGAGCACACCCATCGCGGTGCCGATGAACGCCATGAGGATCGGGACCAGCCGGCGGCCGTTGAAGAAGCCGAGCCAGTCCACCAGCTTGGTGCGGTGGAACCGCTGCCACACCACGGCCGATATGAGGCCCATGACGATGCCGCCGAGGACCTTCGGGTCGTTGTAGACCGGAGCGACGTCGACGCCCTTGTTCTCCACTGTGTTGATGACGGCGTCGTGGACGGGGAACGCGGTCAGCACGTTCTTGTAGACCAGGAAGCCGACGAGGGCCGCCAGCGCGGTCGAGCCGTCGGCCTTCTTCGCGAAGCCGATCGCGACACCGATGCAGAACAGCAGCGGCATGTTGGAGAAGACCGCGTCACCGGCGGTCATGAAGACCTTGGCGACCGTGTTCCAGCCGAGGCCGTCCTTGCCGAAGACATCGTCCTGACCGAGCCGGAGCAGAATGCCCGCGGCCGGCAGCACGGCGATCGGCAGCTGTAGGCTGCGGCCGACCTTCTGCAGGCCCTGGAACAGGCCGGAGCCCCGCTTCTTAGCGGGCGCCGCCTTAGCGGTGGCCGTACTCATCAACATCCTCCAGTTGGCAAGGCGCCGCCCGGGGACATGGGAAAATACGGGGGGACGGCGGCGTCTCGGGGGCACGCGGTCGAGCCCGCGTGGTCTACACCATTGAGTGGTGTAGACCAGTTTTAGCACGGTGAGGGTTAGATAAGGAACCTTCGTTTTTTGTGTTCTGGGCCATACCCGAGCAATACGGACGAAGGTGTGGAACCGGCGCACGAAATGGCCCCTGGACCAAAGAGTCCAAGGGCCTGGGGCCGGGCCCCGAAGGGCCCGCCGAACAGGGAGAAAAGGGGCTACGCCTTGGTGTTCTCCCGCTCCAGTTCGTCCCCCTCCGGCTCCCGCCCCGGTGTCGGCAGGTTGAACTTGGTGATCGCGAAGCGGAACACCGCGTAGTAGACGACGGCGAAGCAGAGGCCGACCGGAATGATCAGCCAGGGTTTCGTCGCCAAGGGCCAGTTGATGACGTAGTCGATCAGCCCGGCCGAGAAGCTGAAGCCGTCCTTGATGCCGAGCCCCCAACTCACCGCCATCGAAACGCCGGTGAGGATCGCGTGGATCACGTAGAGCAGCGGCGCGATGAAGAGGAAGGAGTACTCGATCGGCTCGGTGATGCCGGTGACGAGCGAGGTCAGGCCGACCGAGAGCATCATGCCGCCCACCTCCTTGCGCCGGTGCGGCCTGGCGCAGTGCGCGATCGCGAGGGCCGCCGCCGGCAGGGCGAACATCATGATCGGGAAGAAGCCGGTCTGGAACTGCCCGGCCGTCGGGTCGCCGGCGAGGAACCGCGGGATGTCGCCGTGCACGATCGTGCCGTCCGGCCTGGTGAAGGCCCCGAACTGGAACCAGATGAAGGTGTTCAGGAACTGGTGCAGTCCGATCACCAGCAAGGCGCGGTTGGCGATACCGAAGATGCCCGAACCGGCCGCGCCGAGATCCACGAGCCACTTGCTGAAGCCGGTCAGCGAGTCACCGACCGGCGGCCAGACCCACAGGCACAGCACCGAGAACACGACCGCGACCCCGGCCATGATGATCGGCACGAGCCGTCGTCCGTTGAAGAAGCCGAGCCAGTCGACCAGCTTCGTACGGTGAAAGCGCTGCCAGAAGTACGCGGTCATCAGGCCCATCACGATGCCGCCGAAGACGCCCGGATTCTGGTACGTGGCCAGGACCGCTGAGCCGTCCTTGGCGACACAGGCGCCGGCCGTCAGCGTCGTACCGGCGGCGCAGGCCTTCGGGAACTGGAGGAGCACCCCGTAGTAGACGAGGAAACCGGCGACTGCTGCGAGCGCGGTCGAGCCGTCGGCCTTCTTGGCCATGCCGATCGCGACGCCGACGCAGAACAGCATCGGTAGTCCGAGTGAGCCGTTGAGCAGTGCGCCGCCCGCGCCCGCGAACACCTTGGCCACGTTGTTCCAGCCGAGTCCGGTCTTGCCGAACATGTCGTCCTGGCCGAGCCGGTTGAGGATGCCGGCCGCGGGCAGCACGGCGATCGGGAGCTGGAGGCTGCGGCCCATCTTCTGCAGTCCCTGGAACGCCCCGTTCCACCACTTGGGCTGCGGTGCCGCGGCCGCGCTGTCGGCGCTCATGGCAACCTCCTGGCTCGCGGGAACAGGCCGGTCCGGACGGGCTGTTGCACACTGGTGTAGACCAGTTGCGGTATCGTCCGGAGTGGCCCCCGTGCGGGCATGGCTCCGGTGATCGCCATCCTTGGCCAGTGCGGATGCGCTCGCGCGCATAGCTGATCCAAACGTGGGTTACCGTGACAAAGCGGACCTACCGTGGGCCGACACAGCGTTCTTCGAAGAACCAGGAGAGACACATGGCCAGCAAGGCTGAGAAGATCGTCGCCGGCCTCGGCGGTATCGAGAACATCGAAGAAGTCGAAGGCTGCATCACCCGCCTGCGCACCGAGGTCATCGACCCGAGCAAGGTCGACGAAGCCGCGCTGAAGGCGGCCGGCGCCCACGGCGTCGTCAAGATGGGCACCGCCATCCAGGTCGTCATCGGCACCGACGCCGACCCGATCGCCGCCGACATCGAAGACATGATGTGAGTCGCTGACCCACCCCGCACAGGCCGGCCCCCCGGGACCGGCCTTTCGCGTATGTGCGGGAATCGGACTTTCGCCTCCGGGCGGGGGGCCTTTCGCGTACGCGGGGAACCGCCCTTTCGCCTCCCCGCGGGACGGCCCCTTGGCCTACCCGCGGACATCACCTCGCCTTCGCGCGGACACCACGACGTCGCGCGGCCCATGTGGCTGGGCCATCACCTCGCGCGTACGCACGGAGACCGCCTCCACAGCCATCCCCTAGGCTCATGGCCATGTCTCGAATCGACGGCCGCACCCCCGAACAGCTCCGCCCAGTCACCATCGAACGTGGATGGAGCAAGCACGCCGAGGGCTCCGTCCTCATCTCCTTCGGCGACACCAAGGTCTTCTGCACCGCCTCCGTCACAGAAGGCGTCCCGCGCTGGCGCAAGGGCAGCGGCGAAGGCTGGGTCACCGCCGAGTACTCGATGCTGCCCCGCGCCACCAACACCCGCGGCGACCGCGAATCCGTCCGCGGCAAGATCGGCGGCCGCACCCACGAGATCTCGCGCCTCATCGGCCGCTCGCTGCGCGCCGTCATCGACTACAAGGCCCTCGGCGAGAACACCATCGTCCTGGACTGCGACGTCCTCCAGGCCGACGGCGGCACCCGCACCGCCGCCATCACCGGCGCCTACGTCGCCCTCGCCGACGCCATCACCTGGGCCCAGACCAAGAAGCTCGTCAAGGCCAACCGCCAGCCCCTCACCGGCACCGTCTCCGCCGTCTCCGTCGGCATCGTGGACGGAGTCCCCCTCCTCGACCTCTGCTACGAGGAGGACGTCCGCGCCGAGACCGACATGAACGTCGTCTGCACCGGCGACGGCCGCTTCGTGGAGGTCCAGGGCACCGCCGAGGCCGAGCCCTTCGACCGCAAGGAACTCAACGCCCTCCTCGACCTCGCCACCGGCGGCTGCGCCGACCTCGAAGCCCTCCAACTGCGCGCCCTGGCCGCGCTGTCGGGAGAGTAAAGACGCAACCAAGGGGAACGCTCCCCGCGTCATTACGAGTACGGGCGTACGGGCCAACCGTGCGCCCGTCCGTAACTTCCGGCACACCCGGGGAGGACCCGAACGATGCGCCGTAACGTGCTCGCCGTTGCCACCGCCGTGGTTGCCCTTGCCGTCACCACGGGATGCGGCGCCGTCGACAAGGCGATCGACTGCGTCAAGACCGCGGACGCCATAGGCAACAGCGTCGACAACCTCGGCAAGGCGGTCGGCAACGCCGCGGACAACCCCGCGCAGGCCGATCAGGCACTCAACGACATCGACAAAGAACTGTCGTCCCTGAAGAACAAGACCGGCAACGCCGACCTGTCCAAAGCCGTGGACGACCTCAACAATGCGGTGGGCAACGTCCGTTCGGCCATGAAGAACGGCGACAACACCCCGGACATCAGCGGCGTCACGAACGCGGCCAAGGAAATCGGCAAGGTCTGCACACCCTGACAGCGAGCGCCGCCCGCCCCGCACGTGGGCGCCGCCCCCGGCCCGGCTGCCCGGTGACGCGCGGCACGCGCGCGGGCATCGGCCACGGACGTGGGCCCTCACCCCGCGCGCGGGCGTCGGCCACGGACGTGGGGCCTCACCCGTCCCACGGGATACTGGGCCCATGACCCGCCTGATCCTCGCCACCCGCAACGCCGGCAAAATCACCGAACTCCACGCCATCCTCGCCGCCGCCGGGCTGCCCCACGAACTCGTCGGCGCCGACGCCTACCCCGAGATCCCCGACGTCAAGGAAACCGGCGTCACCTTCGCCGAGAACGCCCTCCTCAAGGCGCACGCCCTGGCCCAGGCGACCGGCCTGCCCGCCATCGCCGACGACTCCGGCCTCTGCGTGGACGTCCTCAACGGCGCCCCCGGCATCTTCTCCGCCCGCTGGTCCGGAACCCACGGCAACGATCAGGCCAACCTGGACCTGCTCCTGGCCCAGCTCTCCGACATCGCCGACGAACACCGCGGAGCCCACTTCGCCTGCGCCGCGGCCCTGGCCCTCCCGGACGGCACGGAGCGCGTGGTCGAAGGCCGCCTCCTGGGCACCCTGCGCCACACCCCCGCCGGCACGGGCGGCTTCGGCTACGACCCGATCCTCCAGCCGGAGGGCGAGACGCGGACGTGCGCGGAGCTGTCGGCGGAGGAGAAGAACTCGATCAGCCACCGGGGTCAGGCGTTCCGGGCGCTGGTACCGGTGGTGCGGGAGTTGTTGGGCTGAGGGGGCCCAAATGAAAACGGCCTGCGCATCGGTCCTTCGATGCGCAGGCCGTTCGCTGTGCGGCGGAAGGGATTCGAACCCTCAAGCCGTTTCACGGGCCACAGATCCTAAGTCTGCTGTGTCGCCAGCTGCACCACCGCCGCCAGTCGCCTGCCATAGTACCGGGGTGGACAATCGATGGCAGGCCCGGTCGGAGCGGGATCAGCTGCGAGGGCTGCCTCCGCGGCACCATGTGCCGGTGATCGCGTGGCAGTTGGGACATAGGAGTCGGAGGTTTTCCGCCCGATCGTCGCTCCAGTCGCCGTTGATGTGATCGACCTCCAGTGTCATCGGCCTCCCCTGCCACTCGGGAGCTGTGCCGCACCCCGCGCACGCCTGAACCACGCCGATCTCATACAGCGCGCGACGTAGCGTCGCCGCTTGGCTGCGCCGACCGCGGTCGTGCTTCACCAATACCTCTTCGGGAGCTTTGGCGCGTATCGGCCCGAGCCTGCCCCGTTGATGTGCCTGCCCCAGAAAGTGAGAGGTGTCGATGTGGTCCTCTGCGGTCCACTGCCGCAGCAACCTGCGCTGTTGGCCGTTGTCCGGGTGACCCAGGCGTCGCAGCGTATCTGCGATGCTGATCGAGTCCCGTACTGCTTGCCGCAGTGCTGTAGGAGTGGGCCGAGGGCGCCTGCCGCTTGGCTCAAAGTGCGAGATGTCGATGCCGAATCGCTCGAAGCGCTGCCGGAGATAGCGAGGCAGTCGCTCGTAGGGCTTGGTGCCGAAGAAGACGATGACCTCGTCGATGTCCCCGCATGACTTCGCCGCTTCGACGAGTCGCTCACGCGTGTATCCCGCGGCCGAGTTCATTTCGCGCTCGCCCGTCCGCCCTTGCTCCGGCCACGGTAAGTATCCGTGGTGGAGTGGCAGTTGGGACACAGGAGCCGGAGGTTTTCCGCCCGGTTGTCGCGCCAGTTGCCGTCGATGTGGTCGACCTCAAGCGGTAGCGGATGTCCTTGCCAGGTGGCTCCGATGCCGCACAGCTCACAGCGCTCACTGATGCCGAGCTCCAGGAGCGCCCTCTTGAGGTGGGCGCCGGGCACCCGTTGGGCGTGCGCGGAGTGGTCCTCTCGCAGAATGTTTTCTGGAGCCCGTCGACGACGGTTGTTCCGCATCCTCTCGGTGTGCGCAGGGGGCCCGAAGTGCGACGTGTCGATGCCGTACGCCGTGATGCGGCGGCTGATGTTCGTGTGATGACCGCCGACCACGTCGATCCCCAGCCTCCGCAGGACCTCACACACACTGGTCGAGGCCGCGACCGCCGGTTCAAGAACCTCTCGAGTCCACCGGACCCCTTCACGCTCGAAGTGAGCGGTCGATATGCCCAGCTTCCGCATGCGCTCGCGTATGTACCGCCGCGACCCGCCCTTCGGGTCTACCACCCCCAGCTTGGTCAGCGTCTCCGACAGGGTCCGGGACGAGGCGGCCGCCTCATCCAGCCTCTCCGGGGTGTACGGGCTCGTGCCCATGCCTTCCTCCGTCCCGGCCGCGCGTTCGCGACCTCGCACGGAGTAACGAACCGAATTCCGGACAGTCACACCCGAAATGCGGAACGGCCCATGCCGGTTGGGCAGAGGCCGTCCCGGTGGAGGCGGGGGGAACTCAGATGCCCAGGTCCTTGATGATCTTCGCGACGTGGCCCGTCGCCTTGACGTTGTACAGGGCGCGTTCCACGTTGCCCTCCTCGTCCACGACCACCGTGGAGCGGATGACCCCGGTCACCGTCTTGCCGTACAGCTTCTTCTCGCCGTACGCCCCGTACGCCTCCAGGACCTCCTTCGACGGGTCGCCGACCAGCGTGACCTTCAGGGACTCCTTCTCGCGGAACTTCGCCAGCTTCTCCGGCTTGTCGGGGGAGACGCCGATGACGTCGTACCCGGCACCGGCCAGCAGCTCCAGGTTGTCCGTGAAGTCGCAGGCCTGCTTCGTGCAGCCGGGGGTCAGGGCGGCGGGGTAGAAGTACACGATGACCTTGCGGCCCTTGTGGGCGGCGAGCGAGACGTCGTTGCCGTCGGCGTCGGGCAGGGTGAAGGCGGGGGCGGGGTCGCCGGGCTGAAGGCGCTCGCTCATGGGGGTTCCTCCGGAAGGGCCGAGGGTGTGGCGTACACCGACAGAGCCTAATGGGGGCCTGTGACAGTGGATCGGCGGCGGAACTGACAGACTGTGGATGACGGATGACCCCACAGACCACCGGAGGCGGCGCAGTGTCGGATGCCAGGACCCCTGCGCAGATCGAGGCGGACATCAGGAGCCGGCGGGACCAGCTCGCGGTGACCCTCGACGAGATCGGGGTGCGGCTGCACCCGTCGACGATCGTTGGTGACGCCAAGGCCAGGCTCGCCTCGGCCGTGGACCACACCGCGGGCCGGGCGTACGTCGCGGTGAACCGTACGGTGAACGACGTGAAGGCGCAGTTCGTGTCCGAGGAGGGCGCGCCCCGCATCGAGCGGATCGTGCCGGTCGCGCTGGTGGCCGTCGGTCTCGTCGGGCTCCTGGCCCTTTCGGTGAAGAGGCGTCGGGCCTGACCCTTGGGCGGACGCCCGGCGCCGGGGCGGGTAGGTTCGACCCGTGAGCGAGAACACCCACGACAAGCTGCCCATCCGGATGCTGCACGATCGCGTGCTCGTACGGTCAGACACCCCCGAGGGCGAACGGCGTTCGGGCGGCGGCATCCTCATTCCGGCGACCGCCGCCGTCGGTAAACGGCTGGCCTGGGCCGAGGTGGTCGCGGTCGGCCAGAACGTCCGCACCGTGGTGCCCGGCGACCGCGTTCTGTACGACCCCGAGGACCGCGCCGAGGTCGAGGTGCGGGGCGTGGCGTACGTCCTGATGCGTGAGCGCGATCTCCACGCGGTCGCCTCCGAGCGGGTGTCCGAGGACTCCACCGGGCTGTATCTGTAAACCCCGTCGCGACAGGCCGTCGAGCCTGTCGTTCCTGTAGCGCGAAGGGCTGGTGACCGTCGTCACCAGCCCTTTTTGCATGCGCTTTGCTATCGTGGTGGGACCCCGACGAGACGCGTCGTACCGGGTCAGGACAAGACGACGCACCCCGTATGTGTTCGCGTCGTCGGAGGTGCCGTCATGGCCTGGGTCCTGCTCGTTGTCGCCGGTCTGCTCGAAGTGGGCTGGTCGATCGGGATGAAGTACACCGACGGGTTCACCCGTCCGGTACCGAGTGTGCTCACCGGCGCCGGGATCGCCGCTTCCATGCTGCTGCTGTCGCAGGCCGCCAAGACGCTGCCGATCGGCACGGCGTACGGCGTGTGGGTCGGTATCGGCGCGGCCGGTGCGGCAGTGCTCGGCATGGTGGTGCTCGGCGAGCCCGCCACCGCCGCCCGGATCTTCTTCGTGTGCCTGCTGCTCATCGCCGTGGTGGGCCTGAAAGCAACCAGCGGCCACTGACACGCCAGGGGTCTGGCTGGGGCACGGTGGCGCCGCCGTCTTGGCCGGGCTGCCGCCGGACCCGCGGCCCGGCCGGGATCTGACGCGCCAGCGGCGTGGCCGGGGCCACGGCCGTGCCGGCGTCTGTGGCCGGGCTGCTGCCGGATCCGCGGCCTGGCCGTGCCACTGCCGCATCAGCGGGTCCTAACCGCCCCTGGGGCCGCGGGTTCTGTTGCCTACGCCTGTCGTGGCGCCGCCCGTTCCGGCCGTCGTGCCCGTGTCCGTGCCGGTGCCCGTGGTGCCACCGTTGTCGGTGCCGCCTCCGTTGGTGGCGCCGCCCTGGGTCTGACCCTGCGTCTGCCCTTGGGTCTGACCTTGCGTCTGACCTTGGTTCTGGCCACCGCCGTTGGTGGTGCCTCCGCCGTTGTCCGCGCCGCCCTGGGTCTGGCCTTGGGTCTGCCCCTGCGTCTGCCCCTGGTTCTGGCCTTGTGTCTGGCCCTGGTTGCCGCCACCGGTCTGGCCCCCGTTCTGCCCCTGCGTCTGCCCCTGCGTCTGGCCTTGGTCCTGGCCCTGTGTCTGGCCCGCGTTGCTGCCGGGCTGCTGCGACGGCGACTGGAACGGGTTCGGGTTCGTCGGCTCGACCGGGATGTTCGCGCCGTCCTGGAGTTCCAGGTCGAAGTCCTTGGCCTCGCTGCCCTGGAGGGCGTCCTTGGTGTACTGGGCCCAGATCTCGGCGGGTGGCCCGCCGCCGTTCATGCGGGGGACGCCGAGTGCCCCGTACAGCGGCTGCTGCACCGCCGTGTCGGGATCGGCGCCCATCACCGCGACGACGGTGGCGAGGTCGGGGGTGTAGCCCGCGAACCAGGCGGCTTTGTCCTGCTCGGCCGTGCCGGTCTTGCCCGCCGCGGGGCGCCCCGCGCCCTGCGCCGCCGTGCCGGTGCCGCCCTCGACGACGCTCTGCAGCATGGACGTCGTGGTGTCGGCGGCCTCGCGGCTGACGGCCTGCTTGCTGTCCTGGGAGGGCAGTTCGGTCTTCTCGCCGTCCTTGGTGACCGATTCGACCATCGTGTACGTGCCGTGCTGTCCGTGGCCCGCGAGCGTGGCGTACGCCTGGGTCATGTCGAGCACGCTCGCCGTCGCCGGGCCGAGCGCGATGGAGGGGGTGGCGGTCAGGTCGGGGGTGTCGGCGGGGAGGCCGAGGTCGATCGCGGTCTGCTTGACCTTGGCGGGGCCCACGTCGACGGCCATCTGCGCGTACACCGCGTTGACGGACTTGTCGGTGGCCGTGCGCACGGTGATCAGCCCGTACGAGGCGTCGTCCTCGTTGGCGGGGGCGTAGGTGCCGCCGGCCCAGCCCTGCACGGGGCGTTTGTTGGTGCCGTCGTAGACCGTGTTCGGGGTGATGGTCCGGCCGTCCTGGGTCTTCGAGCCGTTGACGACGGCGGAGGTGAAGACGAACGGCTTGAAGGTGGAGCCCACTTGGAAGTCGCGCCGCGTCGCGTTGTTGACGTACTGCTTGGTGTAGTCGACGCCCCCGTACATCGCGAGGACCTTGCCGGTCGCGGGATCGATGGAGGCGCCGCCGACGCGGACGTTGCGATCGGCCTTGCGGTCGGTGCTCAGCTTGGAGTTGACCTTGTCGTCGACGGCCTTCACGAAGGCGTCTTCCTTGTCCTGCTGGATCGTGGTGGTGATCCGGTAGCCGCCGGTGGCCAGGGTGTTCTCGTCAATGATCTTGTTGGTGGTGAGGTAGTCCTTGACGGCCTCGACGATATAGCCGCGCTGGCCGCCGAGCCCGGCCCGGGGTTTGACCTTGCCGGGTGTGGGGAAGGTGGTCGCGGCCCGCTCGGCGGGGCCGAGCCACTTCTTCTTGACCATGCCGTCGAGTACGTAGTTCCAGCGGGCCAGCGCCTGCGGCTTGTTCTGCGGGTGGGCGATCACGTCATACGCGCTGGGGGAGTTGAGCAGGGAGGCGAGGTAGGCGCCCTCGGCGGTGGTGAGCTTCTCGACGTCCTTGCCGTAGTAGGCCTGGGACGCGGCCTGGATGCCGTAGGCGTTGCGCCCGAAGTAGCTGGTGTTCAGGTAGCCCGCGAGGATGTCCTCCTTGGTCTCCTCGCGGTTCAGCTTGATCGCGATGAAGAACTCCTTCACCTTGCGGGTGACGGTCTGTTCCTGGCCGAGGTAGTAGTTCTTGACGTACTGCTGGGTGATGGTCGAGCCGCCCTGGGTGCCTTTGCCGGTAAGGGTGTTCCAGGCGGCGCGAACCATGGCCTTGGGGTCCACGGCCCGCTCGGAGTAGAAGTCCCGGTCCTCGGCGGCCAGTACGGCGTGCTGGACGCTGAGCGGGATCTGCGCGAGGGAGACGTTCTCGCGGTTGACCTCGCCGTCGGAGGCGAGCTGGGTTCCGTCGGCGTACAGGAAGACGTTGGACTGCGCGGTCGCACCGGCATTGGCGGGCGGGATCGACACCAGCATGTAGCCGGCGAGGAAGCCGCCGATGAGGAGCAGCGCGCAGAGCAGGAACAGGCCGAGCACCAGCCGCCAGCCGGGCACGAAGCGGCGCCATCCGGTGCGCTCGGGCCGCTGCTGTTTGCCCGCGCCGCCTGGGCCGCCCGCGGTGGCGGGCCCCGGCCCGAAGGGGGCGGCGGTGAGGTCCCGGGGTGCCCAGTTCCGCGGCGTCCGGGGTCCGGGGTGTGGTGGCTCCGGCTGCTCGTCGTCGCTCATGTCTCTCCGGCCATCGTCTCTCGGGTCGTGTGCGGGGGTGCTGTGCGCGGTGTCGTACGGGTCTCTATGGGGCTGTATCAGCCGTATCAGCCGTATCAGTTGTATCGGCTGCATCAGAGGTATCGGCCGTATTGGCTGTTTCGGCTGATACGCGCGGTAAGGACATAGTGCATGCCCGGCCCCGGAAATTCCGTCGCGAAGGGCCGCGGAGCTGGACTAGGCTCCAGCGCTTTGGCCTATGGAGCGGTGAGGGGGCGGGCGTGCGGTTGTACGGGGTCGTGGCCGCGGGTGGGTTCCGGCGCTATACGACGTACCGGGTCGCCACCGCGGCAGGGGTTTTCACCAACACTGTCTTCGGCGTCATCGTGGCGTACACCTATATAGCGCTGTGGAACGAGCGCCCCCACCTGGGTGGCTACGACCAGTCCCAGGCGCTGACCTATGTGTGGATCAGCCAGGCCATGCTCATGACGGTCAGCCTGTTCGGCGGTGGCTTCGCGGACGAGTTCGTGGAACGCATCCGTACGGGTGACATCGCGATCGACCTCTACCGTCCGGCCGACCTCCAGCTGTGGTGGCTGTCCGCCGATCTGGGCCGGGCCCTGTTCCACTTCCTGGGGCGCGGCATCGTCCCCCTCGCGTTCGGCGCGCTCGTCTTCGACCTCGCGCTGCCCGCGAACCCGCTGACCTGGCTGGCGTTCCTGGTCGCGGTCCTGTTCGGGGTGGTGGTGAGCTTCGCGCTGCGCTTCCTGGTGGCGCTCAGCGCGTTCTGGCTGCTCGACGGGGCGGGCGTCACCTCGCTGGTGTCCATCGCAGGCATGTTCTTCTCCGGGATGCTGCTGCCGCTGACCGCCTTCCCCGGCCTGCTCGGCGAGGTGGCCCGGGTACTGCCGTGGTCCTCGCTGCTCCAGATCCCGGCGGACGTCCTGATGGGCCGGCACCAGGGCTGGGGCCTGCTCGGCGCGTATGGATTCCAACTCGGCTGGGCGACAGTGCTGTTGGGCGCCGGTCGGCTGCTCCAGTCCGCGGCGGTACGGAGGGTGGTGGTGCAGGGTGGCTGAACTCCACGACGACCAGGGCCTTGGCGGGCGGGCGTCGCTTGACGGGGCCGGGGGCATCGACGGGCGCGTGTCGCTCGATGGTGCTGCGGGCGACAACGGGCAGGCCTTGCTCGACGGTGCCCGGGGGCTCGGGGGGCGGGCTTCGCGACACGGTGCCGAGGACGACAACGGGCGGGCGCCGCTCCACGGTGCCGAGGGGTTCGACGAGCGGGCGCCCACGCTGGGCGGCTTTGCCGCGTACCGTCTGGTGGCCGCCATGTGGATCCGTTCCACCCTCGCCTACCGGGCGTCGTTCTTGATGATGCTGACCGGCAACTTCCTGGTGACCGCGTTCGACTTCGTCGTGATCGCGCTGATGTTCTCGCAGGTCCGCTCGCTCGGCGGGTACTCGTTCGCCGAAGTGGCGTTCCTGTACGGCACCTCCACCACCGCTTTCGGGTTCGCAAACGCGGTGATGGGCTCCATCGACAAGCTGGGCGCGCGGGTCCGCGACGGCACGCTCGACACCCTGCTCGTGCGCCCGGCACCGGTCCTCGCCCAGGTCGCCGCCGACCGGTTCGGAATGCAGCGCCTGGGGCGGCTGCTCCAGGGCGTCCTGGTCCTGGCCGGTTCACTGGTGGCCCTGGACCTGCACTGGACGGTACTGAAGGTGCTGCTGGTGCCGGTGATGCTGCTGAGCGGGTCCGCGATCTTCGCCGCGGTGTTCGTGGCGGGCGCGGCCTTCCAGTTCCGGGCGCAGGACGCCGCCGAGGTGCAGAACGCCTTCACCTACGGCGGCCAGACCCTGCTCCAGTACCCACCGACGGTGTTCGCCAAGGACATGGTGTGGAGCGCCACCTTCGTCCTGCCGCTGGCCTTCGTCAACTGGCTGCCCGCCCTCTATGTGCTCGGCCGGCCCTATCCGCTGGATCTGCCCGGCTGGCTCGCCCTCACACCGCCGCTGGTCGCGGCCGGCTGCCTCGCGCTGTCCGGCCTCGCCTGGCGGGCGGGAATCCGTTCGTACCGCAGCACGGGGAGTTGACCGATGGACCTCATCGAAGTCGACGGCGTCGAGAAGGTCTTCGACGTACGCCGCAGGACCGGCCGGTTCCGCCGGGAGAAACGTCAGGTCAGGGCCGTCGACGGGATCAGCTTCACGGTGCCGCGCGGCGAGATGGTCGGCTACATCGGCCCCAACGGTGCCGGAAAGTCCACCACCATCAAGATGCTGACGGGCATCCTCACTCCGAGCGGCGGCCGCCTGCGCGTCGCGGGCCTCGACCCCTCCCGTGAGCGTACGAAAATGGCCCAGCGCATCGGCGTCGTCTTCGGCCAACGCACCACCCTGTGGTGGGACTTGCCGCTGTACGACTCCTACCGGCTGGCCCACCGCATGTACCGCATCCCCGACAAGCGCTTCCGCGAGAACCTGGACCGCTGCGTCGAACTCCTCGATCTGGCAAGCCTGTTGGATGTGCCGGTACGTCAACTCTCGCTCGGCCAGCGCATGCGCGGCGACATCGCGGCGGCGCTGCTGCACGATCCGGACGTCCTGTACCTGGACGAGCCGACGATCGGCCTCGACGTCATCAGCAAGGCGAAGGTCCGGCAGTTCCTGCGCGACCTGAACGCGGAGCGCGCCACGACCGTCCTGCTCACCACGCACGACCTGACCGACATCGAGCAGCTCTGCCGACGCGTGATGGTGATCGACCACGGACGCCTGATGTACGACGGAGCGCTCGCCGGACTGCACGAGGCGGGCGAGAGCGAACGCACCCTGGTGGTGGACCTGGCGCACGAACTCCCGCCCGTGGAGGCCGAAGGCGCCCGCGTGGTCAAGGTCGAGGGCCCCCGCCAGTGGCTCGCCTTCCCGGCTTCCGCGTCCGCCGCGCCGCTCGTCGCGCACATCGCGCAGGCGTACCCGCTGGTGGACCTGTCGGTCCGGGAGCCGGACATCGAGGCCGTCATCGCGCGAATGTACGACGATCGCGGCCTTCACTAGTCTTTGCCACATGACGAGTGAACCAACGGGTGGGCTGCCGGAGATGCGGGCTTCGGACGCGGAGCGGGAGCGGGTCGCCGAGTCGCTGCGGGACGCGATGGCGGAGGGCCGACTCGACATGGACGAGTTCGAGCATCGCCTGGAAGCCGCGTACAAGGCGCGTACGCATGGGGAGTTGGAGCCGCTCGTCCGCGATCTTCCCGCTCCTGGCAGCGTGGTGGCACCGGTTGCGCCCGTGGCCAGGCGCCCCGAGGACGAAACCGACGTCCACTGGCCCTCCCGGATCGGCCACCAGCCCACCTCCAAGGGCGGGTTCGCCCTCTGGAGCGGCTTCTCCCGCAAGGGCACCTGGACGGTGGCGCGGAAGTTCACCGCGTTCGCGATGTGGGGCGGTGGCCACGTCGACCTGCGCGAGGCCCGCTTCGAGGACCGCGAGACGGTGCTCCGCCTCTTCACGATCATGGGCGGCATCGGCGTGACCGTACCGCCCGAACTGAACGTCCGCGTCAAGGGATTCGGCATCATGGGCGGCGTTGACGGCAACAAGGCCACCGGCGAAGGCACCCCGGGCTCCCCGAACGTCACGATCGTGGCGTACGCGCTGATGGGCGGGATCGGGGTGGACCGAAAGATGCGGAAGGCACAGAAGGAGCGGCTGAGGCTGGAGAAGAAGGAGCGCAAGCAACTGGACTGAGCGGCCGTAAGCGCACCCGCTCACGCGGACCGGGGCTCGTACCGACACCGACTCACCCGGGCCCGCACCGACTCACCCGGGCCCGCACCGACTCACCCGGGCCCGCACCGACTCACCCGGGCTCGCACCGACTCACCCGGGCCCGCACCGACTCACCCGGACTGGACCGGCACACCCGGACCGCACCGACTCACCCGGACCGCACCGGCACACCCGGACTGGACCGGCACACCCGGACTGGACCGGCACACCCGGACTGGACCGGCACACCCGGACCGGCACACCTGGACCGGCTCACCCGGACCGGACCGGCACCCGCACCGATACCAGGCCGTACAGGCACCCGGCCCTCCCTTTACAACGCTCCCAAATCCACCGCCCTCCCGATGGCGCGATACCCCGCGTCCCCGGGATGCAGCCGGTCCCCGCAGTCGTACGGCCCCCGCAGGGTCATCGGCGCATAGGGATCCCGAAGCGCGCGATCTATGTCGATGACCCCGTCGTAAACCTCGCCACCCCGAATCGCGGAGTTGACCTCCCCGCGAATCCCCTGCACCGCCGCCGTGCAGGCAGGCAGCCCTCCGCACGGACCGAGCGTGGTGCCCAGCACGGTCACTCCCCGCGCGTGCCCCAGCCGTACCAGCTCCCGCATTCCGGCCAGGAGCGCGGACGCGTCCCGCCGCTCGTCGCTGAGCAGGTCGTTGATGCCGAGTTCCACGATGACCGTCCGCACCCCCGCCCGCCCGAGCGCGTCGCGCTGAAAACGGTCGAGCCCGCTCGGTCCGGAGATCCAGCCGGGCCGCCCGAGCAGCGCGTTCCCGCTGATCCCGGCGTTCAGCACGGCCCTGGGCGCCGCCCCGCCCCGCGCGAGTTCGGCGCGCTGTCCCTTGAGCCGCCCGGCCAGGACGTCGGTCCAGCGGCGGTTGGCATCCGGGGTGGAACCGACCCCGTCGGTTATCGAGTCGCCGAACACGACGACGCTGCCGGACGCCGCGCCGGGCCCCTGCACATCGACGGCGGTGACGTACTGCCAGAACCGGGTCGGCTGCGCGAACTCCCCGGGATCGGCGGCCCGGTCGACCTCGCCCGGCGCGACGTACGAGGTCTGCTGCGCGCCGGGATGCCAGGACGCGGGCCCGGCGGCGTACACGGTCACGTAGAGATCGGATGCGGCGGGCACCTCGAAGGCCAAGGGGTCGCTGACGGTCTGCCCGCCAGCGGGTATGGAGGTCCGAGCGCGCCCGCTGAAGGTCAGCGTCCGCATGGTCCGGCCGGGGTCGGCGGCGGTGGCGATCGTGGCGTGGCGGAGGTCGAGCGGCACGTCCCCGAACAGATTGGAAAGGGTGACGCGGGCCCGCTTCCCGCCGAGCGAGGTGTGCACGACATTGCGTACGGTCCGGGCCGACGCGGCCCCGGGCTCGACGCCGACGGGGGCGGAGTACCAGGTCCCGGCCCAGGCGCCGCCGTCGTCACCGGCGCCGGCCCCGGCCCGCACGGGCCCGGCCACGACGCAGAGGGCGACGGCGAGCAGCGTCACCACCGCGAGCAGCGCCACGCGCTCCGCGTGCGACCGGAGGGTCCGGAGCGTCCGGTACGTCCGCATGGACATGATCCGAATGTACGGAGCGCGAGCCGGCGGGGCCACGCGAACGGGTGGCGGGCGGGGCCCAGGGGAACTCATCGGGCACGCCATGAGTACTTCAGTAGAGGGGGATGGCACGTGATGTGAGGTGGCCGCTTCGGGCGAGGCGGAGGGGCAGGCAGAACAATTGCGTACGGAACCGATCGAGGCCGTACGAGACTGATGCCGTACGAGACTGATCGAGACTGATCGGGGCGGGCACGGACACGCGCGGACAGGTGGAGCGAATGGACCGTACGAGAACAGGGGCCGAGGCGGAGGCGGAGGCCGGGGTGGTGGCGGAGGCGGCAGCGCGTCGGCCGCTGTCCTCTCCCTTCGCCTATACGGCGGCGGACGAGGAGAAGCGCAGGGGCGTGCGCCGCATGAAGGCGACCGCCACGGGCCTGCTGCTCTTCGTCGCGGTCGTGTTCGCGCTGGCCACCTGGGCGGACCGGTCGGGCGCGGGGGCCTGGGCCGGATACGTGGCGGCGGCGGCCGAGGCGGGCATGGTGGGCGCGCTGGCCGACTGGTTCGCGGTGACGGCCCTGTTCCGCCGCCCGCTGGGCCTGCCGATCCCGCACACGGCGATCATCCAGAACAAGAAGGACCAGTTCGGTGCCACGCTCGGCTCCTTCGTGGGGGAGAACTTCCTGTCCACGGCGGTGGTCCGCACCCGGCTCCAGGCCCTCGGTATCGGCCGCCGCCTCGGCACCTGGCTTGCCGAGCCCGAACACGCCGACCGGGTGACGTCGGAGCTGGCCACGGCCCTGCGCGGGGCCCTGACGGTGCTCAGGGACTCCGACGTCCAGGCGGTGGTGGGTGAGGCCATCACGCGCCGGGCGGACGCGGCGGAGATCGGGCCCGGCGTGGGCAAGGCACTGGAGAAGATCGTCGCCGACGGCAGCCACCGCAAGGCGGTCGACCTGGTCTGCGTACGGGCCCACGACTGGCTGGTGCTGCACGGTGACTCGGTGATGGACGCGGTGCAGGGCGGGGCCCCGGGCTGGACCCCGCGCTTCGTGGACCGCAAGGTCGGCGAGCGCGTCTACAAGGAGCTGCTGCGCTTCGTGACCGAGATGCGCGACATGCCGATGCATCCGGCGCGCGGCGCCCTGGACCGCTTCCTGGCCGACTTCGCGGCCGACCTCCAGTCGGACACTGAGACCCGCACCAGGGTGGAACGCTTCAAGTCGGAGATACTGGCGCGCCCCGAGGTCCAGGACATCATCGCCTCGGCGTGGGCCTCCGTCCGGGGAATGATCATCGCGGCGGCGGAGGACGAACACAGCGAGCTGCGCCTGCGCGCGCGGGCGTCCCTGCTGTCCTTGGGCACCCGCCTGTCCACGGACCCCCGCCTCCAGTCGAAACTGGACGGCTGGCTGGAGGACGCGGCGGCATACGTGGTCTCGACATACCGCACCGAGATCACGTCCCTGATCACGGACACGGTGGCGTCATGGGACGCGAACGACACCTCGCGCAAGATCGAGGCGAACATCGGCCGCGACCTGCAGTTCATCAGGATCAACGGAACGGTGGTGGGTGCGATGGCGGGTTTGCTGATCTACGCGGTGTCGCACGCGCTGGGCGGGTGAGGGGCCCTCGCGGGGCGTGCGGGGCGGGTGAGAGGCCCCGGCCGGGTGCGCTGCGGGCTCGCAGGGTGCCGCTGGGGAGCCGCCCTCGCCGGGTGCCGCTGCGGGTGAGGGGTTTCCGCGCGGCACGTGCTGGGAGGCTGAGGGGCCCTCGCCGGGCGGGCTGAAAGGGCGGAGTCCCGAGGGGCGGGCGCTGGGCGCAAGGCGGGCGCCTTCGGAGGCCGCTCTCCGGCGGGGTGCGAGCCCCACCCTGCGTACTCCTCTATCAACAAGGCGGTTACTCCCGCCGGGCGCACGACCGAATTCCCTGTCCCTGCCGTACGGCCATGCGCCCGACCACTGCGGGGAGTTGCCCCTATGTACGGACGCGAGCAGCCGCCTGCTCAACGACCCAGGAAATTTCTCGGCCCGCCCCCACAGGGACCTGCTTAGCGGGCGTTGCGGGTGACGGCCCAGGAGGCCACGGCGACGGCTCCGGCCACGCCGAACACGGAGGGCCAGGCGCCGACCTTCTTGGCCAGCGGATGCGACCCGGCGAAGGCGGCGACGTAGGCGGCGCTGAGCCCGATGGCCGCCTTGGTCCCGGCGGCCTGCTGCCACTGCTTCGCGGCGAGCGCCCCGGCCGCAGCCAGCGCGACCCCACCGAGCGGCCGCTTCTTGGTCCACCGGGCCACCCCATACCCCCCGATGAGCCCGCCGGCAGCAATCGCAGTCGCGGGAACCTTCGCCATGGTTTGCCTCCTGAAGTGCGGTTTCCTTGAGGCTAGCGGGCGAGGGTGGGGCCGGTTGGCGGGGGGTCTGGGCGCGTGGGGTGCCTTTGAGTCCGGTGGCAGGGCTGGGCCCGCTGCCGGGTGTCTGACAGGTAGAAGGCACCTGGCGCGCCACGCGACTTCGTAGGTGACGCTACTGGTGGCGCCGGTTCCAGGTTCCCCAGACCATAGCGGCGATGCACAGAACAACCAGCGCCCACAGGTGGTGGGGGTCGTGCGGCGCCCGGCCCGAGATGATGGCGTAGCTGAGCGCACTGGCTCCGGGCGTCGAGGCGTACTGCGGAAATGCGGTACTCAGCGAGTTGGGCTCCAGAACCCTCACAGGCAGGGCGGGCGGATGGCGACGCTCCGGGCGGGCCGGCGGTACGACCGTCGGCGCGTGTTCCTCGGGGACGGTGTTCTCCTGCGGCGTGTCATTCTTGGTCATAGCGTCCTCCCTCTGTGCATGCGGTTGGAAATACGGGCGCGGTACCCGCTGCTCTGTGCGTCTGGAAACCTCGGAGCAGCGGGTCACTCTTTGCCCAGGACCACACAGCAGACATCGGCGGGGCGCCTGCTGCGTGACGTGAGTGGGGCGTTTGGCCACCTCTGGCGCGGCGTGTTGACGGTCCTTGAACTGCCCGCGCAGGGGCGGTTGCTGTGTCGGTGTGGCCGGGCACGTCAGTTGATGCGCTGGATGGCAGCCGCCACCAGCGCGGCGGCGTCACCGTGGCGCTGTGCTTCCAGGAGGGAAGCGATGATCCGGAGGATGTCTTCCGAGCCCCGTTCTGAGGCACTCGCCAGGACGGCATCAGCCGCTTCCGTCTCGTGAGCAACGGTGTAAGCAGCCACCACGTCCCGGATCTCTGCCGGTGTATGTGTCTGACCGATATGCCAGAACAAGGAGAAAGCGTCGCTTTCCCTCCCGGCCTTCAGATACCGGATGGCGTCATCAGCCGCAGGAGTGGCCGTCCGGGCGCTGCCACTTGGTGGCGCGGAGGACGTACCTCTCTGGCGGCGTCGTGCCGTCTGGAGGCGGGCCAGTTGGAGACGCACGGCGTCGCTTCCCAGCCCCTGTTTCGACACCAAGGCTGCCCGTCGGGCCTCCAGCAGGTGCTCCAAAGAGGGCAGGCCCCCCTCATCTCCGGTGCGGCAGGCGACTGCGATGTCCCGGAGGCGTGCAAGCACCGACTCTGTCGGTACGACCTGGCCGTGGAGATAGGACGACAGCGCTGAGGGGGCTGTCGGAACCTCGCTGGCAATGGCGCGGTGGCTGCGGAATGCCTCAAGGGCTCGCTCGCATAACGTCCGGATCATGAGAGCGCATTCGCGCTCTTCAGGTGAGAGATTATCGCAGAAATCGGCAGATATCTTCCCTCGGAGGGGCATTGGACCTCTATTCCTTGTAGGCAGAGCAGGCCGCTCTGCCGTCTGCTTTGCGTTACATGTCACGGGTGTCACGATGCGTGGGGTGCCCGGGGGCATCCTTTTCGTGCCCTGTCGTGATCATTAAGCTGCTGCCTGATCGGGAAAGTCAACTCATTCCTGTTCGGATGTATGAGATCAGTGGATTCGCCGCGTCTCCTGTTACGGTTCTTTCTCGTGTGGTATATAGCTGCAGCGAGGAAGTGGAATCCTTGCCTCCGTTGTTCTTTGTCGTGCTATGCCGCCGTATCTCCACGGCGGCATAGCGTGCATGGCTGAAACAGAGGACGGGAAGTGGCCGATTTGTGCTCCTTTTAGGGGTGAACTTGTCGGCGGCCGTCCCGTCGCCGATGTGGGGCAGGAGCTTGCCGGTCGCCGACAAGACGGCCGCCGGTGCACTCCTGTAGTCCGCTTCTCCGCAGGAACGCCAGTTCGCGCAGCAGATTCACTGTTCACGGAGTCGCGGCCAGCTCGGCGGCGGAGAGTCGTGCGAAGTTGCCGGTCGGCAGAGCGGGCGGGCGGCGAGGATCGAATATGCGGGATGCTCTGCCCCGATATATCCGTATTCCGTGCCACTGGAAGGCGCCGCATCGCTGCCACTACAGGGCGCTCTCGGATAGTCAATAGTTCCGTGTTCGCAGATCGGTGAACAGTATTTGGCGATGTGGAGTTGCAGAGATTGCCTGGCGTGGTGATGAATAGGGGAAGCCCTAGGGTGTCTGCGATCTATGTTCTGGCGCTGTTCTGGAAGGTGGCTGTCATGGTGTTGCCGTCATGGACGGACGAAAAATTTGGCACCATGAAACGAGCCGGTCTCTGGCTTGTTACCGTCATCGGTGAGGGAAGCGTCTTCACGAAGGATGAACTGCGGCAGGCCTTTCCGGGGGTCTCGCAGATTGACCGCCGGATGCGTGATCTGCGAGATCATGGGTGGCAGATCGACACCAACCGCGAGGACGTCACCCTGGAGCCCTTTGAGCAGCGCTTTGTCCGGCAAGGGGAGCCGGTGTGGGAGCCGGGCAAGGGGCGTACCAAATCGGCTGTGCCGATCACAGCAACGCAGCGCCGCGACATCATGACCAAGGACGGCAACTTCTGCAGGTCCTGTGGCATCTCAGGCGGCCAGACCTATGCCGGCACCTACGAGTTCGCGCAGTTGGATATCGCACGTCGGCAGGTACGTCAGCCCGATGGTGCGCTGAAGGTGGAGCTGGTAACCGAGTGCAATCGGTGTCGAGTCGGAGGTCGTCAGCTCACCGCTGACCCTGCCGAACTCCTTGCCCACGTACGCCAACTCGGCCGGCTTGAGCGGCGCGTTCTGGCCGGCTGGATCGCCGACGACCGGCGGCCGTTTAGCACGGTGGAGCGGCTGTGGGCTGACTACCGGTCGCTCCCGGAGGAGTCCCGGGCCAAGGTCCGGCAAGTGCTGGAAGCGGAAGGTACTGACTAATCGGGGCCGTTCGGGGAGTGGCCGCTTCGGTCTCCCGCTCGTCTGTTCATTGCTTCGAGCTGAGAAAGAGAGACATGAGCAAGGACTTCGGAAGGCCTCCGCAGGCAGAGGAGAACCAGGAGCTGGTCCGCCAGCGACTGGCGGAGACCGGGGGTGCGTCTGGTGCGCGGGAAACGCTGACTGTCGAGTGGCGGGGTGTTCCTCTCCACGTCGAAGTGATCAACATGCCGGTGGCTTCCCTCTACTACAACCCCGGTACGCACCGTGTCAGGGCCCAGCGCAGCTACGACCCAGTGCGGGACCGTCAGCTAGATGGGGATCCCTGGAGCACAGGCAGCCAGGCGTACCTTCACCATTTGCTGAAGGCGTTGCCGGCCGATCCGTCGAAGGAAGACCCGGACTACCAAGTTCTGCGCGAAAGCCTGCAGGAGTTCAAGCAGACCGATCCGGGTCTCATTACTCGCGACGGAGTCCTGGTCAACGGCAACACCCGCCGGGCTGCGCTCGCGGAATTGGGGGTCGCGCACATCCGGGTTGGTGTGCTGCCCGATTCCTGCACCTGGGCTGACGTCGATGCGGTTGAACTGTCCCTCCAGCTGCGGCGAGATCACCGTCGTGAGTACTCGTACGTCAACCGGCTGCTCGCCATCGATGAGCAGTTCAGCCTGGGGCGGCAGCCCGCCGACATCGCACGGGACTTCCGCATCAGGACGGCTACATGCGAGCAGGACCTCTGGATCCTGACGTGCCTTCGCGACCTGATCGAGCGGAGCCGGGACGGGGACGTGGCGCTGCGGCTGCTTGACTTTGAAGATCACCAAGAAAAGCTGCGTGAGCTGCACCGACGCTACGTCAAGGAGTCAGCTGTCAGCAGAGAGAACGCTGACCTCCTCAAGGAGAGCCGGCTGGCCGCGATCCTCCTCGGGTTCTCCAAGACTGACGTGCGTCTCATCGAGCCAGACTTCAAAGCGAGGTACCTCGACAAGCGCCTTCCTGAAGAGTTGAAGCCCGCTACAGCTGCTTCAGCTGTGGCGATCCCCGGCCTTGGCCGGACGGTAGCGGCGGCCGATCCCAAGGTCGGGGCTGCGAAGGCGCTGACTGACTCTGTGCTCAGGGCCAAGGCCATCGAAGGGGCGGCCGAGGGGGTTACGGCGCACCGGCTCACCACTGCCACTACCACCTTCCGGGTGGCCCGCGAGGCAGTCGAGCGCGCGTTGGAGCCTGCCGGCAGGGACGCCCGGGTCCGTAAGCGGAAGCAAGCTGCGTCGGACCGGATCAATGACGCGTGTCAGGATCTCGAGGAGGGCGTGACGGATCTGGTGATGTCTCGTGCGTCTCGCAGCGTGGATGAGGAAGCCCTCGATGAAGCACTGATCAAACTGCGTGACACCCTCGGCAAGCTGGCAGTGCAGTGCGCTCGTAGTATCTCCGAGCCTGGGGAGGGCACCGCCTGGCTGCTCGAAGCGATGCGTCAGAGGGAATGAGGATTGATGACTGCTGGTGGGGAACCGTCTCTGAGCATCGGGTTCGACGTGACCCGGACCAAGGCGGTCCTCCGCGTCGGCCCTGGGCACCAGCAGGATCTTGCTCAACTGGCCGCCCGCTTTCCGGCAACCGGACAGCGCGAGCTGCTGACAACGGAGATTGCGCTCGATGACTTCCTGGTGGGACTCGATGCCCTGGGGTCGTGGCCCTCGCCGCAAGATGTTGAGTGGGAGGAAGCCCTAGCCGAGCTCGTAGGTCATGTGCTCGATGATGCGGAGAGCGCCGAGCGGTCACTTCATGACGGGGGCCCTGACAGTCGCGCTGCGGTTACCGAGGACGAGGTCGAAGCCCTCCTGGGGCCGGGATGGCGGGCGGGGCTCACCCCATTCCAGCGACGTGACATCGCGTATCTGCTGTCGATGCGCCATGGTGCGAACTTCAGCGTGCCAGGTGCGGGCAAGACCCGCGTTGCGCTTGCTGTTTATGCGGCTCTGCGGGAGCGCGGGGAGGTCAGCCGCCTCTTGGTCGTGAGTCCGAAGGCGGCCTACGAGACCTGGAACTTTGAGACCGCGGAGTGCTTCGGGGAACCGTTGCCCACGGAAGTGATGGGCAGACGGCCCACAGTGGGTACCGAGGTGTTGATCGTGAACTACGAGCGCCTGGACCGGTCGCTGCCTACCCTCACCTCATGGCTGAGGGCTGCTCCCTCGATGATCATCCTGGACGAAGCGCACAGAATGAAGCTCGGCGTGCAGGGAACGTACGGCAGTGCCTGTATGGCTCTGGGCCCCCTCGCCCGCAGGCGGTTGATTCTCACCGGCACACCAGCCCCCAACGGTGCCCGCGATCTGGAGAATCTGCTGTCATTCGTCTGGCCGGGCCATGGGCGGCGCGTCGTGACGCGTGCAGTGGCGGGCGGAGACCTGGCTTACGCCAGCAATGTGCTCCGACCGCTGTTCACCCGGACGACGAAGCGTGAGCTGGGACTGCCGCCGGTCGAGACGAAGATCAGGTACGTCCAGCTGCCTCCCCTTCATCGCGAGATTTACGACGCGCTAGTGGGCAGGTTTACTGCCCGCGCCGAAGCCTCCCGCGACGACTTCGACGTGCTCGGAAAAGCACTGCTGCGCTTGCTTATGGCTGCGACCAGCCCCGCCCTCCTCAGTGTGGGAGCGAGCCGGTATGAGGCGCTCTCATACCGAGTGCCGCCGTTGGAGATACCGCAAGGCGACTCCCTCTACGAGCTTCTGCATGGCCTGCCGCAGTACGAGCTGTCGCCGAAGTACGCGGAGACGTTGAGCTTGGTAGCGGCCAATGCCGCTCTTGGCCGCAAGACGCTGGTGTGGACGACGTTCGTCCGAAGTCTGACCACGATGGAACGGATGTTCGCCGACTATCAGCCGGCGGTGGTCCACGGCGCCACTCCCGACAGAGAAGAGCAGATCAGGCGCTTCCGCGAGGATCCTGATTGCCTCGTACTGCTCTCCAACCCGGCCACCCTGGGAGAAGGAATCAGCCTCCACCACGTCTGTCACGACGCTGTCTACGTGGACCGGGACTTCATGGCTGGAAGATTCCTTCAGAGCTTGGACCGTATCCACCGGTTGGGTCTCGCCCCGGACACGGAGACTCGGGTAACCGTCCTCGCAGTAAGCGACACGATCGACGAGGCAGTCGCGAAGCGGCTGGAGGAAAAGGTCGCTTTCATGGGGAAAATTCTGGACGACCCGTCCGTGCATCAGCTCGCCGACCTGCAAGAGGAGCCAGCTGTCGCCGGCGGCATGGATGCGCTGGACATCCAGGCCCTGCTGGGACACATGAAGGCACGCGCCCGCGGCTGAGAAGCCCCTCATCGTGCAGGGGTGGCGATATCCGCCTGGGCAACAAGGCATGTTCAGGGAACGTTGCGGCGTGCGGCAAACTAGGGCTGGTCTCGTTGTCAGTGGGGTCTGTCACCCTCTGTGATGGTGGATTGCTCGTAGTGTCCACTGTTGTCGACCGGAAAGTGAGGGGACATGGTCCGCGCGAATGAGCTCAGGTATTCGTCGGTGGAGATCTGTGCTGGAGCGGGGGGGCAAGCTGTTGGGCTGCACCAGGCCGGTTTCAAGCACGTAGCGCTGATCGAGATCGACAAGGATGCATGCCAGACGCTGAGAGCCAACACCAGCGAAGAGGCTGAGTGGGCAGGCTGCAGGGTCATCCAGGCTGACCTCAGGGCATTCGACTCGAAGGAGCTAGGGCTCCAGCCCGGCGAACTGGACTTGCTCGCTGGTGGCGTTCCCTGCCCGCCTTTCTCCTCGGCCGGCAAGCAGCTGGGGCGTGATGATGAGCGAGACCTCTTCCCCACGATGCTGGACCTTGTTGATCAGCTGGAGCCGAAGGCCGTAATGATCGAGAACGTTCGCGGGCTGGTGGATCCCAAGTTCGCTGACTATCGCGCAGAGATCATTAAGCGACTTGAGTCCCTGGGGTACGAGCAGTGCTACTGGGAGGTGCTGGAGGCGAAAAGGTACGGCGTTCCTCAACTGCGCCCCCGGGCCATCCTGGTCGCGATGAAGCCTGAGTACGCCAAGTACTTTGAGCACGCGAAGCCTGAGCCCGCCCGTGAAGTCAGCGTGGGCGAGGCCCTGCACGACACCATGCGTGAGCGGTTCGACGCAGTTGCTGATGATCCGCGGGCCGAGAAGGCCTTCAAGGACTGGTACGAGAAGGCTCTCGAAGGGGTGGCTCCGACTCTGGTCGGCGGTTCCAAGAAGCACGGGGGCGCCGATCTCGGGCCTACCAGGGCGAAGCGGTCCTGGGCGGACCTCGGCGTGTGCGGCCTCGGGGTGGCAAACGACCCCGAGGATATGAAGGACAAGGAGCGCGACCTCTTCGCGGCGGCCGGCCCCAAGCTCACGGTGCGCCAGGCTGGAATTATTCAGGGGTTCCCTGAGGAGTGGAACTTTACTGGCCGGAAGACTGCCGCGTACCGGCAGGTCGGAAATGCTTTCCCTCCGCCAGTTGCAAGGGCTGTTGGTGAGCAGATTTACGCGGCATTCGAAGCAGCGGCGCAGGCTGCGAAAGGAAAGTAGCCGTTCATAGGCTTCCCGTGTGTTTCAAGCGGCTTACGGTGGCCGCAATTTGTACCGCGCACTGTTCAGGTGATTCGTGTTCCCAGAACCGAAGTACCGTCCATCCGGCTGCCCGCAGTTGCTCGTCAGTATCGCGGTCCCGGTTCATGTTGCCAGCAACCTTGTCTGACCAGTACCCAGAATTTGTTTTCGGGGGGACGTAGTGCTCCGGGCATCCGTGCCAGTAGCAACCGTCGATGAAGACGGCTACCTTTGCCGAGCGGAAAACCATATCGGCGGTCCTGCGGAGACCCGGCAGGGGTTTCGCTGAAACTCGGTAGCGAAGCCCCTGGGCATGCACAAGTCGGCGAATGAGTCGCTCGGGCTTGGTGTCCCTGCTCCGGATCGCTTGCATGTTGCGCCGCCGCCCGGCCGAGGAGGCCCATGAGCCGGGGGGCGGGTTCCATTCGCCTGTCATGTTTGGCGACTCACCTCCTCGAATTCTTCAGCCTGCGAGGCGCCCCTGTGGTGCGCTTGAGCACCATCATGAGACATCGGGGCAGCAGCAGGACGGCCAGCCGCCTGGGGCATGGAGCCCACGCCAGACTACCCAAGGTGACACCTCGTCCCTCCCAGCCTGCTGTGCTCAGCAAGGACCGCCAACTAGGTTGTCCTGGACAGGGGTTGACGACAAGAGCGCGGGTGGTGGCAGGTGACGGCGGGCGAGACGTCGGCGGAGGATGTGCTGCGACAGTTCTGCAGGTCGGCGCGGACGCGCCACATGTATGAAGCCTGGAGGTCGGAGAAGCGCCGTCGTGAGGTGGTGCCCATCGTGCTCAATCATCGTGTGCGTACGGTCTACAGGCTGCAAAGAGCTGACGTGACCGGCGTCTGCAGGCGGACTGAGCACGCGCTCGGAGACGTGAGGCGACATGACGGCGAGTCCGTGCGGTCGATAGTGGACTGGCACCCGGACTTTGCTTTTACGCATATGTTTCACATATGCATGGAACGACGAGGTGTCTTGCCGACTTACCAGGAATTTCGGCAATTCTGCAAAAATGACCATCTTGGGCGTGCGATGCTCGCCGACCCGGCGCGGGCTAAAGTCCGTGAGGCTGTAATGGCTGGTGCCTCTGATGCCTTGGCGCGGGCGGCCATGCGCTGGCGCGTCGGGAACGCTTACTACAGCTTCCTGCGTGAGGTCTATACCGTTGTAGAGCTGCGGTTCCGGGGGGTCGAACTTCAGGTGCACCCACTGGCGGATGCTTTGTTTCGCGTGGACTGCTGGACTGAAAACACAGCCGTTAGTCTGCATGTGGAAAACGCGAAGTATCGCAACGGGCCGAGTCAGGGGCGGAAGATCCCTACAGGCCGACTTTTAGCCGACCTGCAGCCGCCGATCGATTTCAAAGACATCGCATTGAAACCTGCGTCTGTGTTCGGTAGCGTTCATCTTCCCGTATCGGCCCAGTTAGACGACACGGCTGCGGCGTTATCGCGGGGGCGATGAGGCAGCAGCCCGCTTCCCTCTTCCGCCTTGTCCCGGGCAGGCAAAGCAGCCCCGGGCAAACTATTTAGTGTGGCTGGGGAGGGAAGGTGCCTTTTGTGGGGCGTGTGCCGGTTTGGCCACAATCCAGCGTCGTCCGTCCAGGACCACGCTGGGGAGCGAAGCCTCCTCAAGGCTGGCTTCGGCCACGCGGACACTGACGAATTCTCCCTCCATCGGCACGGGGAGGTGGAGCTGGGCGGCAACCCGCTTATGGCTGTCGTAGTCGCCCATGATCAAGATGCCTTCCTGCTGGAGGGAGGATCTGGACCCTCCGTTACCTCGTACGCGCTTCATGTAGTCCTTCTGCTGAGCGAGGGTCCGGACGACATTGCGCCCGATGCGTCGCTGCTGAGCCCGCCGGAACAGTTCGTTCAGCCGGGCCTGTCCCGAGGAGTGTGCGAAGACAGCCTTGCGGTCGGTCTCGTCCATGTGCAACAAGACGTTTTCCGGTAGCTCAGCGCCGTGCCAGAGCCAGAGGATTTTGTTCCGGTGTTCGGCCTTGACGGTCAACTTCAAGTCGCGATTGTTCCCCTTGTTGAGCCACTCCGGAAGTATCCGGAGGAGGCCGGCGCTCCAGCGGCTCGTGTAGTCATCCGCCCAGACAAGCAGGCACAGATGGCCCACGGCCTCGGGAGGGATCATCCAGCCGCCAAACTGCTGCGAATACTTGCAGTCGACGTCGGAGCCCGCGATCTCATAGTCCATGTCCGTACCATCATTGAACTTGAACTCGCGCTGGAGGTTGATCTCGACGACGGTGCCGGCATGGGTCTTCTCGGTTTTGAAGAGCGTTTTCCAGTCGTACCGGCCGGTGACTTCACCGTTGAGCAGCTGATCGATCGTGTCGCGGAGCACTGTCGCGAAGCGCTGCCCTGTGGGATCGATTTCGCAGAGATGAGCGTAGACAGCTTCCAGTGCAGGGTCTTTCTGCAGCAGGAGCTGGGACTGCATGTTGGCTGCTGCGGATACGTCGATCGGGAGCAACGAGCGGCCCTTCGCTAGGCGGTGACGTTCTAAGGCGGGGGGCAGGGCGGCGCTACTCGACCCCGTGACAGTCCCCATAGTTGACCCCCGACCCGCACCAGCAGTCCGCCCCCCTGCCCGGCGGCCACGCCACTGCGCGGCCTCGGGCGGCCAGCGTCGTCGCGTATTGCGGGAGGAGGTCGGCGTTGGACGGGGAGGAGTACTCCGAGGCTGCGAAGGCCTCGTACGAGGGGATCGTGCCTGTCACGATGCCCAGGTTGGCGGTGCCGGTGGCCGCCAGTTCGCGCAGGGACGCTTCGATGTCCAGCAAGTGGGCGGCGTGCGTGGGGTATTCGGATTGCAGCTCCGGGTACGTCCTGAGGAGTTCGTCCAGTTCCGGTTCCGGCCAGTGCAGGACCGCCACCGGGAACGGGCGGGACAGGGCGGCCCGGTAGCTGCCCAACTCCGCTCTCAGGCGGGCGAGTTCCGCCTGGAGTTCGGCCGGGTCCTCCGAGCCCAGGGACCACAGGCGCTTCGGGTCGTGGAGTTCGTCCAGGGAGATCGGCGCGGTGTGCAGCTCGTCGGCCAGGGTGTCCCAGGTGTCGTGGGGCAGGGCGAGCAGGCGGCGTACCCGGTGGCGCGTGGTCAGGAGGGACTGCGTGCTGTACGGGATCGCCGTCGAGTCGACGGCCACCTCCGCAACTCCCAGCAGGGTCAGCGCAGTTGTCAGTGAGGCGTGGGCCAGGTCGAGTTCGTCGTGGGACTCCAGGGTCTCCGCGACGATCTCCCACGCCGCCGGGTCCAGCGGCGCGGCCTGGCGGATGCCGTCGATGATCGCGCGGGCCTCCGGCTCGTGGCCGTACTCCCACAGGTTCGCCGCCTTGAACGCCTTCACCAGATGGGGGTGATCCACCTGAGAGGCCAGCAGGCGGTCGTAGAGCGTGGTGGCCCGGGGGCGGTCTCCGGCGAGTTCCAGATGGGCCGCGGCCTGTAGGAGCAGCGGCTCGTGGTCCTCCGGGTACTGCGTCGCGGTGCGCAGCAGACGCTCGGCTTCGGCAGTGTGATCGGCAGGCGTGTCGGGGCGCATGAGGGACACCGTACTGCTGTACGGGGGCCCGGCGGAGGGCGCTTCCGGTCCTGGCGGTTCGAGTCCGCTCCGTCGCGGGCCTGGTGAGTTGCGGCCGGGGCCCCTACCCTGCGCGCGTGCGCAGAGCGATACCGGTGGTGGTGCGGGGCGGGCGCGGGCGGCGGGCGTGGGCGGCCCGGGGGTTGTGGGCCGGCGCCGAGCTCGCCGTGACGTTCGGGCTCGTGGTGCTGCTGCTCGTCGCGCACCAGCTGTGGTGGACCAACCGGGAGGCCCGTGCGGAGGCCGGGCGGACCGTTCACTCCCTGGAGCGGGAGTGGGGAGCTGATACTCCCCTGCCGTCGGCGGCGCCTCCCGACGAGCAGGTCGGCGCCCGGAGCGCCCCGGCAGGTACTCCGCGTGCTTCCGGTGGCAAGCCGGCTGGGGCCGCGAAGGCCGCGCCCCGCTGGGAGCAGGCGTACGCCGTGATCCGGATCCCGCGGATCGGGATCACCGCGCCCATCGCCGAGGGCATCAGCAAGGCCGGGGTCCTCGACAAGGGGTACGTCGGGCACTACGTGCAGAGCGCGCAGCCGGGGCAGACCGGGAACTTCGCGCTCGCCGGCCATCGCAACACCCACGGAGAGCCGTTCCGCTACATCAACCAGTTGAGGGCCGGGGACCAAGTGATCGTCGAGACGCGGGACACCGTCTATACGTACGTCGTTGACTCCACCTTGCCGCAGACCTCCTCCGGCGACAGCGGGACCATAGCGGCCGTGCCCCACAGTGAGGTCAAGCCCTCGTACGGGTACAGCACGCCTGGGCGCTACATCACCCTCACTACCTGCACGCCGGAGTTCACCTCCACCTACCGGCTGGTCGTGTGGGGCAAGTTGACGCAGAGCCGACCGCGTTAGCGTTCGGGGATGCGTCGTCGAATTCATGTGCTCTGGCTGGGGGTGCCCTACGTTCTGTATCTGGGGGCGCTGCCCCTCGTGAACCGGGTGCGGCCCGTCGTGTTCGGGCTGCCGTTCCTGTTCCTGTGGCTGCTCATCGCGACACTGTTCACTCCCCTCGCCATCTGGATGACCTGGCGAGGGGACCAGCGGCTCAGGCAGCGACAAGACGCGCGGGGCGGGGAAGCGCTGGGGGCGCGCGATGAGTGACGCCGCTGTCGCCACCACTATTTTCGCTGTCTTCATGGTGGCCACCGTTGTTCTCGGGCTCCTGGCCGTACGCGGCCGTGCGGGCGCGGGCGGCGGGCTCACCGAATGGTCCGTCGGCGGTCGGAGCCTTGGGACCGTGTTCATCTGGGTGCTGATGGCGGGCGAGAGCTACACCAGCTTCAGCTACCTGGGCGCCGCGGGCTGGGGCTACAACTACGGCGCTCCCGTGCTCTATGTGGTCGCCTATCTGTCGTGCGGCTACGCGGTGGGCTATGTGGTCGGGCCCATGTTGTGGGCCCACGCGCGGCGGCACGGACTTGTGGGGATCACCGACATGGTGGCCCACCGCTATGGGCGGCCCTGGGTCGGAGCGCTCGTCGCGCTCCTCGCGACCGTCTTCCTGCTGCCGTACATCCAGTTGCAGATCACCGGCATGGGCGTCGTCGTCTCGACCATCTCCTACGGTGCGCTCTCGCTCAACTGGGGCTATTTCATTGCTTTCGCGGTCACCACCGGCTTCGTCGTCGTCAGCGGGCTGCGCGGCAGCGCCTGGGTGTCCGTACTCAAGGACGTGCTCGTCATCGCCACCCTGGCCTTCCTCGCGATCTATGTGCCCCAGCACTACTTCGGCGGGTACGGGGACTTCCTCGACCGGGTGGTCAGTGAGAAGCGGGACTGGGTCACGCTGCCGGGGCACGGCGGGGCCTTCGGGCAGGCGTGGTTCGCCACCACCTCCGTGCTCAACTCCCTCACCATCGTCATCTTCCCGACCACCGTCGCCGGATACCTCGGCGCCCGCAACGCCGACGTCCTGCGGCGCAACGCCATGCTGCTGCCCGCGTACAACGTGCTGCTCTTCGTGCCGATGCTGCTCGGGATGGCGGCGCTGTTCGTCGTGCCGGGGCTGGCCGGCGCCGATTCCAACCTGGCGCTCTTCAGGCTGGTCGTGGACTCGCTGCCCGCGTGGACCGTGGGGGTCGTCGGGGTGGCGGCGGCTCTCTCCTCCATTGTTCCGATGGCCGTGTTCATGCTGGTCATCGGCACCATGTGGGGGCGCAGCGTGCTCTCGCTCGTGCCCCGGCTGCGGGAGCGGCAGAAGGCGGCGTCGCAGGTCGTCGTGGTCGTCGCGGGGGCGCTCGCCCTGCTCATGACGTACACCGTGCCCAACACGCTCGTACGCCTCTCCCTCATCTCGTACGAAGGGATGGCGCAGCTCCTGCCGATGCTGCTGCTCGGCCTGGTGTGGCGGAGGGTGACCTTGACGGGCGGGCTCGCCGGGCTGGCCGTGGGGGTCGCGATGGTGTGCTGGTTCGTGTTCAGCGACCGTGACCCCGTGTGGGGGGTCAACGCCGGGGTCATCGCCCTCGGCGTCAACCTCCTTGTGGCGGTGGCGGTTTCATACGTAGGGCCCAAGGGGGTAGTGGTGGCCGACGACATGCTGGCCCGCGATCCCATTCACGAGGAGCGCGTGCGGGGGTGAGTGCGGGTGGTCCGTGAGGAGTGCGCGCATGGCGCCGCCGGGGAAGAGTGCGTACGGGTGTGAGTCCGGCGGCGGCCGAGCCGCTGCCTCAGTCGCGTGGCGCTATACCTCGCGGCGTGAGCGCAGGGTCAGCGTCAGGGCCCCGGCCACCACCGCGAGGGCCGCCGACACCACGATCACCGTGTCCGGTCCTGCCGGAGCCAGGGCGATCGTCAGGGCGACGCCCGCCGACGAACCGATGTAGCGGGCCGTGTTGTTGGCGCCCGAGCCCATCGCCGCCCGCTCCGGCGGGACCGATTCGACGGCGAGGCGGGGGAGCGCGGCGTTGAGCAGGCCGCTGCCTGTGCCCGCGACCAGCAGGCCGGGTACCAGGCGCGGCAGCGGGCCGGAGGCGAGGGCGCCCAGCATCGCCAGGACCCCGGCCGCGTGCAGGGCGAAGCCGATGGCGAGTTGGTGGCGGGCGGCGATTCGGCCGCCGAGGCGCCTGGCCTGGAGCGCCACCACGAACGCGGTGCCCGACCACAGGACGAACAGCCAGGCCGCGTTCATCGGTGAGGTGCCGAGCAACTGGGCCAGCAGGGCGGGCAGATAGCTGAAGAAGCCGATGACGGCGAGGCCGGTGAACAGGGCGCCCGCCGAGGAGGCCAGGAACTCCGCGCGGCGGAAGAGCGCCAGATCGATCATGGGGGTGGCCGCGCGGCGCTCCACGACGACGAAGGCGGTCGTGAGAGCGGCCGCGGCCAGCAGCAGGGCGAGCACCGGCGGGCGCAGCCAGCCGTCGCGGCCCAGGGTCAGCGCGCCGATCAGGGCGGTGAACGCGAGGCCCAGGGTGACCGCCGCCGGTACGTCGGGGCGGCCGCCGCGAGGCGAGCGGGACTCCGACAGGGCGCGCAGCGCGAATCCCCCGGTGATCAGCGCGGGTACGGCCAGAACGGCGTACACCAGGCGCCAGTTGAAGGTGGCCAGGCCGCCGGCGAGGAGGGGGCCGACGGCGATGCCCGCGCTGACGAAGGCGCCCCACACTCCGGTGGCCCGGATGCGTGCGGCGCCCACAGGGAAGGCGGCGACCAGCAGGCCGAGACTGCTCGCGAGGATGGCGGCCGAGGCCATGCCTTGCGCGATCCGGGCGAGGGTGAAGGCCAGTGTGGTGGGAGCCAGCGCGCCCAGCGCCATGGTGATGCCGAGGGCGAGGGTGCCAATCAGGAAGACCCGGCGGCGGCCGTGGTCGTCGGCGAGGCTGCCCGCGATGAGGAGCAGTGCGGCGAGACCGAGCGGGGCGCCGTTGAGCAGCCAGGCCTGGGCGGAGAGCGCGGTGTGGAACGACGCGGTCATGCCGGGCAGCGTCAGCATCGGGGCCGTGTAGTTCATCAGCGCCACGGCGGTGGCGGCGCTGGTGACGGCAAGGGTGGCGCCGGGCCGGGCGCCGCCCGACGCGGTCGCCTGCGGGGGCTGGGTCGTGCCGGTGGTGCGTGCTGCCTGCGTCATGGCGTCCCTCGGGGGAATCGGCGGGAGGTCAGGGGCGGGGGTGGGCGAGGAAGGTCGCGGTGGGCGCGACGTGTGGCTTGTTGGTTCAGTGAATGAACTCGCTATACGGCGACCCTAGCACTCAAGGTTCGGTCAGTGAACCTGTGTCCGTAGACTGGAGGCATGGCTCTCGGCAAGGACTACGACTACGCGGCACAGGAGTGCTCCATCGCCCGCGCGCTGGAGATCGTCGGGGAACGCTGGACGCTGCTCGTGGTGCGCGACGCGCTCTATGGGGTGCGGCGCTACAACGACTTCCTGGTGCACCTCAAGATCCCGCGGGCCGTGCTCGCCGCGCGCCTCCAGTCCCTCACCGAGGCCGGAGTCCTGGAGAAGCGGCGCTATCAGGAATCGCCGCCGCGCGACGAGTACGTACCGACCGCGCTCGGTCTCGCGCTCTGGCCGGCGCTGCGTGCGCTCGGGCTGTGGGGGCGGGCCTTCAATCCGGACGCGCGGCCGAAGCGGACCTTCCACCACGTGGAGTGCGGGACCGAGCTCGGGGCGTACGGGGAGTGCGGTAGCTGCGGGCGGATGATCGCGCCGGGGGACGTCGAGATGCGGCCGGGACCCGGGCTCGGGCCCGCCGAGGATCCGGTCAGCCGGGCCCTGCGGGCGCCGAGGCGACTGCTGGAGCCCCTGGAGCTCCAGCCCCGCGATTCCGCCTAAGGCGCGTTGAGGCTTCAGGCTTTCCGGCCCTGAGCTCTTGAGGCTGCGGGGCTGCGGGGCTGTGGGGCCGTGGGGCCGTGGGGCTGCGGGGTTCTGAGGTTCGGCTCTGCGATTCCTCTTGCGCTTCGGCCCCGCGAGGGAGGTCGGCCCGGGGGCTGGACGGTCTTCGGGTCTGCTGGGCCGTCGTGTATAACGGCTGGAGGGAAATCCGTCGGCCGGCAAGGAACGAGCAAGGGGAGGGAAGCATGAGCGGTGCACTCGCGCGTGGCGCTCGGCTGACCCGGCCGCTGCTCGGTCTCTTCCTGTTCCTGCTCGCCCAGGGTGTCCTCATCGAGGGCGGCTCGCTGTCCGCCGCCGTCGCGCTCGCCGCGACCGCCGCCGCCGGCTCCGCGCTCGCCGTGTGCGCGACCCTCGCGTCCCGGGCGGTGCCCCAGGTGCCGCGCACCCGGGTGCGTACTGCGATCCGCGACCGGGAACGGCGTACCGCCTTCCTGCCGCAGCGCGATCCCGACGCCTCCGGGCGGCCACGGCCCCGAGCACCCGGTCGTCTCGTCCCGACGGCCGCGTAGGGGCACCTCCCACTTCTGCTCCTCCCGGCTCGTCACGCCGACATTCCTGTCATTCCTGACGAGACGCCCCGGAGGGCTTCCGCATGTTCACGTCCCTTTTCAGCGCTGTCGCGAGCCTCGCCGAGCACCTCGCCGCCCTGCTCGAACCGGTCTTCCACGGTGCTTCGACGGCTGCCGCGATCGTGCTTTTCACTGCTCTTGTACGTCTCGCTGTGCACCCACTGTCGCGCCAGGCAGCACGGGGTCAGAAGGCGCAGGCCAAATTGCGGCCGCAGATGGCCGCGCTGCGCGAGAAGCACGGCAAGGACAGCAAGGCGCTCCAGAAGGCGGTCATGGAGCTGCACGCCGCGGAGAAGGTGTCGCCGCTGTCGGGCTGCCTGCCCAGCCTGCTCCAGATGCCCGCGTTCTTCCTGCTCTACCACCTGTTCTCCAGCAAGCAGATCGGCGGGAAGGCGAACGGGCTGCTCGACCACACCCTCTTCGCCGCGCCGCTCGGCGGGAACTGGACCCAGGCGCTCGCGGACGGTGGGGCCTTCGGGGCGCGTGGGCTCGTGTACCTGGTGCTGTTCGCGATCGTCGCGGCCGTGGCCACCTTCAACTACCGGCGGATGAAGCGTCAGATGGCGGCCACGCCGGTCGTGGCGCCCGCGGGGCAGGATGCGATGCCCGGCATGGCGGCGATGAGCAAGTTCATGCCGCTGCTGTCCTTCGCGACGCTGTTCACCGTCGCGGTGGTGCCGCTCGCGGCCGCGCTGTACGTCGTGACCAGCACCACCTGGACCGCCGTCGAGCGGGCCTTCCTCTACAAGGACATGCTGCCCGCGCCCGCCGCGCTGGCGACCGCGGCCTGAGCGCTTCTCGGGGCATAGCAGCTCGGCTCTGGTTACGGTCCAGTTTGTGAACGGGGTCTTGCGGAGTGGACGTACACCTTGGAGGATCGAATGATCCTCCGATGGCCGCTACCCATCGGCCGGGCCCCGCTCGACCAAAGGGAGACTGACCATGAAGCTGCTGCGCGTAGGCAACGCCGGTGAAGAGCGCCCCGCGCTGCTGGATGCCGACGGAACCCTGCGGGACCTGTCCGGCCTCGTGACGGACATCGACGGCGAGCTGCTCGCCGACGAGTTCGCACTGGACCGGATACGGGCCGCGGCGGACACCGGCGTGCTGCCCGCGCTCGACGACGCCGGAGCACGCGTCGGGCCGCCGGTGGCGCGGATCGGCAAGGTCGTGTGCATCGGGCTGAACTACCACGACCACGCCGAGGAGACGGGCGCGGCGATCCCCGCCGAGCCGGTCGTCTTCTTCAAGGCGGCGGACACGGTGGTCGGGCCGCACGACACGGTGCTCATTCCGCGCAAGTCCGTGAAGACGGACTGGGAGGTCGAGCTCGCCATCGTCATCGGGCGCACCGCGCGGTACGTGGCGGACGACGAGGACCCGCTGGCGTACGTCGCCGGGTACGCGGTGTCGCACGACGTCTCCGAGCGGGAGTTCCAGATCGAGCGCGGCGGCACGTGGGACAAGGGAAAGAACTGCGAGACGTTCAACCCGTTCGGGCCGTGGCTGGTCACCCGGGACGAGGTGCCCGACCCGCAGGCGCTGTCGCTCAGGCTCTGGGTCAACGGGGAGCTGAAGCAGGACGGGTCGACGTCGCGGCAGATCTTCCCCGTCGCGGAGGTCGTGCGGTACGTCAGCCAGTTCATGACGCTGTACCCGGGGGACGTCATCAACACGGGTACGCCTGCCGGGGTGGCCATGGGGCAGGCGGAGCCGAAGCCGTATCTGCGGGCGGGGGATGTCGTGGAGCTGGAGATTTCCGGACTGGGACGGCAGCGGCAGGCGCTCAAGTCCGCTTAGCGGGGCGGGGTGGGGGGGCCTGGGTCTGCGGTCCGTTGCCTTTCCCACCCGCCCCGGGCGGGGTTGGTGGGCTTGGGCCTGCGCCCCTTGTCCTTCCCGCCCGCCCTGGATCGCGGGCTCAGCCTTCGCCGCGGTTCATCAGCTGCTCCAGCGCCCGCGTGACCAGGGCGTGGTCCTCGGCCTGAGGCAGGCCGGAGACCGTGGCCGTTCCCACGACCCCGACACCCTTCACCGTCACCGGGTACGAACCCCCGTGCGCGGCGAAGGCGTCCGGGTCCAGGCGGGACGACTCCTCGAACGTCGTGCCCTTGGCCCGGAAGCGGGCGCCGACCAGGAGCGAGGGCGCCGCGTAGCGTTCGGCGACGCGGCGCTTGCGGTCGATCCAGGCGTCGTTGTCGGCGCTGGAGCCGGGCAGCGCGCAGCGGAACGCCTGCCGGGTGCCGTGCCGTACGTCGATGGTGACCGGCGCCCCGCGTTCCACGGCGAGCTCGCGCAGCAGCACGCCGAGCGCCCAGGCGTCATCGAGCGTGAACTCGCCCAGCACCAGCCGCCGTTGCTCGGCCTCCAGCTCGGCGACGGTGGCTGGGACGACGGGACCGCCCTCCGCTCCGGTGCTGCCGGCCGCACAGGCCGGGACGCCGGGCCCGCTGCCACCCCCGTGCGCCGCCGTCTCCCGCGCCCTCACAGCGAGAGCTCCACCGTCATGCCCTCGCGGGCCGAGCGGCGGGCCGCTTCCAGGACGTCCAGGGCGGCCGCGGCCTCGTGGGCGGTGACCGGGGGTTCGCCGCCTTCGCGCAGGGCCTTCACGATCGCGGCGTAGTACGCCGGGTAGTCGCCGGGCAGCGTCTCCAGCGGGCGGCCGCCGCCGGTCAGCGGGGACTCGCCGCAGCCGACCCGGCCCCACACGGATTCGGGCTCCACGCCCCACGGTCCGCCGCTCGAAGGGCGCCTGCCCTCGCGCAGTGCGGTCTCCTGCGGGTCCAAGCCGTACTTCACATAACCGGCGGCCGAGCCCAACACCCTGAAACGTGGGCCGAGTTGGGCGGTCGTCGCGCTCACGTACAGGTGTGAGCGGACGCCGCTCGCGTGCGTGATCGCGATGAAGGTGTCGTCGTCGGCCTGGGCGCCGGGGCGGCGTACATCGGCCTCCGCGTAGACGCGCAGCGCCGGGCCGAACAGTACGAGCGCCTGGTCCACGACGTGGCTGCCCAGGTCGTACAGCAGGCCGCCGATCTCCGCGGGGTCGCCGGACTCGCGCCAGCCGCCCTTGGGCTGCGGGCGCCACCGCTCGAAGCGCGACTCGAAACGCTGGACCTCGCCGAGCTCGCCGTCCGCGAGCAAGCTCCGCAGGGTCAGGAAGTCGTTGTCCCAGCGGCGGTTCTGGAAGACCGAGAGCAGCAGGCCGCGCGCCTCGGCGAGGGCCGCGAGGCCGCGCGCCTCGGCCGCCGTGCCCGCCAGCGGCTTGTCGACGACGACCGGAAGGCCGGCCTTCAGGGCGTCCGTGGCGATCGGGACGTGGGTCTTGTTCGGCGAGGCGATCACCACCAGGTCGATACCGGCGTCGTACAACTCCTCGGGCGAGTCCACCACGCGCAGGCCCTCGCCGTACTCGGCGCGCGCCTGCGCCTGGCGCTCGGGGTTCGAGGTGGCCACGGTGTCCAGGACGAGGCCGTCGGTCGCGGCGATCAGCGGCGCGTGGAAGACGGAGCCCGCCAGGCCGAAGCCCACGAGTCCCACGCGAAGGTCAGCGGTCTGGTGAGCGTTCCTGGGATCCTTCATGTCACCCACTTAAGCAACGCTGTTGCCAAAGTGCAAGCAAGAGGGACAATGGGTCGGTGAACAGGAGCAATACGGGTGCGAACCTGCCGGCACTGCGCAGCCACAACGCCGCGCTCGTCCTCGGCCTGCTGCGGGCCGCGGGCGAGGACGGCATCAGCCGGCTGGAGCTCGCCGAGCGCACCGGGCTCACCCCGCAGGCGGTCAGCAAGATCACCGGGCGGCTCCGGGACGAGGGCACCGCCACCGAGGCGGGCCGCCGCGCCTCCACCGGCGGCAAACCGCGCACCGTGCTCAAGCTGGTGCCGTCCGCCGCGCACGCCATCGGCCTCCATCTGGACCGCGACGAGCTGACCGCGGTCCTCGTCGACCTCGCGGGCACCCTGGTCGGCGCCAGGACCGTGCCGCTCGACCTCGGCGCGGAGCCGTCGTCGGTGGTCGAGGCGGCGGCCGCCGAGGCACAGGCGCTGGTCGGCGGGCGCCGCGTGCTCGGGGTCGGCGTCGCCATGCCGGGTCCGCTCGACCACGACAGCGGGGTGCTGCACCGCGTCACCGGCTTCCCGCACTGGAACGGCTTCCCGCTGCGCGACGCGCTCGCCGAGCGGCTCGGCCGCAAGGTGGTCCTGGACAAGGACACCAACGCCGCCGCTCTCGGTCTCGCCCTGCGCGACTCGGCCCCGGCGGGCTCGTTCGCGTACCTCCACCTCGGTACGGGGCTCGGCGCGGGCCTCGTGCTCGGCGGCGCCGTCCACCGCGGCGCCCGGACCGGCGCGGGCGAGTTCGGCCACCAGACGATCCTGCTCGGCGGGCCCGCGTGCGGCTGCGGCGGGCGCGGCTGCATCGAGGCGCTGTGCCTGGCCGCGGTCGCCCGCGGGGACATCGCGGCGGCGGCCCGCTTCCTCGGCGTGGGCGCCGCCAACCTCGTCGGGCTGCTCGACATCGATCGGGTCATGCTCGGCGGCCGCACGGTCGCCGCCGACCAGGAGACGTTCGTACGCGGAGTGTCCGCCGTGATCGAGGAGCGCGCCCGGCGCGGCGGCGCCCCCGAGATCCCGGTCCACGCTGCCGGGGGCGGCCCGCACGCCGTCGCGGAAGGCGCGGCCCAACTCGTCCTGCTCCCGGTGTTCGGCCGCGCGCATGAGGCGGCGCCCCACGGTTAGGACGTCCATGGGGGCTCGGCGCATGGTGTCGCTGCCCGCGTGAGGGGCAGGGGAGTGTGCTCGCGCCACGCCCGCGCGCCGGATACCCCCGCACCGCCACGCCCGTGCCCGTACGACGGCCCGATATTGGGCTGATAGGGCGGACTTGTCCGGCTCGTCCGGGCGTACCGGGACGTGGCGTGCCGGGCCGGGTACCCCGTACGTGGCAGGGTCGCGGGCCACGACCGCGTTCGTCCGGACGGTGCCGACCCGGGGTTCAGCCGGACGCCGACCGCCCGCCCGCGAGCAGCAAAGGCCCCTCATGCGACTGCGCACCGCCCTCGCCACCGCGGTGGCCGCCGTCACGATCGTCCCGTTCGCGGCAGCGGCCGCGGCCGACGGCGGAGGCGGCGCGCCTGCCGGGTGGCACGATGTCGCGCCGCGCAAGGCGGTCGTCGCCACCCTGCCCGCCGCCCGCCCGCTCGCCGTCCACCTGCCCGTCTGCGGCAGTAAAACCGGAGCCGAGTTTCCGCTCGCCACCAAGATCCACGGGGGGCCCGCCGAGTACCGGGCCGGTGACGGGGCCCAGAGCTGGTACCTCGACCTCACCAACATCTCCCACGAGGCCTGCGACAGCATTCACCCGGTCCTCGTCCTCGTCGACCGTGACCGCACCCTCAAGAACTCGCAGCTCCAGATGGAGTTCTCGGACCCGGCCACCGGCCACAAGCACCCGGTGACGTTCGTCAGGACCGACGAGGACGAGCACATCGGCGTCTTCGACGACGGCTTTCCGGGGTTCGTGATCGGCGCGGGCGAGACCCTCACCGTCGAGGTGCGGCTCGGCTTCGCCGCCGACACCGTGCCCGGCCCGATCACCGCGAACGCCGCGATCGTGCAGCGCCGGGGCAGCAACGGACAGTGGGTGGGGGACTCCGGCGACTACCGCTTCGACGTGGTGGACGAAGGGGACCTGCTGCACCGGATCGACAACGAGCTCGCCACGACCGGCCGGGGCAGCGGACTCGCCCGCATCGGGCTCGCCGCCGGCGTCCTCCTGCTCATCGGCGGCGCCCTGGTGGCGGCCGCCCGCCGCCGCTCGCCGCGTCGCTGACCAGGCAACCGAGCACCCCGCCCGTTCACATCCGCATGCGAGCATCGCCCCGTGGAAAACCCGAACGACACCCCAACCGGCGCCCCGCACGATCCCCGGTACTCCCCGAACCCGAACCCTCCGAGCGGCGCCCCGCCCTCCCCGACCGGCGTCCCGCACGAGCCTTCGCCGGAACGCCCGCGCGAACCCCCGCACCGCGTCAGGAGCGACTCCCTGTCCGGCTATCCCGAGAACCAGGCCCCCGGCGCTCCCATCCGTTCCGGTATTCCGGATCACGGGCGCATCCCCAAGTACTACGCCGTCAAGGCCCAAGTGGCGCTGCTCATCGAGGAGTTGGGAGAGGGCGGGCTGCTGCCCACCGAACGTGACCTGGCCCTGCGCTACGAAGTCGCACGGGAGACGGTCCGCCAGGCGCTGCGCGAGTTGCTGCTCGAAGGGAGGCTGCGCCGACAGGGGCGCGGCACCGTGGTGGCGGGCGCGAAACTGGAGCAGCCGCTCTCGCTCGCCAGTTACACCGAGGGCGTACGCCGGCAGGGCCGGACGCCCGGACGGCACCTCATCGGCCTCGAACGCTTCCCCTGCCCGCCCGCGCTCGCCGCCGAGACCGGGCTCCGGCGGGGCGAGCCGGTCTGGCACATGGAGCGCGTGCTGCTCGCCGACGACGAGCGCGTCGGCTTGGAGAGCACGTACGCCGCGGTGGCCCGCATGCCGGACCTGGAGCGGGAGTTCACCCCCGACTCCTCCTTCTACGCCTACCTCCGCGACCGGCTCGGCCTCACCCTCGGCGAGGTCGACGAGCGCATCGAGACCGTCCTCGCCACCCCGCGCGAGGCCCTGCTCATCGGCACGCCGCCGGCGCTGCCGATGCTGCTCATCCACCGCATCTCACGCGACGCCGAGGGCCGCCCCCTCGAACGGGTCCGCACGCTCTACCGCGGCGACCGCTTCTCCTTCACGACCCGCATCGGTCAGTAGCCCCGCCGATCGTCCGCGCATAAGGTGGTCTTTGATCACAGAAACATAACGGGTCTAGTCCAAGCTTGATGGCCCGTTCACCGTCCCGTTGCCGTCCGGACCGGTGCGGGACACCCTCCCCGAGGAGCGTGACCGCCGTGAGAGTCATCGTCGTTGGAGCCGGCGTGGTGGGAACCATGCACGCCTGGCACGCAGTGGAACGCGGCCACGAGGTCGTACAGATCGAGCGCGAGAGCGAGGCGCGCGGGGCCTCCCTCCGCAACTTCGGCCAGATATGGGTCAGCGGCCGGGCGGGCGGCGAGGAGCTGGACACCGCGCTGCGGGCCCGCGAACTGTGGGAGGGCATCGGCGAGCGGGTCCCCCGGATCGGCTTCCGGCCCAACGGCTCCCTCACGCCCGTCCGGGGCGAGCTCGAACTCGCCGTCGCCGAGGCCGCGTTGGCCCGTGAGGACGCCGCAGCCCGCGGCTACAAGCTCCTCACCGCCGACGAGGCCCGCACCCTCAACCCGGCCCTGCGCGGCGACTTCACCGCCGCCCTGTGGTGCGAACGCGATGCCGCGGTCGAGCCCCGTACCGCCCAACTGGCCCTCAAATCCGAACTGTTGAAGTCCGGCCGGTACACGTTCCTGGGTGGCAGGGAAGTCCGCGAGGTCGTCGAAGGCGCACAGGGCGGCGCGGTCCGCGACGACCGCGGCGACGTGCACACCGGCGACGTCGTCGTCCTGTGTACGGGGGCCTGGCTCGGCGGCCTGGTCCGCGAACTCGTGCCCGATCTGCCGGTGCGCCGGGTCCGCCTCCAGATGATGCAGACCGCGCCGCTCGGCGAGCCGCTCGCCACCTCCGTCGCCGACGCCGACAGCTTCCGCTACTACCCGGCGTACGCGGGAACGGCCCTCGACGCGCTCAATGCCGGGCAGGCGCAGGAGGCGACCGCCGCCTCGCACAAGATGCAGCTCCTCATGGTGCAGCGCGAGGACGGCGGGCTCACCATCGGCGACACCCACGAATACGAGCACCCCTTCGCCTTCGACGTCCTGGAGGAGCCGTACGAGCACCTCGCCCGGGTGGTCGAGTCCTTCCTCGGCCGGCCGCTCCCCAAGGTCGAACGCCGCTGGGCCGGGGTGTACGCGCAGTGCACCGACACCTCGCGCGTCGTGCACCGCCAGCAGGTGCGGGACGGGGTGTGGCTGGTGACCGGACCTGGCGGCCGCGGCATGACCTGCTCGCCGGCGATCGCCGAGAAGACCGCCGACGAGCTGGGCTGGTAAGGGAGTTGAGCACGATGAACGCGTACAACCTGGTGGTCCTCGACATGGCGGGCACCACCGTCGCCGACGGCGGGCTCGTCGAGCGGGCCTTCGCGAGTGCGGCCGGACGCCTCGGCGTCGAGCCCGGCTCGGCCGAGCACGCCACCATGCTCGACTACGTACGGGCCACCATGGGCGAGTCCAAGATCTCCGTCTTCCGTCACCTCTTCGGCGACGAGACGAAGGCGCAGCGCGCCAACGCGGCCTTCGAGGAGGCGTACGGCGAGCTGGTCGACGGCGGTCTCATCGCCCCGATTCCCGGTGCCCGCACGGCGGTTGAGCAGTTGCAGTCCGAGGGGCACACCGTCGTCCTGACCACCGGATTCGCCCGCGTCACCCAGGACGCCATCCTCGACGCGCTCGGCTGGCGGGACCTCGTCGCACTCACCCTGTGCCCCGCCGACGCGGGGGGCCGCGGCCGCCCCTACCCCGACATGGTGCTCAGCGCCTTCCTGCGTACCGGCGCGGTCGACTCGGTGCGCGACATGGCGGTGGCCGGTGACACCTCGTACGACATGCTCGGCGGCGTCCGGTCCGGGGCGGGCGTCGTCGCGGGCGTGCTGACCGGCGCCCACGACAAGGGGGCCCTCACCGCGGCGGGGGCCACCCACGTCATCGACTCGATCGCCCAACTGCCCGGCCTCATAACGGAGTTGGAGAGCCGGCGGTGACGGGCCGCAGTGGCATCCGCTTCGACGGCGTGACCGTCGCCTACCACGGCACCACGGTCCTGGACTCGCTCGACCTGACCGTCGAACCCGGCGAGGTCATGGCCCTGCTCGGCCCCTCCGGGTCGGGCAAGACCACCGCGCTGCGTGCCGTCGCCGGGTTCGTCCAGCCGGTCCGCGGCCGGGTGTTCATCGGCGACCGCGACGTGACGGGCCTGCCGCCGTACCGGCGCGGCATCGGCATGGTCGTCCAGCAGTACGCCCTGTTCCCGCACATGCGGGTCGAGGACAACGTCGCGTTCGGGATGCGGGCGCGGAAGGTCCCCAAGGGCGAGATACCGGCGCGGGTCGCCGACGCACTCGCCATGACCGGCATGGACGCCTACGCCAGGCGCTATCCGCGCGAGCTCTCCGGCGGCCAGCAGCAGCGCGTCGCCATCGCCCGCGCGCTCGCCATCCGCCCCGACGTCCTCCTGCTCGACGAGCCGCTCTCCGCGCTCGACGCGCAGCTCCGCTCCGGCATGCTGACCGAACTGGCCCGCCTGCACCGCGAGTTGCCCGACGTCTCCATCCTGTACGTCACCCACGACCAGGTGGAGGCGCTCACCCTGGCGGACCGTATCGCCGTCATGGACAAGGCCCGCCTCCAGGACTGCGGAACCCCCGAGGACCTGTACCGCAGGCCGCGTACGGAGTTCACGGCGTCGTTCGTCGGCAACGCGAACCTGCTTCCGGTGCGGGTGGGGTCGGGGTCGGTGCTGTTCGGGGACACCGAGCTGTCGGTCGCCACCGATTCGGCGGCGTGGGGGGCGATGGCCACGCTGTGCGTGCGGCCGCACCTGGTCGGGCTCGGGCACGGGCCCAACGCGCTGCGGGGACGGATCGCGGAGGTGCAGTGGCGGGGATCCACGCATCGGCTGTACGTCGATGTCGCCGGGCACCGGGTCAAGGCGGATCTGCGGGAGCTGCGGGTGCCGCCGGTGCTGGGCGAGGAAGTCACCCTGCACTTCGCCGGTGAGGACGCGGTGCTGCTCGGCGCGGGGGTGGGCCATGACTAGGCGCCGCACGCCGGAGCCGGCCGGGCACGCGCCCGGCGCCGGGCGTCAACTGCCCAGCTCCGTATGGGCGTTGCCGCCCGTCGTCGTGCTGGCCGCGGTCTTCCTCTACCCCCTCGCCCTCGTCGTGCGGCAGTCCCTCTCCCCGGACTCCGGCGGAACCTCCCTCCAGCCCTACGCCGACGTCTTCGCGTCGTCCGCGTTCCGGGAGGCGCTGTGGACCACCGTCTGGCTGGCGGTCGCGGCGACCGCCGGGTGCCTCGTGCTCGGGTTCGTGCTCGCGCTCGTGATCGCGTTCGTGCCGTTTCCCGGCGGGAAGGCCGTCGCCAGGTTCATCGACGTGTTCCTGTCCTTTCCCTCCTTCCTCATCACGCTCGCCCTGCTCTTCGTCTACGGCACGGTCGGCATGGCCAACGGGCTGTGGACCGACGTGACCGGCGCGCCCAGCGCGCCCTTCCAGTTCCTGACCACGCCCTGGGGCGTGCTCCTCGCGGAGGTCACGTACTTCACGCCCTTCGTGATGCGCCCGCTGCTCGCCGCGTTCTCCCAACTGGACACCGCCCAGCTGGAAGTGGCGTCCTCGCTCGGAGCGCGGCCGGTCCGCATCGTACGGTGGGTGATCCTGCCCGAGGCGCTGCCCGCGCTCGCGGCCGGCGGCGCGCTCGTCCTGGTGATGTGTCTCAACGAGTTCGGCATCGTGCTGTTCACCGGCGCGAAGGGCGTCACCACGCTGCCGATGCTCGTCTACAGCAAGGCGATCCTGGAGTCCGACTACCCGGCCGCCTGTGTCGTCGCCGTCGTCAACATAGCGATCTCCGTCGGCCTGTACGGCCTCTACCGGGTGGTGAGCCGTCGTGCTGGTGCATAGCCGGGGCGGCCGCCGGGCCACCTGGACCGTGTTCTTCGTCCTGTTCCTGCCCCTGTTCGCGCTGCCGTTCCTGGTGATCCTGACGGCGTCGTTCGCGACCAGCTGGTCGGGGGCCTTCCCCTCCGGGTTCACCGCCTCCCACTACGGCGCGGCGACCACCGGCGACTCCCTCCAGGCGCTCACCACCAGCCTGGTGACCGCGCTGGCGGCCAGCGTCCTCGCGCTGACCGTGGGGTCGTGGGCGGCGCTGGCCGCGGCCGCTCTGAAGAAGCGCGGCCGGCGGTTCGTGGACGCGCTGTTCGTGCTGCCGGTCGCCGTACCGTCGGTGGTCGTGGGTCTCGCGGTCCTCGTCGCGTTCTCCAAGCCGCCCGTCCTGCTCAACGGCACCCGCTGGATCGTGATCCTGGCGCACACCGTTCTTGTCATGGCGTTCGCCCACCAGTCGGTTTCGGCCGCCATCCTTCGTCTCGACCCGATGTACGAACAGGCCGCGGCCTGTCTCGGAGCCTCGCCCTCATACGTCCTGTGGCGCGTGAAGCTGCCGCTCCTGCTGCCGTCCCTGACCGCGGCGGCAGGGCTCTGCTTCGCGCTGTCCATGGGCGAGTTGAGCGCCACGATGATGCTCTACCCGCCCGACTGGACGCCGCTGCCGGTGCAGATCTTCGCGGCCACCGACCGTGGCTCCCTCTTCACCGGCGCGGCCGTCGCCGTGGTGCTCATGGGAACGACGCTGCTCGTCCTGCTCGCCGTCTCCCGCATCCGTACCAAAGCCTCCTTCCGCTGACCAGTCGCTGACCAGGAACTTCAGGAGTTCGAAACGCCATGCCCAGAAACAGCGCCCAGGCATTCAAGCCGATCGCCGCCGTCACCGGCAGCCTCGTACTCGCCGCCACCCTCTCCGCGTGCTCGGGCGGCGCAAGCGCCGACTCCGACGCGAAGACCGTCACGGTGTACAGCGCCGACGGCCTCAAGGGCGAGAAGGGCGACGGCTGGTACGACCAGGTCTTCAAGGACTTCGAGGCGACGACCGGCATCAAGGTCAAGTACGTCGAGGGCGGCTCCGGCGAGATGGTGCAGCGCGCCACCCGCGAGAAGTCCAACACCCAGGCCGACCTCCTGATCACCCTGCCGCCGTTCATCCAGCAGGCCGACGGCAAGGGGCTGCTCCAGAAGTACGTCCCCGCCGGCGCGGACAAGGTCGGCGGCGGCGACAAGTCGCCCGACGGCAAGTGGACTTCGGTCGTCGACAACTACTTCGGGTTCATCTACAACAAGAAGGACCTGAAGCAGGCCCCCAAGAACTGGGAGGACCTGCTGGGCGCCCCCTACAAGAACAAGATCCAGTACTCCACGCCGGGCGTCGCGGGCGACGGCACCGCGGTCGTCATCAAGGCGATGCACGACTTCGGCGGAAAGGAGGCCGCCATGGAGTACCTGCGCAAGCTCCAGGCCAACAACGTCGGTCCGTCCGCCTCCACCGGGAAGCTCGCGCCCAAGGTCGACAAGGGCGAACTGCTCGTCGCCAACGGTGATGTACAGATGAACTACGCCCAGTCCAAGACCATGCCCAACCTCGGCATCTGGTTCCCGGGCACCGCGAGCGGCACCAGGCCCTCCTCCTTCGGACTGCCGTACGCGGCCGGGCTCGTCAGCAACGCCCCGCACAGCGAGAACGGCAAGAAGCTCCTCGACTACATGCTGAGCGAGCAGGCGCAGAAGCAGGTCAGCGAGATCGGCGGCGGTTTCTCCGCGCGCGGCGACATCAAGGCCACCGACGCCAACGCGGTCGCGCTCGGCAAGCTGATGCAGGGCATCGACGTCTTCCAGCCCGACTGGATGGACATCGCCAAGAACCTGCCCACGTACGTCGACGCCTGGAAGACGGCCACCGGCAGCTGAGGCGAGGGCACCGGGCCCGGCGGGGTCAAGATCCCCGATTCGTGGCTAGGCTGGGGGCGTCGGACGCGCACAGCGCGGTGCCCCGGCGTCCCCAGCTCACCGTTGAACGCAGGAGAGTCCGCACCCATGGCAGAGCGCAAGCCGATCGAATCCTGGCTCACCGACATGGACGGTGTCCTCATCCACGAGGGCACTCCGATCCCCGGTGCGGACGCCTTCCTCAAGACGCTCAAGGAGTCGGGCCGCCCCTTCCTCGTCCTGACCAACAACTCGATCTACACCCCGCGCGATCTGCACGCCCGCCTGATGCGCATGGGCCTGGACGTGCCGGTCGAGAACATCTGGACCTCGGCGCTCGCCACCGCGAAGTTCCTCGACGACCAGCGGCCCGGCGGCACCGCGTACGTCATCGGCGAGGCGGGCCTGACCACCGCGCTGCACGACATCGGGTACGTCCTGACCGACCACGAGCCCGATTACGTGGTCCTGGGCGAGACCCGTACGTACAGCTTCGAGGCGCTCACCAAGGCGATCCGGCTCATCAACGCGGGGGCCCGGTTCATCTGCACCAACCCGGACGAGACCGGCCCGAGCCAGGAGGGCCCGCTGCCCGCCACCGGCGCGGTCGCGGCCCTGATCACCAAGGCGACCGGCAAGAAGCCGTACTTCGCGGGCAAGCCCAACCCGCTGATGATGCGCACCGGCCTCAACGCGATCGGCGCGCACTCCGAGACGAGCGCCATGATCGGCGACCGGATGGACACGGACGTCCTCGCGGGACTGGAGGCCGGCATGCAGACGTTCCTGGTCCTGACCGGTCTGACCCGGCCCGAGGACGTGGAGTCGTACCCCTTCCGCCCGTCCAAGATCGTCGACTCGATCGCCGACCTGGTGAAGCTGGTCTAGTCCGTACGGCGCAGCCGCCACGCCCTCGGGATGCGGAATGCCACGGTGCGCGTGAATCTCAGTGCAGGAGGTTCACGATGCGCAACCGCTCCATCACACTCTGCACGGCCGTGGCGGCCGCCGCCCTGACCGTGCTGCCCGCGTCCCCCGCGGTGGCCGAGTCCGAGCCGCACGGGTCGGTGACGGTGACACCGGGGACCGCCGCTCCCGGAGCGGAGGTGGATCTGCGGGTCAGCGTCTGTGGCGGCCACGAGGCCGTCGGCACCTCGGACGCCTTCGCGTCGGAGGCCCGCTTCACGTCCGGCCGCGACGGCGGCCTGTTCGCACAGGTCCGGATCCGCTCCGACGCCCAGTCGCGCGACTACGACATCTGGGTCCACTGCAGGGACAGCTCCGGCAAGGCGAGCGGTCGGATCACCATCGTCCACGGCGGCGACCGCGACCAAGGCCGCGATCAGGACCAAGGCCGCGATCAGGACCACGGCCGCGATCAGGACCAAGGCCGCGACCACGACTCCCACGCCACCCCGTTCCGTCCCGTGCACGCGGGCGGCGGCGGCGCGGCCCCCCTCGCGTCCAGCGAAGCGCGCGAAGAGGGCCCCGGCACCAAGCATGCGGTGATCGGACTCGTGCTCGCGGCCGTCGCGGCGCTCACCTTCGCGGGACGCAGCCTGCGGCGCCGGCGCGGCGGCGGCTGAGATGTCCTCGGCACCCGGCGGCGGGCGGTTGGTCACCGGCCTGGCCTGGGCCGTGCTGCTGCTCGGCCTGTGGCTGTGGGGCCGGGACGCCACCGGTGGCTCGGGCGCCGGCTCGGCGCCCGTCACCGGCGACATCGCGGCCGTGGGCCGACCGCTGGGCGTGCCGATGCCGCCCGCACACGGCCCGGTGAGGGGCGCGACGCCACAGCGCGTCGAGATCCCCGCCATAGGCGTCGCCGCGCCGGTCGTCCCGCGCGGTCTGGACTCGGACGACGCCATAGACCCGCCGCCGTACTCCAAGCCCGGCACGGTCGGCTGGTTCGGCAGCGGAACCCGGCCGGGCGAGGCGGGCGCGGCCCTCCTCGTCGGCCACGTGGACACCGAGAGCAAGCCGGCCGTGTTCTACGGGCTGAGCGCGGTCCGCCCCGGCCAGCACGTCAAGGTGACCGGAACCGGCGGCACGGTCGCCGAGTTCACCATCGACGACGTCCAGGTCTTCGCCCGGAACCACTTCGACGCCAAAAAGGTGTACGGGCCCAGGAAACCGGGCCGCGCCGAACTCCGCCTGATCACCTGCGGCGGATCGTACGACCGCACCACGAAGGCGTACACCGCGAACGTGGTCGTCTCGGCCTATCTGACCGACGCGAGGGAACCGGCCCCTTCGAAGCCGGCGAAGTCCTGAGCACGGCGCCCGGCGGGCCGCGTCCGCAGCGGAGGCCGCCGGCGGGTACCTGGCCCGGCCGACGGCCCGCTCCCCCCGGAGCCGCTGACCGGGCTGGTCCTCGACCGCGGGTGCACGGGCTGCGGGAGAAGCCCTGCCCTTGTGCGGGAGGTTCCATGGGGTCCGGAGGTCGTGAGGCGGCCGGGGTAGCGGACGACGGCACCACTGTAGAACCGGCGGGCGGGCCCGGCCTAGGTCCGGTTGGCGCCAAGTCACCTTATGCGTATGCCGAGTTGACAGGGCATCGTGCCCGGCGGGGCGGCGGTGACCGACCGCTCGGCGCGGCCAAGGGAGCGGATATGTACGGGAGTCGGGGACCTCGCCGGGTGCGGGCGGGCACGCTGGTCGCGGTCGCGGCCCTGCTCGCCGCGGGGTGCGGCGGCCCCGGCGAGCCGCCCGCGCCGACCGCGAGCCCCGTCCCCTCCGGCCCGCCGCACCAGCCGAAATCCGCCGGCCCGTTCTGGGTCGACCCGGACACCAGCGCGGCCCGCCAACTGGCCGCGTACACGCGGTCGGGCGACGGCCCGAACGCGGCGCTCATCAGGAAGATCGCCGAGCAGCCCACGGGGGAGTGGATCGGCGGCGACCACCCCGAGCCGATCGTGCGGGGCTACACCGAGGCCGCCGCGAAGGCCGACCGCACCGCGCTGCTCGTCGTCTACAACATCCCGCACCGCGACTGCGGCCAGTTCTCCCGGGGCGGCGCCGCCGACGCCGCCGCGTACCGCGCGTGGGTCGACCAGGTGGCGCGCGGCATCGGCGTGCGCCCCGCGGTGGTCGTCCTCGAACCGGACGCCATCTTGCACCTGGTCGACGGCTGCACCCCGCAGGCGTTCCACGAGGAGCGGTACGCGCTCCTGAAGGAGGCCGTGCAGCGGCTCAAGCGGCAGCCGTCGGTGAAGGTGTACGTGGACGCGGGCAACGCGGGGTGGCAGTCCCCGGACGCCCTCGACGACCCGCTGCGCCGCGCCGGCATCGAGAGCGCCGACGGCTTCGCGGTCAACGTGTCCAACTTCCAGACGACGCGGGCGAGCCGGGAGTTCGGGACGCGCCTGTCGCGGAAGGTCGGCGGCAAGCACTTCGTGATCGACACGAGCCGCAACGGCAACGGCCCCTACACCCAGGGCGACCCGGCGGAGAACTGGTGCAACCCGCCGGGCCGGGCGCTCGGCGAACCCCCGACGGCGAACACGGGGGGCGGGCCGGTCGACGCGTACGTCTGGGCGAAGCGGCCGGGCGAATCGGACGGCCCGTGCAAGGGCGGCCCGCAGGCGGGCCAGTGGTGGCCGGAGTACGCGCTGGCCCTGGCGGCCAACTCCCGCTGACCCGCTCCGCGGGCTCCGCGGCCTCCGCAGGCGACGGGATCGCGTCCACCGGGTGACGCCCGGAGGCGGACGGATCACGCCCGCCTCCGGGCGGCAGGCGGACCGTTCTCGCCGCGGTGGACCTCGCCTCAGCAGGAAGCATGTCGAAACACGCAATATTCTCCGTATATGGCCCCTTTGCGTACTCGGCCCATCGTCTTGGCGGTCGTCCTCGGCCTTTGCGCGGTGCTCGGCATCGTCTGGCTGGTCAGATCCGCCACCATCAGCGGTCAGAACACCGCCGGTGAGGGAACGAACAGCTCGTCGTCCACCGCGAGCGGCACCGGCAGCCCCGGGGGTCGCACGCCGGACAACGGCGGGACCAGCTCCGGGGCGACCGGGAGCGGCACCGGCAGCCCCGGTGGTCGTACGCCGGACAACGGAGGGGCCAGCTCCGGGGCCACCTCGCAGGGCGCGGCGACACCGGGCAGCACTACTCCAGGTGGAGGTGGCCGTCGCGCCATCCACGTCAACGGCGTACGCCTCGACGGCAATCGCGATGACAGCGGCTGTCTGACCGTCATCAACAAGACGAGCACGGCCGCAATGATCGACAGCGTCTCCTTCGAGGTCGCCGACGGACCGGCCAGACCGGCGGTCCGTTCCGACGACGCCGCGCACTGCTCACCCACCGGCGATCCCGCGTGCCGCGCCCTCCATCTGGTCGAGGGCAGGCAGTGCCTCGCGGGGGCCGTCCTGCCCGCGGACGCCCCGGACGGGGAGTACACGGTCACGGCCGTTGTCCACTACACCTACGTATGTGACAACACGGAGAACTCGCCGTGCAGCGAAGTGCCGGACTGGGGCGGTCCACCACCGACCCCGCAGGCCCCTGTGCAGATCAGCGGATCGAGTTCCACCCACGTTCCCCAGCTGACGATGGTCGTCGGCGGGACGGATACCAGCCCTTCGCCGGACTCCTCCTCCCCGTCCGGCACTTCGCCCGTCCCCGCCTCCCCGTCGTCGCACGCCGGCTCGGCTTTCCGGCATCCCTCACCCCCGACGAACACCTCGTCAGCCCCGGGCCAGAGCTGATGGCCGAGGAGGATTCGCCGTCCGAGCCGCCGCGCGCGTCGTCCGCCCCGGAACCGGATGGGGATTCCGGGGCCGATGAAGGCCGGTCATCCGTCTCGGTCCGGGTTCGCCAGCTCGCGCAGGCGATGGGCCCGACGACGCTGGCGACCGCGTTGCTGATCTACTTCGGCTACGTCGCCACGCGCGCGCGGTACGACTACTTCGGCGTGCCCCTGGACATGACCGGCCTGTCCAACCAGGACTTGATGCTGCAAGGCCTGGAGGTGGTCTATGTCCCGGCGGCCATGCTCTTCCTCGGCATCCTGACCTTCGTCGGAATCCACGCCCTCGTGCAGTGGCTGCTGTCCCGCGACACGGAAGCCGTCGGCGCGTTCGCCGGCAACGCCCTGTTGGCGTACTTCATCATCTTCGTCGGTGTCCTGCTCATTGCCAGGGCGCTCATCGGCATGTTCCTCCAGGACTCCAGCACCAGCGTGGTCATCGGCGCCACGCCGCTGTCACTCGCCTTCGGGCCCGCGGCCGTGGGATACGGCGTCTGGGTCTACGGCCAGCAGCGCGGGCGCCCGTTGTTGTCGCAGCGCCTGGCCCGAAATGGCGCGATGTGTGGTGTCGGGCTGTTCGTAGCCGGACTGTTCTGGGCGTCCACCGAGCTGGCCTGGGCGTACGGCACGGGGCGGGGCGAGGAGGATGCCGGGCGGCTCGCCGATCGACCTGAGGTCGTGGTCGAAACCAAGGAGCCGCTGGACACCCTGCCCACCGGGATCACCGCGACCCGGCTCGGCACGGCCGGGGAGGGCGATGTCGTCTACCGTCACCGTTACGCGGGCTTCCGGCTGTTGCTGGCGTCCGGCGGACGGCTGTTCCTGGTCACCCCGGACTGGGTGCTCGGTCGGGACCGGACGATCGTTCTCCCCTACGACGACATCCGGGTCCAGCTCCTGCCCCGGAAGAGACTGGTCGCGGGACGAACGCGGCAACCGCTGCCTTACCAACCGCCGGGGAAACGCCCTGGGTTGAGACCGGGGGAGCCGTTGGGCCCATCGCGGGCATCCGACCCCGAAAACGACCAAGGGCGTCCTCCCCGAAGGGAGAACGCCCAGGTCACAGACGTGCGCCGCCAGGGACTCGAACCCCGGACCCGCTGATTAAGAGTCAGCTGCTCTAACCAACTGAGCTAGCGGCGCCTGCTGACTCGGAGAACTTTACCGGACTCTCGAGGGTGGTTTTGACCAGCGCCACGCTGTCAGATGTTCGTTTCATTCGCATCAATCGGTCAAAATGCGACTTGTTATGACCATTAGGACAGTGTGGTCCGTGCAGCAGCACGGAAAAGACCTTCGAAGTCTCCGACAGCAGGACGAGCGGGAGGGGAAGCGCATGGCAGCCAGCACCGCGGGGCCGGTGTTCGAGGACTACGAGCCCACCGGTCAGTGCGGCTGCGCCGGGTGCGCGGACTGGCGGCGGCTGCGACTGCGGCCGGTGCGTGACGGCGGCCACCCCGCCGCCAACGGCGGCGCCCGCCGCGCCCTGGTGGCGGCCACCGCGGCCGGGATGGTGCTCGGCGGTGGATCGGCGGCGGCAGCCGCCGAAGCCCCGCCGCCGCCCAGGGGTGGGGGTGCCAGTACGGCTGCGGACCCTGGGCCGTCCAGGGGTGCGGGTGCGAGGACGGCTGCCGAGCCTGGGGACCTCAGGGGCGCGGGTGCGAGCACGGCCGCGGACCCCGGGGCCCTCAGGGGTGGGGGTGTCAGCGCGGCCGCCGACCCCAGGTCGCTCAGGGGCGCGGGTGCCAGGACGGCCGCCGAGCCCGAGCCCTCCAGGGGTGCGGGTGCCAGCACAGCCGTCGACCCCGGGCCGCCCACCGAGCAGGGCAGCCAGAGCGGGCTGCACGGCGCGCCCGGCCATTCCGCGCACTCCGACCCGCAGAAGCTGAAGCCGCTCACCCGGGCCGAGATCATCAAACGAGCCAAGACCTGGGTCGCGGCCGCGGTCCCGTACAACATGGACGAGTACTGGTCGGACGGGTACCGGCAGGACTGCTCCGGCTATGTGTCCATGGCGTGGGACCTCGGCACCAACGAGTGGACGGGGAGCCTCGCGGACTTCGGGGTGCGCACGACGAAGGACGAGCTCCAGCCCGGCGACATGCTGCTCTTCCACAACCCGACCAACCCCACCAAGGGCTCCCACGTGGTGCTCTTCGGCGGCTGGACCGACTACACGCACAACTACTACACGGCTTACGAGCAGACCCCGCCCGGCACTCGCACGCAGGCCACCCCGTACGCGTACTGGAAGAACTCCGCCAGTTACGTGCCCTACCGCTACAAGGCGGTGGTCGCCGACACCAACGGCGGGGGAGCCGCCACGGCTGGTGACGCGTTCCCCGGCGCGGCGAGTTTCGGACCCGGCGCGAACAACGCCTACGTCACCCGGCTCGGGCAGATGCTGATCAAGCGCGGCGGCGCCCGCTTCTACACGTCGGGGCCCGGACCCCGGTGGAGCACGGCCGACCTGAACGCCACCCGCGCCTTCCAACAAGCCCAGGGCTGGACCGGGGCGGAGGCCGACGGCATCCCCGGCCCGGCGACCTGGACCCTGCTCGTAAAGGGCGGCGGCAAGGACATCCCCCCTGCCCCCCCGAGCCCGGCGACGGCTCCCGGTACGGGTACGGCTCCCGGTACGGGTACGGCCACGTCCCCGCCTAAGTCTTCGGCGACGGCCACGGCTCCGGTCACGTCTCCGCCCACGGGTACGGCGACGGCTCCGCCCACGGGTACGGCGACGGCTCCGGTTACGGGTACGGCTACGAGTCCGCCCAAGTCTCCGGCGACGGCTCCGGGTACGGGTGTGGGTACGGCTCCGGCTACGAGTCCGCCCACCAGCCCGGCTACGTCTCCGGCTACTGGTTCGACTACGGGTGCGGCCACCAGCCCGGCCACGAGCCCGCCCACCGGGGCGGCCACCAGTCCGGTCGCCGGTCCGGTCGTGCGTCCGGCACCTGGTCCGATCCTGCGCCCGGCGATGCTTCCGGCGCTGGGTCCGGTCGGCGTCCAGGCGGCCCGGCTCGGCTACCCCGGCATGAACTTCTTCCGACCCGGCCAGGACAACGCCTACGTCACCCTGCTCGGCCGCCGACTCGTGGAGAAGGGCTTCGGGAGGTACTTCACCTCGGAGCCCGGGGCGCGGTGGAGCGAGGAGGACCGGCGCAACGTCGAGGCCTTCCAGCGGGCCCAGGGCTGGAGCGGCGGTGAGGCCGACGGCTACCCCGGGCCCGAGACGTGGCGACGACTCTTCGCATGATGGAGGAACAGACGAGCATGCAGATCCCCACCCCTGCCCCTAACCCGACCCCGCCCGTCCCGGACGGAGCCGAGCCACGCCGTGCCTCGGTACTCCCCCCTACCCCAACCCTGCCTGTCGCGGACGGAGTTGAGCCGCCCCGCGCCTCGGCGTCTGGCCTGTTCGTCGCGGATGGGGCTGAGTTGCCCCGTGCCTCGGCGCCCGCGTCGGCGTCTGGGCTGCCCGTTCCGGATGGAGCCGAGTCACCCCGCGGCCCAGCCCCCGCCCCAGCGCCCGCATCCGCGTATGAGTCGGCGTCCGGCTCCGTGGCCGTGCCGACGTCCACGCCCACGTCCGCGTCGGCGTCCATGTCGGCGTCGGGCTCGGCGTCCACCTCCCTGTCCGTGCCAGCGCTCGCGTCCCCATCTGCCCCGGTATCCGTGCCAGCGCTCGCGTCCCCATCTGCCCCGGTATCCGTGCCAGCGGCGCCCCCTGCATCCGGATCCGTGTCCGGAGCCGTCGTGCCCGGGTCCGTGCCTCCGGTTTCCTCCGCGTCCCGGCCTCCGGCCGTTCCCGCATCTGCGTTCGGGGGCCCGCCAGCGGGCGCATCCGGATCCGCATCCGTGCCAGCGGCGGCATCCGCGTCGGGATCCGTCCCCGCGCCCGGGTTCGCGCCCGGGTTCGTGCCAGGGGCTGCCCCTGCATCCGCATCCGCGTCCGGAGCGGTCCCCGCGCCGGGGTCCGTGCCTCCGGTTGCCTCCGCGTCCCGGCCTCCGGCCGTCCTCCCATCCTCATCCGGATCCGTGCCAGCGGCCACATCCGCACCCGGATCCATGTCCGGATCTGTACCCGCGCCCGCGCACACATCCATGCCAGCGGCCAGCCCCGCGTCCCGGCCCCCGGCCGTCCCCGCGCCCACAACCGTGCCAGCGGCCAGCCCCGCGTCCCGGCCCCCGGCCGTCCCCGCGCCCACAACCGTGCCAGCGGCGGCCTCCGCATCCGCCTCCGCATCCACATGCGTCCCCGCCCCCGCATCCGCCCCCGCATCCGCGCCAGCCTCCGCCCCGACCCCCGCGGACGCCGGGCGGCGGGTGGCCGTCCTTCAGGGGGATGACACCGCTGAGATTCCGGTCCATCTGCTGTTCCGCGACGACGCCGGACCGAAGCCGGTCGTCGCCGCCCCGGTCCTGGCGGCTCCCCGTCCAGGGCCGGTGCACCCCCGGACCCCGCAGCAGGCGAGGCCGTGGCCCACCATCGCGGTTCCGGCCCGGCCCGTCACTCCGGTCGACCCGCGGGTATCGGAGTACCCGGGCCCGGTGCTGCCCGGCCGGGCAGCGGTCGTCGCCGGGCTGCTCGCGATCGCCGTCTGCGCGGTGGTGATCTGGTGGACGGGCGTCCTGCCCGAGCCCGTCACCACGGCGCTGCGGCTGCCCTCGTTCCCGTACGCCGGAATCCGCGTCGAGCAATGGGCGCTGCTCGTGCTCGGCGCGGCCGCGGTGGTGCTCGCCTTCGGCGGGCTCGGGCGCGGCCGGGTCGGCTGCGCCTGGGTGCTCTCGCTGTGCGGGGAGTACCGCGGGAGCGTGCGGCGCACCGGGCTCGTGTGGATGAGCCCGCTGCTGCTGCGCCGCCGGGTCGACGTGCGGCTGCGGCACTGGCGCAGCGAGCCGCTGCGCGTGGTCGACGCCGACGGCACGGCGCTGCGGGTGGTGGTCCTGGTGGTGTGGCGGATCAGGGACACCGCGCGGGCCACGCTCGCCGTCGCCGACCACGAGCGGTATCTGCGTGAGCAGGTGGAGGCGGCGACGGCCCGCGTGCTCTCGCAGCTCCCGGCCGACGCCTTCCACGACGACACGCCCACCCTCCGGAACGCGGAGGCGGTAGGTGACGCGCTGACCCGGACGCTGAAGTCGGAGGCGCAGCCGGTCGGCATCGAGGTGTACTCGGCGCAGCCGACCCTGATCGAGTACGCGCCCGAGGTGGCGGCGGCGATGCACCGGCAGCGGGTCGCGGCGATCGACACCCGGCACCGGGACTCGGTGCTGACCTCGGTGGTGGACGCGGTGGACGACACCGTGCACCGACTGACCTCGCGGGGCCTGGTGGAACTCGACGACTACGAACGCAAGGCCCTGGTGAGGGACCTGACGGTCGCTTTCTACACGGGCCGCGGTTCGGGGGAGCGCGGCTGAGCGGCCGGGGTCTGGGGCGGGGGCGTCGTTGCGGCGGTGACCGCCGAGGTGGCTGGCGTCCAGCACCGGACGCCGTTCCGGTGGTGACCGTCGGCGTGGCCGAGGCCCGGAGCCGGACGCCGTTCCGGTGGTGACCGCCGACGTGGCCGGGGTCTGGGGCCGGGCCGCGGTTCGGGGGAAGGCGGCTGAGCGGCCGAGGCCCAGGACCGGGACGCCGTCCCGGCGGTGACCGCCGAGGTGGCCGGCGTCCACCACCCGGCGCCGTTCCGGCCGGCATCGCCGACATCGCCGACTCCACCGGCACCTCCCTCCGCCGGTCTGGACACGCTCAACTCCCGTCAATATATTGGGACTTGGTCTAGACCGGAACATGAAATGCCGCACGCGTGCAGCTCCATCCCCAGAACTCCCCCACGTTCTCAGGAGTGTCAGCATGCGAAAGAAGCAGCGGCTCGGTGCCGCCGTGGTCGGGCTCGCCGTCGTCGGCGCGTCCATGCTCGCCACCGGCAGTGCGAGCAGCCACGGCTACACCGACCAGCCCATCAGCCGCCAGAAGCTCTGCGCCAACGGTACGGTCGCCGACTGCGGTGACATCCAGTGGGAGCCGCAGTCCGTCGAGGGCCCCAAGGGCTTCCCGGCGGCCGGGCCCGCCGACGGCACGATCTGCGCGGGGGGCAACAGCCGGTTCGCCCAGCTGGACGATCCGCGTGGCGGTACGGGCTGGCCCACCACGAAACTGACGGGCGGTCAGACGTATACGTTCCGCTGGCAGTTCACCGCCCGGCACGCGACCACGGACTTCCGCTACTACCTCACCAAACAGGGCTGGGACCCGAGCCGACAACTCACCCGGGCCGCGCTCGACACCCGGCCCTTCCTGGTCGTGCCCTACGGCGGCAAGCAGCCCCCGGCAACCCTGTCGCACCAGGGAACCATCCCCACCGGGCGCACCGGCCACCAGATGATCCTCGCCGTGTGGACGATCGCGGACACGGGCAACGCGTTCTACGCCTGCTCGGACGTCCGGTTCTGACGCCGGGCCCGGACCGGCCGAGATAAGGGGCGGGGCGGAGTATCCGCAGACGCGGGCGGGTGAATCTTCGGCAAGGGTCCCCCGACACCCCGCCCCGCAATGGGTGGATGGGCGCGTGAACCCTCGCCTCCTCCTCACGGCCCTCGCCGCCACCTGCGCCCTCGTCGTCACGCCGACCCCCGCCACCGCGGACCCTCACTTCCACGAGTACGTCGCCCTCGGTGACTCCTGGTCCGCCGACGTCACCGTCCTCGGCATCGACCGCACCTACGCCCCCACCGGCTGTGCCCAGAGCACCTGGAACTACCCGAAGCAGGTCGCCGCCCGGCTGCACGTACCCGTGTTCCGGGACGCGACGTGCGGCGGCGCCACCACCGCCGAGATGACCGCCCCGCAGGACGTGGGCCGCGTACCGCTGCTCGCGGACGGGGTGAACCCGGCCCAGTTCGACCGGCTGACCCGCACCACCGACCTGGTCACCCTCGGCATCGGCGGCAATGACGTGGGGCTCGGGACCGCCGTCCTGGACTGCCTCAACCAGCTGCCGGCTCCGCTGGGCACCCCGTGCCGGACCAGGTTCACGGGCCCCGAGGGCCAGGATCTGATGTCGCAGCAGATCGCCGCCGCCAAGCCCCGGATCACCGCCGCGCTCGCGGGCATCCGGCAGCGCTCGCCGAAGGCCACGGTCCTGGTGGTCGACTATCTGGCGGGCGTCTCCGCCGACCGGGGCTGCTTTCCGACGGTGCCGATCCTCGACCAGGACCTGACCTGGCTCGGCGCCCGCCTGAGGGAGTTGAACGGCATGCTCGCCACCGCCGCCAAGGAGAGCGGGGCCGAATTCGTCGACACCTACCGCGGCAGTGTCGGACACGACGTCTGCGAGCCGGCGGGGAAGAGGTGGGTGGAGGGACTCACTCCTGTGTCCACCGACCCGCCGGGCCCCGCCGTCCCGTTCCACCCCAACCGCCTCGGCGCCGACCACCAGGCCGAAACCGTGCTGGACACGCTGGGCGGTTAGCTCTGTGAAGCGGGGGCCTGTGAGGCCGGCCCCCGCAGCATCCCCGCCGCCAGCACCGCCGCGATCAGCAGGATCAGCGTGCCGCCGACCGCCGCGTACCGCATGCCGTGCACGAAGGCCTCCTGGGCGAGCCCGGCCAGGGTGCGGTCGGCGGTGGCGAGGGCCGCGCCCAGAGTTTCGCGGGCGGCGGCCGGCGCGGCGGGCGGCATGTCGGCGCGGTAGACCGCGGTGCCGATCGAGCCGAGCACCGCCATGCCGAGCGCCCCGCCGAACTCCTGCCCCGTTTCGAGCAGCGAAGCCGCCGAGCCCGCCTTCTCGGCCGGGGCCGAGGCCAGCGCCATGTCGGAGACAAGCGCCATCACCGTCACGATGCCCATGCCGATGACCGCCGCACCGGCAAGCACCGTCCACAGCGAATCGGTGCCGGCCAGCGCCACGAGCCCGTACCCGGCGGCGGCGATCGCGAAGCCCGCCGCGATGACGTAGGCCCGGTTCACCCTCTGTGCCACGGCCGTCGCGGTGGGGGCGGCGACCGCGACGGCGAGGGAGGGAGCCACGCTCCACAGCGCGGCCCGCATCGTGCTCATGTCGAGCACCGACTGGAGGTACTGGGTGGTGAAGAAGGCCGAGCCCATCATCGCGAAGGAGGCGATGGTGTTGAGCGAGATCGCGGCGCCGAAGCCGCGGCCGGGGCGGAACAGTTCGCGGCTGATCATCGCCTCGCGCCGGGTGAGCTGACGGCGTACGAAGACCGTGCCGAGCAGCAGGCCCACCACGACACACACCGCGCTCTTCACGGTGAAGCCGTCGGCCGCGAACTCCTTCAGGCCGTAGACCGCCGGCAGCACCGCGCCCATCGACAGCGGCACGCTCAGCAGGTCGAACGTCCCCGGTGCCGGGTCCTTGAACTCCGGTACGAGCACCGGCGCCAGGACGAGCAGCAGCACCATCGCGGGCACGTTGACCAGGAAGACGGAGCCCCACCACAGGTGTTCCAGCATGATCCCGCTCAGCACCGAGCCGAGCGCGATCCCGCCCGCCATGGCGCCCGACCAGATGCCGATCGCCTGCCCACGCTGCTTGTCGTCGCGGAACATGTTCCGGACCAGGCCCATGGTGGAGGGCATCAGAGTGGCCCCGCCGATGCCGAGCAGCGCCCGTGCGGCGATGAGCATCTCGGCGCTGGTGGCGTACGCGGCGCCCACCGAGGCGATCCCGAAGGCGGCGGCGCCGAACAGGAGCAGTTTGCGCCGGCCGATCCGGTCGCCGAGAGAGCCCATCGTGATCAGCAGTCCGGCCAGCGCGAAGGCGTACACATCGATGATCCACAGCTGCTGGGTGGCCGAGGGGTCGAGCCGGCGGCTGATGGAGGGGAGCGCGAAGTAGAGGACGGAGACGTCCATCGAGACCAGGAGGAGGGGCAACAGGAGGACGACGAAGGCGGTCCACTCCCTGCGCCCGGCACGAAGGCTGCCCGCCTCGCCGGTGGTGCTCACTGCGGTGCTCGTCGAGTTCGTCATGGTGGCGAATGTACGGGCGTCTTAAACGTCTGTCTAGTACGAGTGTGTAAAACAACCGTCTGGATATCTCGGCCTGCCCTTCCGGGCCTCCGGGCGCACGAAAGAGCCCAAGGCGCGACCTCCGTCGACCGGTAGCTCATTTCCGCGGCCCACTGGTCGAGACCTGTGGAAGTGAGCTACGCGTAGAGATGGTCAGGTGAGGGGGCGTAGGAGCTTAAAAGAGGTATGTAGTCCGGTTTCTGGGGAACTGCCCGCTGCCTCATGCCGTGTGGATGGCTGAAGAGGATCCGTCGGCTGTGGCGAAGGGACAAGCGATGGCCACGACATCTCCGCGTCCGGGCAGACGGAGGCGGCACAAGACACGGAATGCGGTGATCGTTGCCGCGGTGATCACGGCGAGCGGCACCGTGATCGCAGCGGTGGTGGGAGGCTGGTTCAGCACCAAGTCGCACTCCGCCTCCGGGGCGCCCGACTCGTCGTGCAAGGGGGACCGCATGGAGATCTCCGCGCCCTCGAAAGTCGGCGGGGTCTTCGACATGCACGTGGACGTGCACTGTGCGCCCAAGGCGGACCACACGTACAAACTCATCGCCGAACTGCACGGTGTGGGCACGAAGGGCACCGAGCACAACATCTACTGCCCCCGGATGGACATCGACCCGGCGGTGGACTCCAGGACGTACCGGTTGGACATCAGCACATCCCCCGTCAACTCGGTTCGGACCCTGTACGTGATCAGCGTGGATCCGAGCCAATCGCGACAACTGGGGGAGAACACCGTGACGGACGACTGCCTTGAGTCCCTGCCGAAGGACGCGGACACGGTGTCCAACACCATTCAGGTCGCGCGTAACTACTGAGGCTCAAGCGGCTCTGTGAGGAATCGGTCGTGATCTATCAGATCTTGATGCTGTGACGCACTCGGCTGATCACCTTCTGAGCGTCCGGGCCGAATACTGCGCTTTCGCTGAGTGCCGCCCAAATGCGTTGGTACAGGGCGAGACTGTCGGCGTCGTCCAGCCAGAGCTCGGCGTGCCAGTCCTCGGTCACTACGAGCCGGTCGTCGAAGATCCAGAATGCATTCGCGGGCGGAAGCTTGAGGGCGGCCTCCCACGGCACGATCCCAAGATGGACAGTGTCCATGCCCACGATGCCCAGCAGCCGGTCGAGTTGAGCGACCAGAACGGCGGGAGGGCAGATCTGGGCCCGTAGCGCCCCCTCCCACATCAGCAGATTCAGCCGCTTACCCGGACGGTACAACCACTCCTGCCGTCGCATGCGGGCTCGTACCGCATCTTCTGCGTCTCGGGGCGAGTTCTGTAGGGCGGCGTAGTTCTCGAAGATGTGTCGGGCGTAGTCGGCGGTCTGGAGCATCCCGCTAACACCAAAGCTCTCCCAGGCATGGAGCGTGCTGGGTCGTCCACCAGGGTGTTCCACGTGTCTTGCACCGGACGGTGTCCTGCCGCGAGTTGCCGCCGCCATGACCGGATGTGGCTCTCGAAGCCCTTCAACCGGCCGTGCAACTCGTCGAAGGCGCCGCCCTGGCCTGTGGCCTCGGCCCCAGCCCGGAGGTCTTCGGCTGTCGGAGTCTGTCGGCCGTTCTCCAGCTTGCTGATCTTGGACTGCGGCCAGCCGAGCTGCTGAGCCAACGCCGTACCGGTGAGAGGGCCGTAAGGGCTCTCGACCCGGAGTCCCCGGAGCCTGCGACCGAGGTCCTCGCGTGCCTTTTGATAGTCCGTGCTCACCGGTACCTGTTCCGTCTGCTCGTTAGGCGTCTGCGTCCAGCCCGGTCGCGAACTCCTTGTACGGAACGGCGTGATGCCATGCGGCATCCCGGGCCACGGAGTAGCGGACGACCTCCGCCGGCTCAGTGATCAGCTCGACGTCGATGAGCTGATCGTCGTCATCGAACGGTAGGAGAGCCACGAGCCGGCTGTCGAACAACCAGAAGTCTTCGGCGGGGAGTTGGGATCGTTCGGCACCCGTCCGCCACAGGTTGCGGATGTCCTCGCCCAGGGCGCTATTCCGCTTGGCGTTGTCGAGCAGGTAGAGCTGACCGGTGGTCGGCGGCTGGTCCACGATGCGCACCCGCTCGACTCGCTTGCCCTGTGCCGTCTGCGCTCGGATCAGTCCGCAGTACGGGTCCTGCGGATCCCACTCCGCGGTGCCGGTCTCCAGGAACTGCCGGTAGGTGTCGGTGGCCTCGTCACTGGCATACCGGCGGCGCGTTTCCAGCCGCCAAGCCGTGTGCTTGAACGTACGAAACAGGTTCTCGAACTCATCGCGGTCGATGATCCTCGCCTGCCAGGTGGCGTCTTTCGGCGCCCAGTCCACCAGTAGCTCACGTGGCACGATCACCGCGACCTCACCCTCCGACAGGTGCTGGAGCTGAGCCACGTCCTCCGGGTCGGTCAGTGGCGGCCCATGAACGACTACCTCCCGACTGTCCAGGTCCTCATGCACCGACGGGGCATCCCGTGCCCCCGCTGCCGGTGCCGTTGAAGCGCAACCTACGTGCCATGCGATCCACCCCTCGTCTCCTCGGAGAAGCCGTGAGGGACAGGGTGGCCGTGGCTACGGGGGAATGTCGAGGCATTCTGGGATGGCCTCGGAGAATAATCAAGAATATTCGCATGGCCGCTTGGCTCGGTCTTCTTACGGTCGTATCCCGAGTCACGGAGCGGCGAGGAGACACGATGGCAGGCACGCGTCACAAGACCACCCAGGAAGCACCAGTCGCACTCCCTCTGGGGTTTGCGGCCTGGCTGCTGGACTGCGCACCTGCTCCCGGCTGCAAGGTGTGCGCCGCGAACTGGAAGCAGCTCAACGCAGCCAAGGACGACGGTGAACTCGCGAAGGCCGCGAGGCACGCGACGGAGATTCGCGATCACGCCTCGGGGGCCCACTGAGGTGAGTGGAACGACAGCGGTACCTGTGCCGTCTGGCAGATGACGTGCGTGCACGCCTCGGTGCTGCCGGAGATCACGCGCCAGGCCGCCGAAGCCGCTGCCGGGCTCGTGCCGCAGTCGCCCGTCGTGCAGGCGGACGACGGCGCCTGCCGCTCACCGGCATCCGGCCCCGAAAACGACCAAGGGCGTCCTCCCCGAAGGGAGAACGCCCAGGTCACAGACGTGCGCCGCCAGGGACTCGAACCCCGGACCCGCTGATTAAGAGTCAGCTGCTCTAACCAACTGAGCTAGCGGCGCTTGCTGACAGAGAAAATACTACCTGGTCCCGCGGGGTGCTCCTGACCACCCCGGACCCGGCGGGCGCCGCTGGTCAGATGGCCAGGGAGAGCACCACCGGGGCAGCCCGGCGGTTGAGGGTTTCGGCTGCCGCGCGCAGGCGGTGGGCGTGTTCGATCGGCAGTGACAGGGCCAGGCAGCCGACGGCCGAGCCGGCCGTCAGCGGTACGGCCGCGCAGACCGTGCCGACCGCGTACTCCTGGAGGTCGAGCACCGGCACCGTGGCCGGCTGGCTGTCGAGCTTGGAGAACAGCACCCGCTCGTTGGTGATCGTCCGCGAGGTGAGCCGGGCGATCTTGTGGCGGGACAGGTGGTCCCGGCGGCCGTTCTGGTCCAGCTGGGTCAGCAGGCATTTGCCGACCGCGCTCGCGTGCGCCGCGGATTTGAAGTCGACCCACTCGTTCACCTTCGGCGCGCGTGGCCCGTCGGCGTACTGGGTGATCTTGACCTCGCCGTCGATGTACCGGCTGATGTAGACCGCCGCGCCCACCGAGTCGCGCAGCGACATCAGGGTGGACTGGAGCTTGGTCTCCAGGGCCTGCTGGCGGGCGGCGCCGGAGCCGAGCAGGACGCTTGAGTCGCCGATGACATAGGCGCCGTCGGCCACCTGCTCGACATAGCCCTCGCGCCGCAGCATGAGGAGCATGGACGTCAGGTGGGCCGGGGGAAGCCCGGTTTCACGGGCGATCTGGACATCGGTCACGCCCCCGCCGTGCTTGGAGATCGCCTCCAGCACACGGAGGACGTAGTGCACCGAATGGAACGGCGCGGTCGGCTCTGGCTTCAGCGCCACGGTTTCCCCCTAGCAGGTCGAGACTGCGAAGGTGGCAGGTCTGCCGTTCCACGATAGCTGCCAAGTACCGTTTTCGGTGGGGGTGTTGACAACTTTGGTGGCGCGTATCAGTGCCCTACGCTGGGACGCGCCACCGTGGCATATGCCAGGGTCATGATCTGGGGGCGTGCGGATGGCTGGATGGTGAGGTCAGCGTCGTGCACGGCGCGTGGTCACGCGATTGCGCCCAGGAACTCGCGCGTCCGTTCGTGCTCCGGATCGCCGAAGATCTTCTCGGGCGGACCCGCCTCGATGACCTTGCCCGAGTCGAACATCATCACCTCGTCGGAGATGTCCCGCGCGAAGCTCATCTCGTGCGTGACGCAGAGCATGGTGATGTCGGTCGTACGGGCGATGTCGCGCAGCAGATCGAGCACCCCGGCGACCAGTTCCGGGTCGAGCGCGGAGGTCACCTCGTCCAGGAGCAGCACCTGCGGGCGCATCGCGAGGGCCCGCGCGATGGCCACCCGCTGCTGCTGACCGCCGGACAACTGCGACGGCTTCGCGTCGCGCTTGTCGCCCAGGCCCACCAGGTCGAGCAGTTCGCGTGCCCGTACCTCGGCCTCGTCGGGGGAGAGGCCGAGCACCCGGACCGGTGCCTCGGTGATGTTGCGCAGCACGCTCATGTTGGGGAACAGGTTGAACTGCTGGAACACCATCCCGATCTTCTTCCGGGCCTCCCGGCGCTCCTTCTCGCCGGCCGGGTAGAGCCGGGTGCCGTTGACCTGGATGATCCCCGAGTCCGGCCGCTCCAGGGTCATGAGCAGCCGCAGGATCGTGGTCTTGCCGGAGCCCGACGGACCGATCAGGGTGACGTGCCGGCCCTTGCGGGCGCTGAAACAGAGGTCGTCAAGGACGGTGTTGTCGCCGAAGCGCTTGGTGACGTTCTCGAAGCGGATCAGCTCGGTGGCGGTGTTCTGCACGGGCGTCTCGATCCCGGAGTCATCGGTTGGGGTACCGCCGAGCGGGGTCTCAGCGGTTTGGGCTCCCCCGACCTGGGTCTCATCGGTCTGGGATTCGTCGGTCTCGGTCTCAGCGACCGAAGTCTCAGCGGTCTGGGCTTCGTCGGTCTGGGATTCAGCGGACAAGGCGGCGCTCCAGGGCTCGTACGAACAGCGAAGCCGGATAGGCGATGAGGATGAAGGCGACACCGACGACGGTCAGCGGCTCGGTGTACTGGAAGGTGCTGGCCCCCGCCAGGCGCGACTGCTGGAGCATTTCCAGGACGCTGATTCCGGCGAGCAGCGGAGTGTCCTTCAGCATGGAGATCACGTAATTGCCGAGCGCGGGCGCGATACGGCGGACCGCCTGCGGAAGGATCACCGCGAACCAGGTGCGGTGCGCGGGCAGGCTCAGCGCGGTCGCGGCCTCCCACTGGCCCTTGGGCACGGCGTCGATGCCGGCGCGGTAGACCTGCGCGGTGTACGTCGAGTAGTGCAGGCCGATGGCGAGGACGCCGGTGGTCAGGGCCGAGAACTTCAAGCCCCACTCCGGCAGCACGAAGAACAGGAAGAACAGCTGCACCAGCAGGGGCGTGGTGCGGATGAACTCCGTGATCAGGTTGACCGGCCAGCGGACGAAGCGGGTCGGGGCACGGAAGGCCAGCGCCCACACCAGGCCCAGACTGAACGAGATGAGCGAGCCGAGCGCCAGGACCTGAAGCGTGGTGAGCACGCCGTCCCAGAAGCGCGGCATGAAGTCCCAGACGGCGGACCAGTCCCAATTCACTTGGCCACCCCCAGATTCGCCTTGGTGCGGCGTTCAAGTGCCTTCATTCCGCGGGTGATCGCGAAGGCGAGGACGAAGTAGATGACGAGGGTGATCGTGTAGATCTCCGCGCTGTCCTGGGTCGCGAGCCGCACCAGGTACGCCGCGAAGGACACGTCACCCACGCCGAGCAGGGAGACCAGGGCGGTTCCCTTCAGCAGCTCGACGAGGAGGTTGCAGAACGGCGGGATCATCTCCGGCACCGCCTGCGGAAGCAGTACGAGACGCGTCCGCTGCCAGGGCGTGAGGCTCAGCGCGATGCCCGCCTCACGCTGGGCGGGGGGCACGGCGTTCAGCGCGCCGCGCACGATTTCCGCGCCGTACGCCCCGTACGAGAGGCCGAGCGCGAGCACCGCCGCCCACATCGGGACCAGCTGCCAGCCCGCGAGCGGGGGCAGCACGAAGAACAGCCAGAACATCAGCACCAGGGCCGAGGTCCCGCGGAAGATCTCCGTGTAGGCGGCCGCGAGGAAGCGGACCAGGCGCGAGCGGTGGGTGCGGGCCAGGCCGATGCCGAAGGCGACCGCGGCGGCGAGCGCGGCGCTGTACACGGTCAGCTGGATGGTGACCCAGATTCCCGGCAGCACCCAGTGCTGCCACAGTCCCGCCGTCATCGGCACAACTCCTTGGCGGTCAGGGTGGTCATCTCGGCCTGGGTGAAGCCGAAGGGACGCAGGATGCGGAAGAGCTCGCCGCTCTGCTTCATGCGGTGGATCTCGGTGTTGAAGGCGTCGCGCAGCGGGCCGTCGGTGGGCCGGAAGGCGAAGCCGCCGCCGTCGATCTTCTTCTTGCCGTCCACGACGGCCGCGAACGGCTCGGTGGCCTCGGCCTTCGAGCTCTTCTTCACGACCTCCCGCACGGTGAGGGCGGTGCCCGCGAAGACGTCGACGCGGCCGGACTCCACGGCGTTCAGTCCCGCCACCTGGTCCTGGAGGATGACGATGTCCTGCTCGGGGTAGCCGGCGGCGGTCGCGTAGCCGATCTCGGCGTAGCCGGTACCGGTCGCGAACCGCGCCTTGGCGCGAACCACGTCCTGGTAGGTGTGCAGGCCCTTCGGATTGCCCTTGCGGACTATGAACGCGTCCAGCATCTGGTACTCGGGGTCCGCGAAGAGGACCTGTGCGCAGCGGTCCTTGTTGATGTACATCCCGGCCGAGACGACGTCGAACTGCTGGGAGTTGAGCCCGGGGATCAGCGAGGAGAAGTCGGTGGCCACGGGCTGTACGCGGTCGATGCCGAGCCGCTTGAAGATCACCTTGGCGAGTTCGGGGGCCTCGCCGGTGAACTCGCCCTGGTCGTTCACGTACCCGTACGGGACTTCGCCCGCGATGCCCAGGCGTACGGTGCCGCGGGACTTGAGGCGGACCAGCGCGTTGCCCTCAGGCACACGTGAGCAGGCGGCGGCGCCGGTCAGGGCGACGGCGGCGGCCCCGGCGAGCAGGGTGCGCCGGGGTATGGGGGGTCTCGGTCGTGAGGTAGCTCGAGCCATGGCGGCGCGGCTACCCAGCCTCACGCGCCCCATGCCCCCGACTTTGAACGCCGGGGGCGGCTGGTTCTGCTAGCCGCTGGTACCGGAAATCGCTGCCGCTGCCCTCAGGAGCACCTCCTCCCCGCCCCGCGCCGCGACCAGCTGTACTCCCACCGGCAGGCCGCCGCCGTCCGTGCCGGCGGGGACGGTAGCGGCCGGCTGCTGGGTCAGGTTGAAGGGGTAGGTGAAGGGGGTCCAGGACGTCCAGCGGTGCGGGGAGGTGCCGAGCGGGGTCTCGCGGCCCGCCTCGAACGCGGTGATCGGCAGCGTCGGCGTCACCAGCACGTCGTACCGCAGGTGGAAGCGGGCCATCCGCCGGCCCACCTCCTGCGCGGCCATCTGCGCGGCCAGCAGATCGAGGGCGGAGAGCCGGGCCCCGCGTGCCGCGATCTCCCGCAGGCCCGGGTCGAGCAACTCACGTTGTTGTACGGGGAGTTGGTCGACCCTCCGGGCGGCTCCCGCGTTCCACAGGGTGTGGAACGTCTCCACCGGATCCGCGAAGTCCGGGTCCGCCTCCTCCACGTACCCGCCGAGGCCGGCGAGACGGGTCACCGCGGACCGTACCGCCGCCGCGACCTCGGCACCCACCGCCACCTGCCCGCCGAACGAGGCGGAGTAGGCGATGCGCAGGCCCTTCACGCCGGCTGCCGCGTCCTCGGTGAGGGCCGCCGCGTACGAGCGGGCCGGGGGCGCGAGCGCGGTGGGGTCCCGCCAGTCCGCGCCGCTGAGGACGTCCAGGAGCAGTGCCGCGTCGGCCGCGTCCCGGGCGATGGGGCCCGCGTGCGACAGGGTGCCGAACGCGCTCGCCGGGTGCAGCGGCACCCGGCCGTACGTCGGCTTGAGGCCGAAGACGCCGCAGAACGACGCCGGGATGCGGATCGAGCCGCCGCCGTCCGTGCCGACCGACAGCGGCCCCGCCCCGACCGCCACCGCCACCGCGCTGCCCCCGCTGGAGCCGCCCGCGGTGCGCGTCGGGTCGTACGGGTTGCGGGTGACCCCGGTGAGCGGGGAGTCCGTGACGCCCTTCCAGCCGAACTCGGGGGTGGTCGTCTTGCCGACGAGCACCGCGCCGTGCTCGCGCAGCCGGGCCACCGAGGGGGCGTCCTCGTTCCAACTTCCCTCTTCTGAAGTCGAGTTGGAGCCATACCGGGTTGGTCCGCCCGCCTGGAGGAGCAGGTCCTTCACCGACACCGGCACCCCGTCGAGCAGGCCGCACGGCTCTCCGGCCCGCCACCGCTCCTCGGCGGCGCGGGCCTGGGCCAGGGCCGGTTCCGTATCGACCCGTACGAACGCGTTCAGGCGGGGCTGGACCGCCTCGATCCGGGCCAGTACGGCCCGGGTCGCCTCGACCGGCGAGAAGGTGCCGGCCCGGTAACCGGCGAGAAGTTGACGTGCCGTCAGGTCGATGAGTTCGCTCGGCTCAGTCATGACCGGTGTCGTACCCACCTTTGCGCCCGGTCACGTGGCCGCCCGGGATACGTACCGCCGGGAATAAAACGGAGAGTGCCTCCTGTTCTGTCCCGCGGAAGGGCAATGCGTACGTCATGAACTGGAGGACATGGGCCGTGGACGTGGATGCGATTCGTGGGGTGGCGGCCGGCAACGCGCCCGTGCCGCTGTCGGTGCTCGACCTGGTCACGGTCGGCAGTGGGTACACGGCGCACCGTGCCCTGAAGACGAGCGTGGAGATCGCGCGGCTCGCCGAGCGGCGCGGGTTCCACCGCCACTGGGTCGCCGAGCACCACTCCATGCCCGGTGTCGCCTCGTCCTCGCCCGCCGTGATCCTCGCCCACCTCGCCGCCCACACCGAGCGCATCCGGCTCGGTTCGGGCGGGGTGATGCTGCCCAACCACGCGCCGCTGGTGATCGCCGAGCAGTTCGGCACCCTGGAGGCGCTGGCCCCGGGCCGGGTCGACCTCGGGCTCGGCCGGGCGCCCGGCACGGACGGCGCGACGGCCGCGGCCCTGCGCCGCAGCGACCGGCTGAACGAGGGCGCCGACGACTTTCCGCAGCAGCTCGCCGAGCTGACGCGGTTCCTCGACGACGACTTTCCCGACGGGCACCCCTACGCCCGCATCCACGCGGTACCCGGCCCCGTGCAGGGCCCGGCCGCCCGGCCGCCGATCTGGCTGCTCGGCTCGTCCGGCTTCAGTGCCCGCCTCGCCGGCACGCTCGGGCTCCCGTTCGCCTTCGCGCACCACTTCTCGGCCGCCAACACCGTTCCGGCCCTGGACCTCTACCGCGACTCGTTCCGGCCGTCCTCGGTGCTGGCCGAGCCCTACGCGCTGATCGGCGTCTCCGCGCTGGCCGCCGACGACGAGCGCGAGGCGCGCCGCCAGACCCTGACCAACGCGCTCTCGATGGTCCGGCTGCGCACCGGGCGGCCCGGTCTCGTGCCGACGCCGGATGAGGCCGAGGCGTACCAATTCAGCGCGCTGGAGCGGGAGTTCGTGGACAGCTGGCTCGCCAACGTCATCTCCGGGACGGCCGACGAGGTGCGCACCGGCCTGGACGACCTCCAGAAGCGGACCGGTGCGGATGAGCTGATGATCACGGCCAATGCGCATGGGCCGGGGGCCCGTTTGCGCTCCTACGAACTGATCGCCGACGCATACGCTCTGCCCAGCCTCGCCGCCTAACGCCCACCCTCTGGCGGCTCTGGGGGTCAGGGTCAACCCCTTGGGGGCGCGGGGAACTGCGCGACCTGCCCGAGATGAGCGGCAGCCGACTTGATCGGTGCGGAAGCGCTTGGTTTCCGTGGGTGGTTCGGTCGGGTGCGGGCCGGTGGGGCTTGGTCGCGCAGTTCCCCGCGCCCCTGGGTGGGCTGGGGTTGTGGGGTCGGGTGCCTGTCGCCGTGGCTGGGGGCGCAGTTCCGCGCGCGCCTGGCGGGGTTGGGGGCGAGGGGGCGTTGGTAAAAGGTGGGGCGGTTGGGGGGAGTGGTTCAGGCTTGTGGGGCGGTGCGCTTCGGCCGGGTATCGCCAGTGCGGACTGGGGACAGGGGGCGCCGGGGGCCCCAACTCGGGGGCTGACGAGGGGTTTTCTCGTCGAATTGGTCTAGTCCTCAATTTGGTTCAGACCATTGACGCGGCCGGGATTCGATCGCTATCACTTCCCCAACCGCCCCTGCGCGCATCCCCCGCGCCCATCCCCCCCCGGAGGTCGTCTTGCACCCCCGCAGACCCCTTGTTGCCGCCCTGAGTACCGCAGTGCTCGCCGCCGGCGCCCTGGCCGCCTTCGCGGGCCTGGGCACCGCCTCGGCCGCGACCACCCAGAGCGTCGCCGCGCCGTCGACCGGCGGCGTGAAGATCGCGTACTACGACCAGTGGAGCGTGTACGGGAACGCCTTCTACCCCAAGCACCTCGACACCCGGGGCATCGCGGGCAAACTGGACGTCCTCAACTACTCGTTCGGCAACATCGACCCCACCAACCTCACCTGTTTCGAGGCGAACAAGGCGGCGGGCGACGACAACAACCCCAACGCCGGTGACGGGGCGGGCGATTCGTTCGCCGACTACCAGAAGTCTTTCTCGGCGGCCGACAGCGTCAACGGCACCGCCGACACCTGGAACCAGCCGATCGTGGGCGTCTTCAACCAGTTCAAGGAGCTGAAGGCGAAGTACCCCAAGCTGAAGATCAACATCTCGATCGGCGGCTGGACGTACTCCAAGTACTTCCACGACGCGGCCCTCACCGACGCCGGCCGCAAGAAGTTCGTCTCGTCCTGCATCAACCAGTACATCGCCGGCAACCTGCCGGTCGACGGCGGGTACGGCGGCGCGGGCGCGGCGGCCGGGATCTTCGACGGCGTCGACATCGACTGGGAGTACCCGGGCTCGCCCGACGGCCACCTCGGCAACCACTACGGCGCCGAGGACAAGGCCAACTACACCGCTCTGCTCGCCGAGTTCCGCTCGCAGCTGGACGCGTACGGAGCCGCGCACGGCGGCAAGCACTACCTCCTGACGGCGGCGCTCCCGGCCGGCCAGGACAAGATCAAGAACATCGAGACGGACAAGATCGGCGCGTCCCTCGACTACGCCAACATCATGACGTACGACATGCACGGCGCCTGGAACGCGACCGGTCCGACCTACCACCAGTCCCCGCTGGTCTCGCCCGCGAACGACCCGACGGACGTGATCAAGCCCGGCGCCCAGAAGTACTCGATCTCCAACGCGATCGACTCCTGGATCGACGGCAATGCCGCCTACGGCATCGCGGGCGGCTTCCCCGCCAACAAGATCACGCTGGGGTACGAGTTCTACTACCGGGGCTGGAAGGGCGTACCCGCCGGATCCGCGAACGGCCTCGCCCAGACCGCGACCGGCCCGTCCAACGCCCGGCCCACCAGCCAGGTCGCGGGGACCGCGCTCTACAAGGAGCTCGGCGGCATCGTGGACAACCCGGCCACCACGTTCTGGGACCCGGACGCGAAGGCTTCGTACTTCTACAAGGACGGCGAGTTCTTCACCGGCCTCGACAAGCAGTCCATCCAGGCCCGCGCGGACTACGCGCACCAGCGGGGGCTGGCCGGCGCGATGATGTACAGCCTGCTCGGCCTCGACGACAGCACCACGCTGCTCAACTACATCGTGGACGCGGTCGGTTCGTCCCCCTCCTCCTCCCCGGACCCGACGCCGACCGCGACGAACTCCCCGTCGCCGACCCCGACGGCCACCAGCAGCCCGACCCCGGCCCCCGGCGGCTGCACCGCGACGGCGTGGGACAAGTCGGCCCCGTACGTCGGTGGTACGCAGGTCTCCTACGGCGGCCACACCTGGAAGGCCAAGTGGTGGACGCAGGGCGAGCAGCCCGGCACCACCGGCGAGTGGGGCGTCTGGCAGGACCTCGGCGCCTGCTGATCCCTCCCGCGAACGCGCGAACGGCCGCCCCTGGTCACGAAGGGGCGGCCGTTCCCGTATCCGGAACTCACACCTTCTGGGGGCTCGGCGCGATCATCTGGGAGATCCGGTCCGGCGGGACCGCCCGGGAGTAGAGCCAGCCCTGGCCGGTGTCGCAGCCGATCCGGCCGAGCCGGGCCGCCTGTTCGGCGGTCTCCACGCACTCGGCGGTGACGGTCAGGCCGAGCCGGTGAGCGAGCTGGACCAGCGCCTCGACAATGGTCTCGTCGGCCGGATTGGGGTGGGCGCCGCCCTCGTCGTACTGGAAGCCGCGCACGAACGACCCGTCCAGCTTGAGGACGGAGACGGGCAGCCGGCTCAGGTAGGCCAGGTTGGAGTAGCCCGTGCCGAAGTCGTCGATGGCGATGCGCACGCCCATGTCGGACAGCGCCTGAAGGGCCTGGAGCGGGCGGCCCGCCGACCCCATCACGGCGGACTCGGTCAGCTCCAACTGGAGCAGATGAGGCGGCAGTTGGGTCTCCGCGAGGATCTCCGCGACATCCGCCACCAGGTCGGAGTCCCACACCTGGCGCACCGCCACGTTCACGCTGACGAAGACCGGCGGCACGTCGGGGTGCTCGATCTGCCAGCGCCGGGCCTGCCGGCACGCGGTGCGCAGCACCCAGCGGCCGAGCTGCACGACCGAGCCGTCTTCTTCTGCAATTCCGATGAACCGATTCGGCGGAAGTGTGCCGAACTGTGGATGGTTCCAGCGCACCAGCGCCTCCACCCCGTGCACCACTTGGTCGGCCATGCCCACCAGCGGCTGGTACTCCAGGACGAACTCGCCGCGGTCCACGGCGGGGCGCAGACTGGAGGACAGCGCCTGCCGGGTCATCCGGTGGGCGTTGCGCTCGGGGTCGAAGAGCGTCCAGCGAGCCTTCCCGTCGGCCTTCGCCCAGTACAGCGTGGTGTCCGCGGCCTGCATCAGACCGGTCGCCGTGGTGCCGGCGCTGGCCCGCTCCACCACCCCGATCGACGCGGACACCGAAAGCCGCTGGCCCGCCAGGTCGAACGGCTGCTGAAGCGCCTCCAGTACGGAACGGGCCAGCTCGGCGAGTTGCTCCGTACCCGTCGAGTCCTCGACCAGGACGGCGAACTCGTCGCCGCCGAGCCGCGCCACCAGATGGCCGCCGCTGCGCGCGTACCCCAACTGGTCGGCGCACTCGGTGAGCCGGGCCGCGACCGCGCTGAGCAGCCGGTCCCCGACCCGGTGGCCCAGCGTGTCGTTGACCGCCTTGAACCCGTCCAGGTCGAGGTAGCAGATCCCGATCCGGCCGGTGCCGCCGTGGCCGTACGCCGATGTCTCCAGGGCGCTGTTCAGCCGCTCGAAGAACAGCGTGCGGTTGGGCAGCCGGGTCACCGGGTCGTGCATCTGGAGGTGGCGAAGGCGGGCCTGGAGCTCGCGGCGGTCGCTGATGTCCGCGATCGAGAGCAGCACGCTGGATCCGCCCGGCACGGGGGCGACGGTGACCTCCGCCCAGAGCGAGTGCCCGTCGGGGTGCTTGAGGCGGCGGGTGCAGCGGAACCGGGTGCGGGCGCCGCGCAGCACTTCGCGGTAGGCGTGCCAGGTGCGGTTGTCGGCGGCCAGATCGACCAGGCCCGCGGCCTCCTGCTCCCGCAGGGCCGCCGGGTCGGTGCCCAGGAGGTCGGCGAGCGCCGTGTTCGCGGCGACGACGGCGCCCTCCCGGTTCAGGACCGCCATCGCGAGGTGGGCGGCGTTGAACGCGGCCTGGTAGTCCCGCAGTTCGGACGCGCCGCGCCCGGCGGCGTGGGGTCCGTCGCCCGCGGCCTGCTGGGCACGGGCTTCGGCGAGCAGTTCGGCGGCGCGCTCGGCGAGGGATCCGCCGCGCTGCCGGGCGGGGGAGCCCGGTGCGGGCTCGGCCTGATCCGGTGGACGCTCGGGCGGGGGGTTTTCGGCGCGTTCGGGAGGGCGCTCGGTCACGGCGCCCGCGATCCGGTCAGTATGACGCTCTGTGACGGGCGGCCGGACGGTTCCGGGCCCTGGACCCGCTCCTTCGGAGGTTCCGCTCACCGCTCGCTCCCGCAGTGCAATCGAGTTGTACAGAGGTGGTACGGAGGTGGCCGGGGACTTCGGCCGGGGTGACGACAGCCGCTCCCAGGCTGAAACCACGCAGGAAAGTGTGCCGATCATAGAGGCTGCCGCGAGGCGCGATCCAGCTCTGTCGTCGTGATCAAGAGCACCCGGAGTCCCGTACCGATCGTTGGCCGATCGTTTCTGCGCGGGTGTGGCCGGGCTCCGGCCCCCGGTGACCGTTCGTGACTTTCTGTAAGTCGTCGGGGTGTCGGGTCCTCACTCGTCTGGGGCAGGTGAACAGGGCATATCTGAATAAACCTGCACAAAGTGGGTGGGATGTCCCGCATTCCCCTCCCGGAGGTCGACGTGCAGCGTCAGCAGACACCCGGGGGAGTGGAGCGTGTCCGGCTGCGCAGTGCCGCGGCGGCGCTCACCTCCCTCATGGCGCTCGCCGCCATCTCGCTGGTGTCGGGTCCCGCCGTGGCGTCGAACTCCGCGGTGCCGTGCGCCCTGGCGCGCACGCCCGCCCATCACTCGCTCGGCCTCGACACCTGGAACTCCTCCTACCTGCGCCCCGTCCGCACCCTCAACGCGGTGATGGTCTTCCTGTCCTTCCCGGACTCCCGCCCGATCACCGAACCGAAGGACCTCGCCGCCGACTACTTCCCCGCCACCAGCCGCTTCTTCGACCAGGCCTCGTACGGGAAGTTCCGCCTGAACGCGGAGCCGCAGCGGCGCTGGGTGCGCATGCCGGCCGCGTCGACCTCGTACCGCATAGAGCGTGACTGGGACCCCGACCAGCGCACCCGCTACCTCCAGGACGCGATCCGCGCGGCCGATCCGACGACGGACTTCTCGAAGTACGACATCGTCTACCTGGTGGCCGACCCGGACGCGCCGGGCGTCGACTCCGACGCCACGAAGGTCGTCAACTTCGACCGGCCGATGCGCGCGGACGGCCGTGACATCAGGCGGGTGGTGACCGTCTTCGAGCACCATCCACCGGACCGCAACGTGCTCGCCCACGAGACCGGACACGTCTTCGACCTGCCCGACCTCTACCACCGGCCGCAGGACGGCAAGGCCGGCGACTGGGACACCTATGTCGGCGACTGGGATGTGATGGGCAGTCAGTTCGGTACGGCGCCCGATCTGTTCGGCTGGCAGAAGTGGAAGCTCGGCTGGCTGGACCGGCAGGAGGTCGCCTGTGTCATGGGCGACGGGACCAGCCGGATCACCCTGGAACCGCTGTCCGCCTCCCCCGCGAAGGCGGGCACCGCGGGCAGGCGCCTCGCGGTGGTACGCACCGGTGAGGACCGTGCGATCGCGATCGAGGTACGGGTCTCCTCGGGCCTCGACCACGCGAGCTGCAAGGAAGGCCTGCTGGTCTACCGGGTCCGCAGCGGCTCGGCTTCGGGCGGCGGCCCGGTCGAGGTGTTCGACGCGCATCCGAACACCGAGGCGTGCTGGGAGAAATCGGTGTACCCGCCGCTCGCGGACGCGCCGGTGGAGCTCGGCGAGACGTTCACGGTGCCGGGCGAGGGTGTCAAGATCGAGGCCGAGGGGCGGTCGAAGTCGGGCGCCTGGACGGTCAAGATCTCCCACTGACCGACGGGGCGACGGACCGCCTGACCCACTGCCCGGCTCGCGGGCCGCGCCCCGGCCCCGCGACACGAAGAAGCCCCTCGCTTTCGCGAGGGGCTTCTTCCGTCTGTGCGCCGCCAGGGACTCGAACCCCGGACCCGCTGATTAAGAGTCAGCTGCTCTAACCAACTGAGCTAGCGGCGCCTGCTGACGTCGTAGACATTAGCACCCTGATCGGCGGGAGGAAAAATCGATTTCCGGGGAGGGTCCGAGGGCCCGCTCTTCGCCGCCCGGACGCAGGCCCAGAGCAGGACGTCGGGTCCCGGGAGCCAGGGGCGGCGGGTGTCGGGGGCCACCAGCCAGCGAGCCGCGCCGCTGTTCTCGGGCTCGGGTCCGAGCAGGGCCGGGACGGTGACCGCGTCGCCCGCGCCGTGGCAGAGCAGCGGAGGGACCGGGACGTCGGCGCCGTGCCACTCCTCCCACTCCAGGAGCGAGGGCAGCCGCTGCGCGGTGCCGGGGGTGGCGAACAGCAGCATCCGGCCGCGGTGCACGGCGACCGGGCCCGAGCCGGGGCCCTCTGACCAGAGGCGGTCCAGGATGCGGCGCCCGAACATCGACGGGACGTTGACCACGTCGAAGACCGAGCCGCAGGGCAGCACACCGGGGGCCGTCGGCCGAGCCTCCCAGAGAGCGAGGGTGCTGCGCGGGTGGCTGGCCGCGGACGACAGCCAGGCCGCGCCCTCCGCCGAGACCTCGCCGATCTGATGGCGCCCCTCGTCGCGCAGGACCCGGAAGACGTCGAACGCGTCGGCGCCCGCGCGCTCGCCGCCGCAGTGCCCTGCCGCGCGGGCCGCGTCGCCCACCTTCTGCCAAACGCTGCTGCTGCTCATGCCTCTACGTCTACCGGCTGACTACGTTCCGTTTCGGCGGCTTGGCGGAAACCAGGACACGGCAGGCACCGAGGGCGTATCTTGCGCCCCGGTATATGCCGGGGGCGCGTGGCCACGGGGGGTGCGCCGGCCGGTGGGGGTTCGTGCCGGGGGCGTGTGGTGGTGTGGCTGTCGGTGCGGGTCCGCGCCAGGGCGTGGGGTAGCGCGGCTTTCGGCGGGGGTTCGTGGCGGGCGTGGGGCGGCTGTCGGTGGCGGCGGGCGTCGCGGGCGTGGAGTGGTGGGCCGGGCGGTGCGGGTTCGCGCCGGGGCCGTGGGGCGGTGCGGCTTTCGGCGGGGGCTGGTGCCGGGGCCCGGGAGCGGCTTTCGGCGGGGCTTCGTGCTGGGGCGTGGGGTGTGAGCCTCTCAGTGCGGGTCCGTGCCGCGCAGCAGGTCGCGGCCGAACTCGATCATCTTCTTCGCGTAGTCCTCGGTCCATTCGGCTCGGGCTGCCACGTCGGCGGGGGTCAGCCGGTCGAAGCGGCGCGGGTCGGCGAGCTGGGCCGCCGCGACCGCCTGGAACTCGACCGCACGGTCCGCCGCGGCCCGGAAGGCGAGGGCGAGTTCGGTGGCGCGCGAGAGCAGCGCTCCGGGGTCCGCGATGGACTCCAGGTCGAAGAAGTGCTCCGGGTCGGCGGTGGCCTCGGAAGGCTCGAAGAGAAGCGGTGCGGGCCTCAGCCGCGGCCTCTTCTCCACATTCCGCTCGTGCTCCGGCATGTCTGTCCTCCCAGCAAAGACGCTCACGGTCCGGACGCCCGGACCACCGTCCATTCTCCCCGCCCCGCGCAAGGGGGCGCCGGGCCCCCGGCGCCGGCCAAGTGCGCCGAGAGCGCCCGGCGCGCGCCGCCACGCGTGGGCGCCGGTCAGGGGCGCCAGAGCACCCGGTGTTCCTCCAGGTGGGACAGCACCGCGTGATTCGCCTCCCAGCCGTCCGGGAACTTCACGGTCACGCCCAGCTGGACCGGCTCCGTCGACGGATGGTCGTCCAGGAGGTCGGTGACGCCCGCACGGCAGACCACGATGCACGCGTGCCGGTGGCGCGAGGCCAGCACGCACAGGCGGCCCGTCTCCAGATGGAAGGCGGTCGCGTCGGGGCGGCCGGAGAGCGGGTGGAGGACGACCGTCACGTCGAACTCCCTGCCCTGGAGCCGGTTCGCGGTGTCGACGGCGACCCCGCTCACCCCGACGTCCGCGAGCGCCGCCCGGATCGCGGCCGCCTGGTCGCGGTGCGCGGTGCCGACCGCGATCCGGGCCGCGGTGAGCGGCACGGGCTGTGGCGAACGTTCGCTGGTCGCGGCGCCGCCCCGGTCCAGAAGGCGGCGTACGACCTCGGCGACCGCGTGGACCGCTTCCGGGTCGGTGCGCGGGGTGTGCCGGGCGGGCAGTTCGAGCAGGGCCCAGCCCGACTCGGCCGCCTCGTCAAGCGCGCGGTCCGGCGCCGAGCCGTCGGAGGGGACGCCGAAGGCTAGGTGCCGGTCGCCGTGGCCGGTGCCGCTGCGGAACGGGGTGAACGGATAGAACGCGTCCGAGACGAGCGGCGCCGCCGACGCCGGGAGCCGCCACGAGACCGGCAGGCGGTGCTGCGGCAGCTCCGGGTTGTGCGCGAGCAGCGTCGAGACCGCGCTCGCCGACGGGTCGTACGACAGGCCCGCCCACTGCTCGGCGTCCGCGATCGCGAACGGGTCGAGCTGGCCCGGGTCACCCACGAACAGCGCCCGCTCGAAGAGCCCGGCGACCGCGAGCAGCGCGTCGGAGCGCATCTGGTACGCCTCGTCCACGATCGCGTGCCGCCACGGCTCGACGTCCTTCACATGTGCCCACTTCGCGGCCGTGGAGATCACCACGTCCAGGCCCGCCAGATCACCCGCCTTCGACGACTTGCGTACGGTGTCAAGCTCGTCGAGCGCCTTGTCGTACGGGTCCGCGTCGCTGCTGTGCAGTCGGCCGAGCGGCAGGTCGGGGGCCTGCTCGGCGAGGCGTACCACCAGGTCGTCCACCTGGGAGTTGGTCTGGGCGACCACCATCAACGGGCGCCCCGCAGCGGCCAGTTCAAGCGCCGCGCGCACCACGAGCGTGGACTTGCCCGCGCCGGGCGGCGAGTCCACGACGACGCCGCGGGCCGAGCCGTGCAGGGTGTCGGCGAGGATCGCGTCGGTGGCCTCGGCCGCGGCCGCGCCCGGGTCGAAGGCGGTCACAGGATGTCCTCGGGGGTCAGCGGATCGGGCTGTTCGGCGGCGCCGCCCGGGGGACCGCCGTGCGTCCAGGGGGTGGCCTCCGGGTCGGGCAGCTTCGGGGCGCCGCGCTGCTCGTGCTCGAACAGCGTCCAGCAGAGCCGGTCGCCCTTGTCCGGCACGGAGCCGGGCGCCGGGTCCCTGCTCCGGCCCATCTTGTCCAGCAGCCGCAGGACCAGCACGCCCTCGGACTCGTACGTCACGAACTCGGCCTTCTGCGCCTTCTGGGGGCTGCCGTCCAGGGTGCGGAACACCTTCGTGCCCTCGGCGAGGTGCGGGGTGTCGTCGGTGCGCAGGGTGACGAGCGGACGGGGGCTCGGCCGCTTGGACTGCGACCACTCCTGGACGACCTCGACCACCTCGCCCACGAAGGCCTCGCCCGCGAGTCTGCGGCCCGCCATCACCAGCGGATCGTCCAGCGCCTCGCCCGCCTCCAGTTCGGCCTGAGCGCGCTCGCGCCGCAGCAGCTTGGTGGCGGCGGTCACCGCGTCGTCGCGGCGCGGCTGCGGCGGCTCGCCCGCGGCGATCCGGTCCCGTTGACCGGTGAACGACCAGCGGTCGCTGGTCCAGCGCGCCGCCGCCCGCTCGCCCTCGGGGAGCTCCCGCAGCAGGTCGAGGGCGCGCCACACCGCCGACCAGGTGGGCATCAGCTGCTCGGCCAGCAGTCGGCGGATCTCCCGCTCCGCGGCGGTCAGTTGGCCCAGCCACTCGTCCGCGGCCATGCCGTCCTCGGCCGCGTGGAGCGCCTGGCGGGCCCGGTCGTAGCGCTCCACGGCGGGGGCGAGCAGGCGGTTGTCGAACGCCGGGTCGGTGGCCGGACCGGCCGGCGGGCACAGCAGCTGGCCGGCCGCGTCCCGTTCCAGTTCGGCCTGGAGCGCGGCCTGCGCGCCGGATTCACCGGCGGGCGGGTCGATCCAGGCGAGCAGCGCGCCCAGGTGCTGGTCCTCCAGGCTGGACTGGCCGGTCGCCCAGTGCCGGTTGAGGAGATCGGTGGCGGCGAGCAGCAGCGCGGCCCCGGGCGTGCGGGCGCGCTCGCCGTAGTGCGTGAACCAGCGGCCCAGCAGCGGGACCCGGGGCGGCGCCGGATGGGGCGTGTCGGGGTCCTGCTCGGCGGTGCGGCGGAACCGCATCGAGCGGCCCAGGAGCCGTACGAAGTCGATACCGGCCCGCCCGGGGACGATCAACTGCGGAGCGTCCTCGCACAGTTCGACCTCGACCTTGGCCTTCTTGCCGGTCTCGGCATCGGTTTCTCCCCCCGCCTTCGGTTGGGAGGTGTCCGTGCGCTCGACCAGCTCGACGCGGTCGGCGTACGCGTCCAGATACGGCAGTACGGCGTCGGCCAGGTCGGCCAGGAACGTGAACCGCAGGTCGCGGTCGCGGGGCTGGGGGACCACGAGCAGCGTCGGGGCCGCGCGGTCGGTGCCGACGAGCGCGCCGAGCGGGGCGCCCGCCTCGCCTGCCGTGGTGAGCGGCACGAAGACCAGGGGGTGCTCGGAGAGGTGGCGGTGGCGGACGCCGGCCAGCGGCTGGGCCCGTCCGGTCTCGACGGCCTCCAGCCGGGCCAGCGTGGTGATCAATGACACCGGGCGGCCTCCGGGGTGGCGCGCCGGGCGAGAGGAGGCTCGGCGAGGACGACCGCGCTGGGCACGGCCGCGCTCAGCGCTCGGGATTCACTCAGGACGGGCATGCGATCGCCTCCCTGCGCAGGGCCGCCGCGCGGCGTACCGCGGCGACCGTCGGATCGTCGGGGTCGCCCGATGCTCCGCGGGCCGCCGACAGGACCTCGCCGATCGTGACCAGGCCGCCGAGCTCGCCCCGCAGACTCCGGCCGAGCGCCGTCACCGCGCCCTCGGCGCGAGCCCGCTCGCGGCAGTGGAAGGCCAGCTCGCAGGCGGCCAGACACTCCGGCGCGTACACCGCGGGCACCGCCTCGACCGCGGCCGCCAGCGCGTCGCCGCTCTGGCCGTCGAGGTCGAAGGTGGTACCGGGGGGCAGGGCATCCGCGATGTCCTCGATACGGGCAAGACGTGTCAACTGGCGCCGGGTGACCGACAGTTGCTTGCGTACGTCGACCACGGAGGCGGTCGGCAGGTTGGAGAAGTCCTTGGGGCAGACCAGCAGTACCGAGTGGTCCACGGCGGCTCGGCCGGTGGCGGCGGCGACCCGTTCGAGGGCCAGTACGTAGACCGCCGACTGGCGGGCGGCCGCGCCCACCTTCGACGGGTCGGCCGCCGCGTCGATCATGGGGAACGACTTGATCTCGACGACCGTCCAGCGGCCGTCGGGGTGCACCACCACCGCGTCCGGCTCCAGATAGGCGGGGGAGCCCGCCACGTCCAGGGCCAGCATCGGATGGTCGAGGAAGGCCCAGTGCCCGGCGGCGGTGGCCTCCCGCAGGGCGAGGGCGGTGCGGGCCGCGCGGCCCTCGGGGCCGGCCGCCGCGAGATCGGGGGCGAGCACGTCGCACGGCGGCTGTGAGCCCGCGCCCATCCGCTCGTGCAGCAGGCGCAGCAGCTCGGTGCCGCCGTCGCCCTTCACCTTCGCCTCGAAGGCGTTGCCCCGCATGAACGCGAACTGGGACTGGCCGAACGCGGCCGACGGTGAGCCGATCGCCTCGGCGAGCGCGCCCTTGTCCACCCCGGCGCCGTCGAGCAGGGCGCGTCTGCGGCAGCCCGGGTTCGCGGCGAGGGCCGCGAGCGCGCGTGCGTCCAGCGGACGGGCCGGGACGGTCGGCCCGCGCAGCTCAGCGAGCCGGCGACGCAGCGCCGTCGTCGGCTTCCGCGGGGGTGGTGGAGGGGGCCCGCTGCCCAGGGATTCGCTCACCCGGGGAAGTCTCGCATCCACCACTGACAATCGGGGCGCCCGTGGCGGAAGAGGCGGGCGCGAAGCGGGCCCCCAGGCGGGCCGTGAGCCGCAGCAAGGGCCGTGAGAGCAGCAGGCCGACGCCCATCACGGCGACACCGGCGAGCGCGTCGAGGAGGTAGTGGTTGGCGGTGCCCATCACCACGAACGTGATGAGCAGCGGGTAGGCGACCGCCGCGACCTTGGCCGGCTTGTTGCCGCCGAACCGCCACAGCATCACCCCGCACCACAGCGCCCACCCCACGTGCAGGCTGGGCATCGCGGCGAACTGGTTGGTCATCCCGCCAAGACCGCGCGGCGCGCTCGCGTCGGCGCCCCACCAGCCGTACGAGCCGTACTGCGCCATCGTGTCGGTGAAGCCGTGCACCGGGGCGAGGAGGCGGGGCGGGCAGGTCGGCAGGAAGGTGAAGCCGATCAGGCCGAGCATGGTGGAGGTCATCAGCCAGCCGCGCGCGGCCCGGTACTGCCCCGGGCGGCGGCGGAACAGCCAGACCAGGACGGCCGGGGTGACCAGGTAGTGCAGGGAGGCGTACACGAAGTCGGCGGGTATGCCCAGCGCCGGGGTGCGCGTGAAGAGCCGGTTGAGCGGATGCTCCAGGTTGATGTGGAGCGCCTGCTCGATGCGCAGGATGTCCAGACCGTGGGCGACGGCCAGCGGCTCGTCTCCGCGTACGATCAGCCGTCCCAGGGAGTAGACCCCGTACACGAGCGCCAGGAGCGGGAGTTCGGTCCACCAGCGCGGTCGCGTGGCGTGGAGCGGCGGCTGCATCCGGAAGGTTCCCCCAATTGGTCCTCGGACTGCCCTCAGGGGGCCTCTGGGTCTTTGACGTGCGTTCAACCGTACGGTGTAAGCGATTGCGTTCGCGCAGCACCCCGGCGTACCGGTCAGACGCCGGGATCCGGCCACGGGTTGCCTCGGGCGGTACGCGATGATGGTCACTGGCACTTTTCGTATGGAATCAGGAGATATGACCCATGGCAGCCGCCGCACCGCGCATTCTGCTGGCCCGGCACGGGCAGACCCAGTGGTCGCTCGTGGGCAAGCACACCGGCCGGACCGACATTCCGCTCCTTGAAGAGGGCCGTCGCGGCGCGAAGCTGCTCGGTGAGCGGCTGCACCGGGGGCCGTGGGGCGGGCTGCCGGGCGTCGAGGTCCGTACCAGCCCGCTGGTGCGCGCCGCCGAGACGTGTGAGCTCGCCGGGTTCGGTGAGCGGGCCGAGCCGTGGGACGCGCTGATGGAGTTCGACTACGGCGCCTACGAGGGCATGGCTCCGGCCGAGATCCAGGCCGTCCGGCCCGGCTGGTTCATCTGGCGCGACGGGGTGCCGGACGGGGAGACCCTCGCCCAGGTCTCCGCGCGGGCGGACGAAGTGGTCGACTGGGCGCGCTCGGCGGGGCGCGACGTGCTGGTCTTCGCGCACGGGCACATCCTGCGGTCCATCGCCGCGCGCTGGCTGGGCGAGGACATCTCCTTCGCCGCCCGCATCCGCCTGGACCCGACGTCGCTGTCGGTCCTGGGATGGGCGTACGGGGACCCGGCGCTGGAGCGCTGGAACGACACGGGCCACTTGGAGCCGTAACCCCCGCCCCCGGGGGCCCGCCCCCGGGCCCCCGCTCCTCAATCGCCGGAGGGGCTGGGGCGTTGTCGCAAGGGGACCGAGAGGTGCGGCCGTGCTGCTGGGCCCTGGCCCGCGGTGGGCCCATCGCGCTGGGCGGGGGAGTCCTCTTGCGGGGGCGGGGTTATACGGCTGCCGTTGCCCGCCGCTCCAGGAAGCACGCCACCTCCGGCGACGCCCGGTGCGGGGCCAGGATGCGGGACGTGTCGGCCAGCATCGCCTGGACGCGGGTCGACTGGACCTGGTTCAGAAGGTCCAGGACCTGGTGGCCGACCGCCGCGGACTCCGCGGGCGCCCCCGCCCGCGCGAGGTCGTCGGCCAGCTCGGCCCGGTACAGCGCCAGGTTCCGCGCGAAGTGCGGATCCTGCGCCGTCGCCGCCCGGTGGGCGTGGCGCGCCGCCCGCGACCACTCGCCGAGCGTCGACCAGCACTGCGCCTGGAGCATCTCAAGCTCGGCCTCCACGAAGAAGGTCATCCACTCCGGATCGGCCTCGCAGGCACCCCGCGCGAACTGGCTGTGCGCCCGAGCGAGCGACTCCTCGCAGGCCGAGCGGTCGCCGAGCCCCGCCCAGCCCCCGGCCTCGCGCAGCGCGAGCAGGGACAGCAGCCGGGGCGAGGCCACCAGGCGGGCCGCGCGCTCGCCCGCCTGCGCCGCCCGCATCGCCTCGCGCGGGCGGCCCATGTCCCGGGCCAGGAACGACATGTTGCAGAAGGCGTGTGCCTCCAGACCCGGATCGCCCGCGAGCCGAGCCGTGGCGAGCGCCTCCGCGTAGTGCGAGCGCGCCTCCTCGAAGCGGCCCGAGTCGTGCGCCAACCAGCCGACGGAGATGGCCAGTTCACCCGCCCCGGTGTGCAGCCGCTCATGCGTAGAGCGCCGGGCCGCACCTGCTTCGAGCAGGGCGTACGCGGTCCGCAGGGGCTGTGCGGCGCGCTGGTAGAGGCCGTCCGCGCCATGCCGGTCGTCCAGCAGCCTGATCCTTCGCACCGCCTCCTCGACGGCGTTCACCTCTGCCTCGCCGACGCGCCGGGCGGGATGCACGGGCGCCGGGCCGAGACCCAGTGAGACGGTCGCCACCGCGGCGGTGGAACCCGTCATGAATGCGCGACGCAGCACGTCGCTCTCCTCGTGGTTCTGGAAGTTCTGATGGTCGGACGGTTGGTGGTGCGGTTTGCCCTGCCAGGACACGAGGCGGATCGGGGGCGTACCGGGAACCGCGCGCGCCCCGCGGCCCCGTACCGTCTCCCTTGCCGAGAACCCCAAGTCCGCCAGGGTCAAACCCGGGAACATGTGCCGGAAGACCCTTTCGTACGCGTAGTTGGGGCAGCGGATCTCGCCGTTCTCCACGCGTCCGATGTAGCGGGCGTCGCAGGCGACCTGCTCGCCGATCTCGCGGGCGGCCCGGCGGACCGCGGCCGCGAACTCACCCGGCGAGCGTGCGCCCCGCAACTGCCGGAAAGAGGTGTTGGGTTCCCGTGTGAGGGGGCGCCGCGCCTGCGGGTCTTCCGCGTTCGCCCGGGGATCTGCCTGGGGATCTGATGACGGCGCCATGGCTCGACAGCTCTCTCTGGCGGGGTGATGCGGAGCAAGAACGTACCTGCTGCGGAGTGGCGTTCACACGGCGTTTGCCTACAAACCGGATATCTCATCCCCGATCCGCCATGAAATGCCATCCTTTGCGGCGGCGTGCCGCCGTTCCCCTTGACGCGCAAGGGCGTTGAACCATGCGGAGAGCGCCATACACCGCAGAAACGCGGAGGGCTTGCCTTGTTGGAGGACTGCGTGGACACCGACACCGACATCGACATCACCGGCTCCCGAACGCAGACGACGACCGCCCGTCATCCGCACGCACCTCAGGCGAGCGTCCCGCCGTCCTGCTCGCGCGTTGAGGAGCCCTGCGACCTGGTGACCGTGCCCGCCCGGCAGGGCCTGGAGGCCGTCGACATCATCCGGCGCGGCACCGCGGCGGCGGCCGTCGGCCCGGTCCTGCACGACGGGACCTGCGACACCCTCGGCTTCCTGGTGCCGCCGGGCACCGCCGCGGCCTGGGACGTGCCGGGCAGCGCCTGTACGGAGACCGACGGCCGCGGCCTGCGCATCACGGGCCTGCCCGCCGCGCCCCCCGTCACCGGCTCGGGGTGGCTGCTCCCGCCGGACACCGCCGAGGTCACCGACCCGGGCCTGCTCCGCGAGGCCCTCGGCGAGGCGGCCCGGATGATCGAGGCCGCGGACGGTATTCGCGAGGCCGAGGGGCGCTAGCGCAGGGGCTCGTTCTGCCCCCGGGGGCTCGGGAAGGCGGTGCCCGCCGGCACGGTCGATAATGGCCGGATGGCGAAAAGCAGCAGGCGGCGCGGGCCCGAGCCCGTGGTCGAGACCGTGGACGGCGGTCTCGCGGAGCTCATACCCGACCGGGACCGGACCGGCGGGTGGACCCTGCTGCTCGACGGCGCACCGCAGTCCCACGTCGACCTCGACGCCCCGCAGCGTCTGACCTTCGAGTACCAGCGGCGCCTCGGCCACGTCATCGACCTCGCCGCGCCGCCCGGCCGGGCGCTGAACGTGCTGCACCTCGGCGGCGGTGCCTTCACCCTGGCCCGCTACATCGCGGCCACCCGCCCCCGCTCCACCCAGCAGATAGTCGAGCTCGACGCCGCGCTGGTCCAGCTCGTGCGCCGCGAGCTGCCGCTCGACCCCGGGGCCCGGATCCGGGTGCGGAGCGGGGACGCGCGGGCCGGGCTCGCCAAGCTCCCCGACGACTGGGCCGACCTCGTCATCGCGGACGTGTTCAGCGGTGCGCGCACCCCCGCGCATCTGACCAGCACCGAGTTCCTGGCGGACGTACGCAGGGTGCTGAAGCCGGGCGGAACGTACGCCGCGAACCTCGCCGACGGGCCGCCGCTCGCGCATCTGCGGGGCCAGATCGCCACCGCCGCCGGGGTCTTCCCCGAGCTCGCGCTCGCCGCCGATCCGACGGTGCTGCGCGGCAAACGGTTCGGGAACGCGGTGCTCGTCGGCTCGGCCGTGGCGCTGCCGGTCGCCGAGCTGACCCGGCGGATCGCGGGCGACCCACACCCCGGACGCGTCCAGCACGGACGGGAGCTCGCCGACTTCACCGGCGGGGCGACCGCGGTGAGCGACGCGAGCGCGAAGCCCTCGCCCGCCCCGCCGGCCGGGGCCTTCCGGTGAGCCCGCCGGTCAGGTGTTGTTGATCTCCACCATGGGCGGGTGGCCGTTCCAGGTGCAGAAGACCGAGACGGTCTCGGTGCCGCGGGTGAACGTGACCCGGATCCACTCCGGCTGGATCCAGCGCTGCATCTGCCAGCCCGAGGCGGGCGTCGCCGAGACCAGTTGGGCCGACCTGTCGCCGAGGTCGAAGACGACCCGGCCGCCCGACACGTTGTAGCCCTTCACGGTGCCGGAGTTGGCCGGGTCCTCCGAAGTGGCGGGCGGCGAGGGCGACTTGGCGTCTGACGACGGGGATCGGCTGCCCGACGGCTGCCCGTCCCCGGGGCTCTTCGACGCCTTCTGCGTTGCGGAGGCCGACGGTGCGGCCGGGGTCTGCCTGGGGCGCTGGGTCGACGACGACAGCGGCCGGGTGTTCTGCGCGGTGTGCACGTCGCCGCTGATCGGCAGGGCGCGGGGCGGGTCGTACGCCGTCCCCGCCATCACCGTGTGGACACCCCACCAGGAGAGCGTGACCGCCGCGCCCGTGGCGAGCGACCATGCCAAACCGTGTACGAGTCCTCTGTGCATCCGGGCCATACTGCACCACGAGCCCCAGCCGTGTCCCGCCCCGCCCGTCCGCACTCCCACCAGGGACCCGGATCCTCCCGATGGCGTACGGTGCGGCCCATGGCAAGTGTGCTCGTGGTCGAGGACGACCAGTTTGTCCGCTCCGCCCTCATCCGCCACCTCACCGAGGCCTCCCACACCGTACGGAGCGTCGGCACGGCACTGGAGGCGCTGCGCGAAGTGGCCCATTTCCGGTTCGACCTGGTCATCCTGGACCTCGGGCTGCCCGATCTGGACGGGTCCGAGGCGCTGAAGATGCTGCGCGGCATCACCGACGTACCGGTGATCATCGCGACCGCGCGGGACGACGAGACGGAGATCGTGCGGCTGCTCAACGACGGTGCGGACGACTACCTCACCAAGCCGTTCTCCGTGGAGCACCTCTCCGCGCGGATGGCCGCCGTGCTGCGCCGGGCGCGTGCCACGGCCGGGGCCGAGCCTCCGTCGCGGGTCCTCCAGGTCGGCGGGCTCCGCGTCGACCCGCTGCGCCGGCAGGCCGAACTCGACGGCGCCCAGCTCGATCTGACCCGGCGCGAGTTCGACCTGCTCGCCTTCCTGGCCGGGCGGCCCGGTGTGGTCGTGCCGCGCAAGGAGCTGCTCGCCGAGGTGTGGCAGCAGTCCTACGGCGACGACCAGACCATCGACGTCCATCTGTCCTGGCTGCGGCGGAAGTTGGGGGAGACCGCGGCCCGGCCGCGCTATCTGCACACCCTGCGGGGCGTGGGCGTGAAGCTGGAGCCCCCGAGGTGAGGTGGGCGCTGGTCCGGGTGTGCCTCGCGGTCACCGTGATGGTCGTGGTCGCCTTCGCGGTGCCGCTCGGCATGGTCATCAAGGAGATGGCCCGCGACCGGGCGTTCTCCAACGCCGAACGGCAGGCCGCGGCGATCGGGCCGACGCTGTCCATCACCACCGAGCGCGATGCCCTGGAACGGGCCGTCGCCTCCACCCAGTTCGGCGCCGAGGACCGGATGGCCCTGCACGTCCCGGCGGACCCGGCGGTGGCCGGCAGCACGCCCGTGGAGATCGGCAGGCGGCGGGCCGCGGAGAAGGACCTGGAAGCCACCCGGAAGATCATCAAGGCCTCCATCACGGACGTGCCGGGCGGCTCCGCGCTGCTCCAGCCGACCGCGTTGAGCTCCGGCCAGATCGCGATCGTCGAGGTCTTCGTGCCGGAGGCCGAGGTCACCAACGGTGTGGCGACGGCCTGGCTGGTCCTGGCCGGTGTCGGCATCGGCCTGATCATCGGGTCGGTGGCGGTCGCCGACCGGCTCGGGGTGCGCATGGTCCAGCCGGCCCAGCGGCTCGCGGGCGCGGCGCAGGACCTGGGCGAGGGGAAGCTCGGGGCGCGGGTCCCCGAGGAGGGGCCCACCGAACTACGCTCGGCCGCCGTCGCCTTCAACTCGATGGCCGACCAGGTGGTCCAACTTCTCGCCAACGAACGGGAGTTGGCCGCCGACCTCTCGCACCGGCTGCGTACGCCGCTCACCGTCCTGCGGCTGAACGCGGCCTCCCTCGGGGACGGGCCCGCGGCCGAGCAGACCCGGGCGGCGGTCGAGCAGCTGGAGCGCGAGGTCGACACCATCATCCGCACGGCCCGGGACGCCAAGCCCCAGACACAGCCCGCCGGCGCGGGCGCGGGCTGCGACGCCAGCGAGGTCATCCTGGAGCGGATGGCGTTCTGGTCGGCCCTTGCCGAGGACGAGGGGCGCGAGGTGCGGCTGGCGGGCGTGGACCGGCCGGTACGCATCCCGGTGGCCCGGCCCGATCTGGTGGCGGTGCTCGACGCGCTGCTCGGCAACGTGTTCCGGCACACGCCGGAGGGCACGGCGTTCTCGGTCGACGTCCACAACGGGGAGGACGCGGTGATCGTGCTGGTCTCCGACGCGGGGCCGGGGATCTCCGATCCCCGGGCGGCGCTGGCCCGGGGCAACAGCGGGGGCCGTCCCGGGTCTACGGGGCTCGGGCTCGACATCGTCCGCCGGGTCGCGGAGTCGACGGGTGGCGACGTCCGGATCGGGCATTCCGTCCTGGGCGGGACGGAGGTCCGCCTCTGGATCGGGCTCGGGGTTACGCCGCCGGGCCGGCGCGGGCATCGGGTGCGGGGGCGGGGCCGAGCCCGTCGGGGGGCGGACGCCTGATCCCCGCTCGGCGGGCGGGCGCCCTAGGGCTCCGCCCCAGACCCCGTTCGCGCCTTAAGGGCGCTCGCCCTCAAACGGAGGGCTGAAATGCTCCGGTGCCGGCCGGCACGGACGCTGCCAGGGGCGCGGGGAACTGCGCGACAGGCCACGGCGGCCCGCAGCCGATCCGACTCCCCCCCCCGGAGGGTCCAGGGAAGCCCCGATGCTCGTAAGTAGGTGTTCTGGAGAGTACGGCCTGGTCAGGACACAAGAAAGCCCCGTCCGGCACTGTGGCCGAACGGGGCTGGTTCCTGTCTGGGACTGATCTACGAGCAGAACGACGACTTCACGGCGGTCACGATGTTCGCGGCCTGGTCGTCAGTGAGGCTCGGCACCGTGCCGCCCTCGTACCGGCTCGCGCTGCGCGGCATCCGGCGAAGGCACCGAAGCTCGGTAGCCCTTGGACGGAACGGCGGAAGCCCGCTCACCTTCGCCGAGGGCAGATGAGCGGGCCGCGCTACTAGCTCAGCCTTCCGACGAGTTGCAAGAAGCACACCCGACGTTGAAGGGCTTGCCTGTCTCAGGGTCGACTGTGAGGGTCGCTCCGAGACCGTGCGGGCAGAATCGACGGGGGCGCCTTCCGGGGCGCTTTTCGACCCGAAGACGCTGCCAGCTTGCCAGCAGCTTGCTGTACCGAGGGTCATCCCACCTGTGGGGCGCTCCGCCTTCTTCGCTCACTGCGGTTCCTTCCTGACGGACCGTGGTCAACTGTAGAGCGGTAGCCGCAAGTTGGGGGTGCGGCTGCCGCTGGTCACTCAGACGGTTTGCGGTGCCGCACAGTTGGACCCGCCGTCGGTGCACTCGCTGTGCATGCAATCGGCGGACACCAGTACCTCCCCCTGCGTTTCCTTGGCCCACAGGTACAGGTCCGGTACGTACCCCGCACGTTCGATGGCGCTCAGCGTCCGGATCACCGTTGCGTCGTCGTGTTGCTTTGTCGCCGGGGTCTCCGGTACGTGGTGGACGAACTTCCCGAGATCGTCCGTCAGGCGTTGATAGGTGCGCGTGTCCTGGATCAGGGCGTGCCATCCCTCGTCGACGATCCGTGAGGGCCGAAGGGTCAGTCCGGGCGTCTTGTTGCCTGCCGCTGCTGCCACGAACTTGAGGGCTTCATCAACGATTCGCCCTGCCAGCGATTCGCTGATGTCGGCGTTGGCGCGCTGCACCAGGCGCACGGCACCTTCGAAGCTCTCATCTGCGATCAGTTGCCGGGCACTCGGCTTGAGGTCGCCGGTTGGCGCCAACTCGCTGAGAACGGACATCGGGTTGCCTTCCCTTCGATGGGTTGGTTGGACCGTTCCGGTCCCGTAGCGGAGCCTGCGTACGGGACCGGAGCGGGGCTTAGGTGGGTGTGGCGGGCCGCTTCCGGCGTCTCCGTTTCACGGGACGTGCGTCCGAGCGGGGACTCGCCCCGAACCCCCGGCCGGGACGGACGACTCGTCGTGACCTCACCGGGGCCGGGAACCTATGGGGCCGCGCGTTCGTGCTGCGGCTCCTGGGGAGACGGCGGCGGGATCTCCTGCTTCCCCTCGTCCAGCTCCAGGCGGCGCACAAGTGCCACGTCTTCAAAGGTCCGGGCGAACGTGGGGTGTCCGGACAGGCCCGTGTGCGTCATCATCGCCAGATCGGCGGCCTTGAGGTCTGACGTAGCGGCCAGCGTCCATAGGCAGGCACTGTCAAGACAGCGAGCCGAGACGGTGATCTCTCCGTGCGGGTGCGTGCCGATGGAGTGCTTTACCGGCCGGATCACGCCGCGGGGGGTTCTCACAGTCCCGACCTCACAGGGCGAGTCCACACGCGCGCCTGCCAGACTTCGGCGTCAGTCGGCGGGCGGAGCCTGCTCGGCGGGGCGGCCCACTCGGCACCCCCACCCGGCGGCACGAGGTACACGCTGCCTTTGAACAGGCGACGTACTTCCCCGATCCGCCTGTCTGCCGTGTCTACTGCATAACCACCCATCGTGGGCGACCAGTTGTCGGCCATCGCTTCTCGCCGTCCCCTCGAACGTCGTAAGCCTTGATCGTGCTGCCGCGAGGGAATGCCGACTAGCGGCCCGTGTAGGCCAACTGTCGGCCAGACTGGGCACATGTCGGGGGACATGGGGGCCAACATCCGGCGCGAGCGGAAACAGCACGGATGGAGCCAGGCACGCCTAGCGCGGGAGGTCTGCCGAGTCGCCGGGGTTCAGGGCGAACCGGTCGGCCGCCAAGAGGTCAGCCGATGGGAAACAGGGAAGCGCACGCCCCGCGAGTGGTTGCCGTCCATCGCTGACGCTCTCGGCGTGCCCGTGGATGCGCTCACAGCGCCGCAGCCGCCCGCTGAACCTCCGTTGCCGACGCTCGCTGACTATTTGCCTGCCGATGATCCGCTAGCACCCCTCATCACCCGCACTGGGCGACGCATCGGCATGGAGCAGGTAGGCGACTTGCAACAGCGCGTGCACGGCCTACGGCTAGCCGATGATGTTCTAGCCGGTGGCGACCTGATCCGTCCCGCGCTCCGCGAACTCCGATCGGCCGTGAAGCTTTACCGGGAAGGCAGCCACAGCGGAGAGGTGGGCCGCGAACTCCTGCGCCAGATTGGCGAGTTGGGGCAGATCGCCGGATGGATCGCGAGCGACGCCGGGCAGTACAGCGAGGCGGAACAGATCTACCGACTAGGACTCAGCGCCGCGAGGCAGGCAGCGGATCACACCTTGGCCGGGAACCTCGCCGGGTCGCTGGCATACCAACTCAGCAATACTGGAAGGGAAGCTGAGGGGATCCAGCTCGCCCGCGCCGCTCTCGACGTGGCCGGAACAGACGCACCGGCCAAGGCTCGCGCGCTGTACCTCGACCGGACGGCATGGGCGCACACCAAGGCCGGTGAAGTTCAGCCTGCCATTCGGGCACTGGGAGAGGCCAATGAGGCGCTGAGTCAGCACAGCAAAGGAAGCGAGGCACCGGCCTACCTGTATTGGGTTGACTCCGGCGAACTACAGGTCATGGAGGCCCGTGTCTACACGGAGCTACGCCGACCACTCCGCGCCGTTCCGCTGCTCCGGGATGTACTCAGCCGATACGACGCGACCCACACGCGGGAGCTTGCCCTGTACCTGTCGTGGCTCGCCGTCGCCCTCTCTGATGCCAACGAACCCGAGGAGGCGGTAACCGTCGCCGAACGCGTGATCTCACTTTCCGCCGACGTGGCCAGCGAACGAACAGCAGAGCGTGTGCGAATCGTGCTCGCGCGCCTGGAAGAGTTCCACGACATTCCAGACGTCCGAGCACTGCTCGACGGCGCCGCATAAACGCAGGAAGCCCCCGCACTCGTCGTCCCTTCTGCGAGGGATGACGAGCGCGGGGGCTAAGTGGTGTGATCAGCCGACGAGGACGTTGGTCAGCCGTGCGGCGGCCTTCCCGCCAAGCAGGGCGAGGCCGCAATAGAAGTCGATGCGAGTGCGGTATACGGGCTTGTCGTGAGTTTCGCCAAGGTCGGTGGCCTGCACGCCACTGTTGGTCAGACCACTCACTCCGGCGTCGGCCTCGGTGCGTCCGAAGCGTACGGCGTAGATGTCGCCGGTCTGCTTACCGCCCGTTCCGGCCCTCAGCCGGAGCAGGTCGGTACGAACAACCACAGGGTTCGCAGTGCACCTGTGACGGCCAGAGGAAGCGGTGGGGTGAGGAAAGGACTCCGGGCTTAACCTCCCCCCATCCCATCCTTAAGCCGACCCTAAGATCCTCAACCCCCGTCCTGAACTGGGCATTTGTCCGGTTCCGCATCGCTAGCGTGCTGCCGCACCCCCGAATTCCCCCGCAACGCAGAGGCAGGCACGGCATGGGCAGCAGTACGCACCGGCGCAGGGCGAGCGGCAAGACCAAGGTGATCGGCGGCCTCGTCGCCGCGGCGGTCGCCGGCGGCGGAGCCTTCGCGCTCACCGGCACCGCGCAGGCCGCCTCGGTCGGCGCGGCCTACACCAAGACCAGCAGCTGGACCGGCGGCTACACCGGCCAGTACGTCATCACCAACGACACCGGCAAGACCCTCACCGACTGGACGCTGGAGTTCGACCTCCCCGCCGGCACCGCGCTCTCCTCCCTGTGGAACGGTGACCAGACCGTCAAGGGGCAGCACGTCACGGTGAAGCCCGCGAGCTGGGACAGGAGCGGGCTCGCCCCCGGCAAGTCGGCGACCGTCGGCTTCGTCACCACAGCCAGTGGCAGCGCGGGCGACCCGACCGGCTGTCTCATCAACCAGGAGAAGTGCTCCGTCGACACCGGCGCCACCCCGCAGCCCAGCGGCCGCCCCACCCAGGCGCCCACCCCCAAGCCCTCCCAGTCGGCGACCGCCAAACCGACCGCCAAGCCGTCCGGGTCCGCCACCGCGACGCCCACCCCCGGCAAGCCGTCCGGCGGCGGCACCGCGAGCGGGGCCGGGTTCGCCCCGTACGTGGACACCTCGCTCTACCCGGCGTACGACCTCGTGGACACGGCCGACAAGACCGGCGTCAAGCAGTTCAACCTCGCCTTCGTGACCTCTGGCGGCGGCTGCGCCCCGCTGTGGGGCGGCGTCACCGACCTGCCGGGTGACAAGGTCGCCGGGCAGATCGGCGCGCTGCGCGCCAAGGGCGGCGACGTGCGGGTGTCCTTCGGTGGCGCGTCCGGCTCCGAGCTGGGCCTGGTGTGCAAGAGCGCCGACGAGCTGGCCGCCGCGTACGGCAAGGTCATCGACGCGTACAAGCTCACCAAGGTCGACTTCGACATCGAGGGCGCGGCCCTGCCCGACACCGCCGCCAACACCCGACGCGCGCAGGCCATCGCCAAACTCCAGCAGTCGCACCCCGGCCTCGACGTCTCCTTCACGCTGCCCGTGATGCCGGAGGGGCTGACCCAGCCCGGCGTCGACCTGGTGGCCGACGCCAAGAAGAACGGGGTCAAGGTCTCCGCCGTCAACGTCATGGCGATGGACTACGGGCCCTCCTACAGTGGTGACATGGGCGACTACGCGATCCAGGCGGCGACCGCGACCCAGGCTCAGATCAAGGGAGTTCTGGGCCTGTCGGACGGCGCCGCGTGGAAGGCCGTCGCCGTCACGCCGATGATCGGCGTCAATGACGTCAACGTCGAGACGTTCACCGTCGCCGACGCCACCAAGCTCGTGGACTTCGCGAAGTCCAAGGGCCTCGGCTGGCTCGCGATGTGGTCGGGCGCGCGTGACAAGCAGTGCTCGGGTGGCGCCAAGAACTCCGCCGACCCGACCTGCTCCTCGATAGTCCAGGAACCGCTGGCCTTCACGAAGGCCTTCGGCGCCTACAAGTAACCCCCGGCAGAAAGCCCCAACTGCCTTACGTCCCGGCCGGGTTCACCCACCCTTCCGGGACGTAAGGCGTCCGCCCGACCGGATCGCGAGCGCCAGTACGCCGACCGCGACCGTCACCGCGAGCACCACGCCCCACGGCGGCACCCCGAAGGCGGCGAGCAGGGCGGTCAGCGGCACGGTCACGATCAGCGGCAGCACCGAGTACGCGTTCATCCTCATCGCCCCGCTCCTTCGCGGGCCGCGTCCAGGTAGTCCGAGAGGCCGTCCCACTGGCCGGGGCGGACCGAGGCGTCCCCGGACAGCGCCGCCGGATCCGCGCGCCAGGCGGCCCGTACACCGGTGGAGATCGTCCGGTCGCCGCCGCTGAACAGCGCGCTCAGCTCGTCCATCCGGGCCGCCAGTTTGCGTACGCGCGGATCGGTCGGCGGGGCGCCGCAGAGCCTCAACTCCTCGGCACGCCGATACAGTTGGGGCCACTCGACCTCCAGCAGATAGTGCGCGGCCGGGCCGAGTGCCGCGCTCCGGGCGCCCAGGGCCCGTACCTGGTCGTCGTCCAGGTGGCGGCGGAGCGCCTGTTCGGCCCCGGGGCCCGTGGCGCCGGTGGCGCGCAGCGCGTCGAGGACCGCCGAGGTGGTCGGCGCTCTGCCGTCGGCGACCTCCGCCTCGATGTGCAGGAGCCGCTCCCGCAGAGTGGTGAGCGCGGCGATGTGCGCCTCGACGCATCCGCGGTGGTCGCGCAGGACCCGGGTCGGGTCGACCCCGGATTCCAGGCACACGGCGATGGTGTCCAGGTCAAGGCCCAGACCGCGCAGGGCCAGCACCTGGTAGAGCCGGGCGATGTCGTCCTCGGTGTACTCCCGGTGGCTCCCCGCGGTGCGGCGCGAGGGGGAGAGCAGGCCGATGGTGTCCCAGTGGTGCAGGGTGCGGACGGTGAGCCCGCTGGCCGCGGCCAGCGGTCCCACCTTCCAGGTGGTCTCCGTCATGGCTCCACCTTGCATCCTCACGTGGCGTGAGGTTCAAGCCCCGGGCGGCGCCGGGGGCAGCTCGTTCGCACGGGCCACCTCGGCGTACCAGTGCGCGCTCGACTTCGGGGTGCGGGCCAGGGTCTCGTAGTCCACGTACACCGCGCCGAAGCGCTTGCCGTACCCGTACGACCACTCGAAGTTGTCCATCAGCGACCACAGGTAGTAGCCCCGCACGTCAGCGCCCTCCTCGATCGCCCGGCGCACCATGTCGAGGTGGCCGTGCAGATAGCGGATGCGGTCGGCGTCGTGCACCGTGCCGTCGGGGCCCGGCTTGTCGTCGCAGGCCGCCCCGTTCTCGGTGACCAGGAGCGGCAGGCCGGGCGCCTCCCGGGTGTAGCGGAGCAGCAGGTCGTACAGGCCCGAGGGGTCGATGGTCCAGCCCATCACGGTGCGCTCGCCCGGCGGCTGGTGGAAGGCGACGGAGGCGGCGCCCGGCCACGGCGAGTGCGCGCTCGCGCCGTGGCCGTCGGCGCGGGGGCCCGCGGCGTCCGGGTTGGCCGCGGACACCAGGGCCGTCGTGTAGTAGTTGAGGCCGAGCGCGTCCAGTGGCTGGTGGATCGCGCGCAGATCCCCGTCGTGCACGAAGGACCAGTCGGTGACGGCGGCGGTGTCGGCGAACAGGTGCCGGGGGTAGGCGCCGTGCAGCATCGGCCCGTGGAAGACGCCGTTGGCGAGGTCGTCGATCCTGCGCACCGCGGCCAGGTCCGCCGGGTCCTGCGAAAGGGGCCTGACCACAGCCGAGTTGAGGCTCACCGCGATCTGGTTGCGGGCGGGCATCGCGGAGCGCAGCGCCGAAGTCGCCCGCCCGTGCGCGAGGTTGAGGTGGTGGGCGGCGCGCAGGGAAGCGGCCGGATCGGTCCGCCCCGGCGCGTGCACCCCGGAGGCGTAGCCGAGGAACGCGCTGCACCAGGGCTCGTTGAGGGTGATCCACCGCTCCACGCGGTCGCCGAGCGCGGCGCCGACGAGCGCCGCGTAGTCGGCGAAGCGCGAGGCGGTGTCCCGGGCCGGCCAGCCGCCGGCGTCCTCCAGCTCCTGCGGCAGGTCCCAGTGGTAGAGGGTGAGCGCGGGCGCGATGCCGTGATCGAGGAGCTCGTCGACCAGGCGCCGGTAGAAGTCCAGGCCGAGCTGGACGGCGGGCCCGCGCCCGGTGGGCTGCACCCGCGACCAGGAGACCGAGAAGCGGTACGAGGTGACGCCGAGCTCCGCCATCAGCGCGACGTCCTCGCGCCAGCGGTGGTAATGGTCCACCGCGACGTCACCGGTGTCGCCGTCGGCGACCTTGCCCGGGGTGTGGCTGAAGGTGTCCCAGATCGACGGGGTGCGGCCGTCCTCCCGTACCGCCCCTTCGATCTGGTAGGCGGAGGTGGCGGCGCCCCAGAGGAAGCCGGGCGGAAAGCGGTCGGACATATGACACTCCCAACGTGCTGACGAATGACGGGACTTGACCTAGCCCTTGACCGCGCCCTGCATGATGCCGCCCACGATCTGGCGCCCGAACAGGACGAACGCGAGCAACAGCGGCAGCGTGCCGAGCAGGGCGCCGGCCATGATGACCGACTGGTCGGGGATGTAGCCGCGGCCCAGCCCGGTGAGGGCGACCTGCACCGTGGGGCTGCCGTTCTGGGTCAGCGCGATGATCGGCCAGAAGAAGTCGTTCCAGGCCATCACGAAGGTCAGCATCCCGAGCACGGCCATGGCGGGCCGGGCGACCGGGAACACGATGTGCCACACCACCCGCCAACTGCTCGCGCCGTCCACCCGGGCGGCCTCTATCAGCTCGGTGGGCAGCGCCTCCACGAGGTACTGCCGCATGAAGAACACCCCGAACGCGCTGACCAGGGTGGGCAGGATGACGGCCTGGAGCTGGTCGGTCCAGGACAGCTTGGCGACCATCATGTACAGCGGTACGACGCTGAGCTGCGGCGGCACCATCATCGTGCCGATCACCAGGACCAGCAGCAGGTTCTTGAAGCGGAAGCGCAGCTTGGCGAAGGCGAACCCGGCGAGCGTGGAGAAGAACACCGTGCCCGCCGCGATCGAGCCCGCCACGATGGTCGTGTTGAGCAGGGCCGTGCCCATGTTGGCGTCGGTCCAGGCGATCTGGAGGTTCTTGAACAGGTTGCCGCCGAACCAGAACGGCGGGGGCGTCTGCGCGAGGCGGGTGTTGGTGCGGGACGCGGCGATCGCCGTCCAGATCAGCGGGAAGAGCGATCCGGCGGTGAACACGATGAGGACGGCGTAGGTGAGGCGGCCGCCGTGCAGCTGGCGGCCGGCACGCTGGGCGGTCAACTGGTCATCCCCTTGCGCAACTTGTGGGAGACGAGCCAGTTCACCGCGCCGATGAGGAGCAGGATCAGGAACATCGCCCAGGCGATCGCCGAGGCCCGGCCCAGGTGCAGGTTCACCCAGCCCTGTTCGTACAGGTACAGGCCCAGCGTCTGGAACTGGTGGTCCGAGCCGCCGGTGGCCCCGGCGGCGCCGTTGAACAGGAGCGGCTCGCCGAACAGCTGGGTCGCGCCGATCGTCGAGACGACCGCCGTGAACAGGATCGTCGGCCGCAGCGACGGGATCGTCACATGGACGAACTGCTGCCACCGCGAGGCCCCGTCGAGCGCGGCCGACTCGTACAGGTCGGCCGGCACGGCCTGCATGGCGGCCAGGTAGATCAGCGCGTTGTAGCCGGTCCACCGCCAGACGACGATGGTGGATACGGCGAGCTGCGAGCTCCACCCGCCGTTCTGCCAGTCGACGTGGTCGAAACCCACCAGGCCGAGCGCCCAGTTGACCATCCCGTAGTCGCGCCCGAAGAGCAGCACGAACACCAGCGTCGCGGCCGCCACACTCGTCGCGTACGGGGTCAGCACGGCGACCCGGAAGAACATCGAGGCGCGCAGCCGGTAGTTGAGCAGGTGCGCGATGCCGAGCGCGATGAGCAGCTGCGGCACGGTCGAGAGGACCCCGATGGTGAAGGTGTTTCGCAGCGCGTTCCAGAAGAAGTCGTCCGACAACAGCCGCGAGAAGTTGCGCAGGCCCACCCACGTCATGTCGTTCGGCGAGGTCAGCTCGACCTGGTGCAGCGAGGCCCAGCCGGTGTACAGCAGCGGGAAGAGGCCGAACGCGGCGAAGAACACGAAGAAGGGCGTGATGAAGGCGTACGGACTCCAGCGCACATCGCGCCGGTAGCGGCGGCTGCGCCGCTCCTCGCCGCGGGCGCGGGCCGGGGCCGTACCCTCCTGCCCGGGACTGGGGGAGGGCACGGCGGCCGTGGTGTCGCTCGCCATCGTCACTGGTCCAGCGCGTTGTCGATCGCCTTCACGGCGGCGTCCCAGCCCTGCTGCGGCGACTTGCCCTTCTGCTCGACCTGGAGCATGCCGATGTCGGTGAGGTTCTGCTGGATGATCTGGTCCTTCGGGCCGAGGAACTGCACCGGGGTGCCCTCGGCGGCCTGCGCGAAGATCTGGCCGATGGGCGCGTTGCCGAAGTAGGCGTGCTTGGCGCCGGCGACCGCGGGCAGCCCGTACGCCGCCTTGGCGCTGGGGAAGCTGCCGCGCTTTTCGAACAGGACGGCCTGCTGGGCGGGCGCGGTCAGCCAGGCGGCGAGCTTGGCGGCCTCCGCCTTGTGCTGACTGGCCGACGGCACCGTGAGGAAGGAGCCGCCCCAGTTGGAGGGCTTGGGCGCGGCGGCCACGTCCCACTGGTCCTTGCCGGCGGCGCCCGCCTTGTCCTGGATGTAGCCGAGCATCCAGGCCGGGCAGGACACGGTGGCGAAGGAGGCGTTGGCGAAGCCCTGGTCCCAGGTCGGCTGGAACTGCTGGAGCTTGGCGGTCAGGCCGTCGGCCGCGAACGCGGTCGCGGTGTCCCAGGCCTGCTTGACGGCCGGGTTGGACTTGTAGACGACCTTGCCGTCGGCGTCGTAGTAGCGGGTGGCGCTGGACCCGGTGATCGAGTTCAGCACGCCGGAGGCGGAGTCCACGAAGGCGGCGCCCGCGGGGGCCTTCGCCTTGTACTGCCGCCCCACCGCCAGGTACTTGTTCCAGTCGCCCGCCCACAGCTTGCCCACGGCCTCGCGGTCGGTGGGCAGACCGGCCTTGGCGAACAGGTCCTTGCGGTAACAGATGCCGGTCGGCCCGATGTCGGTGCCGAGGCCGACCGTCTTGCTGTCCTTGGTGGTGGCCTCGGCCCACTTCCACGGCAGGAAGTCGTCCTTGTTCACGCCGGACACCTTGGACAGGTCCTCCAGCTTGCCGCTCTGGGTCGCGGTGACCTCGGCGATGTTGCTGACCTCGACGGCCTGGATGTCGGCGAGCCCGCTGCCGGAGCCGAGGTGGGTCAACAGCTGCGGATAGTAGTTCTCGTTCCGTTCGATCGAGGTCTGCTTGATCTCGATGTCCGGGTGGAGCTTCATATACGCGTCGTAGAGTCCGGCCTCCTTCAGGCCGAAGGCGCCGAAGACACCGACCGTGAGGGTGGTCTTCGCGCCGCCCCCGCCGCCCTGCGCCGACGAGCCGCCGCCCGGATCCTTGCCGTCGGCGGCGCAGCCGGCGAGTAGCCCGGTGCCGAGCGCGGCCACGGCCGCCAGGGCCGCCAGTCGTCTGCTGATGCGTGTACGCGTGCGCATGTGCTTCCTCCAACTGTCGTCCGGGCCAAGCCGTTTGAGGCGCGTCGCCGCGGGCGGAAGGTATGCGAAAGGTGTAGGGGTCCTCTAGTGTGGGAGCGCTCCCAGCCGTGATGTGTTGAAGGGTTGCGGCTACCTGTCGGAGTGTCAAGGGACCGCGCGATGACAGTTGTTGGCCTTCCTCGACCGGCCCGTGCTGTTACGTTCACCGGAGATCGGCGCGTTGGGGAGGCAGACATGGCGGCAGCTCGCACGGTCCGGGGCCGGGGCCGGAGCGCGGGACGGCCCACCCTCGAAGAGGTGGCGGCCAGAGCAGGGGTGGGCCGGGGCACGGTGTCCCGGGTGATCAACGGCTCGCCGCGGGTCAGTGACGAGACCCGCGCCGCCGTGCAGGCGGCCGTCGCCGAACTGGGCTACGTCCCCAACCGCGCGGCCCGCGCCCTGGCCGCCAACCGTACCGACGCGATCGCCCTGGTCGTCCCCGAGCCCGAGGCGCGCTTCTTCGCGGAGCCGTACTTCTCCGACATAGTGCGCGGGGTGGGCGCGGCGCTCGCCGACACCGAGATGCAGTTGCTGCTCACCCTGGTCGGCGGCGACCGCGAGCGCCGCCGACTGGCCCAGTACCTGGCCTCCCACCGGGTCGACGGCGTCCTGTTGGTCTCGGTCCACGCGGACGATCCGTTGCCCGAGTTGTTGGAGCAACTCGACATTCCGGTGGTCATCAGCGGCCGCCGCCGCGAGGACGAGCCGCTCGCCTCGGTCGACTCCGACAACTTCGAGGGCGCCCGCACCGCCGTTGCCCACCTGCTCGCCCGGGGCCGGCGCACCATAGCCACCATCACCGGGCCGCTCGACGTGTACGGAGCCCGCTGCCGCCTCGACGGCTACCGCGCCGCCCTCGCCGAGGCGGGCCTCGGCGAACTGGCCGCGCAGGCCGACTTCACGGAGGAGGGCGGCCGGCGCGCGATGACCGAACTCCTCGCCCGCTGCCCGGCGCTGGACGCGGTGTTCGCCGCCTCCGACGTCATGGCCTCCGGCGCCCGTCAGGTCCTGCGCGAACACGGCCGCCGCGTCCCCGAGGACATAGCCCTGATCGGCTTCGACGACTCGGCGATAGCCCGCCACATGGACCCGCCCCTGACGAGCGTGCGCCAGCCGATCGAAGAAATGGGCCGAGCGATGGCAGAGCTCCTCCTGACCCAGATCTCCACCCCCGACCCGGGCCGCCGACGCCTGGTGCTGCCCACGGAACTCGTGGTGCGGGCGTCTTCGTAGGAGACCCGCCGGGGCAATGCCGCGGCGGGGCACGCGCCCGGCCGGGGCTGTTCACCGAGCGGGAACGCGAAGAGGGCCCGATCCGTTTTCACGAATCGGGCCCTCTTCGATCAGGGTGAGTAACGGGACTCGAACCCGCGACATCCTGGACCACAACCAGGTGCTCTACCAGCTGAGCTATACCCACCATGCATGACCGGACTGTTGTGGTCTTGGGAAGTCCCTGGGGGCTTCCCTACCGGCCGAGAAAAAGTGTACAGGGTCCGGGAGGGTGCTCGCGCACATGTTTCGCGGCACCCTCCCGGGCCCCTCGCGCAGCGCTACTCCGCAGGCAGGACGTGCTTTGCCGCGATGGCCTTCGCGGCGTCCGAGTCCGGGCCGGGCTGCGGGACGAAGATCGCCTCGCGGTAGTAGCGGAGCTCCGCGATGGATTCGCGGATGTCCGCCAGCGCCCGGTGGTTGCCGTTCTTGTCGGGGCTGTTGAAGTACGCCCGCGGGTACCAGCGGCGGGCGAGCTCCTTCACGGAGGAGACGTCCACGATCCGGTAGTGGAGGTGGGACTCCAGGCTCGGCATGTCCCGCAGCAGGAAGCCCCGGTCGGTACCGACCGAGTTTCCGCACAGCGGCGCCTTGCCCGGCTCCTTGACGTGCTCACGTACGTACGCCAGGACCTGCGCCTCGGCGTCCGCCAGCGTGGTGCCGCCGGCCAGCTCGTCGAGGAGCCCGGAGGCGGTGTGCATGGTGCGCACCACCTCCGGCATGGTCTCCAGCGCGGCGTCCGGGGGACGGATCACGATGTCCACCCCTTCACCGAGTACGTTCAGCTCCGAGTCGGTGACCAGTGCGGCCACCTCGATAAGTGCGTCGTCCGCCAGCGAGAGCCCGGTCATCTCGCAGTCGATCCACACCATGCGGTCGTTCATGTGTCCCACCCTACGGGGCACTCCGCTGGCCGGGCAGACTCGGACGACCGCCGGTGTAGCCGGACGCGTACAGGTCGGAGCTGGGTTTCCCCTGCTCCGACGGGGCGTGCGAGCTCGCCCCGGGACCCAGCACGGCACCGGCCGCCGCAGGCCGCCGGACCTGTGGCAGCGCCTGGGGCGCGATGGCCTCGGCCACCGCGGCCGGCATCGGCATCGCGACACCGCCACCCACCGGCTCCGGCTGTGGGCGCCGGGCCCGGTACGCCGCCCGGTAGGACGCCGGGGACGAGCCGAGCTGGCGGCGGAAGTGCCCGCGCAGCGCGACCGGGGAGCGGAAGCCGCAGCGGCCCGCCACCTCGTCCACGGAGTAGTCGGACGTCTCCAGCAGGCGCTGGGCCTGAAGGACCCGCTGAGTGATCAGCCACTGGAGCGGGGCCGATCCGGTCAGCGAGCGGAAACGGCGGTCGAAGGTACGGCGGCTCATGTACGCCCGCGCGGCCAGGGTCTCCACGTCGAACTGCTCGTGGAGGTGCTCCAGTGCCCAGGCGACGACCTCGGCCAGCGGATCGGAGCCGATCTCCTCAGGTAAAGACCTGTCGAGATAGCGCTCCTGGCCACCGCTGCGGCGCGGCGGTACGACGAGTCGGCGAGCCAGTGCGCCGGCCGCCTCACTGCCGTGGTCCGTCCGCACGATGTGCAGGCAGAGATCGATTCCGGCCGCCGTTCCGGCCGATGTGAGGACGTCTCCGTCGTCGACGAAGAGCTCCCTCGGATCCACGTGTACGGATGGATACCGTTTGGCCAGTGTCGGCGCGTACATCCAGTGCGTCGTCGCCGGTCGGCCGTCCAGCAGGCCGGCCGCGGCGAGCACGAACGCCCCGGTGCACAGACCGACGATTCTTGCCCCCTCCTCGTGAGCCCGGCGCAGCGCGTCGAGCGCCGCGGCCGGTGGCGGCGAGGTGATGGAACGCCACGCGGGCACCACCACCGTTCCCGCCCTGCTGATCGCTTCCAGACCGTAGGGCGCGGTGAGTTCGAGTCCCCCTGTGGTCCGCAGGGGTCCTTCCTCACCGGCGCACACCAGTAGTCGGTAACGCGGAACTCCCGCGTCCTGTCGGTCGATTCCGAACACGGAGAGCGGAATGGAACTTTCGAAGATGGGGCCGCCGCTGAACAGCAGTACGGCGACGACTTCCCGGCGTCGGCGGCCGGCCAGCTTCTTCGTGGTCTCCGGTGATGCGGCAGCGGAGTCCTGGCTCATGGCGCTAAGCCCCCCTCGGTGTTCGCGGCTCCCCGTTCTTGTCGGGCTTGTCGCTCCTGCACTTTTCCCCTCGGTTTTGCACGAGTCCCCAGCCTTCGATACGCATGATCGAATCTACTGTGTCCCGTGGCGCCGGCGTGACAAGTCCGGCACCCAGCGCTATGTCGACAAGGCAACTTGGCGCGAAGCATTCGATCACGAAGCGTTTCACCCGCGGGGGCCCGCAGGGAAGTGCGCCTCATAGGGATGGCCCGTACCCGTATGGTGCAAGCGGCCCCAATGGTCCTTTCCTCCCTGGTGGCAAGGGGGTTGACAGGCCATTTCGCCAAGGGATCCGGCACGGGGGGAAGTTGGCTGAAAACATATGGGTGCAGGCGTACGAAAGCCTCAGCCTCCCGGTGTCCATCCCCCGCTGTGGCGCCCGCCGCGGCGCCCTCGTGGAGCCATCCGGCCGTGCCGTCCGGACGCCGGAAGCGACCGCTGCGCGAGCTCTCTGGCGGCCGCCCGCTCGGACTGGCGCAGGAGTAGCCGGCACGCCGTGGTCACGGCCGCCAGGCCCACCGCGGAGCCGGCCGCCCCGGCGAACGAGGCACCGTAGACCACGAGCACGACCGGCACGAGGAAGCAGCTGAACGCCGCCCATCGCACGACCTCGCTCGCCGTGTCGGCGGGGTTCGCGGCACTGGCCGAGAGTGGTTCTGTGTTCACGGACCGGTTGGTACGTACGGTTTCAGCCGCGGGCGGCGGCCCGGACGCCCGGTGGCGGGGGCCGGACGGAGGGGAGAGCCGGGCGACCGGGGGAGCGGGCACGGGGAAGCTGCTTCCTGATCGGTGTCGGGGATCCGCGTGCCTAACGCGACAGGGTCCGGTCCGGTCACTGGAAGATCATCGGTCCGGGTCCGGAACCGGCCGCCAGGACTGCTGTAGCGGCCACCGGGCATTGCCATCCGGGGCGGGCTCGTGCATGCTCCGGGGAACGCCGAGTAGGTTCGGCGGGCTCTGGGCAGGAGAGGAGTGTCGCCGTACCCTTGGGGGTATGGGCTTGGGAAGATGATTCCCGGACACAGCCTCGCCGCCGACTCGTTGTTGATCTCTTGTCCCCGCTGTCCCCCGACTGAGGACCTCCTTCGCCGAGACACCCATGGCCGGTCACGAATACTCCGAACCCGCGGACCGCAAGCAGGTAGCCGACCCCGCGTCGGCCCTCGAGGCGGCGACAGAACCACGTCACTCCTGCGATCCCGCATTCCGCCACGGCGTCGTCGTCGGTTTCGACGGCTCGACGTCCAGTGAGCGCGCGCTGGCCTACGCCATTGGCATGGCCAAGCGGTCGGGCTCCGGCCTGATCATCGTCCATGTGGCGAACCGGCTGCCCACCACGGTGTGGGCGGGCTGCGAGCCGCCGGTCTTCGTGGACGTGCCGGACCACCGCACCGAGGTGCTCGGCCTCGAACTCGCCTGCGCGGACTACCTCGCCGAGGTCCCCTGGATCCTGGTCGAGCGCGGCGGCGACATCTGCCACGAACTGGAAGAAGTCGGGCGAGAGTACGCGGCGGACGCGATCGTCGTCGGCTCCACGCACGGCCTCGTCGGGCGGATCTTCGGCTCCGTCGCGGGCCGCCTCGCGCGCCGCGCCCAGCGCCCGGTCGTCGTCATCCCGTAATCGGTCGTTGTCCCGGTTGAGACCCGGTCGACGTTTGACTGATGAGGCGTCAACTTCCTTTGCCCGTAAGCGAATCTACCAGCGCGTAGGGGTGGATTGTGCCCTTGTGAAGGGTAGGTGAGGCTTGCTGGGAAGCAGCACAACTGCACATGAAGGGAGCCCGCCGTGGACAACGAAGTCTCCGCCGGAAGCACCACCTCCACGCTCGGTCACCTCGCCCTCGGACTCACCCTGCTGGCCTTCGGCATCGGCACCACCCGCGTGATCGACGGCGTGACCGTGGCCGACGCGGTCTCGATCGCGACCTACGTCGGCGGCATCGGCCTGTTCGTCCTCGGCGTCCTCGCCTTCCGCGAGCACGACGCGTTCACCGGCACCGCCTTCGCGGGCCTGGGCGCCTTCTGGTTCACCTGGGCCGCGGGCGCGCAGACCAAGTTCTCGGCCAACGCCTCGGGTCTCTTCCTGGTTCTCTTCGCGCTCCTGGCGCTGAGTCTGGCCGCGGGCTCGGCGGGCGGCGGGCTCTTCAGGCAGGGCACGTACGGCCTGCTCTTCTTGGCTCTCGTGGTGCTGGCCGTCGGCCAGTTCGCCGACAGTTCGGTGCTCACCAGGGCCGCGGGCTGGCTCGCCGCCGTCGCGGGCGCCGTGGCCTGGTACGGAGCGACGGCCTCGCTCGCCAAATGGCCGACCGCGATGCCCCGACGCGCTGCCGGCCGGGGAGTGACGGCCACCGGCTGAACGGCAGCCGCGCGCCGGCGGTTGGGCAGCGCCGGCACACAGGAGGGCGACCCCCGCCGGGCCGGCGGGGGTCGCCCTTCGTGCTGCGTACGGACGTGTCCCGACGGGGACGCGTGCCTACTGGCTACTCCACGGTGACGGACTTGGCCAGGTTGCGCGGCTTGTCGATGTCGCGGCCCATCGCCAGCGCCGTGTGGTACGCGAAGAGCTGGAGCGGGATGCCCATGAGGATCGGGTCCAGCTCGTCCTCGTTCTTCGGCACGACGATGGTGTGGTCGGCCTTCTCCTGGTTCTGGTGCGCGACCGCGAGGATGCGGCCGCTGCGGGCCTTGATCTCCTCCAGTGCGGCGCGGTTCTTCTCCAGGAGGTCGTCGTTGGGGACGATCGCGATCGTCGGCAGCGCGGGCTCGATCAGCGCGAGCGGGCCGTGCTTCAGCTCGGAGGCGGGGTAGGCCTCGGCGTGGATGTAGGAGATCTCCTTGAGCTTCAGGGAGGCCTCCAGGGCGACCGGGTAGCCGCGCACGCGCCCGATGAACATCATCGACTGGGCGCCCGCGTACTCCTGGGCCAGCTTCTCGATCTCCGGCTCCATGGCCAGGATCTCCTCGATCTGGCCGGGCAGCTTGCGCAGGCCCTCGATGATCCGCTTGCCGTCGGCCACCGACAGGTCGCGGATCCGGCCGAGGTGCAGGGCGAGCAGCGAGAAGGCGACGACCGTGTTGGTGAAGCACTTGGTGGAGACGACGCAGACCTCGGGGCCGGCGTGCACATAGGTGCCGCCGTCGGCCTCGCGGGCGATCGCGGAGCCGACCACGTTCACGACGCCGAGCACGCGGGCGCCCTTGCGCTTGAGCTCCTGCACCGCCGCGAGCACGTCGTACGTCTCACCCGACTGGGAGACCGCGATGTACAGGGTGTCGGGGTCCACGACCGGGTTGCGGTAGCGGAACTCGGAGGCCGGCTCGGCGTCCGCGGGGATGCGGGCCAGCTCCTCGATGAGGCCGGCGCCGATGAGGCCGGCGTGGTACGAGGTGCCGCAGCCGAGGATCTTGATGCGGCGCACGCCACGAGCCTCGCGGGCGTCCAGGTTCAGGCCACCGAGGTGCACGGTCGAGAACCGGTCGTCGATGCGGCCGCGCAGCACGCGGTCGACGGCCTCGGCCTGCTCGCTCATCTCCTTGTGCATGTACGTGTCGTGGCCGCCCATGTCGAAGGAGGCGGCCTCCCACTCGACGGTCTCGGGGGTGGCGTTGGTGAGCGTGCCCGAGGTCGTGTACGTCCGGAAGTCGTCGGCCTTCAGGGTCGCCATCTCGCCGTCGTTGAGGGTGACGACCTGGCGGGTGTGGGCGATCAGCGCGGCGACGTCGGAGGCGACGAGCATCTCCTTCTCGCCAATGCCGAGGATGACCGGGGAGCCGTTGCGGGCGACCACGATGCGGTCGGCGAAGTCGGCGTGCATCACGGCGATGCCGTAGGTGCCCTCGATGACCTTGAGCGCCTCGCGGACCTTCTCCTCCAGGGAGTCGGCCAGGGAGCGGGCGATGAGGTGGGTGATGACCTCGGTGTCGGTCTCGGAGGCGAAGACGACGCCCTCGGCCTCCAGCTTGCCGCGCAGGTCGGCCGCGTTGTCGACGATGCCGTTGTGGACGACGGCGACCTTGTTCTCGGGGTCGAGGTGCGGGTGCGAGTTCAGGTCGGAGGGGGCGCCGTGGGTGGCCCAGCGGGTGTGCGCGATGCCGGTCGTGCCGGTGAAGCGCTTGGGGACGCGGGCTTCCAGGTCGCGGACGCGGCCCTTGGCCTTGACCATCTTCAGGGCCCCGGACTTGGGGGTGTTGACGACCATGCCCGCGGAGTCGTAGCCCCGGTACTCCAGCCGCGCCAGGCCTTCCAGCAGCAGCGGAGCAACATCACGCTTACCGATATAACCGACGATTCCGCACATAGAGTCTCTGCCCCTCCATCGATGTACACAAGTTCCTGCGGTGCCGCGAAGCCTGCTCAGCCGTAGACGATGCGGCGCAGCTGCCGGAGCGAGAGCTCCGGTGGCGCCACGGCGCGGTGCGGCAGCTCGGCCGCGATCCGCTCGAAGATCTCCGCGTTCACGGCCCCACCGGACTGCAGTTCACGGTGGCGCCGACGGACGAATTCCTCGTACGTCTCGTCGAAGTACGCCAGCACGTCGAGGATCACCCGGGCCGCCTCACCGCGCTGGAGCGCGGTGCTGCGCACCAGGTGGTCTACGAGGTCGTCGTGTGACGACGGGCTGCGGCGTTCGAGCACCCGTCGATATTGCGGGGAATCGGGGCCGTACGCAAGAATCCTGCCCGAATCCGGGCAGGATTCGCATGATCACGGTCATGGTCTGGACCAGAGTGATCAGGTCCTGGCTCCCTGGACGCTCCAGGGCCGCCTGGGCCGTCCCGGCTGTGACGGGTCTCCACCTTGACCACGGCCGTGACCCCGGGTCCCATGGAGAGTGTTCGGTTGCACAGGCTCTCACCCCCCACAGTCGCGTGACCCCCCGAAGGGACCCGCTTGTGAGACAGAGACGACAGCACAGGACACTCGCCCGGCTCCTCGGCTCGCTGGTCCTGGTGGCAGCCGCCGGGCTCACCAGCATCGGGGCCTCCGCGCCGCCCTCCGCGGCGGGCGCGCCCCGCCCCCTGGGCCAGATCGTCCCGGCGCCCGCCTCCGTCACCGCGGGCGGCTCCGCCTACACGATCGGCTCGGCCACCGTGATCCGTGTCGCCGCGGGCTCGCCCGAAACCCAGCGGATCGGCGACTACCTGGCGGCCGTGCTGCGCCCCTCCACCGGGTACGCGCTGCCGGTCACCGGCGGCGCGGGCGCCGACGGGATCCGGCTGCTGCTCGGCGCGGGCGACAAGGCCCTGGGTGACGAGGGCTACCGGCTCACCTCAAGCAACGGCGCCGTCACCGTCACCGCCAACCAACCGGCCGGGCTCTTCCACGGCGTACAGACCCTGCGGCAGCTGCTGCCCGCGGCCGTGGAGAAGAAGGGGAAGCAGCCCGGTCCCTGGAAGATCGCGGGCGGCACGATCACCGACTGGCCGCGCTATGCCTACCGGGGCGCGATGCTCGACGTCTCGCGACACTTCTTCGGCGTCGACCAGGTCAAGCGCTACATCGACCAGCTCGCCCTCTACAAGATCAACACGCTGCATCTGCACCTCAGCGACGACCAGGGCTGGCGGATCGCCGTCGACTCCTGGCCGAGGCTCGCCGGCTACGGCGGCCAGACGCAGGTGGGCGGCGGCAAGGGCGGCTCCTACACCAAGGCCGACTACCAGGCGATCATCGCCTACGCCTCCGCCCACTATCTGCGGGTCGTCCCCGAGATCGACACGCCGGGCCACACCAACGCGGCCCTCGCCTCGTACGCCGAGCTCAACTGCAACGGCGTCGCGCCCCCGCTGTACACGGGCACCAACGTCGGCTTCAGTTCGCTGTGCGTGGCGAAGGCGGTGACGTACAAGTTCCTCGACGACGTGGTGCGCGAGATCGCCGCGATGACGCCCGGTCCCTACCTCCACATCGGCGGCGACGAGGCGCACTCCACGCCGCACTCCGACTATGTCGCCTTCATGGACAAGGTGCAGCCCATTGTCCAGAAGTACGGCAAGACCGTGATGGCCTGGCACGAGATCACCGGGGCCACCCCGGTGCAGGGCGCGATCGCCCAGTACTGGGGCACGCTCGGCAACGAGGCGCAGGTCGCCGCCGCCGCCAAGGCCGGCACCAAGCTGGTGATGTCGCCCGCGAACCACGCCTACCTCGACATGAAGTACGACGCGAAGTCTCCGCTCGGCACGAGCTGGGCCGGGTACGTCGACGTCGACAAGTCGTACGCGTGGGATCCGGCCACCTTCGTGAAGGGGGTGCCGGCGGGGGCCGTGCTCGGCGTCGAGGCGCCGATCTGGTCGGAGACGCTGACCAACAGCTCGCAGATCGAGTACATGGCGTTTCCGCGGCTGCCGGGGATCGCGGAGATCGGGTGGTCGCCGGTGTCCACGCACGACTGGGCGTCGTACAAGGTGCGGCTGGCCCAGCAGGGCCCGAGGTTCACCGCGCTGGGCATCAACTACTACCGCTCGCCGGTGGTGCCCTGGGTGTGAGTTCTCCCGCGGTCCTCGAACGCCGGACGGGTCGCATGCGCCCGCCCGGCGTTCGGCAGCGGGCGGGCTAGCCCGCGATCGGGTTGCGCAACGTGCCCACCAGCTGGAGCGCCCCCGCGGGGTCGGCCAGGTCGACCATCTGGCGGTTGTCGCGGAGCTGGAGGCGGTTGAGGCAGGAAAGGGCGAAATCGTGCGCGAAGAGGTCGAACTGCTTGAAGGCGTCGGCCAGTTCGGGCCTGGCGGCCTGGTACGACCGTACACAGTTGGCCACCTCCGCCCAGAACGCGGACTCCTCAAGGACCCCTTCGGTGACCAGCGCCGCGTTCAGGAAGCGGAAGAAGCAGTCGAAGACGTCCGTGAAGACGGACAGGAGCTTCATGTCCTCGGGCACGTCCGCGCGGATGCGCTCCACGGCCGGCGGGAGCACCGCGTCCGGGTCCATCACCGCGATCTCCTCGGCGATGTCCTTGAAGATCGCCCGCGACACCGTGCCGTCCTCGGCGAGGACGAGGATCACGTTCTCGCCGTGCGGCATGAAGACCAGGTCGTAGGCGTAGAAGGCGTGCAGGACGGGGACCAGGTACGCCTCCAGGTAGCCGCGCAGCCACTCGGTGGGGGTGCGGCCCGACTCGGCGATCAGGGCGCCCGCGAAGGACGCGCCGGTGTGGTCGGTGTGGAGCAGCGAGGCCATCGTGGCCAGCCGCTCGCCCGGCTCAAGGGACGGCACGGGGCTCTCGCGCCACAGCGCGGCCAGCATCTTGCGGTAGGGCGAGTACCGGTCGGTGGCCCGCTCGTACTGCTCGTGGTGGTACCCGATCGCCGCCCGCTCGCGGATGATGGAGAACCGGGCCGCGCGGAACGTCTCGTCGGCCGCGATCACCCCCGCCAGCCAGTCGTTGATGGCGGGCGTCGCCTCCATGTACGCGGCCGAAAGCCCGCGCATGAAGCCCATGTTGAGGACGGAGAGAGCCGTCTTGACGTAGTGCTTGGCCGGGTCGCTGGTGTTGAAGAAGGTGCGGATCGACTGCTGGGCCAGGTAGTCGTCGTCGCCCTCGCCGAGCAGCACCAGGCGCTCCTGGGCGATCTCGGCGGCGAAGGTGACCGACAGCTTGTTCCACCACTGCCAGGGGTGCACCGGCAGCAGGAGGAAGTCGTCCGCGTCCAGACCGCGTTCGGCCAGCCGAGCGGCGAACCGGTCCAGGGTGTCCTGGCCGAGTTCGGCGCGCATCAGCGCCTCGTGATCCAGGCCCGCGCCTGCCGTGAAGGTGGCGCGGTCGCGGCGGGCCGCCAGCCAGATCAACCGGACCGGGCTCGCGGTCTCCGGGGCGTACGAGAGGTACTCGTGGACGCCGAAGCCGAGCCGTCCGTTGTTGGCCACGAAGCAGGGGTGGCCCTCGGTCATGCCCGTCTCGACGGCCTGGAAGCCGGACCGGGCGAGCTCGGCGGAGGTGATCTCCGGCTTGGTCAGTTTGTACGCGGTGCCGGAGAGGGTGGAGGAGATCTCCTCCAGGTACACCGGCAGGATCTCGTCGCTCAGACCGAGCGCGGTGCGCATCTCGATGAAGAAGTCGAGTGCGTCGAGCGGGAGTTGGCCCTCGCGGCCGTGTCGCGATATGGACTCGGCGAACACCTGCCAGTGGTCGAGGGCGAAGCGGGACGCGGTGAAGCGGTACTCGACGCGGCCGTCGTCGCTCCGGACGCGAAACGCGGTCTCCCCCGGTCGAGCGCGGCCGGGACCTCGGGAAAGGCCGTCGCCGAGCGGCTCGGGCGTGAGCAGCCGCTCGTGGGCGAACTCGGCGAGTGCCTTGCGGATCAGCAGCCGGTTGGCCTCGGCCCAGCGCGCGGGGTTGAGGTGGGCGACCGCGGTCTCGGTGGTCATCGGGCTGCCGCCTCTCCGGCTCGCGCCGTACGGAACTGCTCTCGGGTGCAGAAGGACAGGTAGGCGTCCTTCTCGGGCTTGGCGATCCGTTTGGCGATCTCGAAGCCGACGGCCGCGTTGAGGACGTGCACCGCCTCGTTGCGCACGTCCGGTTCGACGACGACGCGCTCGGTGGCCGGGTCGGCGAACAGTTCCCGCATCACGGCGGTGATGACGGCCCGCGTGAAGCCGTGCACCGGGGTCTGGGTCGGGGCGACCAGGAAGTGCATGCCGACGTCGCCCGGCAGCGGCTCGTACAGGCCGACGAGTTCGACGTGCGCCGGGTCGTAGCGCTCCATGAGGAAGGCGGGCTCGCCGTCGTGGAGGCCGATGAAGGCGTGGTGGTGGGGGTGCGCGGCTATCGCCATGTACTCGCGCTCGACGTCCTGGAGCTTCGCGTCCTGCATCAGCCAGAACGCGGCCTTGGGGTGGGTCACCCAGGAGTGGACGAGCTCGGCGTCGGACAGGGTGTCGAGCGGCCGGAAGGCGAACGGGCCGGAGGCGGGGGTGTTCATATGGCGAACTCCTGGAAGGCGATGGACTTCTCGACCGGGTAGTACGCGCGGCCGAGCAGCTCGCCGATGATGTACGCGTTGCGGTAGGCGCCCATGCCCAGGTCGGGCGAGGTGATGGAGTGGGTGTGCACGCCGGCGTTCTGGAGGAAGACGCCGTGGCCGGTGGTGTCGATGGAGTAGTTGCGGGCCACGTCGAAGCGCCCGCGGCCGTCGCGCCGCAGTCTGGCGGAGACGGGCTTCAGGAACTCCGGCTCGGCGTACTGGTAGCCGGTGGCGAGCACCAGGCCCTCGGTGGTGAGGGTGTAGTCCTTCTCCTGCTCCTCCTGGCGCAGACCGAGCGTGTATGTACCCCTGGTGGCGTCGTAACTCGTCGCCTTCAAAGCCGAGTTGGTGAGCAGTCGGGTGGGGACGGGGCCCTTGAGGTTCTTCTGGTAGAGCAGATCGAAGATGGCGTCGATCAGCTCCGAGTCGATCCCCTTGAAGAGCCCCTTCTGCGTCGCTTCGAGCCGGTAGCGGGTGGCCTCGGGCAGTGCGTGGAAGTAGTCGATGTACTCCGGAGACGTCATCTCCAGGGTCAGCTTGGTGTATTCCAGCGGGAAGAACCGGGGCGAGCGCGTCACCCAGTTCAGCCGGTAGCCGTGGACGTCGATCTCGGAGAGCAGGTCGTAGTAGATCTCGGCGGCGGACTGTCCCGAGCCGACGAGCGTGATCGACTCCTTGGCCTGGAGGGCCTCCTTGTGCTCCAGATAACGGGAGTTGTGCAGGAGGTCGCCGCCCAGGCCCCGGCAGGGCTCGGGGATGTGCGGCGGGGTGCCGGTGCCGAGGACGAGGCAGCGGGCGCGGAAGGTCTCGCCGGTGGTGGTAGCCACGGCGTACAGCTCGCTCCCCTCGTCGTACGTCACCGACGCGACGCTCTGGCTGAAGCGGACGGAGCTCAGCTTCCCGGCGGCCCAGCGGCAGTAGTCGTTGTACTCGGTGCGCAGCGGATAGAAGTTCTCGCGGATGTAGAACGAGTACAACCGCCCTGATTCCTTCAGGTAGTTGAGGAAGGAGTACGGCGAGGTCGGGTCGGCCAGGGTGACCAGGTCGGAGAGGAACGGGGTCTGGAGGTGGGCGCCTTCGAGGAACATCCCGGAGTGCCACTCGAAGTCCGGCTTGGTCTCCAGGAAGAGGCCGGTCAGCTCGGCTATGGGCTCGGTGAGGCAGGCGAGGCCGAGGTTGAAGGGGCCGAGCCCGATCCCGATGAAGTCGTACGCCTCGGACGGGCCGGGGGCTTCAGGACGCGTGGACAAGGTTCTCTCCCAGGTACTGCTCGGCGTGGCCGGCGATCAGATCGAGGACGGCGGCGATGTCGGTGACGCTCGTCTCGGGGTTGAGCAAGGTGAACTTCAGGTACTGGCGGCCGCCGGACTTGGTCCCGGCGACGACCGCCTCGCCGGACGCGAAGAGCGCCTTGCGGGCGTAGAGGTTGGCGCGGTCGATCTCGGCGGGCGAGGTGACGGCGTTGGGGACGTAGCGGAAGACGAGGGTGGACAGGCAGGGCCGCACGACGACGTCGTACCGGGGGTCCCCTGCGAGCAATTCCCAGCCCTGCTCAGCCAGTTCACACACCTCGTCGAAGAGCGCGCCCACCCCGTCGGCGCCCATGGTGCGCAGGGTCATCCACAGCTTGAGGGCGTCGAAGCGGCGGGTGGTCTGGAGCGACTTGTCCACCTGGTTGGGGATGCGCTCCTCGGCGGCGCGGCGCGGGTTGAGGTAGTCGGCGTGGTAGGTGGCGTGGCGCAGCGTGGCCCCGTCGCGGACCAGCACGGCGCTCGAACTGACCGGCTGGAAGAAGGACTTGTGGTAGTCGACGGTCACGGAGTCGGCGCGTTCGATGCCGTCGAGCAGGGTGCGGCGGGCGGGGGTGGGGGAGGCGAGCAGGCCGCATCCGTAGGCGGCGTCCACGTGCATCCAGGTGTCGTACTGGGCGCAGAGCTCGGCGATGCCGGGCAGCGGGTCGATGGAGCCGAAGTCGGTGGTGCCGGCGGTGGCGACGACCGCCATGGGGACGTTGCCCTCGCTGACGCAGCGCTCCAGGGCGCGGGCGAGCCCGACGCTCTGCATGCGCTTGGCGTGGTCGGTGGGGACGGCGATCACGGCATCGCGGCCGAGGCCGAGGAGCTGGGCGGACTTCTGCACGCTGAAGTGGCTGCACTCGGAGGCGAAGATGCGCAGTTTCGCGAGGTCGGCGGTCTTGGCCTCCTCGCGGGCCAGGAGCAGCGCCTGGAGGTTGGACTGGGTGCCGCCGCTGGTGAACACGCCGTCGGCGGCGGGTCCGAACCCGATCCGGCCGTTGGTCCAGTCGATGAGGCGCCGCTCGATGAGGGTGCCGCCGGCGCTCTGGTCCCAGGTGTCCAGGGAGGAGTTGACGGCGGAGAGCACCGCCTCGCCGAGCACCGCCGGGATGACGACGGGGCAGTTGAGGTGGGCGAGGTAGCGGGGGTGGTGGAAGTAGACGGCGTCGCGGAGGTAGACGTCCTCCAGCTCGTCCAGGACGGCGGAGGTGTCGTTGAGGGGGGTGTCGAGGTCGATGGCGTCGATGAGCGGCGCGAGGTCGTCGACGCCCGCTCCGGTGAACGGCCGCCGGGTCGTGGCGAGTTTGGTCGCCACCCGCTCGACCCCTTCGGTCACGGAGCGACGGTAGTGCTCCGCGGTGGTGTCGTTGAGCAGGTGCGAGCGCATGCGGGTGTCCTCCCGGATCGGGGGTGCGGGCCCTCCGGACTGGAAGGAATGGGGCGAGGGCCGCGATCTCGAAGTGAGGTTAGCCTAACCTAACTAGCGACCTCAATCCGGGGGCAGCCCTCTTTGGCCATTCACCCGCTCGTTGGGGCGGGTTGAACGAAGCCCTTCAGGGGGCCGGGCCGACCAACCGCGATCCGCGGGCGGGCCCGGAAGTGCCCGGAGGCGCGCTACGCCGCCGCGCGGAGTTCGTCCTCCGAACGGCCGCGGCGCCAGTAGCCGACGAAGGTGACCCGGGCCCGGTCGATGCCTCGCTCGTTCACGAAGTGCCGCCGCAGCGAACGCACTTCGGATGCCTCGCCCGCGATCCATACGTAGGGGGAGGCCCCGGGCAGGGTCGCGGCACCGATGGAGCCCAGTGCGGACGAACCCGTCAGCCACGTCACCTCGGCGGCGGCCCGGGTCGGCAGGGCCAGGCGGTCGCCTTCGTGGGGGACCGAGAGCCAGATGTGCGCCGGGGTCCCGGCCGGGAGCCATTCGAGGATGGCAGCCGTGGCCGGCAGGGCGGTCTCGTCGGCCCAGATGACCACGGAGTCGGTCCCGGCGGGCGGCCGGAAGCGTACCGCCGTGTTGTCCTCAATCGCCGGTCCCAGCACGGTCACCCGCGCCCCCGGCCGCACCGAGCCCGCCCAGCGGCAGGCGGGCCCGCCGTCGGCGTGCAGGGCGAAGTCGATGTCGATCTCGCCGGGTCCGCCGTCGGGGCCGCGGCGCTGCGCGCGGACCGTGTACGAACGCATCACGGCCCGCACGTCGTCGGGCAGCCCGCGGTAGGCGCCCCACCAGTTCTCGGCGCAGTCGGCCGACGGGAGTACGGGGGCCTCCTGGCCGGGGTGCGGCAGGAAGAGCGACAGGCTCTGGTCGCGGCCCCCGGCGGCGAAGGACGCGAGGTCCTCGCCGCCGGAGCCGGTGAAGGTGACCCGCGTCAGCGACGGGCCGAGCCGCCGGGCCCGAACCACGCGCAGGTCGAAGAGACGGAAGGGGGCGGTGGTGGTCCCGGCGGGTGTCGGCACGGTCAGGCGACCTTCTTCGCGTTCTCGATGGCCTGTGCGAGCGCGTCGACGATCGGGGCGACCCGCGCGTAGGAGTAGATCGGCTCGGTCAGGCGCGGCACGACCTGATGGGCCTTGACGGCGGGCAGCCGGCCCCAGGTGGGCTTGTTGCCGAGGTCGCCGGGCTGGAGGGTGCCGGTGCGGTTGTCCATCAGGATCAGATCCGCCGGGTACTTGGCGACGTTCTCCCAGCTGAGCGATTCGAAGAAGCCCTGCGCGTCGACCTTCGGGGTGACGAACTGGACGCCGAGCTCCTGGAAGTACCGGGTGTCACAGCTCCGCTTGGCCTCGGAGACGTAGAACAGGTCGGGGCTCGCGGAGCCCAGCAGGACCCTGATGCCCGGGTTGGCCTTGGCGGCGGCGCGCAGCCGCGCGGAGGCTTTCTCGAAGGCGGCCTTGGCGGCGGTCACCTTGGGTGCGTTCAGGTCGGCGCCAAGGGACTTGGCGAGGTCCGCGCGGCGCTGTAGAGCGGTGGGCATGCTCTGGTCGGCCGCCCACAGGGCGGCGCTGGGGGCGAGCTTGAGGATCTTGTCCTTGCTGTTGTCGGGCACGTACCAGAGGACGTCCTTCTGCCACATGTCGGTGAGCAGCACGTCGGGCTGGAGCGCCGCGTACTTCTCGACGCTGAACTCGCCGTAGGTGTTGCCGATGATCTCGACCTCGCTGATGTCGAGGCCTCCGGCCTGCACATCGGCCTTGCCATCCTTGGTCTTCGTCGGCCCGAACACGCCCTTGACCTGGATCCCGTAGTCGAAGAGGGCGGCCGCGGTACCGGTGTACGCGACGATGTTCTTCGGCATGGACTTGGTCCGGGCCGTCTGGCCGCGGTCGTCCTTGAAGGACCAGGGCCCGGACTTGGCGGCCGCCTGGTCCCCACTCGCCGTGCCGTCCTTCTTGCCGCCGCAGGCGGTCAGCGCCGCCCCGATCCCGAGGGCCCCGCCCATGGCCAGCAGGCTGCGACGGGTGGGCAGGGACGCTCGGGCAAAGGGCATGACGGGTCCGCTTTCATACGTACGACGCGCCGGGGACCGGCCACCGGCTGGGTGCGAACATAGGTTAGCCTAACCTCATTAGCTGTCCAGTGGCCGCCCGCCCGCCGGGGTCTACGCGCCGAACATCGCCCGGCACCCCTCAAGCCCCTCCAGGCGCACGTCGACGGTGCGGTGGCGCGTCCAGTCGGCCCGGTCCAGACGCAGGCGTTGGAGGGTGACTGCCCGGTCTTGGACGACGACGGTCCGCAGGCCGTCGGGGCGGTAGCCGAGACGGCGCGAGACGCCGAGCGAACGCGGGTTGTCGCTCATCGCGGCCGACACCGCGCTGCGGGCGTCGAGCCCGGCGAACGCCAAGTGCAGTGCGGCCGCCCGCATTTCGGTCCCGATGCCCCGGCCCTGGTGGGCGAGGCCGAGCCAGGAACCCGTCTCGACCTCGCGGCTCACCGCGAAGCCGGTCGCCCACACGTCCTGCCGCCCGACCACGGCGCCCTCGTGCAGTACGGCCAGGCTCAGCGCCCACTCGCCCGGCGACCAGTTCGCGACGGTGCCCAGGACGTGCTGGTAGACCGCCCGGCCGCGGTCGGTGGGGGAGCCGTCGGTCCAGGGGACGGTGAACGGCATCCGGTCCGGCTCGTGCACTCCGTCCGCCGCCACCTGGGCGAGGTCGGCCAGCAACTCCGGGTCCGGCAGGCGCAGTTCGAGGCGCGGGGTCAGGATGCGGAGGCCGTACGGGGGCCACCAGGCGTCGGGTTCCATGGACCCACCGTGCCGGGCGGCCCCACGTCTGTCGAACGAATTGGTCACCGCCCCAGCAGCGAGGCCTGTCGGCTCAGCGGTGCGTAGGTGAACCGCACCTTGTGCGAGGGGCTCGGCTCGTACGTTCGCAGGCAGGCGGAGCAGTGCCAGTGCCAGCGGTCGGCGGCGCCCGGGGCGGTGGTGGAGGTGTCCTTCCACAGCGCGGGGCGGCCGGGACAGTTCGGGCAGTGGGGCGGGGTCACCCTGACAGGGTGCGGCCCGGGGCGCGCGGCCGCCGGTCCGACGCGGCGGCGCCACTCCATCGGGGGACCCTGGCCGACCGTGCGATGCGGCGGGGGCGGGTCCGGGGCGGGTGCGGGAAGGGGAGGGGGCGGAGCCACCTCGCGATGCGAAGGGGCCGGGTCTCGCCCGCCGCGAAAGGGGCGGCCGGACGCGGGTGCTCCGTACAGCGCGGCGGGGCCGGGTCTGTCGCGACCCGGCCCCGCCCAACCCCATCAACTCCTACGCGGGCAGACCCAGTTCACGTGCGATCAGCATCCGCTGCACCTCGCTCGTGCCCTCGCCGATCTCCAGGATCTTGGAGTCGCGCCACATGCGGGCCACCGGGTACTCGTTCATGAAGCCGTAGCCGCCGAAGATCTGCGTGCCCTCGCGCGCGTTGTCGACCGCCACCGTCGAGGAGTACAGCTTCGCGAGCGCCGCCTCCTTCTTGAACGGCTCGCCGTGCACCAGACGGGACGCGGCGTCGCGCCAGCCGACCCGCGCCATGTGGGCCCGCAGCTCCATGTCGGCGATCTTGAACTGGATGGCCTGGTTCTCGCCGATCGGCCGCCCGAACGCGTGCCGCTCCTTGGCGTACTTCACCGACTCGTCCACACACCCCTGCGCGAGCCCGGTCGCGAGCGCCGAGATGGCGATGCGGCCCTCGTCCAGGATGCGCAGGAACTGGGCGTAGCCGCGGCCCTCTTCGCCGAGCAGGTTCGCCACCGGGACGCGTACGTCCGAGAAGGCCAGCTCACGGGTGTCCGAGGCGTTCCAGCCGACCTTCGAGTACGGGGCCGCGACCGTGAAGCCCGGCGTGCCGGACGGGACGATGATCGAGGAGATCAGCGGGCGGCCGTCCTCCTTGCGGCCGGTGACCGCGGTGACGGTGACCAGGCCCGTGATGTCCGTACCGGAGTTGGTGATGAAGCACTTCGAGCCGTTGATGACCCACTCGTCGCCGTCGCGCACCGCCGTGGTCCGGGTGCCGCCCGCGTCCGAGCCGCAGTCCGGCTCGGTCAGGCCGAACGCGCCCAGCATCTCGCCCGAGCACAGCTTCGGCAGCCACTCCCGCTTCTGCTCCTCCGTGCCGAACCGGAAGATCGGCATCGCGCCCAGCGAGACGCCCGCCTCCAGGGTGATGGCCACCGACGAGTCGACGCGGGCCAGCTCCTCCAGGGCGATGCCGAGCGCGAGGTAGTCGCCGCCCATGCCCCCGTACTCCTCGGGGAAGGGCAGCCCGAACAGGCCCATGCGGCCCATCTCGCGGACGATCTCGTACGGGAACTCGTGGCGCTCGTAGAAGTCGCCGATCTTCGGGGCGATGACGTCGTGCGCGAACTCCTCGACGGTACGGCGGAGTTCCTCGTGCTCGGAGGTGAGACGGTGGTCGAGGGGCATGGCTACGACTCCTGGTGGGAGAGGGCACGCACGGTGCGGGAGGGGCTGGGGCGGCCCAGCTGTCCGGCCATCCACACGCTGGTGGCGGTGAGCTGGCCGAGGTCGACCCCGGTGTCGATACCGAGGCCCTGGAGCATCCACACGAGGTCTTCGGTGGCGAGGTTTCCGGTGGCGGACTTGGCGTAGGGGCAGCCGCCGAGGCCGCCGGCCGAGGCGTCCACGGTGCTCACCCCGTGCTGGAGGGCGGCGAGCGTGTTGGACAGCGCCTGGCCGTAGGTGTCGTGGAAGTGCACCCCGATGGCGCTGGTCGGCACGCCCTCCTCGTTGAGCTCGGCGAGCAGTGCCTGGACGTGGGCGGGCGTGGCCACGCCGATGGTGTCGCCCAGGCTCAGTTCGTCGCAGCCCATGTCCATCAGGGCCTTGGAGACCCGCACCACCTGGTGCACCGGCACCGCGCCTTCCCAGGGGTCGCCGAAGCACATCGACAGATAGCCCCGCACCTGCGCCCGGTCGGCCTTGGCGCGGGCGACGACCGGCTCGAACATGGCGAGCGACTCGTCCACGGTGCGGTTCAGGTTGGCCTTGGCGAACGACTCGGTGGCGCTGGCGAACACCGCGATCCGGTCGACGCCGAGCGCGAGCGCCCGGTCCAGGCCCCGCTCGTTCGGTACGAGGACGGGGAGCGCCACCCCGTCCAGGTCGCCGAGCATCGGGAACAGGGCTTCCGCGTCCGCGAGTTGGGGCACCCACTTGGGGTGCACGAAGCTCGTCGCCTCGATGGTGGTCAGGCCCGCCGCGGCCAAGCGGTGCACGAACTCGGCCTTGACCTCGGTCGCCACGACCGACTTCTCGTTCTGCAGCCCGTCGCGCGCCCCGACCTCGTGGATGCGGACACGGGCCGGGAGGTCCTGCGCCGGTACGACCATGGGGAGGGTCATGAGGTCTCCTCGGAGGAGTCGGCGGTGGTGTCCTCGGTGGCCGGGGTGACGACGGCCAGCACCTGGTCCATGGCCACGGTCGAGCCCGGGGTGACGTCGAGCTCGGTGACCGTGCCCGCGTGCGGGGCGGAGATGACGTGCTCCATCTTCATCGCCTCGACCACCAACAGGCTCTGCCCGGCGACCACTTCGTCCCCGACGGACACCTTGACCACGGTGACCGTGCCGGGCATGGGCGCGGCCAGGGTGTCGGCGCCGCCATGGGTCCTGCCGCTGAGGGCGGCCTCCACGGGGTCGTGATCGGTGACGTGCCAGCTGTCGCCGTCCCGGCCGAGCCAGTGCCCGGCACGGTGGAAGGTGTGGGTCAGGCCGTCCAGTTCCACGGTGACCCGGTCCGGGCCGAGGTCCGCCGCCGGGCGCGCGGCATGCGTGACGGGCTCCAGCCCCGGTACGCGCAGGGAGAGGACCAGCGGCGCCGCCTCGCCGCCCATCCGCCAGCCGCTCGGCACCGAGAACGGATCCGTCCAGCCGGCCGGGGTGGGCCGCAGCGCGTCGAGCCGTACCGCCGCGGCGGCCGCGTACACCTCGTCCGGTACGCCGTCCGGCACGAGGGAATCCGCCTCACGCTCGACCAGGCCCGTGTCCAACTCGCCCGCCACCACGGCCGGATGGGCCAGCAGGCGGCGCAGGAACCCTGCGTTGGTGGGTACGCCGAGGGTCACCGTGTCGGCCAGCGCCGCGCGCAGCTTGCGCAGCGCCGTCGCCCGGTCGGGTCCGTACGCGATGACCTTGGACAGCATCGGGTCGTACAGGCTGCCGACCTCGGTGCCGGGCGAGAGGCCCGAGTCGGTGCGGACGCCGTCGCCCTGCGGCTCGCGGAGCGCGAGGACCGTGCCGCCGGACGGCAGGAAGCCGCGCGAAGGGTCCTCGGCGCAGATGCGGGCCTCGATGGCGTGGCCGGTGAGGGTGACGTCCTTCTGCTCGTGGGGGAGTTGCTCGCCCGCGGCCACCCTGAGCTGCCACTCCACCAGGTCGAGGCCGGTGACGAGCTCGGTCACCGGGTGCTCGACCTGGAGGCGGGTGTTCATCTCCATGAAGTAGTACGAGGAGGGGTCGCTGCCCGGCACGATGAACTCGACCGTGCCCGCGCCCGAGTATCCGCAGGAGCGGGCCGCCTGGACGGCCGCCTCACCCATCGCGGAGCGGGTCGCCTCGTCGAGCAGGACGCTGGGCGCCTCCTCGATGATCTTCTGGTGGCGGCGCTGGAGCGAGCACTCGCGTTCGCCGAGGTGGATCACGTTTCCGTGGCCGTCGGCCAGGACCTGGATCTCGATGTGGCGCGGGCGGTCGATCCACCGCTCCACGAGCAGGGTGTCGTCACCGAAGGAGGCGCGGGCCTCGCGGCGGGCGGCCGCGATCTCGTCGCCGAGCAGCGCCTCGTCGCGGACCAGGCGCATGCCCTTGCCGCCGCCGCCCGCGCTCGGCTTGAGGAGCACGGGCATGCCGATCTCCCGTGCGGCGTCGGCCAGTTGACCATCCGTCAGGCCGCTGCCCGAGGAGCCGGGGACCACCGGCACCCCGGCCGTCTGCACGGTCTCCTTGGCGCGGATCTTGTCGCCCATCAGGGAGATCGCGTCGGCGCTCGGCCCGATGAAGACCAGGCCGGCCTCGGCGCAGGCGTGGGCGAACGCCGCGTTCTCGGCGAGGAAGCCGTAGCCCGGGTGGACGGCCTGCGCGCCGGTGCGCCGCGCCGCTTCGATGAGGCGGTCGGCGCGCAGATAGCTCTCGGAGGCGGCCGCGGGACCGATCCGTACCGCCGTGTCCGCCTCGCGGACATGGCGGGCGTCCGCGTCCGCGTCGCTGAACACGGCGACCGAGCGGACGCCGAGCCGGCGCAGGGTGCGGATGACGCGGACGGCGATCTCGCCCCGGTTGGCGACGAGCACTGTCGTGAACATGGGAGCCCTCAACGTAGAAGTCGGCATGGACGTCGTAGGAGTCGACGTGGACGTCGTCACATCGCTCATGTCCGTCACATCCGGAAGACGCCGAAGCCGGGGTCGGCGAGCGGGGCGTTGGCGCAGGCGGTCAGGGCGAGCCCGAGGACCTGGCGGGTGTCCACCGGGTCGATCACCCCGTCGTCCCACAGCCGGGCGGTCGCGTAGTAGGCGTTGCCCTGGGTCTCGTACTGCTCGCGGATGGGAGCCTTGAAGGCCTCCTCGTCCTCGGCGCTCCAGTCGTCGCCCAACTGGTCGCGCTTGACGGTCGCGAGGACCGAGGCGGCCTGCTCGCCGCCCATCACCGAGATCTTGGCGTTGGGCCACATCCACAGGAAGCGGGGGCTGTAGGCCCGCCCGCACATCGAGTAGTTGCCCGCGCCGTAGGAGCCGCCGACGACGACCGTCAGCTTCGGCACGCGGGTGCAGGCGACCGCCGTCACCATCTTCGCGCCGTGCTTGGCGATGCCACCCGCCTCGTAGTCACGGCCGACCATGAAGCCCGAGATGTTCTGGAGGAACACCAGTGGGATGCCGCGCTGGTCGCACAGCTCGATGAAGTGGGCGCCCTTCTGGGCGGATTCGGAGAACAGGATGCCGTTGTTGGCGACGATCCCGACCGGGTGGCCGTGGATCCGCGCGAACCCGGTGACCAGGGTCTGCCCGAACTCCGACTTGAACTCCTGGAAGCGCGAGCCGTCCACGACCCGGGCGATGACCTCCCGTACGTCGTAGGGCGTGCGCGAGTCGACGGGCACGGCGCCGTAGAGCCCGAACGGGTCGGCCTTCGGCTCCTCGACGGGCTCGACGGACCACGGGAGCGGGCCGCGCTCGGGGAGCGTGGCGACGATGTTGCGGACGATCCTGAGCGCGTGCGCGTCGTCCTCCGCGAGGTGGTCGGTGACGCCGGAGACGCGGGAGTGGACCTCGCCGCCGCCGAGCTCCTCGGCCGTGACGACCTCGCCGGTCGCCGCCTTCACCAGCGGGGGGCCGCCGAGGAAGATCGTGCCCTGGTTGCGGACGATCACGGCCTCGTCGCTCATCGCGGGAACGTACGCCCCGCCGGCCGTGCAGGAACCGAGGACGGCGGCGATCTGCGGGATGCCCGCGCCGGACATCCGGGCCTGGTTGTAGAAGATCCGCCCGAAGTGCTCGCGGTCGGGGAAGACCTCGTCCTGCATGGGCAGGAACGCGCCGCCCGAGTCGACGAGGTAGAGACAGGGGAGGCGGTTTTCGAGCGCCACCTCCTGGGCCCGCAGGTGCTTCTTGACCGTCATCGGGTAGTACGTGCCGCCCTTGACCGTGGCGTCGTTGGCGACGATCACGCACTCGCGGCCGCTGACCCGTCCGATCCCGGCGATCACCCCGGCGGCGGGGGCCTGCCCGCCGTACATCCCCTCGGCGGCGAGCGGCGCCAGCTCCAGGAAGGGCGAGCCGGGGTCGAGCAGGGCGTCCACCCGGTCCCTCGGCAACAGCTTGCCGCGCGCGACGTGCCGCTGACGGGACCGCTCGCCGCCGCCGAGCCGGGCCGCCGCGAGCCTGGCCCGCAGCTCCTCGCCCAGCTGGTGGTGCGCCGCCTCGTTGGCCCGCCAGGCCTCGGAGGCGGGATCGTCCCCCAAGGACTCCGTCCAGGGGGTACCCCCAGCACTCCCCAGGACCGGTGCCTGCTGCATCGTGTCGAGCCCCCTTGCCCGTACGCCTACGCCGCCAAGTCAACGAAAAGGTTAATGACCGTTAACTCGTTTCGCTCAGGTTAACGAGCGCTAACCCCATTGTCTAGAATGACTTCTCATGAGCACCCGCACCGACGCCCCGACCCGCCGCGAGCAGATCCTGCGCGAGGCCGCCCGCCTCTTCGCCGAACGCGGGTTCCACGGCGTCGGCGTGGACGAGATAGGGGCCGCGGTCGGCATCAGCGGCCCCGGGCTGTACCGGCACTTCGCGGGCAAGGACGCGATGCTCGCCGAACTGCTCGTCGGGATCAGCGGGCGGCTGTACGACGGCGGGCGCAAGCGGGTCGCCGAGGCGGCGGGCGACCCCGAGCGGCTGCTCGGCTCGCTCATCGACGGCCACATCGACTTCGCCCTGGACGACCGGGCACTGATCACCCTGCACGACCGCGAACTCGACCGGCTGCGCGACAGCGACCGCAAACTGGTGCGCCAGCTCCAGCGGCAGTACGTCGAGCTGTGGGTCGGCGTGGTGCGCGAGCTGTATCCGCCGGTCGCGGAGGCGCAGGTGCGCGGCGCGGTGCACGCGGTGTTCGGCCTGCTCAACTCGACGCCGCACCTCGGCTCGCACGGCGCGGGACTTCCGGGGCGGGCGGCCACCGAGGAACTGCTGCGCCGTCTGGCGCACGGGGCCTTCGCCGCGCTGGACGCGCACTGAGCGCGCCCTGGCGCCGGCGCCGGCCGCGCCTGCGTCCGCTGCGCGGAACACCGCGGCCGCCGACGGCGCCCGCGGGGCAGAATGGCCGCATGCCGATACCCAGCCGAGCCGCCCTTGTCGACCACCTGGTCCGCACCCGTATCGCGGGTGAGGTCGCCACTCCCCGCGACAACAACCTCTCCCACTACCGCAAGCTCGCCAACGGCGACCGCCACTACTGGCTGGGCCTGGAGCTGGGCGACCGCTGGACCGACGAGCAGGACGTGCTGGCCGTGATGGCGGAGCGCTGCGGCGTCGTGGACGATCCCGGGCACCGCACCGGCCAGGACACCATCGACCCCGAGCTGACCGTGGACGGTCTGGAGCGGATGGCGGCGCGGCTGCGCAAGGCGGCGGCGGGGCGGGAGCGGGTGCTGTTCGCGACCGGGCACCCGGGCGCGCTCATCGACGTACACAGCCGTGTCGCCGCCGGGCTGCGTGCGGCGGGCTGCGAGATCGTACGGATTCCGGGCGGGCTCACCGCGGACGAGGGGTACGTCGTGCAGTTCGCGGATGTCGCCGTCTTCGAGCGGGGCGCGAGCCTGTGGCACACCCACTCGCCGGAGCCGATGCGGGCGATCCTGGCGGGCCTGGACACCCCGCCGGACCTCGTGGTCGCCGACCACGGCTGGGCGGGGTGCGCGGGTCAGCTCGGCGTGGACGCGATGGGGTACGCGGACAGCAACGACCCCGCGCTGTTCATCGGCGAGGCCGAAGGGACGCTCCAGGTGACGGTCCCGCTGGACGACCACGTCCTGGACCCGCGCTCGTACGAGCCGATGACGGCCTACCTGCTGGACGCGGCAGCCCTGACCCCCTGACCCCTGGGGCTCCGGCCCAGACCCCGTACCGCACCTCAACGGCGCCCGCCCTCAACCGCCGGACGGGCTAGGCATGCCTACGCCGCCCAGCCCCGAGCAGCTAAAGGGCGCGGGGAACTGCGCGAGATGCGACCACGGTCCGCGGACCGAAGGGTTTTGGGGGCGCGGGGAACTGCGCGAGTAACCATGCACGGTCCGCAGGCGAATGCGGGTCAGGGGCGCGGGGAAGTGCGCGGCAGGCCGTCCCCCGGCGCCCCCGGGGTCATCCGCGGCGCGGGACGCGGACGACGCCCTCCTGGATGACGGTGATCGCGAGGCGGCCGTCCTGCGTGTAGATGCGGGCCTGACCGAGCCCGCGCCCGCCGGACGCCGACGGCGACTCCTGGTCGTACAGCAGCCATTCGTCGGCCCGGAACGGCCGGTGGAACCACATCGCGTGGTCGAGCGAGGCGCCCACCACGTCGCCGACCGCCCAGCCGCCGCGCCCGTGGGCCAGCAGCACCGAGTCGAGCAGCGTCATGTCGGAGACGTACGTTGCCAGGCACACGTGGAGGAGCGGGTCGTCCGCCAGCTTGCCGTTGGTGCGGAACCAGACCTGCGAGCGGGGCTCGCGCGGAGTGCCCACGCTGCCCCACGGCGGCGCGTCCACGTACCGCAGGTCGACGGCCGCGCGGGCCTCCAGCATGCGGTCCACCACGCCCTCGTCCAGGAAGGCGTCCGCGTAGCGCGGCAGCATCTCGGCGGCCGTCGGCAGCGACTCCGGGTCCGGCGCCGGCGGCATGTCGGCCTGGTGCTCCATGCCCTCCTCGTACGTCTGGAACGACGCGGAGAGGTGGAAGATCGGCTGCCCGTGCTGGATGGCGACGACGCGGCGGGTGGTGAACGAGGCGCCGTCGCGGATGCGGTCGACCGTGTAGACTATCGGCGCGGCCGGGTCGCCCATGCGCAGGAAGTACGCGTGCAGCGAGTGGGCCGTCCGGTCGGCGGGGACGGTGCGGCCCGCGGCGACGAGCGCCTGGGCGGCCACCTGACCGCCGAAGACGCGGGGGACGACCGCCGAGCGGGAGTGCCCCCGGAAGATGTCCTCCTCGATCCGCTCCAGGTCGAGCAGATCGAGGAGGCTCTCAAGTGCCTGATGCATGAAGGTAGTTGTACAGGTCGGCGGTGACCGGCCCTACAGTCCCATGTCCTTGGCGATGATCGACTTCATGATCTCGCTGGTGCCGCCGTAGATGCGGTTCACGCGGTTGTCGGCGTACAGCCGGGCGATCGGGTACTCGTTCATGAAGCCGTAGCCGCCGTGCAGCTGGAGGCAGCGGTCGATGACGCGGTGCGCGACCTCGGTGCAGAACAGCTTCGCGGAGGCGGCCTCGGCCGGGGTCAGCTCGCCGGCGTCCAGCGCCTCAAGGGCGCGGTCGGCGACCGCCTCGGCGGCGTCCACCTCGGCCTGGCAGGCGGCCAGTTCGAACTTGGTGTTCTGGAAGGAGGCGACCGTCTTGCCGAAGACGGTGCGGTCCTGCACGTACTCCTTGGCGAACCGGACGGCGGCCTTGGCCTGCGCGTAGGCGCCGAACGCGATGCCCCAGCGCTCGGAGGCGAGGTTGTGGCCGAGGTAGTAGAAGCCCTTGTTCTCCTCGCCCAGGAGGTCCTCGACCGGAACCTTGACGTCGACGAACGCCAGCTCGGCGGTGTCCGAGGTCTTCAGGCCCAGCTTGTCGAGCTTGCGGCCCACCGAGTAGCCCTCGGCCTTGGTGTCCACGGCGAACAGCGAGATGCCGTGGCGGCGGTCCTCGGCGGTGGGCGCGGCGGTACGGGCGCAGACGATCACGCGGTCGGCGTGCACGCCGCCGGTGATGAAGGTCTTGGCGCCGTTGAGGACGTAGTGCGAGCCGTCATCGGAGAGCTTGGCGGTGGTCTTCATGCCCGCGAGGTCGGAGCCGGTGCCCGGCTCGGTCATCGCAAGCGCCCACATCTCCTCGCCGGTGACGAACTTCGGCAGGAAGCGCTTCTTCTGCTCGTCGGAGGCGAGCATCTTTATGTAGGGAAGGCCGAGCAGCACGTGCACGCCGGAGCCGCCGAACTGGACGCCCGCGCGAGCCGTCTCCTCGTACATCACGGCCTCGAACTTGTACGAGTCGATGCCGGCGCCGCCGAACTCCTCGTCCACGCGGATGCCGAAGACGCCCAGGTCGGCCAGCTTGGAGTAGAACTCGCGCGGCACGATGCCCGCGGCGAACCACTCGTCGTAGACGGGGACGACCTCGGCCTCGATGAAGGCGCGCAGGGTCTCCCGGAACGCCTCGTGGTCCTCGTTGAAAACGGTACGGCGCACGGACGCCCTCCTCGACTGGCAGTTGGCTAAGCGCTTGCTCAGGTTGAATATCGAAGTTACCCGTCAGTCACTCGGCTGTCCAGAGTGAGCCTCAGCACTTCTGAGTGCCAGCCACAGTTCCGTGCGTACGTCCATGTCGTCGAGATCGGCACCGAGCAGCGCCGCGCAGCGGCCGATCCGCTGCCGCACGGTGTTGCGGTGCACCCCGAGCGCGACGGCTGTACGGTCCCAACTGCCATGCAGCGAAAGCCAGTTGCGCAGGGTGGTACGCAGTGGGTCGCTGAGCGGGGCGAGCAGTTCACCGGCGTAGGCGGCGGCCTCCGCGGGGTCGAGCAGGGCCGTGAACCCGGCCGGGCGGTGCCGGGCGAGCGGGGCCCGGGTCGCCTCCGCGCGGGCCAGGGCGCGGGCGGCCTGGCGGTCGGCGACCGCGAGCCCGTCGAGCGCGGCGGGGGCGCTGACGCCGAGGGTCCAGCCGGGGTGCGGGGTGACCTCGCGGTCGGCCGGAACGAGGGCCCGTACGGTCGGCCCGGCCGTGTCGATGAGCGGGGTTCCCAGGTCGGGCGGGGTGCCCGTGCCCCGGGCGTGCACGACCACCCAGGGCCCCGCCCCGAGCGGCGCTCCGGCCTCTTCGGGCGCGGCGCCGAGCATCATCCGCACCAGCGCGGCCGAACGGGCGGCCTCGTCCGCGCCCTGCCGCTCCGCGGTGAGCAGGGTGAGGAGTACGGCCGCGACGCCGGCGATGGTGTGGTCGCCGGGGGCACGCTGCGGGGCGGCGAGGGCGAGGGCCAGGCGGCGGGGGCCGGTGAGGGCATAGGCGGTGAGGTGGGTGCCGTCGACGGTATCGGTGGCGGTGAGGGCGTGCGCCGCCGGTGATCCGGCTTGTTGCCGGGTGGGCGCAGGGCTCCGCTGCTCCTCGGGCATCTCCAGCCCCTCCCGCGTATGCGGAGCGGGGGTCTGGGGGCACAGCCCCCGGCCCGCCGGACGGTCCGGGGCCGACGAACCATCCGCCACAGGCTTCGGAGGCTTTCGGGAAGGGGCGGGGCGGGGAAGATCCGCCGAAGGCGCCACCACCCCCACCAGCCCCCGCAGCGCCGCCCACGCCGGGCCCGACGGCTCACGCCCCGCCGCGTACGGCACCGACCCCTCCGGCGTCACCAGCGACGCCCACCCTCCGAGCCGTCCCGCCAGCACCCGCAGCACCGCCCCCACCGGATCGGGGCGGGACGCCGCCGTGGCGAGGGCCCGCTGCGCCTCGCTCACCCGCCGCAGCTCGTCCTCGCGCGCCCGCGCCATGAGCAGCCACACCGCACGGGCCACCCCCGAGAACGTCGTGCGGGGCGGCACCTCAAGCAGCGGAAGCCCGTGCCGTTCGCACGCCGCGACCAGTGCGGACGGCACCTCCTCGTACACCGGTGCCACCCCGAAGCCCAGCGCCGCCGCCCCGGCCGCCACGACCCGGGACACGTAGCGCTCCGGGTCGCCGAGCTGGACGCCCGCCGTCATGAGGAGCTCCCCGCCGAGCAGATACGGGTAGGGGTCGGCCATCTCCGAGGTGTGCACCCAGCGGATCTCGGCGTCCGGCGGCCCGGCGATCCGGTGCAGCCCGAGCTCGGCGCGGGCGAGCAGCGCGCCGAGGGTGATGGGCGGTGTGGGCGGAGCGGTCGGGTCCGGCATGGTGGACGATCCATCCATCGGCAGCGTGATAAGTGGAGGAAACGTACACTTCAGTGTGGCTGACCGGCCACCTAAGGTCGTGCCGACCGGTGGTCGCGCAAGGGGTGGACAGCCCCGCGCGCAGCCGGACCGGGCCGGCCCCGACGTCCTGCCGGCCCGCGGTCGCCACAACACGCCGAAAACGAAGGGCACTTCACATGAGCAGCAACGAAACGCCGCGCGGTCCGATCGACTCGTCCCGCATCCCGCGGTACGCCGGACCCGCGACCTTCGCCCGGCTGCCCCGCCTCGACGAGGTCGGCACCGCCGATGTCGCCGTCGTCGGCGTGCCCTTCGACTCCGGGGTCTCCTACCGGCCCGGCGCCCGCTTCGGCGGCAACGCCATCCGCGAGGCCTCGCGCCTGCTGCGCCCGTACAACCCCGCCCAGGACGCCTCGCCCTTCGCGCTCGCCCAGGTCGCCGACGCCGGCGACATCGCGGCCAACCCGTTCAACATCAACGAGGCCGTCGAGACGATCGAGGCCGCTGCCGATGACCTCCTGGGGACCGGCGCCCGGATGATGACGCTCGGCGGCGACCACACCATCGCGCTGCCGCTGCTCCGCTCGGTCGCCAAGAAGCACGGCCCGGTGGCCCTGCTCCACTTCGACGCGCACCTCGACACCTGGGACACCTACTTCGGCGCCGAGTACACCCACGGCACCCCGTTCCGCCGCGCGGTCGAGGAGGGCATCCTCGACACCGAGGCGCTCTCCCACGTCGGCACCCGCGGCCCGCTGTACGGCAAGCAGGACCTGACCGACGACGAGAAGATGGGCTTCGGCATCGTCACCTCCGCCGACGTCTACCGGCGCGGCGCCGACGAGGTCGCCGACCAGCTCCGCCAGCGCATCGGCGACCGCCCGCTGTACATCTCCATCGACATCGACTGCCTCGACCCGGCCCACGCGCCCGGCACCGGCACCCCCGAGGCCGGCGGCATGACCTCGCGCGAACTCCTCGAAATCCTGCGGGGCCTGGCCTCCTGCAACCTGGTGTCCGCCGACGTCGTGGAGGTCGCCCCGGCCTACGACCACGCCGAGATCACCAGCGTCGCCGCCTCGCACACCGCGTACGAGCTCACCACGATCATGTCCCGCCAGATCGCGGCGTCCCGGACCGCCTGATGACCCACGACCACGACATCGTCCTGCGCCCCACCGCGGCGCAGACCGCGGCCGCGCTGAACCCTCCGCCCGGCCGCACCGGCGGTGACCTGGTCGTGGAGACGCTGGCCGGGCTCGGCGCGACCACCGTGTTCGGGCTGCCCGGCCAGCACGCGCTCGCCGTGTTCGACGCGCTGCGCCGCGCGGACCTGGCGTACGTCGGGCTGCGCATCGAGAACAACGCCGCGTTCGCGGCCGACGCGTACGGCCGGGTCACCGGCGAGGCCGCCCCGCTGCTGCTCTCGACCGGCCCCGGCGCGCTGACCGCGCTGGCCGCGCTCCAGGAGGCGGCGGCCGCCTCCTCCCCGGTCCTCGCGATCTCAAGTCAGGTGCCCACGGCGGGACTTGGCGGCGGACGCCATGGCCATCTGCACGAGCTGCGCGACCAGCAGGCGTCCTTCCGCGACGTCGTGAAGTCCGTGCACACCGCGCGCAGCCAGTCCCAGATTCCCTCGGCGATCGCGGCGGCCTGGGAGTCTGCGCTGACCGCCCCGCACGGACCGGTCTGGGTGGAGATCCCGCAGGACGTCCTCGCCGCCGAGACGGCCCTGCCCGTCGTCACGGCCCTCGACGCCTACCCCGAGGACCTGCTGCCGCGCCCCGAACTGACCGCCGTGGCAGCCGAGTTGCTGGCGAACGCGGCCCGCCCGGTGATCATCGCCGGGGGCGGAGTCGTACGCGCCGACGCCTCGGGCAAGCTGCGCGCGCTCGCCGAGAAACTGGACGCGCCGGTCGTGACCACCTTCGGCGGCAAGGGCGCCTTCCCCTGGGAGCATCCGCTCTCGCTCCAGTCCTGGCTGGAGGACCGCCACACCACCGACTTCCTGGAGGACGCGGACGTCCTGCTCGTGGTCGGCTCCGGGCTCGGCGAGCTGTCGTCGAACTACCACACCTTCAGCCCGCGCGGCCGGATCATCCAGATCGAGGCCGACCTCGGCAAACTGGAGTCCAACCACCCGGCGCTCGGCATCCACGCGGACGCCCGCACCGCCCTCCAGGCCCTGCTCGAAACGGTCCCGGAGCGTACGGACACGACAGCGGCCGAGCGGGTACGGACCGTCCTGGCGAAGGTCCGCGCCCGTATCGACGGCCAGGACCTGCGCGCCGAGCAGGACATCCTGGCCGCCGTCCACGCGGCGCTCCCCGCCCACACCCCCAGCTTCTGGGACATGACGATCCTCGCGTACTGGGCCTGGTCAGCCTGGCCCGGCGCCATGCACTCGGCGCAGGGCGCCGGGGGCCTGGGCTACGGCTTCCCGGCGGCGCTCGGCGCGGCCGTCGCCGACCCGAGCCGCCCGGTCCTCGCGGTCTCCGGCGACGGCGGAGCGATGTACTCCCTCGCGGAACTTGCCACCGCGAAGCAGTACGGCCTGCCGGTCACCTGGCTGATCGTCGACGACGGCGGCTACGGCATCCTGCGCGAGTACATGACGGACGCCTACGGCGAGGCCACGGCCACCGAACTCACCCGCCCCGACTTCGTCGCCCTCGCCGAATCCTTCGGCGTCCCGGCGACCCGGACGAGCCCGGACACCCTGACCTCCGACCTGTCCAAGGCACTGGCCACCCCCGGCCCCTCGGTCGTCGTGCTGCCCGCCCTCCTGAAGATGTTCGCGCCGACGCACCTGTGACACGGGCCCCCATTGTTGCGCCGGGATGAAATCCGCAGGCCCGCGTGTTGGGCCTTGCGGTAGGGCTGCGACAAACGGGAGGCACCAGTGGCGTCGGCTGAGCGGGCTGCGGAGCAGGGGTGGGCACGCAGGCTCACCGGGTACGCCTGGCGGTACCGGCGCAATGTGCTCCTCGCGCTGGGGTCGTCGCTCGGCGGCATGGCCGTCATGGCGCTCGTCCCGCTGGTCACCAAGGTGGTCATCGACGACGTCATCGGACGCCACACGCGCTCGCTCGCCGTCTGGACCGGGCTGCTCATAGCCGCCGCCGTCGTGGTGTACGGGCTCACCTACATCCGGCGGTACTACGGAGGGCGCCTGGCCCTCGACGTCCAGCACGACCTGCGCACCGAGATGTACCGCACGATCACCCGGCTCGACGGGCGCCGCCAGGACGAGCTGTCCACCGGCCAGGTCGTCGGGCGCGCTACCAGCGACCTCCAGCTGATCCAGGGCCTGCTCTTCATGCTGCCGATGACCATCGGCAACGTCCTGCTCTTCGTGATCTCACTCGTGATCATGGCCTGGCTCTCGCCGCTGCTCACCCTCGTCGCCCTCGCCGTCGCGCCCGCCCTCTGGTTCATCGCCAAGCGCAGCCGCACCCGCCTGTTCCCCGCCACCTGGTACGCCCAGGGCCAGGCCGCCGCCGTCGCCGGGGTCGTCGACGGCGCCGTGTCCGGGGTCCGGGTCGTCAAGGGCTTCGGCCAGGAGGACCAGGAGATCGGCAAGCTCCGCGAGGTCGGCCGCAGGCTCTTCGCCGGGCGCCTTCGCACCATCAAGCTGAACTCCCGCTACACCCCGGCCCTCCAGGCCGTCCCCGCCCTCGGCCAAGTGGCCATGCTGGCGCTCGGCGGCTGGCTCGCCACCCGCGGCGAGATCACCCTGGGCACCTTCGTCGCCTTCTCCACCTACCTCGCCCAGCTCGTCGGCCCGGTCCGGATGCTCGCCATGGTGCTCACCGTCGGCCAGCAGGCCCGCGCCGGCGTCGAGCGCGTCCTGGAACTCATCGACACCGAGCCCTCCATCGAGGACGGCACCAAGGAGCTGCCGGCCGACGCCCCGGCGACGGTCGAGTTCGACGGCGTGAGCTTCGGGTACGACGCGGAGCGGCCCGTCCTGGACGGGTTCTCGCTCGACATCCGGCCCGGCGAGACGGTCGCCGTGGTCGGCTCGTCCGGCTCCGGGAAATCCACCGTCTCGCTGCTCCTGCCGCGCTTCTACGACGTCTCGCGCGGCGCCGTCCTGGTCGGCGGCCACGACGTGCGCGAACTGACCCTCTCCTCGCTGCGGGCCGCCATCGGACTCGTACCGGAGGACTCCTTCCTCTTCTCCGACACCGTCCGCGCCAACATCGCGTACGGAAAGCCGGACGCCACCCAGGAAGAGATCGAGAAGGCAGCGCGCTCCGCCCAGGCCGACGGGTTCATCGCCGAGCTGCCGCAGGGCTACGACACCACCGTCGGCGAACACGGGCTCACCCTGTCCGGCGGCCAGCGCCAGCGCATGGCGCTGGCCCGCGCGATCCTCACCGATCCCCGCCTGCTGGTCCTGGACGACGCGACGTCGGCCGTCGACGCCCGCGTCGAGCACGAGATCCACGAGGCGCTGAAGTCGGTCATGGCGGGCCGCACCACCCTCCTCATCGCGCACCGCCGCTCCACTCTCGGCCTCGCCGACCGCATCGCCGTCCTCGACGGCGGCCGCCTCGCCGCGATCGGCACTCACGAGGAGCTCCAGCGCGACAGCGCCCTCTACCGCCGCCTGCTCACCGACCCCGACGAACTCGGCGGCGTCTCGCCCGGCCACACCCCGCTCGCCCCCGCCCTGGAGGACGACGACCACTGGGTACGGGACGAACTCGACGCCGAGTACGACGCCGAGCGCGGCATCACCCCGCCGCTGTGGGTGAGGGAGGAGAAGGCGGAGTCCGCCGCCCCCGGTGGCATGCCCGCCACTCCCGAACTGCTGGCCCAGGTCGAGGCGTTGCCGCCCGCCACCGACACCCCCGGCATAGACGAGGCGAAGGCCGTCCAGGCCGAGGACTCCTACGGTCTGCGCCGACTCCTGCGAGGCTTCGGCCTTCCCCTCCTTGTCAGCCTCCTCCTCGTCGCCATCGACGCCGGGATGTCGCTGATCCTGCCGGTCCTCATCAGGCACGGCATCGACCAGGGCGTCACCCGGCTCGCGCTCGGAGCGGTCTGGGCCGCCGCGGGGCTCGCGCTGGTCAGTGTCGCCGTCCAGTGGCTCGCCCAGACCGGCGAGACCCGGATGACCGGCCGCACCGGCGAACGCGTCCTCTACACCCTGCGCCTGAAGATCTTCTCCCAGCTCCAGCGGCTCGGACTCGACTACTACGAGCGGGAGTTGACGGGCCGGATCATGACCCGGATGACGACGGACGTGGACGCGCTGTCCACGTTCCTCCAGACCGGACTGGTCACCGCCTTCGTCTCCGTCGTCACCTTCTTCGGCATCATGGTGGCGCTCCTCGTCATCGACGTCGAGCTCGCCCTCGTCGTCTTCGCGACGCTGCCGTTGCTGATCGTCGGCACCTACTTCTTCCGCAAGAAGAGCGTGCAGGCCTACGAACTCGCCCGCGAGCGGGTCAGCGTCGTCAACGCCGACCTCCAGGAGTCGGTGTCCGGCCTTCGCATCGTGCAGGCCTTCCGCCGCGAGCACGACGGGGCCGAACGGTTCGCCGGACGCAGCGACCACTACCGGCAGGCCCGGGTGCGCGGCCAGTGGCTGATATCGGTCTACTTCCCGTTCGTGCAACTGCTCTCGTCGGTGGCCGCGGCGTCCGTACTGATCGTGGGCGCGGGCCGGGTCGACAACGGCACGCTCACCACCGGCGCCCTCGTCGCCTACCTGCTGTACATCGACCTGTTCTTCGCCCCCGTACAGCAGCTCTCCCAGGTCTTCGACGGCTACCAGCAGGCGGCCGTCTCGCTCAAGCGGATCCAGGAGCTGCTCCAGGAGAAGACTTCCACGGCCGCCGCCGCCGAACCGCTCGACGTCCTGTCGCTGCGCGGCGAGATCGCCTTCGAGGACGTCGACTTCGCGTACGGGGCCGACGAGGAGGCGCTGTCCGGGGTGGACCTGCGCATACCCGCCGGGCAGACCGTCGCCTTTGTCGGCGAGACCGGCGCCGGGAAGTCCACCCTGGTCAAGCTGGTCGCCCGTTTCTACGATCCGACGGGCGGCCGGGTCACCGCCGACGGCACCGACCTGCGCGACCTCGACATCACCGCCTACCGGCACCGACTCGGCGTCGTCCCGCAGGAGGCGTACCTCTTCGAGGGCACGGTCCGCGACGCCATCGCCTACGGCCGCCCCGACGCCACCGACGCCCAGGTGGAGGCCGCGGCCCGCGCGGTCGGCGCCCACGACATGATCGCCACCCTGGAGGGCGGCTACCTGCACGAGGTCGCCGAGCGCGGACGCAACCTGTCCGCCGGACAGCGCCAGTTGATCGCGCTGGCCCGCGCCGAGCTGGTGGACCCGGACATCCTGCTCCTGGACGAGGCGACCGCGGCCCTCGACCTGGCCACCGAGGTTGCGGTCAACCGGGCTGCACAGGCACGGGCCACCGACCTTCCCCAAGCTCTCCACTTCGTTCGAGCAGGGGAGACCCCATCCACCGGCCGCCGCACCACCCTCGTCGTCGCCCACCGCCTGACCACGGCGGCCCGCGCGGACCGGGTGGTCGTGATGGACCACGGCCGGGTCGCCGAGGACGGCACCCACGACGAGCTGCTTGCCCTGGACGGCCGGTACGCGCGCCTGTGGCGCACCTTCATCGGCCAGGACGAGGAGCTGGACGAGGACGAGGGCGAGTCGGTGGCCGCTCTCTGAGATCCACCGCTTTCCGAGAACCATCGGGCGGCCGTATGCGTCCACCCCCACATACGCTCATGTGGCGGAAGGATGAAAGCGTGTTCGGTGGGGTGGCAAACAGGGGGCTCGGCGGGACCGCGCTGGCCGTGCTCGCGGTGGCGGGCGGGCTCGTGGTGTTCGGCCCGGCGAGCGGCAGCGCGGACGCGGCGGCCGCGTGCGCGGGGCGGCCGGTGAAGACGGTCGGGTTCAGCACGGGGGAGCTGCGGCTGTACAAGGGCAACGGGTACGCGTGCGCGGTGACCGTCGCCGACAACCCGGGCCCCCGCCGCCAGATGTCCGTGACCATCCAGGCTCGTGGCGGCGCCCCGGCCCGTGACGCGGGCAGCTATACGAAACTGGCGGGCCCGATCACCGTGCACTCCGGCAGCCGCTGCGTGCGGGCCACCGGGGCGATAGCCGGGGCGTCGGCGGACAGCGGCTGGGTCTGCTGAGCGTCCGGGCACTCTCTGTGAAGGTCAACTGGGTCTGGCGGGGCCGGTGTTGCCCCGGCTAGGTTCACGGGGCACGTTCCGTGCCCACAGGGGCCTCACAGGGGAGGGTGAATGCGCAAGGCGCTCAGATGGCTGTTGTCGCTCGTCGTGCTGATAGGCACGATGACCGCGGCGGGAGCCACAGCCCACGCGGCCACCGCCGCAGAGCCGGACATCAAGGACCGCATCCTGGCGATACCCGGGATCAGTCTGATCGAGGAGAAGCCGTACAGCGGCTACCGCTACTTCGTGCTGAGCTTCACCCAGCAGGTCGACCACCGCAACCCGTACAGCCGTGCCACCTTCCAGCAGCGGATCACCCTGCTGCACAAGGACACCGACCGGCCCACGGTCATGTACACCAGCGGCTACGACGTCTCCACCACGCCCAGCCGCACCGAGCCGACGCAGATCGTCGACGGCAACCAGGTCTCCGTCGAGTACCGGTTCTTCCCGCTGTCGCGGCCGCAGCCCGCCGACTGGTCCAAGGACGACATCTGGCAGGCGGCCAGCGACCAGCACGCGATATTCGAGGCCCTCAAGCCGGTTTACACCAAGAACTGGCTGACCACCGGAGCCTCGAAGGGCGGCATGACCGCCACGTACTACAAGCGCTTCTACCCGCACGACATGAACGGCGTCGTCGCGTACGTGGCCCCCGACGACGTGGTGAACAACGAGGATTCGGCCTACGACCGGTTCTTCAAGACCGTCGGCACCAAGGAGTGCCGCGACAAGCTGGAGGGCGTGCAGCGCGAGGCGCTCGTGCGCCGGGCGCCGCTGGAGAAGAAGTATCAGGAGTACGCGGCCGCCAACGGCTACACCTTCAACACGGTCGGCACCCTCGACAAGGCGTACGAGGCCGTCGTGCTCGACTACGTGTGGGGTTTTTGGCAGTACCACCTGCTCGCCGAGTGCTCCAAGATCCCGGCTGACTCGGCGCACGCCAGTGACCAGGCGATCTGGGACTCGATCGACACGTTCTCCGGGTTCTCCTTCTACACCGACCAGGGCCTTGCCCCGTACACGGCGTACTACTACCAGGCCGGTACGCAGCTCGGCTCGCCCACCATCAAGCAGCCCTGGCTCGGCAATCTGAGCCGGTACGGCTACCAGCCGCCGCGCAACTTCGTGCCGCGCGACATACCGATGCGGTTCCAGCCCTGGGCGATGGCGGACGTCGACCACTGGGTGCGGCACAGCGCCGACCACATGCTGTACGTCTACGGGCAGAACGACCCGTGGGGCGCGGAGCGGTTCTCCTTCGGGGCGGGGGCGCGCGACTCCCACGTCTACACGGTGGCGGGCGGCAACCACGGCTCGAAGGTCTCGATGCTGACCGCCCCCGAGAAGGCGCAGGCAACGGCCTCCATCCTCCGCTGGGCGGGCCTGACGGACGCCCCCGCCAAGCCCCAGGCGTCCTTCGACGCGAGGCTGGACGCGCAGGGCGTGGACAGGGAGCCCACCCTGCACCCGTAGGGGCCGGGGGCTCTGGCCCCAGTTCGGGAAGGGGAGGGGCGGGAGGGTTCAGACGCGCCGCGCGCACCCCACCGCCCCTTTCCCGCCCGTCAGTTGGACGTACAGGGCGGTCGACGCCGGGCAGGCCGGGCGGCGGGCCACCGCCGAAACCACCTTGAACTGCGGCGCGTTGACCCCCGACCCGTCACAGGCCGTCTCCTTCACCAGCTCCGCGCCCGCGTCGTACACACAGTCCCCGACCACCGTGTAGGGCCCACCCCCGGCCCCCGGATCCCCGGGATGCGGCGCCTCCAGGTTCCGCATGCAGGCGTACCCCCGCGCCACGGAACCGCCTCCGCCCTCCGCCGCCGGCGGGCTCTCGGCCACGTACAGCACGAAGTCCGTGTTGAGCGGGCACGCCACAGCCGCCCCTTTCGCCGCAGTGCCGTCGCGCCGCACCAGCACCCGCGCCGTGGCCCGTTCACTGGTGCACGCCACGTCGTGGAAGTCCTTGGTGTCGCCCACCACTCCCTCGCGCGAGGCACAGTGCCCGGTGGCGAGGAACGCCGCCGCGTAGGGAGACGATCCCGGCGAGGAGGCGGCTGAAGACGACGACGAAGGAGCAGGTGAAGACGACGACGAAGAGGCGGGCGAAGAGGACGACGAGGGCGACACGTTCGCGAGTTTGCCCTCCGCCGCCGATCCGCCCGCCGCGTTCTGGCACGCCGTGGCGAACCCCAGCGGCACGAGCAGCGCCAGGCACGCCGCCAGAGCATGCCGCCGCAAACGGTACGTACGCATACGACCCCCCAGATCCCCCCGGATACCCCCGGATACCCCCCAAGCGTGACCCGCCGGAGCGGGAACGCGCCAGGTGTCCGGGGGGTTTGCGCCCGATGGAGGGAGCGCGCGGGGGGCGGCTGCGTACGCCTAGTACGACAGCCCGTGGCCGATCGGGTACAGCACCTGCGTCGGGTCGTCGGCGCGGGGGACGGCCACCGGGAGGCGGCCGCGCGGCTGGGCCCGGCCCGCCAACACCCGTGCCGCGGCCCGGAGTTCGACATCGGTCCAGGAGTAGGTGGCGAGCGAGGCGGTGTATCCGCTGAGGTAGGCGATGTCGTACGGGTTGCGGATCGCCAGGTGCACGACCGGCACACCGCTCGCCCCGAGTGCGGCGACGAGCCGGCTCTGGGCGCCGCCCGGCCCCGCGTCGTACGTGCCGACGATCACCGCGTCGTGCCCCGCCGCCGCCGCGACCGCCGCGTCGATCTGCGCCTGCGACGGCAGTGTGCCGGTGGGCAACACCGTGGTGCGGAACCCGAGTTCGGCGAAGGCCTGCGCGAGCACGCTGGTGGGCGGCCCCGTCGTGCCCGACGGCGAGGCGGGGTCGGCGCCGACGATCAGGAGGTGGCGGTGGCTGCGCCGGGAGAGCGGAAGGAGCCGGTGCGGATCGGCGAGCAGGGTGGTGGTGCGCTCGGCGATCGCGTCGGCGGCCGCGAGGTGATCCCGGGTGCCGACGGCGCGGTCCACGCCCCGGGCGGTGACGTAGGGGCGGGCGAACAGCCCGCGCCTGTCCTTGAGGCGCAGGATGCGGAGGATCGATTCGTCGAGCCGGGCCTCGGTGAGCTCGCCGCTGTCCACGGCCGCGCGCACCCCGTGCCAGGCCACGTCCAGGTTCGGCGGGTCGAGCAGCTGGTCGACGCCCGCCTTGAGGGCGAGCACGGGCACCCGGTCGTCGCCGTACTTGTCGCGGACGCCCTTCATGCCGAGCGAGTCGGTGATGACGACCCCGTCGAAGCCGAGCTGTTCGCGCAGGATGCCGGTCAGGATGGGGTGCGAGAGCGTCGCCGGGTCGTTGCTCGGGTCGAGCGCCGGGAACTGGATGTGGGCTGTCATGATCGCGTCGATCCCGGCTGCGATGGCGGCTTTGAACGGCGGCGCGTCGAGCCGCTCCCACTGCTCGCGGGTGTGGGTGATGACCGGAATCCCGGTGTGGCTGTCGACGCTGGTGTCGCCGTGCCCGGGGAAGTGTTTGGCGGTGGCCGCGACGGAGGACTCCTGGTAGCCGCGCACCTCGGCCGCCACCATGCGGGCCACCGCGGCGGGATCGGCGCCGAAGGAGCGTACGCCGATGACGGGGTTGGCCGGGTTGATGTTGACGTCGGCGTCGGGGGAGTAGTCCTGGCGGATGCCGATCGCCGCGAGCTCGGCACCCGAGATGCGGCCCAGCGTGCGGGCGTCGCGTTCCGAGCCGCCCGCGCCGAGGGCCATCGCGCCCGGGAAGAGCGTGGCGGGCTTGCCGACGCGGCAGACGATGCCGTGCTCCTGGTCGGTGGCGATGAGCAGCGGCAGCGGCGTGCGCTGGGCGAGCCCGGCCGCCTGGATGCCGTTCGACAGGTCGGCGATCTGGTGCGGATCGCGGGTGTTGTGCGCCCAGGTGAAGTAGATGATGCCGCCGACGTGGTACTTGGCGATCAGCTCGGCGGCGTCGCGCACACCGATCTCGCGGAGGTTGGCGTCGATGTCGGCCTGGTCGGGGGCGGTCGCGGAGTGCCCGTAGACCCGCATGACGAAGAGCTGCCCGATCTTCTCCTCGACGGACATCCGGGCGATGACCGCACGAAGGCGAGTGTCGGTGGCTCTGCCTGCGGTTACTTCGCCCTCTTCGACTCCTACGGCTTCTTCGTCGGCGGCGTACGCGGGGAGCTGGGGACCGAGTGCGGCTATGGCGGCCGCTGCGGCGGTGGTGGTGAGGAGGCTGCGTCTTGAGGTGCGGTGCTGCACGTGCACTCCTTCCGGCGGTGTACCCAGGGAAGTGGAAGAAACTTCCAAGCCGAAGCGATATCCGGAAAGTTATTGCCAGTCAAGGGTATGCGCGCGAAGCCGTCACCGGTGTGGCGTGGGGAGCCGCCGGTGGCGTGGCGCGGGAGGCGTCACGGGTATGGCGCGGGAAGGCGGGCGTATGCGGATGATGCCGCCACCGGCGCATTGCGGAAGGGGCGCACCGGTGGCGGCGGGCTGCCGGCCGCAGGCGGCTGGAGAGGGGAGTCGGCGATCACGGGCCAGCAGCGAGGGCCGACACCGCTCTGCGGAGACTCACCGGCAGCGCGGAGGTTGGACGGGGATGGGCCTGAGAGGGTTCCTCCCGGGTCGCCAATTCCGCTGAATGGTAAGGGAGTTGAAGTTGGCCCGAGCGGGGTCGGCCGGAAAGGCTGCTGGCACGTCGTGACCGGCGGCGGCCGCCTGCCGGTGGGCAGGCGGCCGATCCCGGCGCTCGCGGCGTGCGCCTCAGGGCTTTGCGCGGCCGCCCGCTACCACGTTGCCCCGGCGACCTGACGGGTCGTGGCGTTGAGCCGGTTGAAGAGGTTGGTCACGCCGATCATGAGGACGATGGCAGCCAGCTGCTTCTCGTCGTAGTGGCGCGCGGCTTCGTCCCACACCTCGTCCGGCACCGCGTCGGCGCGGTCGGCGAGCCGGGTGGACGCCTCGGCCAGCGCGAGTGCCGCCCGCTCGGCGTCGCTGAAGAACGGCGCCTCCCTCCACGCCACGACCGTGGTCAGCTTGTCCTCGCTCACGCCGTGTTTGCGGGAGCTGGCGATCCCGCCGAAGACGCACGGCGCGCAACCGTTGATCTGGCTGGCGCGCAGGTGCACCAGCTCCATGGTCGACTCGGGCACCCCGCCCTGCTTGGCGGCGTTCAGCAGATCGAGGATCGGCTTCATCGCGCCGGGGAGGACCTGAGCGGGGTTCGTCATACGTGCCTGCATGGCTGCGACTCCTGTGCCGTAAGGGCTGCTTCGTTTCGCTTTCACTGCCCTGACACGCGGCGCGGCGGATGTGTGACAGCTCGGCCGAAACTTTTTTCGCGTCACTCCTCCCCGCGGCGCGGACCCGGGCAAGGCGGGCACCGCCACGCCGACTCCAGCGGCCCCGCGTCGCGTGCCGGCGGCATCACGTACGGCTCCCACGTCCGCCCACCGTCCCGCGACACCCGCAATGACAGCGCCGGGCCCGCTACCAGTGCCCCCCATGCCGGACCGCCTTCTCCGTCAGCCATGCGCGTACCTGCCCTTCCTCCCGCGCGGAGGCGGTACGCAGATCGCGCGCGGCGATCGTCGCGACGAAGTGCACGAACCGGACCCGTCGCCACTCACCGTCCGTACCGATCACCTTGCCGGGTCCGTACACATCGGTCCCGGTGTGGGCGACATAGGCCCCCACGGCGTGCGCTCCCATGCGACTGCCTCTCACTGCGTGTGGTGTTCCGCTTACAGCGTGGGGTTACGTTCCGTACGCTGAACAGTGCACGGAGCGTGACAACGGAGCCTGCAAGTAAGGGAGTTGGTGTCGTGGCGATCGAGGACAACCCCGAATCCCGCACCAAGTACGGCGAGGAACTCAGGGCCAAGCGGGAGGCGGCCGGGTTCACACAGGAAGAGCTCAGCCAGCGTGCGGTCATGTCGCGCACGCACATCGCCCACATCGAGGCGGGGAGGCGGCGCCCGGACGTCGCCGATGCGCGACGGCTGGACGGGGTGCTGGGCACGGGCGGTTTTTTTGAGCGGTTCCTGCCGACGCTGGATGGGCGGAAGGTCGCTGAACACTTCGCGGAGGCCTTGGAGTTCGAGGGCCAGGCGACCGTGATCCGTGACTACGCCGCCAAGTTGGTGCCGGGCATCCTTCAGACGGAGGCCTACGCGCGCGAAGTGCTCAGTTCCGGCGCATTCCCGAAGAGTGGTGAAGAGCGCGACAGGATGCTCAGCACGCGACTTGCCCGCGCCCACGTCCTCTCCAACTTCCACTCGCCCGTGGTGTGGTCGTTGCTGGATGAGGCAGTACTCCGACGTTGCATTGGCGGTGCCGCCGTGATGTGCGAACAGCTGCGGCACATCGTCGCGTTGGGTGAGAGTCGCCGCATCCGCCTGCACGTACTCCCCTTCGACACGGGGTTCCACGCATTGCTGGAGGGCATCGTTTCGCTCATGTGGTTCGAAGCGCTCCCGCCGATCGCCTACGTGGAAGGGTTGCGGACGGGCAGGGTGTGGGAACTTCCGTCCGTAGTACGGGAATGTCAGGTGGCTTACGATCACGCCCTAGGCGACGCGCTGTCGCACCGTAAGTCCCTGGCGCTGATCAGGTCCGTCGCGGAGGATTACGAGCATGAAGCGCAGCAGCAATGAGCAGACCATTCCGGACGCGTCGGCGCTGTCAGGCTGGCGGAGGTCTTCCTACAGTGGCGGAACGAGTGGTGACTGCCTCGAAGTCAGCGAGGCGTACGCGACCTGGCGTAAGTCCAGCTACAGCGGGGAAAGCGGAGGCGACTGCCTGGAGTTCAGCGACAGCTGCTCGGCCTGCATACCCGTGCGGGACAGCAAGAACCCGACCGGGCCCGCCGTGGTGTTCGGGCCGACGGCGTGGACGTCCTTCGTGGACGGGGTCAAGGGCGGGGCGCTCAGCCGCTGAGGGAATCCCACGCTTCCCGGAGGGTGTGCACCGTCGCCGTGATCGCTGGGCGGCGGGCCGCCCCCGTGCGCCACAACGCGTACAGGCGGCGGGTCGGGACGGGCTCCAGGCGTAGAGCCGTCACGCCCTCGGGGAGGGCGCCCCGGCCGAGGCGCGGAACCAGAGCGATGCCCAAACCGGCGGCCACCAGGGCGAGTTGGGTGTGGTACTCGGCGGCCTGGTGGCGTAGTTCGGGTTCGTGGCCGCCGGCGCGCAGGGTGCGGACGAGCCAGTCGTGGCAGACCGAGCCCGGCGGCTGGCAGATCCAGGGCTCGTGGGCGAGGTCGGCGCGGCGGACGACCCGGCGGGACGCCAGGGGGTGGCCTGCCGGGACCAGGATGTCGCAGTGGTCGTCGCCGATGGCGGCGTGCTCGACGCCCTCGGGCGCGGGCAGCGGCGCGATGTCCCAGTCGTGGGTGACGGCCAGATCGATGACGCCCTTGGCCACGAGGTCGACGGAGACGTGCGGGTCCACCTCCGACAACTGCGTGTGCAGGGAGGGGTGTTCACGGGCCAGGGCGGCGAGTGCGGCGGGGAGCAGGCCCCGGGCCGCCGTCGCGAACGCGCCCACCGTGAGGCGTCCGGTGGGCAGACCGCGCCGCTCTTCGAGCGTGGTCTCCGTGCGTTCCACGATGGCCAGCAACTCCCTTGCGGCAGCTGCGAGATGGAGCGCGTCCTCGGTGAGCGCGATGCCCCGGCCCCGGCGTTCCAGGAGGGTCGTACGGGTCTCCCGTTCCAGCTTGGTGATCTGCTGGGAGATCGCGGACGGGGTGTAGCCGAGCGCGGCGGCAGCGGCGGCGACCGAGCCGTGGACGTGGACCGCGTGCAGCGCGCGCAGCCGGGCCAGATCGAGCAAAGGAAGCCTCCCCGGACCTCTGGATTAAGCAGTGCTTCATCCCATCATCAATGAATCCGCGCTGGTGCTGAATGGTCGGTGGCGGTGATCCTCGACGCATGCGTCCCGTACACATCGCGCTCGCCGTGCTCGTCACCGCTGTCTGGGGGGTCAACTTCGTCGTCATCGACGTCGGACTCGGCCACTTCCCGCCCCTGCTCTTCTCCGCCCTGCGCTTCCTGGTCGCGGCGCTGCCCGCCGTGTTCTTCGTGGGGCGGCCCAAGGTCGCCTGGAAGTGGATCGTGGCGGTGGGCCTGGTGCTGGGGGTGGCGAAGTTCGGGCTGCTGTTCATCGGGATGAGTCAGGGGATGCCGGCCGGTCTGTCCTCCCTCGTGCTCCAGGTGCAGGCCGTGTTCACGGCGGTCGTGGCCATGGCGGTACTGGGTGAACGACTGGGCGGAGTAAGGCTGTTGGGGATGGGCGTGGCGCTGGCCGGCATCGTGGTGGCGGGGGTGGACGAGGGGTCGGGCGGCCCGCTGCTCGCCTTCGCGCTGACGGTGGGCGCGGCCGCGTGCTGGGGCGTGTCCAACGTCCTGACCCGCAAGGCCGCCCCGCCCGACGCGCTGAACTTCATGGTGTGGGTGTCGGTCGTCCCGGTACTCCCGCTGCTCGCCCTGTCCCTCCTCTTCGAGGGCCCGGCCCGAGATGCCGAGGCGCTGACGGGATTCGACTGGAGCGGCGCGGGGGCGCTGGTGTACGTGGCGTGGATCAGTACGGTGTTCGGCTTCGGAGCGTGGGGGATGCTGCTACGCCGCTATCCGGCGTCGTCCGTGGCACCGTTCAGCCTGCTGGTGCCGGTGTTCGGGATGTCATCGGCCGCGCTGCTCCTGGGGGAGTCGGTAACGCCGCTGCGGTGGTGCGCGGCGGCGCTCCTGGTGGGCGGGGTCGCCCTCACGTCCCTGCGGTCAGCCGCTCCACGTGCTTTCGGCCTGCCGCGAGGAGGCCTGGCAGTGGAGCGGCCCCGGGATACCAGCGCTTCTCGTACTCCCAGCACACCCAGCCGTCCGGCGGCAGCAGCGACAGACACGCACTGAGCGGCAGGACGCCGGTGCCGAGGGGGAGGGGCGTGGTGTCCTCGGCGGACGCGATGTCCTTGACCTGGGTGTAGCCGAGGTGGGGGGCGAGTGCGGCGAAGGATTCCGCCGGGGTCTCGCCGCCGAGCCAGGTGTGCATGACGTCCCAGAGGGCGCCGATGCTCCGCTCGCTCACGCGGTCGAGGAGGGCGGCCGTGGCCGCGCCGGTGCGGTGCGAATCGTGGGTTTCGAGGAGGGTGCGTACGTTGTTGTCCGCCGCCAACCGCGCTGCTTCTCGGAGCTGCTGTGCCGCTGTGTCGTCGGCGGCCGCGGTGTCGTCGCCGCCGGGGAAGACGCGGACGTACTGGCCGCCCAGGTCGTGGGCGAGCCGGATGAGCCCTGCCAGCTCGCCGGGGGGCAGGGGTTGGGCCACCCTGGCGTATCCGGCGACGGCCAGGATCTCGATGCCGTGGTCGGCGAACTGCGCTGCCGTTGCCGCCCGTTCGCGCATCCCGATGCCGGTGTGTACGGGTTCCTCCGGGTGGGCGCGGAGTTCCACGCCGTGGTAGCCCGCGTCTGCGACGAGGCGGGCGACATCGGCGATCGGCATGCCGGGCAGGCCGAGGGTGGAGATGGCGAACTTCATGGTGCGTCCTTTCGACGGCGGATCCATCCCCACCCCGCCCCTTCCCGGTACCTCGGGGGAACCGCGCGAGCGGCCACGCACGGTTCCGGTCCGCAGTCCTGGCGGAACTGGAAGGTTTTGGAGAGGGGCGAGACCCGCGGCTGGCCGAGTTCCTGGCGGAAGCCGCGGCTGGCCGAGTTCCTGGCGGAAGCCGCGGCTAGCCGAGTACCTGGCGGAAACGGCGGAGTGTTTCACCCAGCAGGGTGGGGCCGTCGGTCGCCCACAGTTCCTCGTTGAACAGCTCGACCTCGATCGGACCCGAATAGCCCGCCGACTCGACGAGCGACACCCACCACGCCAGGTCGACCGAACCCTCCCCCAACTGCCCGCGCCCGTTCAGCACGCCCGCCGGCAACGGCGTGACCCAGTCCGCCAGTTGGAAGGCGTGCAGGCGCCCCTGTGCCCCCGCCCGAGCCACGGCCGCCGCCGCTGTGTCGTCCCACCACACGTGGTACGTATCCACCACCACCCCCACCTGCGAGGCAGGAAAGCGTTCGGCCAGCGACAGCGCCTGGTCCAGGGTGGACACCACACACCGATCCGCCGCGAACATGGGATGCAGCGGCTCGATGGCGAGCCGGACGCCCCGCCCGGCGGCATACGGCCCCAGCGAGCCCAGCGCGTCGGCGATCCGCTCCCGCGCCCCCGCCAGGTCCTTCGAACCGGCCGGAAGCCCACCCGAGACCAGCACCAGCGTGTCGGTGCCCAGCGCCGCCGCCTCGTTGATCGCCGCGCAGTTGTCGGCCAGCGCGGCGGCCCGCCCGGCCGGGTCGATCGCGGTGAGGAAGCCGCCGCGGCACAGGGTGGTGACATCAAGGCCCGCGGCCCGCACCAGCTTCGCCGTCGCCTCCACCCCGTACTCCGCCACCGGCTCCCGCCACAGCCCCACCCCCCGCACCCCGAGGCGCCCACACGCCTCCACCAGCTCCGGCAGGGAGAGCTGCTTGACGGTCATCTGGTTGATGCTGAACCGGCAGGGAGCACGGCCCCCGGCGGACGGGTTCGTCACGGTGATACTCCGTACACGTTCAGGAGGGACCTCATGCGGGACTCGGCCAGCGCCGGGTCCGGGAACAGGCCGAGCCCGTCGGCGAGTTCGTAGGCGTACGCCAGGTGCGGCAGTGAGCGCGCCGACTGGAGTCCGCCGACCATCGTGAAGTGCGACTGGTGGCCCGCCAGCCAGGCCAGGAAGACCACACCGGTCTTGTAGAACCGGGTCGGGTTCCGGAAGAGGTGCCGGGACAGCTCGACGGTGGGGCCAAGGAGGCGGACGAAGCCCTGTGCGTCACCCGTGTCGAGGATCCGTACCGCCTCCGCGGCCAGCGGTCCCAACGGGTCGAAGATCCCCAACAGGGCGTGGCTGAAGCCCTGTTCGTCCCCCGCGATCAACTCGGGGTAGTTGAAGTCGTCGCCCGTGTAGCACTTCACGCCGTCCGGGAGGCGACGCCTGAGCTCCACCTCGCGGCGGGCGTCGAGCAGCGACACCTTGATGCCGTCGACCTTGCCGGGGTGCGCGGCGATGACCTCCAGGAACGTCTCCGTCGCCGTGTCGAGGTCGGCCGAGCCCCAGTACCCGTCGAGCGCCGGGTCGAACATCGGGCCCAGCCAGTGCAGGATCACCGGCTCGGCGGCCTGGCGGAGCAGGTCGCCGTAGACCGCGAGGTAGTCCTCGGGGCCGCGGGCCGCCGCCGCGAGGGCGCGCGAGGCCATCAGGATCGCCTGCGCGCCGACCCCCTCGACCAGCGCGAGCTGCTCCTCGTAGGCGGCCCTCACCTCGGCGAGCCCGCCGCCCGCAGGCCGTTCCGTGCCCACCAGCTGATCCGTGCCGACCCCGCACGCGATGCGTCCCCCAACTGACCGCGCTTCCGCGGCACTTCGGCGGATCAGCTCGGCGGCGGCGGCCCAGTCCAGGCCCATGCCACGCTGCGCGGTGTCCATCGCCTCCGCGACGCCGAGGCCGTGCGACCACAGGTGGCGGCGGAAGGAGAGCGTCGCGTCCCAGTCGACGGCGGCGGCGGAGTCCGGCGACACGTCCGCGTACGGGTCGGCGACCACGTGCGCGGCCGAGAAGACCGTACGGGAGGTCGGCGGCGCACCCGGCGCGACAGTAAGCGGTGTCATGCGCGGCCGGTATGTCCTCGTCGTGCCGTCCGGGTTCGGCAGCAGCAGGGTCACAGCGCGACCTCCGGCACGTCGAGCCGGCGGCCCTCGGCGGCGGAGCGCAGCCCGAGCTCGGCGAGCTGTACGCCGCGCGCGCCGGCGAGCAGGTCCCAGCGGTACGGCTCGTCCAGCGCGACGTGCCGCAGGAACAGCTCCCACTGCGCCTTGAACCCGTTGTCGAACGTGTCGTTGTCGGGCACCTCCTGCCACTGCTCGCGGAAGGACTCGGTGGCCGGGAGATCGGGGTTCCAGACCGGCTTCGGAGTCGAACCACGGTGCTGGACACGGCAGTTGCGCAACCCCGCGACGGCCGATCCCTCGGTGCCGTCCACCTGGAACTCGACGAGTTCCTCGCGGTTGACCCGTACCGCCCAGGAGGAGTTGATCTGCGCGACCGTGCCGCCCTCCAGCTGGAAGATCCCGTACGCGGCGTCGTCCGCCGTCGCCTCGTACGGCTTGCCCTGCTCGTCCCAGCGCCGCGGGATGTGCGTGGCGGTGTGCGCGGTCACGGAGGTCACCCGGCCGAACAGCTCGTGCAGGACGTACTCCCAGTGCGGGAACATGTCCACGACGATCCCGCCGCCGTCCTCGGAGCGGTAGTTCCACGACGGGCGCTGCGCCGACTGCCAGTCGCCCTCGAAGACCCAGTAGCCGAACTCGCCGCGCACCGACAGGATCCGGCCGAAGAAGCCGCCGTCGATCAGGCGCTTCAGCTTCAGCAGGCCCGGCAGGAAGAGCTTGTCCTGGACGACGCCGTGCTTGATGCCGGCGGAGCGGGCGAGCCGGGCCAGTCGCAGCGCGCCCTCGACGCCGGTGGCCGTCGGCTTCTCGGTGTAGACGTGCTTTCCGGCCGCGATCGCCTTGGTGATCGCCTCTTGGCGGGCGGACGTCACCTGGGCGTCGAAGTAGATGTCGACAGCGGGGTCGGCCAGGACCGAGTCGAGGTCGGTGCTCCACGCGGTCAGGCCGTGCCGCTCGGCCATCGCCCGCAGCGCGTGTTCGCGCCGCCCCACCAGGATCGGCTCGGGCCACAGCGCGGTGCCGTCCCCGAGATCGAGACCGCCCTGCTCGCGGATGGCGAGGAGGGAGCGTACGAGGTGCTGGCGGTAACCCATGCGTCCGGTGACGCCGTTCATGGCGATCCGCACGGTCCTGAGTGCCGTCATGTGATCCCTCCGGGGCTGCGCTGAGTCTGTGGCAGTCGATGTAGAGAGCGTCGAGGACGTTCGACAGTGGGGAATCGGGACAGCGAGATAGCAAGCGCTTTCTACAGGGCAGGACGCTAGCCTGCGCACAGCGCCTCGGACAAGAGGCTGAAAGCGGGAACGGCCGAACGGCTCGGAGGCAGAGATGACAACGACCCTGGCGGATGTGGCAGCCCGCGCCCGGGTGTCGCCGGCTACCGTCTCGCGCGTCCTCAACGGCAACTACCCGGTCGCCGCGGCCACCCGCGAACGGGTGCTGCGCGCCGTGGACGAGCTGGACTACGTCCTGAACGGCCCCGCGAGTTCGCTCGCCGCGGCCACCTCCGACCTGGTCGGCATACTCGTCAACGACATCGCCGACCCGTTCTTCGGGATCATGGCGGGCGCGGCCCAGTCCGCGATCGGCGAGGAGCGCGGCGCCCGCGAGAAGCTGTCCGTCATCTGCAACACCGGGGGCTCGCCGGAGCGCGAACTCACCTATCTGACCCTGCTCCAGCGCCAGCGCGCGGCCGCCGTCATCCTGACCGGCGGCGCCCTGGAGAACCCCGATCACACGGCGGCCGTCGGCGCGAAACTCGCGCGGCTCGCCGATGCCGGTACCCGGATCGTGCTGTGCGGCCGGCCGCCGCTGCCCGGCGACAGCGTCACCGCGACCCTCGCCTTCGACAACCGGGGCGGCAGCAGGCGCCTGGCCGAGCACCTCATCGGCCTCGGTCACCGGCGGATCGGTTACGTCGCCGGGCCTCCCGAGCGCACCACGACCCGGCACCGTCTGGAAGGACACCGCTCCGCCCTGGAGGCCGCCGGGCTCCGCCTGGACCACCTCACGGTGCACAGCTCGTACGACCGCCGCTCCGGATATGACGCCACCCTTGAACTCCTGCGCCGGGAACCGGAGTTGACGGCCGTGGTGGCCGCCAACGACACAGTGGCCCTCGGCGCCTGCGCGGCGCTGCGCGACCGCGGGCTCCGCATCCCCGAGGACGTCTCGGTCGCCGGGTTCGTGGACCTGCCGTTCAGCGCGGACGCGGTGCCCGCGCTCACGACCGTACGGCTGCCGCTGTACGAGGCGGGCGTACGGGCGGGCCGCCTGGCCCTCGGCGCGGAGGCGGTCCCGCCGGGCGGAATCGCCACGGTGCACGGGGAGTTGATCGTCCGGCGCTCCACGGCGGCGCCCCGGGGGTAGGGGGCTTTCCGGGGGTAGGTGGGGTGGGTCTGGGGTGGCGGCCCGACGCTGGTGGCGGCCTGGCCGCTTGGTGGTTGGTGGGGGCCGCGGTGGCGCCCCGGGTGGGGGCGCTTTCCGGGGTGTGGTTCAGCCGGTGGGTGTGCCGGTCTGGTCGCGTTCCAGTGCCGAGCGGAGTTCCGCGAGGGCCTGCGCGACGGGCTGGAGCGGGGAGGTCTTGAGTCCGTCCGCGAGCAGCTCGGCCAGCCGTTCGGTGAAGGTCGCCTTCGCAGCCTCGGCCAGCTCCACGCCGTCGTCGGTCAGCGCGAGCAAGGACGAGCGGCGATCCGCCGGGTTCGGCTGCCGGACCACCCAGCCCTGCTTCTCCAGCCGGTCGATGCCCTTGCTGGTCGCGCCGATGCCGATGGCGAACTCGGCGGCGAGGTCCGCCACTCGCGACCCGGGGTGGTCGTGGAGATGGCTCAGGAACTCGTACTGCGACAGGACGATCCCGTGTCGCTCGCGAACGCTGTCGCTCAGCGCGTTGTAGAGACGCGTCTCGCACCGGACGAGGTCGGAGAAGAACGCGGGGAGGTCCACGGCGCCGCCCTCCGCTGCTTCCCGTTGAGATTTAGATGCCATGGCATATAGTGTAGTGGAATCTACTTACGCCGGTATCGGCGGGTGCGACTGCGAGCGGTGGGGGTTCGGCATGAGCAAGGAACAGCGTACGAAGATCGACGCAATGCTGCGGCAATGGCGGCCCGCGGGGCCCCAGCCGGTCGCGGCGATGCGCGCCGGGTTCAGCGTGATGATGGCGGAAATGATCGTCCCGGCGGGCATCCGCACCACGGAGACGGAACTCGGAGGCCGTCCCGCGCTGCTGGTGGAGCGGGCCGAGGGGGACGGCGGGCGGGACGCGGTCGGCGGGGCGGGTGTGGGGCATGGCTCGTACGGGGGTGGCGGTCCGCGTGCCGCGACCATCCTTTATTTCCATGGCGGCGGCTTTGTCTTCGGCTCACCCCGGACCGCGTTGTCGCTGACGGGGAGTCTGGTGGCCAGGACCGGGTTCCGGGCCTTCTCCGTGGACTACCGGCTGGCCCCCGAGCACCCCTTCCCGGCCGCGATCGACGACACGCTGAACGCCTACCGCGCGCTACTGGACAGCGGGCAGGACCCTTCGGCGATCGTGTTCGCCGGGGACTCCGCGGGCGGCGGCCTCGCCGTGACGACCGCGCTGGCCGCCCGGGACGCGGGTCTTCCGCTGCCCGCCGGGATCCTCGGGTTCTCCGCCGGGCTCGACGCCACCCGGACGGGGCGGAGTATGGACACCAAGGCGGGCGTCGACCCGATCTTCACGCGCGAAGGCCTGGATCACACCGGAGCGATGTACGTCGCGGGGCAGGACCCGCACCAGCCCCTGCTCAGCCCGGCCGTCCTCGCCGACCTGACCGGGTTCCCGCCGATGCTCCTCCAGGTGGGCACCAACGAAATGCTCCTGGACGACTCGACACGCCTGGCCGCGCGGGCTGAGGCGGCCGGGGTGGACGTGGTCCTCGACGTCACCGCCGGTGTGCCGCACGTGTTCCAGGCGTACACCGGTGTTCTCGACGAGGCCGACGAGGCGCTGGACCGGGCGGCGCTGTTTCTGGTGCAGCGGGTCCGTGCGGGTGGGGCAGGCGGTGCGGACCGCGTAGGCGCTGCGGGTCGTGCGGGCCGGTTGGCTTTGGTGACCACGGGCTGAACGTGGGTCGCACCCTCCGCCTGCCCGAGCGGTCGCCCGCGGATGCCGGGTCGGCTGCCGCCGATCGCTAACGGGGGCCCTGGGTCAGGGACGTGCACTTGCGCAGGGAGTCGAGGCGGTCGGTGACGGCCTTCGCCTGCGCGCCCTGCTGGGGCATCGGGACGCCCCGGTTGTCGACCACGGCCGGGGTGAAGGCCTGCTTGACGACCTTGCCGTGGGTGATGGTGAGGGTGGCTATGCCGCTGTCGTTGGAGCGGGGGTAGGGGGAGGTGCCGTACCAAAGCAGGTTCCCCAGGCCGTAGTTGACGTACGAGGTGCCCAGCATGCCGGAGCCGAGCATCACGTGGGCGTGGGTGCCAACCACGGCGGTCGCGCCCGCCGCCGCCAACTTCGCGGCGATGGACTTCTGTTCGGGGCCGGGGCAGCTCTGGCCCTCGGTGCCCCAGTGCAGGTAGACCACGACGACATCGGCCTCGGCCTTCGCCTTCTTGACCGCCGCGACCAGCTTGGCCTGGTCGAGCGCGGAGGCGATCCCCGGCTTCTTCGGCCCGGCGCGGAACTTGTCGTTGGTCAGGTCCTGCACCTGGCTCGCCGCGACGACCGCGAGCTTCACCCCGCGGATCTCCTTGACGTACGGGCGGTACGCCTCGGCTTCGTTCGCCCCGATGCCGAGTACGGGGATGGGGGCGTTGTGCACCGCGTCGAGAGTGTCGGCGAGGCCCGCAGGCCCGTAGTCGACGGCGTGGTTGTTGGCCATCGACACCGCGTCCACGCCGGACTTCTGGAGCGCGGTCAAGGCGGTGGGCGGGGTGCGGAAGTGGTACTTCTTCGGCTCCTCGGAGCCGCGTGTCGTGATCGCGGTCTCCAGGTTGACCATCGCGAAGTCGGCGGTCGCGACGGTGCGGGATATCGGGCCGAGGGCCGGGTCGGCCGGGGTGCCGTTGATGCGGGGCGCGGTGCGCTCGGTGAAGTGCACGTCGCCGCCGAAGGCGAGGGTGATGGTGCCGGGCGGGAGGTCCGGGGTGGGCCCGGCGGTGACGTCCGGCTCGGCGGCCGCGACCGGGTTCGCGGAGGCGGGCGGAGCGGGCTTGCCGGAGGCGGGGGCGGTCGAGCACCCCGCGGAGGTCAGCAGGGCGGCGAGGACCAGCACGGATGCCTGGGCGGCGGCGGGGCGGGGCATCGGCCCAGGGTATTCGTGCGGGTGTGCGAGTCGGTTGGGGAGGGTGTGCTTGCCCACCCGCCCGCCCGTTCTGCCCGCTCACGAGGCTGAGCGACCGGTGGGTGGTTGAGGCTTCGCCGGCGGCTGCCGGGCCGGTGGGTGGTGCGGGCGCCTGCGGCGGGCCGGTCGGGTGGATGGCGCGGCTGTCCGCGGTGGGGCGGCCGGGTGGGTGGTGCGGTTGCTTGCGGCGGGACGCCCGGGGTGGTGCGGGCGGCCGCCCGTTGGTGGTCGCTCAACCTCACGCCTGGATTCCGGAAAAATTACTGCCCGCAGTCGTGCAACCCTTCCGCGGTGACGGAGGTCTAAGTGGCGTCAGGGCTTCAGGGGAGGGATCCGGGGGGATTTCGGGAAGCGCTGACAGGGAGGGAAATCAGCGGGGCCCGGTCGACGGACCGGGCCCCCTTGAGTTCGCCCCGCCGTACGGGGCCACCATCGCCGCCGGGTCCGCCGGGTCCGCCGGGTCCGCCGGGTCCGCCGGGTCCGCCGGGTCCGCCGGGCCGCGCTCGCTCCACCCGGCCACCCCGGGTCCAGCCGGCCACCCCAGCGCCCGCCCGGCATGCTCGGCCACGTATCAGCGCAAGCCGCGCAAGCCGCGCAAACCATTCAAGCCGCGCAAGCCGCTCCGTCCGCTCCGTTCGTTCGCGTAGTCCCGACTGCCCCTGCACCGGACCGTGTTGTCACACCTGGGCGGTAGCGTCGGGGTATGTCCAATGAGTCGGGTGCGGCGGTGCTGGAGGGGGTCCTTGAGCGGATCACGTACGCCAACGAGGAGAGCGGCTATACCGTCGCGCGCGTCGACACCGGCCGGGGCGGCGGTGACCTTCTGACGGTGGTCGGCTCGCTGCTCGGCGCGCAGCCGGGCGAGTCGCTGCGCATGGAGGGCCGCTGGGGGTCGCACCCCCAGTACGGCAAGCAGTTCACGGTGGAGAACTACACGACCGTCCTGCCCGCCACCATCCAGGGCATCCGCCGCTACCTCGGCTCCGGCCTCATCAAGGGCATCGGCCCCCGTATCGCCGACCGGATCACCGAGCACTTCGGCGTGGACACCCTCGACATCATCGAGAAGGAGCCGAAGCGGCTGGTCGAGGTGCCGGGGCTCGGGCCGAAGCGTACGAAGATGATCGGCGCCGCCTGGGAGGAGCAGAAGGCCATCAAGGAGGTCATGGTCTTCCTCCAGGGCGTCGGCGTCTCCACTTCCATCGCCGTGCGCATCTACAAGAAGTACGGCGACGCGTCGATCTCCGTCGTCAAGAACCAGCCCTACCGGCTCGCCGCCGACGTCTGGGGCATCGGCTTCCTCACCGCCGACCGCATCGCCCAGGCCGTCGGCATCCCGCACGACAGCCCGGAGCGCGTCAAGGCGGGCCTGCAGTACGCGCTGTCCCAGTCCACCGACCAGGGTCACTGCTTTCTGCCCGAGGAGCGACTGATCGCCGACTCGGTGAAGCTGCTCCAGGTCGACACCGGTCTCGTCATCGAGTGCCTGGCCGATCTCGTCGCCGAGGAGGGCGCCGTCCGGGAGAAGGTGCCGGGGCCGGACGGGGGCGAGCCCGTCACGGCCGTCTACCTCGTGCCGTTCCACCGCGCCGAACTCTCCCTCGCCGCCCAGGTCGGCCGGTTGCTGCGGACCAGCGAGGACCGCATGCCGGGGTTCGGCGACGTCGACTGGGACAAGGCGCTCGGCTGGCTTGCCGGGCGGACCGGGGCCGAGCTCGCGCCCGAGCAGCAGGAAGCCGTCAAACTGGCCCTGACCAGCAAGGTCGCCGTGCTCACCGGCGGCCCCGGCTGCGGCAAGTCCTTCACGGTTCGCTCCGTGGTGGAGCTGGCCCGCGCCAAGAAGGCCAAGGTGGTGCTCGCCGCGCCGACCGGCCGGGCCGCCAAGCGCCTGGCCGAGCTGACCGGCGCGGAGGCCTCCACCGTGCACCGCCTGCTCGAACTGAAACCGGGCGGCGACGCGGCGTACGACAAGGACCGGCCGCTCGACGCCGACCTCGTCGTCGTGGACGAGGCGTCCATGCTCGACCTGCTGCTCGCCAACAAGCTCGTGAAGGCGGTGGCGCCCGGCGCCCATCTGCTGATGGTCGGCGACGTCGACCAGTTGCCGTCGGTCGGCGCGGGAGAGGTGCTGCGCGATCTGCTCGCCGAGGGCGGGCCGGTGCCGAACGTGCGGCTGACCCGGATCTTCCGGCAGGCCCAGCAGTCCGGTGTCGTCACCAACGCCCACCGCATCAACTCCGGTACACAGCCGCTCACTTCGGGCCTCGATGACTTCTTCCTCTTCGTGGCGGAGGAGACGGAGGACGCGGGGCGGCTCACCGTGGACGTGGCCGCCCGCCGCATCCCGGCGAAGTTCGGGCTCGACCCGCGCCGCGACATCCAGGTGCTCGCCCCCATGCACCGCGGGCCGGCCGGCGCCGGCACCCTCAACGGCCTTCTCCAGCAGGCCATCACACCCGCCAGGCCCGACCTCCCGGAGAAGAGATTCGGTGGAAGAGTCTTCCGCGTGGGCGACAAGGTCACCCAGATTCGCAACAATTACGAGAAGGGCAAGAACGGCGTCTTCAACGGCACCGTCGGCGTGGTCACTTCGCTCAACCTGGACGACCAGCGGCTGACGGTGCTGACCGACGAGGACGAGGAGGTGCCGTACGACTTCGACGAGCTGGACGAGCTGGCGCACGCGTACGCGGTGACGATCCACCGCTCCCAGGGCAGCGAGTACCCGGCGGTGGTCATCCCCGTCACCACCGGCGCCTGGATGATGCTCCAGCGCAACCTGCTCTACACGGCGGTGACCCGAGCCAAGAAGCTCGTCGTCCTGGTGGGGTCCCGCAAGGCGATCGGCCAGGCGGTGCGTACCGTTTCCGCAGGCAGACGCTTTACCGCACTCGCTCACCGGCTGGCAGGGGGCACTTTGGTGTGAAACGTCACCCCGGACTTTCCTAACTGGGGCGAACGGGGCAGGATGAGCAGGTTGACGGCACTGAGTGCCGTGAATAAGCCCAATGGGCGACCCCGAGTGCACTCTGCTGAGCCAAATGGGGGATGGTAGAGACAGTCAGGGCACCTCGAAGAAGAGGCACTACGTCGGTGAGGGATGACGTGAGCGAGAACGCGAACAACGCTGTAGTACTGCGGTTCGGCGATGGCGAGTACACCTACCCGGTGATCGACAGCACCGTCGGCGACAAGGGCTTCGACATCGGGAAGCTCCGAGCCCAGACCGGTCTGGTCACCCTCGACAGCGGATACGGCAACACCGCCGCCTATAAATCCGCCATTACCTACCTGGACGGCGAGCAGGGCATCCTGCGCTACCGCGGGTACCCGATCGAGCAGCTCGCCGAGCGCTCCACGTTCGTGGAGGTCGCGTACCTGCTGATCAACGGCGAGCTGCCGACCGTGGACCAGCTCTCCAGCTTCAAGAGCGAGATCACGCAGCACACGCTGCTGCACGAGGACGTCAAGCGGTTCTTCGACGGCTTCCCGCGCGACGCCCACCCGATGGCGATGCTGTCCTCGGTGGTCTCCGCACTGTCCACCTTCTACCAGGACAGCCACAACCCGTTCGACGAGAAGCAGCGCAACCTCTCCACGATCCGGCTGCTCGCCAAGCTGCCGACCATCGCGGCGTACGCGTACAAGAAGTCGATCGGCCACCCCTTCGTCTACCCGCGCAACGACCTCGGCTACGTCGAGAACTTCCTGCGCATGACGTTCTCCGTGCCGGCGCAGGAGTACGAGCTGGACCCGGTCGTCGTCTCGGCGCTCGACAAGCTGCTCATCCTGCACGCGGACCACGAGCAGAACTGCTCGACCTCCACCGTGCGTCTGGTCGGCTCGTCGCAGGCGAACATGTTCGCCTCCATCTCCGCCGGTATCAGCGCCCTGTGGGGCCCCCTGCACGGCGGCGCCAACCAGTCCGTCCTGGAGATGCTGGAAGGCATCCAGGCCAACGGTGGCGACGTGGACTCCTTCATCCGCAAGGTGAAGAACAAGGAGGACGGCGTCCGCCTGATGGGCTTCGGCCACCGGGTGTACAAGTCCTTCGACCCGCGCGCGAAGATTATCAAGGCCGCGGCGCACGACGTCCTCTCCGCGCTCGGCAAGTCCGACGAGCTGCTCGACATCGCGCTGAAGCTCGAAGAGCACGCGCTGAGCGACGACTACTTCGTCTCGCGCAACCTGTACCCGAACGTGGACTTCTACACGGGTCTGATCTACCGCGCCATGGGCTTCCCGACCGAGATGTTCACGGTCCTGTTCGCGCTCGGGCGCCTGCCGGGCTGGATCGCCCAGTGGCACGAGATGATCAAGGAGCCGGGATCCCGCATCGGCCGCCCGCGCCAGATCTACACGGGCGAAGTGCTGCGCGACTTCGTGCCGGTCGAGGGTCGCTGACCCGGATTGCTGGGGGTCCGGGAGGTCGCTGACCCTCGGGCCCACGCGGGTTGAGAAGGAAGAAGCGCCCCGCTGCCGATCCCCCCACGGGTCGGCAGTCGGGGCGCTTCCCATTTCCCGGTGCGGATTCCCCCCACGGGATCCGAGCCGGGGGTCTAGGCGGTCTGCCGGGGTACGTACCAGTCGGGTGGGCCGCTCAAAGCTCCCCGATGTACGTGCCCCGGCCAACGCGTTGCCTGGAACGTCCCCCAAGACATTCCATGGACGTCCCCCAAGACATCCGTGGCATCGCCCACTTAGACTCCCGACCCCTCCCGATGGTTACCTCAAAACCTCTGTGATCTAGATCTCTTTGTGGAGGTCAGGTGAAGGAACGCAACCGTAGGCTGTTGGTTACCACGAACACCGACGAGAGCGCCATAGCCCCGCCCGCGATCATCGGGTTCAGCAGGCCCGCGGCGGCCAGCGGCACCGCGGCCACGTTGTAGCCGAATGCCCAGAAAAGGTTGCCTTTGATGGTGGCCAGGGTTCGCCGGGACAGCCGGATCGCATCGGCGGCAACCCGCAGGTCACCGCGTACGAGCGTGAGATCGCCCGCCTCGATCGCCGCGTCCGTGCCGGTGCCCATGGCCAGCCCCAGATCGGCGACGGCGAGAGCGGCCGCGTCGTTGACGCCGTCCCCCACCATGGCGACCGTGCGGCCCTGCGCCCGGAGGTGCTCGACCACGGCGGCCTTGTCCTCGGGCAGGACATCCGCGTACACATCGGCCTCCGCGATGCCGACCTGCGCGGCCACCGACTCGGCGACCGCCCGGTGGTCACCGGTGAGCAGCACCGGCGCGAGGCCCAGCGACCGGAGCCGGGCGACGGCCTCCGCGCTGGTCTCCTTCACCGTGTCCGACACGGTGAGCACGCCCCGGGCCACCCCGTCCCACGCGACGACGACGGCCGTACGCCCCTGGTCCTCGGCGGCGCTCTTGGCCGCGGCGAGCTCGGGCGGCAGACCAAGCGCGGCGTCCCGGCCCACGTACACCCGGTGGCCCTCGACGACGCCCTCCGCGCCCCGGCCCGGCAGCGAACGGAAGTCCTCGGCGACGGGCAGGACCCCGGCCCGGTCCTCGGCGCCGGCGGCGATCGCGCGGGCGATGGGATGCTCGGAGGAGTGCTCCAACGCCCCTGCCAGGCGCAGGAGTTGCTTCTCGTCGGTGCCCTGTGCGGGGTGGATCTCGTACAGGCTCATGCGGCCGGTGGTGACCGTTCCCGTCTTGTCGAGCACGACGGTGTCGATCCGGCGGGTCGACTCCAGCACCTCCGGCCCCTTGATCAGGATGCCGAGCTGGGCTCCCCGGCCCGTGCCGACCATCAGGGCGGTCGGGGTGGCCAGGCCAAGGGCGCACGGGCAAGCGATGATCAGGACGGCGACGGCCGCGGTGAAGGCGGCGGTGGCGTCGCCGGTGACCAGCAGCCAACCGGCCAGGGTGGCCGACGCGATCAGGAGCACCACCGGCACGAACACGGCGGCGATGCGGTCGGCGAGGCGCTGGACCTGGGCCTTGCCGTTCTGGGCGTCCTCCACCAAGCGGGCCATGCGGGCGAGCTGGGTGTCCGCTCCGACGCGGGTCGCCTCGATCACCAGGCGGCCGCCCACGTTCACGGTCGCGCCGGTCACCGGGTCGCCGACGCTCACGTCCACCGGGACGGACTCCCCGGTCAGCATCGAGACGTCGACGGCCGATGCGCCCTCCACGACGACGCCGTCGGTGGCCACCTTCTCGCCGGGGCGTACGACGAAACGGTCGCCGGTACGCAACTGGCTCACCGGGACGCGCACTTCGGCCCCGTCGCGCCGCACGGCCACGTCCTTGGCGCCCAGCTCCATCAACTCGCGCAGCGCGGCACCGGACTTCCGCTTGGCGCGGGCCTCCAGATACCGGCCCAGCAGGATGAACGTGACGACGCCCGAGGCGACTTCGAGGTAGATCGTGCCGCCGGCGTCGGTGCGGTTCGCGGTGAACTCGAAGGAGTGGCGCATGCCCGGCGTCCCGGCCGTCCCGAAGAACAGGGCCCACAGGGACCAGCCGAACGCGGCGAGGGTGCCGGTGGAGACGAGAGTGTCCATCGTGGCGGCGCCGTGGCGCAGGCTGGTCCATGCGGCACGGTGGAACGGCAGGCCGCCCCAGACCACGGCCGGAGCGGCCAGGGTGAGGGAGAGCCACTGCCAGTTGTCGAACTGGAGCGCCGGGATCATCGCCAGTACGACGACGGGCACGGACAGGACGGCCGACACGGTGAGGCGCTGCCGGAGCGCGGCGACCGAATCGGTGGCCGCGTCCCCCGGCCGCCGCTCCTCGGGCGCCGCGGAGGCTGGAATTTCGCCGGGCGCGACCGGATCGCGGTCCGCGGACGGAGATCCGGGGTCACGGGCGGAGCCCAGGGGCCCAAGGGGCTCCAGGGGCTCGGCCGTGTACCCCGTTCTCACCACCGTCGTGATCAGGTCCGGTACGGCCACCGCGGTGTCGAAGGTGACCCGCGCCTTCTCCGTCGCATAGTTGACCGTCGCCTCCACCCCCGGCATCCGGTTCAGCTTCTTCTCGATGCGGGCCGCGCAGGACGCGCAGGTCATCCCGCCGATGGCGAGCTCGATCCGCTGAACGGAGCCGGGGGTTTGCATGGTCAGGCCAGGCCGACGAGTTCGAAGCCCGCCTCGTCGATCGCCGCGCGTACCGCCTCCTCGTCGAGGGGGGCGGCCGAGATCACGGTGACCTCGCCGGTGGAGGCGACGGCCTTCACCGAGGTGACGCCCTCGATCTCGGAGATCTCGCCGGACACCGCCCCCTCGCAGTGACCGCAGCTCATGCCGGAGACCTTGTAGACGGTGGTGACGTCGGTCGCGGCGGGGGTCTGGGTCTCGGCAGTCATGGCGTTCTCCTCTTCGCGGGCTTACGGATCCATGGTGCATCAGGGAGCCGGAAGAAAACCGTGCGCCCCGAGGGTCTCCACTGTATACCCCCTGGGGGTACATGGCGACTATCGGATGCCGCGTGGCTCGCTTCGGCGCACTGACAGCGACCCGCCGCCCGCTCAGTCCCCTCCTCTGCGGCCGCGGTTGCCGGGGCGGCGGGCGACCCACACCCGGATCGTGTCCGCGAACCAGTACGGCTTGCCGTTCTCGATGAGGTCGGGGGCGGGCAGGAGCCCGTGTTTTCGATAGGAGCGAACCGTGTCCGGCTGTACCCGGATGTGCGCGGCGATCTCCTTGTACGACCAGAGCCTTCGGTCGGTCATGAGGGGCACCTCCCTGCGTGCGCCGCAGCGGCGGCCTGAAGGTCGTCGGGGGAGCCGCGGCGTGAACGCTTGGCGATCACTGAGCCTGTGCCCGCTCAACGACAGAGAGTGATGCGAGGGGAGCGCCTGTTGGCCGTCTGTGACGCAAGCCCCGCGTAATGGAGACATGTGTGACGAGAGCGGGAACCTTGTAACAGGCGTGATGAAGAGGGGGGTTGGGGCAAACGGGTGAGCTCGGCCATCGCCCGCGAGGCCCGCGCGCACCGGCCCGGCCGGCGGCGATGCCGAGCGGCGGGTCAGGCCCCGCAGGAACGGAGGAAGGCGCGGGTGCGCTCGGCGACGGGCAGCGGCCGGTCCGGCTCGCACGGGTACATGTCCTGCTCGACGATCGCGAACAGGTTGACGTCCAGGGCCTGGGCGGCCGCCAGTACGGGTTCGAGGGCGGGCACCCCCGACGGCGGTTCGCACATCACGCCGCGGGCGACCGCGGGCCCGAACGGCAGCTCCTCGGCGCGCACCTGGGCCAGCACCTCGGGATCGACCTGCTTGAGGTGGAGGTAGCCGATCCGCTCCCCGTACGTCTCGATCAGCTTCACGCTGTCGCCGCCGCAGTAGGCGTAGTGCCCGGTGTCCAGGCACAGGTTCACCAGGTCCGGGTCGGTGGCGTCCAGGAAGCGGGCCACGTTCTCCTCGCTGTCGATGTGCGTGTCGGCGTGCGGGTGCACCACGATCCGCAGGCCGAACAGGTCCCGCAGCTCGCGGGCGAGGCGCTCGGTCTGACCGGCCAGATCACGCCACTGCGTGGCGGTCAGGGTGCTGTCCTCCAGAACCGCGCCGGTCTTGTCGTCGCGCCAGAAGGACGGGATGACGACGAGGTGTCCGGCGCCGGTGGCCCGGGTCAGCGCGGCCACCTCGGACACGTGCGCCCAGGTCTTGTCCCAGACCGCGGGGCCGTGGTGCAGCCCGGTGAAGACGGTCCCGGCGGAGACCCGCAGCTCGCGCTTGCCCGTCTCCTCGGCGAGCCGCACGGGATCGGTGGGGAGATAGCCGTACGGTCCGAGCTCGATCCATCCGTAGCCCGCCTCCGCGACCTCGTCCAGGAAGCGCTGCCAAGGGACTTGGCGGGGGTCGTCGGGGAACCAGACGCCCCAGGAGTCGGGGGCCGAGCCGATCCGGATGCGGGTCTTCGCCGTCGTCATGGGGGCCAGCCTTCCGGGGGCGCCGGACGAGTGTCAAGGCGACGTCCGAATGTAAGGACAAAAGATTGACAGGGTGGGGAGGAGGCCGCTAGACCTGGGGGCACCGGCGACCCGGCGACCCGAGGGGACGTGCATGGACGAGGCTCCGTATGGCACTGCGTACGACCTGATCACGATGGGCCGGATCGGGGTCGACCTCTACCCCCTCCAGACCGGGGTGTCGCTGGCGCGGGTCACCTCGTTCGGCAAGTTCCTCGGCGGCTCCCCCTCCAACGTGGCCGTCGCCGCGGCCCGGCTCGGCCGCCGCACCGCCCTCATCACCCGCACCGGGCGCGACCCCTTCGGCGAGTACCTCCGTACGGAACTCGGCGAGTTCGGGGTGGACGCGCGCTGGGTCACGTCCGTGGACGGGCTGCCCACGCCGGTCACCTTCTGCGAGGTGTTTCCACCGGACGACTTCCCGCTGTACTTCTACCGGTTGCCGAAGGCGCCGGATCTGGAGGTGCGGGAAGGGGAGTTGGACCTTGCCGCGATCCGGGCGGCGCGGATCTTCTGGGTGACCGGTACCGGGCTGTGCGCCGATCCCAGCCGCACGGCGACGCTGGCGGCGCTGCGGGCACGATCCGATTCCTTGAACTCCTCCCAGGACCTCGCGCAGGGGGGACGCCCAGAGACTGGATCCGCGCCGATCACCGTGTTCGATCTCGACTGGCGGCCCATGTTCTGGGACGGCGACGCCCCGGGACCCCACTACCGCGAGGCCCTGCGCCACGCCACCGTCGCCGTGGGCAACGTCGACGAGTGCGAGGTGGCCACCGGCATCCGGGAGCCGCGGGCCGCGGCCGAGGCGCTGCTGGCCGCCGGCGTCGAGCTCGCCGTCGTCAAGCAGGGGCCCAAGGGCGTGCTCGCCCTGCACCGCGACGGCACCGTCGCCGAGGTGCCGCCCGTACCGGTCGACGTGGTCAACGGGCTCGGCGCGGGCGACGCGTTCGGCGGGGCGCTGTGTCACGGGCTGCTCGCGGGCTGGGAGTTGGAGCGCGTGATGCGGTACGCGAACGCCGCCGGGGCCATCGTGGCGTCCCGGCTCGCCTGCTCCTCCGCGATGCCGTACCCCGCCGAGGTCGAGCGCGTCCTGGAAGGCGGCCGGGCATGACCGCGGACACCGGGCCCGCCCAGCTCGCCCTGATCCGGGCCCGCCACCCCGAGGCCGTCGCCGAGGCGGCCGCCCGGCGCGCCCGCAGACCGCTGCTGCGCGGCGACGGCGCGCGGCTGATGGTGATCGCCGCCGACCATCCGGCCCGGGGCGCGCTCGGCGTCGGCGCCAACGGGCTCGCCATGGCCGACCGGGGCGACCTCCTGGACCGGCTTCGCCTCGCGCTTTCGCGGCCCGGCGTCGACGGAGTGCTCGCCAGCGCCGACATCCTGGAGGACCTGCTGCTGCTCGGCGCCCTTGAGGACAAGGTCGTGGTCGGCTCGATGAACCGTGGTGGACTCGCCGGGGCCGCCTTCGAACTGGACGACCGGTTCACCGGCCACCGCGCCCAGGACCTTGACCGGCTCGGTTTCGACGCGGGCAAACTGCTGCTCAGGATTGACTACGAGGACCCCGGCTCGCTCACCACGCTGCACGCGGCCGCCCGCGCCGTCGACGAGATGGCCGAGCGTCAACTCCCGGTGTTCGTCGAGCCGTTCATCTGCCGTCGGCAGGGCGGCCGGATCCGCAACGACCTGTCCGCCGAGGCCGTCACCCGGTCCATCGCCATCGCCTCGGGCCTGGCCGGCACCTCCGCGTACACCTGGCTGAAGGTGCCCGTCACCGAGAACCCCGACGACATGGCCGCGGTCATGGCCACCAGTACGCTGCCCGCGGTGCTGCTCGGCGGCGACATAGGGGACGACCAGGACGCCGCCTTCGAGAAGTGGCGCGGAGCGCTTCAGCTGCCCACCGTGCAGGGACTGGTGGCGGGCCGCTCGCTGCTCTATCCGGCCGACGGCGATGTGGCGGCGGCCGTCGATACCGCCGTCGGACTGCTGTAGGGGGTAGTGATCGGACATGGATCACCAGGAACTGCTCGTACGGGCCGGGTCCGCCGCCCGGGACGCGTACGCCGTCGACATCGACCCCGGGCGGGCCGGCTGGAGCTACTCCTGCCTGCGGGTGCTCGAACTGCCGCCCGGCGGCTCGCACCTGCTGGCCGCCGGCGACAGCGAGTGGCTCGTGGTGCCGCTCAGCGGCGGCTGCATTGTGCACACCGACGACACGACCGTCGAACTGCTCGGCAGGAAGAGCGTGTTCGAGGGCGCCACCGACTTCGCCTATGTGCCGCGTGACGCGCACACCCAGATCGCCTCCGGCGCGGGCGGCCGTTTCGCGCTGGCAGGAGCGCGGTGCGAGCGACGACTCCCCGCTCGCCACGGCCCCGCGCCGGAGGTGCCCGTCGAAACCCGGGGCACCGGGAACTGTTCCCGTACGGTGCGCAACTTCGCCTCCGCCGACGCCTTCGTATGCGACCGGCTGATCGCCGTGGAGGTGATCACGCCCGGCGGCAACTGGTCCTCGTACCCGCCACACAAGCACGACGAACGGCGGCCGGGCCGCGAGAGCGAGCTGGAGGAGATCTACTACTTCGAGTTCGAGCGCCCGGACGGCTACGGCTACCAGCGCGTCTCGCCGTCCCGCGAAAACGGCGCCGAGCTGCTCGCCGAGGTCCGCACCGGCGACGCGGTCCTCGTGCCCAACGGCTGGCACGGGCCCTCGATCGCCCAGCCGGGCAACGCCATGTACTACCTGAACGTCATGGCGGGACCCGGGCAGGAACGGGAGTGGAAGATCTCCTTCCACCCTGATCACGTGGAGGGATACCGGTGACCGCTACGACGCGTCGACTCACCACCGCGCAGGCGCTGATCGCCTTCCTGGCCCGCCAGTACACCTCGCGCGACGGCGTCAACCACCGCCTGATCGCAGCCACTTGGGGCATCTTCGGGCACGGGAACGTCGCCGGGGTCGGGCAGGCGCTGCTCGAATCCGGGCCGGACAACATGCCGTACCTCCAGGGCCGCAACGAGCAGGCCATGGTGCACGCGGCCGTCGGCTACGCCCGCCAGCGCGACCGGCTCTCCGCGCACGCCGTGACCACCTCGATCGGCCCCGGCGCCACCAACCTGGTCACGGGCGCGGCGCTGGCCACCGTCAACCACATCCCGGTGCTGCTCCTGCCAGGCGACACCTTCGCCAGCCGTCCCGCCGACCCGGTGCTCCAGCAGCTCGAAGTCCCGTACGCGGGCGATGTGTCGGTCAACGACTGCCTGCGCCCGGTGTCCCGTTACTTCGACCGCGTGGCCCGCCCCGAGGCGCTGATCCCGGCCGCACTGAACGCGATGAGCGTGCTCACCGACCCGGCGAACACGGGCGCGGTGACCCTCGCACTGCCGCAGGACGTCCAGGCGGAGGCGTACGACTGGCCGGAGGACTTCTTCCGGGAGCGGGTCTGGCCGATCCGCTCTCCGGCCGTCGACCCCGATGAACTGACCCTGGCAGTAAGGGAGTTGCAGGAAGCCGCCCGTCCCCTGATCGTCGTCGGCGGAGGGGTCCGGCACGCCGGTGCTCAGGAAGTCCTCGGCCGGCTCGCCGAGGACACCGGCATCCCGGTGGCGAGCACCCAGGCGGGCAAGGGTGCCCTCGATCACGACCATCCCCGTGATGTCGGCGGCATCGGCCACACCGGCACGGCCGCCGCCGACGAACTGGCCCGCGGTGCCGATGTGGTGCTCGGCGTCGGCACCCGCTGGACCGACTTCACCACCGCCTCCTCGACCCTGTTCCAGAACCCCGCCGTCCGCTTCATCAACCTCAACATCAGGCCCGCCGACGCGCACAAGATGGGCGGTCGGCAACTGGTCGGCGACGCCCGCACCGGACTGACCGCGCTGCACGAGGCGCTGCGAGGCCACCGCGTACCGGCCTCATACGAGGCCGAGTGCGCGCGGCTCAAGACGGCGTGGGAAGCGCGGGTCGGTGCCGCCTACGCGGCGGCATCCGACGACGCCCGCCCCACCCAGGCTCAAGTCCTCGGCGCACTCGACACGTTGGTCACCGGGGACGACATCCTGATCAACGCGGCGGGGTCGCTCCCCGGCGACCTGCACAAACTGTGGCGGACCCGCTCGCGCGACCAGTACCACGTCGAATACGGCTACTCGTGCATGGGCTACGAGATCCCGGCGGCCATCGGCGTCGCCCTCGCGGCACCCGGGCGGCCGGTATGGGCGCTGGTCGGCGACGGTACGTATCTGATGAATCCCACCGAGATCGTCACCGCGGTGCAGGAGAACATCCCCATCAAGGTGGTGATCCTCCAGAACTACGGGTACGCCTCGATCGGCGGGCTCTCGGACGCGGTGGGGGGTGAGCGGTTCGGCACGGCGTACCGGTTCCGCGCGGCGGACGGGACGTACGGCGGCGATCCGCTGCCCGTCGACCTGGCGGCCAACGCGGCCTCGCTCGGGATGCGGGTCCTGCGCCCCAAAACCGTGCGTGACCTGCGAGAAGCCCTGGCCCAAGCACGTCAGGCCGACGTGCCCACATGTGTCTACGTGGAGACCGAAACGCCCGACACTGTGTCGGGGCCGCCCCCGGCCCAGGCATGGTGGGATGTGCCCGTGGCCGAGACAGCGACCCGAACGTCGGCGGTCGAGGCCCGCGAGGAGTACGAACGGCACGTCACCGCCCGACGCCGCCATCTGTGAAGGAGCACTTGGACATGACGAAGACCGTCAACCACTGGATCGGTGGCAAGGCCGTCGAGGGCACGTCGGGCAACTTCGGCCCGGTGACCGACCCGGCCACCGGAGCGGTCACCACACAGGTCGCCTTCGCGTCGGTGGAGGAGGTGGACCAGGCCGTGGCCACCGCCAAGGCGGCGTACGCGACCTGGGGCACGTCCTCGCTGGCCCAGCGCACCACCGTGCTGTTCACGTTCCGGGCGCTGCTCGACGCCAACCGGGACGCCATCGCCGAGCTGATCACCGCCGAGCACGGCAAGGTGCACTCGGACGCGCTGGGTGAGGTGGCGCGCGGCCTGGAGATCGTCGACCTGGCCTGCGGCATCACCACTCAGCTCAAGGGCGAGCTGTCCACCCAGGTCTCCAGCCGGGTGGACGTGGCCTCCATCCGCCAGCCGCTGGGCGTCGTCGCGGGCATCACGCCGTTCAACTTCCCGGCGATGGTGCCGATGTGGATGTTCCCGCTTGCCATCGCGTGCGGCAACACCTTCATCCTGAAGCCATCGGAGAAGGACCCGTCGGCGTCGCTGAAGATCGCGGAACTGCTCGCCGAGGCGGGCCTTCCGGACGGCGTCTTCAACGTCGTGCACGGCGACAAGGTGGCGGTGGACGCGCTGCTCGCCCACCCGGACGTGGCCGCAGTCTCCTTCGTCGGCTCGACGCCGATCGCCCGCTACATCCACACCACCGCCTCCGCGAACGGCAAGCGGGTGCAGGCGCTCGGCGGCGCCAAGAACCACATGCTGGTGCTGCCGGACGCCGACCTGGACGCGGCCGCCGACGCGGCCGTCTCGGCGGCGTACGGCTCGGCGGGCGAGCGCTGCATGGCGATCTCCGCCGTCGTGGCGGTGGGTGCCATCGGCGACGAGCTGGTGGAGAAGATCCGCGAGCGCGCCGAGAAGATCAAGATCGGCCCCGGCAACGACCCGTCCTCCGAGATGGGCCCGCTGATCACCGCGGCCCACCGGGACAAGGTCGCCTCGTACGTCGCGGGCGCCGCCGCCCAGGGCTCCACCGTCGTCCTCGACGGGTCCGACTACACCGTCCCCGGCTTCGAGAACGGCCACTGGATCGGCCTGTCCCTCCTGGACCACGTGCCGACCTCGGCCGACGCCTACCGGGACGAGATCTTCGGCCCGGTCCTGTGCGTGCTGCGCGCCGAGACGTACGAGGAGGGCCTGGCGCTGATCAACGCCTCGCCGTTCGGCAACGGCACCGCGATCTTCACCCGGGACGGGGGCGCTGCCCGCCGCTTCCAGCTGGAGGTCGAGGCCGGCATGGTCGGCGTGAACGTGCCGATCCCGGTGCCGGTGGGCTACCACTCCTTCGGTGGCTGGAAGGACTCGCTCTTCGGCGACCACCACATCTACGGCAACGACGGCACGCACTTCTACACCCGCGGCAAGGTCGTCACCACCCGCTGGCCGGACCCCGCCGACGGCCCGTCGGGCGTGGACCTGGGCTTCCCGCGCAACCACTGAGACGGGGCGGGTCGCGCGCGGCCCGCCAAGCGCTCAGCCCCGCCCCCCGCGCCCCAACGGGCTGGCCCACCGCGCACCCGGAACCGTGCACGCGTGGAGGTACGCCAACACCAGGCGCCTCATCGCGACTGTGCGTGGTGGACGGCCGCGGCGGCCAGACCGCGGATCAGGGGGTGCGGGCGGGTGCCGTCGCCGGAGAGCTCCGGCTGGAACAGCGTCGCCAGGAAGAAGGGGTGGCGGGGCAGCTCGGCGATGCGGACCTCGCCGTCGCCGTCCGTGCCCGAGAAGACCAGACCGTGGGCGCGCAGGACGTCCACGTGCCGCGCGCTCGCACCGTAGTTGCAGTGGTAGCGCTCCAAGCTCCGCTCGGCGCCCAGGAGTTGGGCCGCCCGGGAGCCCGGCGTCACCAGGATCTCCCCCTCGTGGCCGACCAGTGAGCAGGCCAGCGGCACGATGACCGGGTCCTCGGTGCCCGGGGTGTTCTCGGCATGGCTCGCCTCGTGCAGGGCGCACACGTTCCGCGCGTACTCCAGGAGCGCGTGCTGGAAGCCGCCGCACGTGCCGAGGAACGGGATGTTCTCCTCGCGCGCGGTGCGCACCGCGGCGAGCGCACCCGCCTCGCTGCGGTAGGGGCTGCCGGGCAGCACCCACACCGCGTCGAAGCCCCCGACGCCGTGCGTCTCGGCCTCCTCGGTCGGGATCCAGTACGCGTCCAGGTCGAGCCCCTCGCGGTCGCGCAGGGCCTCCAGGAGGAGCGGCACGCGGGTGTGGGAGCGGACGTCGGGCGAGCGGTCGCCCACCAGGGCGATACGGGTCGTTGTCATGGGAGCAGCCTGGCGCCCCCACCATCATCACGTCCAACGATGATTCATGCATCCGGCATTAGCGATGCTGATGCACAAGCGATACTGACGCTCATGGACCCGCATCTGCTGCGCACCTTCGTCGCCGTCGCCGAGCACGGCTCGTTCTCCGCCGCCGCCTCCTCGCTCGGCTACACCCAGTCCGCCGTCTCGCAGCACATCGCGGCGCTCGAAGCCGACCTCGGTGCCGCGCTGCTCTCGCGCCGCCCGGTCAAGGCCACCGAGGCGGGGGAGCGGCTCATGGAGCACGCCCGGCCGCTGCTCCTGCGCCTGGAGGCGGCGCGCGCCGACATCGCCGGGCTCAAGCAGGTCCGGCCCTCGCGCCTCACGCTCGCCTGCATGCCCGCGGCGCTGACCCCGGCCCTCGCGGACGCCCTCGCCGCCGTACGCCGCGAGGTCCCCGGGCTCGCGGCGACCACCGTGCGGGTGCTCGGCCGCGACGAGGTGGTCCGGGCCGTCGTGACCGGCGGGGCCGACCTCGGTCTCGTCTGCGGCGCCGCCGCCCCCAGCGACCCGCTGCCGCTGCCCGACGCGGGGCCGATGATCACCCTGGGGATCGCCGAGGAGCCCCTCGCCGTGCTGCTCCCGGCCGGCCACCCCCTCGCGGGCCGCCCCGCACTGCGCCTGGCCGACCTCGCCGACGCCCGCTGGATCGACGCCCCGGACACCGCCGTCCCCCTCGCCCGGCTCCGCAGCGCCGCGCACAGCGACGGTTTCCGGGCCCAAGTGGCGTACAGCGGAACGGACTTGAGGGGGCTCGGCGCGCTCGTCGCGGCCGGGCACGGTCTGGTCGCCCTCGGGCTCGGCGCGGCCGACGGGCTTCCGGGCGCGGTGGGCGTACGGGTCTCGGTGCCGCGCCTGGTGCACCGTACGGAGATCATCCACCCGCGCGGCCCGGCCAAGCCCGTGCCGGACCTCGTCGCCGCGCTGGGCGGCTGAGCGGGCCGCGCGCCGCGCCGGAGCCGTCCGCACTGCGGACGTCGCGAAAAGTTAAGGACAAACTTCCGCGCGGGCGCTGCGGTTCCCGCACCGCCCGATCGTCATGTCTTGGCGCGTCCTTAACGCCGAAATTCGGGGTTTAGCCGTGCCGGATCTTCGGATTCCGCAGGAGAACAGCTATTGACCTGCGGTTCTCCGGGGGATTCCATGACGTCCACCCGGGAGCCACCGAACCACTTTCACCACTCCGCCCATGGAGGCGATACCGCTCCCGCGCATCGGACACCGCACCAGTCGATCGGAACCGCACACGATGACGGAAACGCTCAGCGCCCCCCAGGCGCTCGCCCCCGCGACCGGCCCCTCCCCCCAGCAGGCACAGAAGCTCAAGCGTTCCATCGGCGTCGTGGGGGGCACCCTCCTCACGCTGTCCTGCGTGACACCCGCCTCCACCCTGTTCGTGGTCGTGCCCGATCTCTTCGCCACCCTCGGCACCTACACCGCCCTCACCATCGCGATCGGCTCGCTGCTCTGTATCGCCGTGGCGTTCTGCTACTCGGAGCTGGGCACCCTCATCCCCAGCGCGGGCGGCGAGTACGCCATGGTGTCCACGATGGCCGGACGGCTCGCCGGCTGGCTGGTGTTCGTCCTCTCGCTGCTCGTCGTGATGATCGTGCCGCCCGTCATCGCCATGGGCACCGCCGACTACCTCTCGCCGATCGTCCACATCCCGGCGCCCGTCGCGGGGGCCGCGGTGATGCTGCTCGCCACCCTGGCCGGCCTGCTCGACCTGCGCGCCAACGCCTGGATCACCGGCATCTTCCTGGTCCTCGAAGTCATCGCCGCCGGAGTCGTCGCGGTCCTCGGCTTCTCCCACAGCGAGCGCGGCGCCGCCTCACTGGTGCACGGCTCGGTGGCCGGTTCGGGCGGCGCCCCCTCGACGGTCACCACGATGATGGTGATCTCCGGACTCGCCATCGCCCTCTTCATCACGCAGGGCTTCTCGACCGCCGTCTACCTCTCGGAGGAGCTGGAGCACCCGCGGCGCAACGTCGCCCGGACCGTTCTCGCCACCCTCGCCATCTCAACCGCCGTGATCCTGGTGCCCGTTGTCGCCATCACCATGGGCGCCCCCGACCTCTCGGCCCTCACCGGCGGCGACATCAGCAGCATGGTCACCGCCTGGTCGAACTCCGCCGTCGGCACCTTCGTCAGTCTCTGCGTGGCTCTCGCGATCATCAACGCGGGCATCGTCATGGTCATCCAGAACTCCCGGGTCCTGTTCGCCTCCGCCCGCGACAAGGCCTGGCCCGAGCCCGTCAACCGGGGCCTGTCCCGGCTCGGCCGGTTCGGTTCCCCGTGGGTCGCCACCCTCCTCGTCGGCATCCCCGGGGCCGGTCTGTGCTTCGTCAACCTCGACACCCTGTACGGCGTCACCGGAGTCTCCGTCACCGGCATGTACCTGCTCGTCGCCGTCGCCGCCCTGCTCTGCCGACGCGGCTCGCACAAGGACGTCCCCGCCTGGCGCATGCCGCTGTGGCCCACCGTCCCGGTGCTGCTCATCGCGGTGCTCGCCTACATCCTGACCCAGCAGGAGACCGAGTACCTGCTGTGGACCGGAGGCATCGTCGCGGTGGCCACGCTGTACTGGGTGCTGTACCTGCGGCCGCGCCGCGCGACCCGGTGGCTGGTCAGCATTCCGGAGGATGCGCAGGCCTGAGGCGCTGCCTAGGGTGGCGCCCATGACTGAAACGGACGCCACCCCATACCTGGACCACGCCGTCTACTGTGATGAAATCCTGCGCCAGACAGCCGAGTTGAGGTCCCACCTGAGCGGTGCGGACCTCTCCGTCACGGTGCCGACCTGTCCCGAGTGGGACCTGCGCAAGCTCGCGCTGCACGTGGGCGGCGCCCATCGCTGGGTCGCCGAGATCGTACGGACCAAGGCCACGGCCGCCATAGCGCCGGAGCAGGTTCCGGGCCGCGAGCCGGTGAGTGACGAACCGGCGGCGCTGGACGCCTGGTTGGCCGAGGGCGCCGAACTGTGCGCCGGTGCCCTGCGGGACTCCGGCGCCGACGCGCCGACCTGGACCTGGGTGGGGGAGACGACCACCGCGTTCTGGGCGCGGCGGATGGCCCACGAGACCGCCGTCCACCGCGCCGACGTCGCGGGCGCCACCGGCGCCGAGTACCGGCTGGCGCCCGAGCTCGCGGCCGACGCCATCGACGAATGGCTCGGCATCATCGGCTTCATCCAGACCGCCCGGGGCGGCAAGGAGGCGGACGCACTCCGCGCCGGCGGCCGGACGATCCACCTGCACGCCACGAACGCCCCCGGCGCCGAGTGGATCATCGAACTCGCGGACGAGGGCGTCACCTGGCGCCGCGCGCACGAGAAGGCGACGGTCGCCCTGCGCGGCCCGCTCACCGACGTGATGCGCGTCTTCTACCGCAGGCTGCCCGCCACCACCCCGTCCGTCGAGGTCCTCGGCGACGCGGACGTCCTCGACCAGTGGCTGGCCGCGACGGCGTTCTGAGCCCCGTCAACGACCCGGCGCGGTCACTCCCAAGCCCAGGTCAGCATCGCGAAGTGGCCCTCGTCCCGCGCGCCCGCCGAGTGGTACGTGGCGAGCGCCGGGTCGTTGTCGGTGTCCACACCCACCCACATGTCGTAGCACCCCCGAGCACGCGCGGCCGCCGCCAGTTCCTCGACCAGAGCACGGCCGATGCCCCGGCGGCGGTGGCGGGCGGCCACGGCCAGTTCGTACAGGCACATCTCGGTGCCCTTGTCGGGGTGGAGCATCTCGATGCCGGAGACGAAACCCACCGGGCCGCCGCCGACGTACGCGATGAGCATCAGATGGCCCGGCGCGGCCAGGAAGCGGGCCGCCCACTCCTCGCGTGCCGGCGCGTCGAACAGGTGCTGTGCGGCGATCAACTCGGCCGTGGAGGTGGCGCGGCGGATCTCGTACGGTGGTGCCGCCCCGCGCTCATCCGTCTCACGCGCTCCCGTCACCCCGGGCCCTTTCTTCTCACCCGGGTCTTCCACCTGGGCGCTCCCTACTCCCGCTGCGGTACACGACGGGGCGACCGTACTCCCCGGGTACAGCGGACACCTCCACCCACCGGCAGCTTCGGATGTCCGACCCGGCGCATACGGTTGGGGGATGGAGATCAGCATCCGCAGACGCCGTTGGCGGGTGGCCGCGGGGGCGGCCGCCCTCGCAGCCCTGGCCGGCGCCGGCGTCTGGAGCGCGGCCGGCGCCGTGGGCGCCCCCGCCGTGCACCGCGAGGACCAGGTGCTCGACATGCCCGGCGCGAAGATCGACACCTCGTTCTTCACGGCGGGCAGCGGCCACGACAAGCGGCCCGCCGTGCTGATCGGGCACGGCTTCGGCGGCAGCAAGAACGAGGTGAAGGGCCAGGCCGAGCAGCTCGCGCGCGACGGGTACGCGGTCATGACCTGGTCCGCGCGCGGCTTCGGCTCCTCGACCGGGCAGATCGGGCTCAACGACCCGCAGTTCGAGGTCAAGGACGTCTCGCGGCTGATCGACTGGCTGGCCAAGCGCCCCGAAGTGAAGCTGGACGCGCCGGGCGACCCGCGCGTCGGCGTGACCGGGGTGTCCTACGGCGGGGCGATCTCGCTGCTCGCCGCCGGGTACGACAAACGGGTCGACGCGATCGCGCCGGAGATGACGTACTGGAACCTGTCGGACGTCTTCTTCCCCAACGGGGTCTACAAGAAGCTCTGGGCGGGGATCTTCGTGTCCACGGCAGGCGGCTGCAAGGCGTTCGATCCGCAGCTGTGCGCGATGTACGAGCGGGTCGCCAGTGCCGGGCAGCCGGACGAGGCGGCCGAGAAGCTCCTTTCGGCCAAGAGCCCGTCGGCCGTCGGCGACCGCATCAAGGTGCCCGCGCTCATCATGCAGGGCCAGACCGACTCGCTGTTCCCGCTCGGCCAGGCCGACGCCATGGAGCGGCGGATCGCCGCCAACGGCGCGCCGGTCTCCGTCGACTGGATCGCGGGCGGCCACGACGGCGGCGACCGCGAAACCGGCCGCGCCCAAGCCCGCGTCACCCAGTGGTTCGACCGGTACCTGAAGAACGACAAGAGCGCCGACGCCGGTCCCGCGTTCCGCGTGACCCGCACCGGAGGCGTCAACTCCACTGATGGAACAGCCCAGTTGAGGGGTGCGAGCAGCGGCAACTACCCCGGCCTTGAGAGCGGGCGGCGCACCATCGCGCTCACCGGCCGCGAGCAGAGCTTCGACAACCCGCCGGGCGGCGCGCCACCGGCGATCTCCGCCGTGCCGGGCCTCGGAGCGGGCCTGTCCGGCCTGTCATCGCTCGGCGCCGGCCTCTCCCTCGACTTCCCCGGCCAGTACGCGAAGTTCGACTCCGCACCCCTGGCGACCGGCGTCACCGTCACCGGCTCGCCGACCGTCAAGGTCACCGTGAAGTCCAGCGGCGACGACGCCGTGCTGTTCGGGAAGGTGTACGACGTCGGCCCCGACGGCAAGCAGCAGGTGCTGCCCGCACAGCTCGTCTCCCCGGTCCGGATCGACGGCGCCAAGGGCGCAAAGACCGTCGAACTGACCCTGCCCGCCGTCGACCACACCGTCGAGGCGGGCCACCGGCTGCGCCTCGTGCTGGCAGCCACCGACCTCGGCTTCGCCTCCCCGGCCGCGCCCGCCACGTACACCGTGTCCCTGGCCGGCGGCGGGCTGAGCGTGCCGACCGTACCCGCGGCGCGGACCGCGTCGGCGGCGCTGCCCTGGTGGGTGTGGGGCCTGCCGCTCGCCGGGGCCGTCATCGGCGCGGCCCTCCTCGTCACCCGCCGCACGCACACCCCGGCGCCCGATCCGGCACTGGCCCAAGTGCCGCTCCAGATCACCGACTTGACCAAGAAGTACGCGAAGTCCAGCGACCGGTACGCCGTGCGCGAGCTCTCCTTCCGCGTCGAAAAGGGCCAGGTGCTCGGTCTGCTCGGGCCCAACGGAGCGGGCAAGACCACCACCCTGCGCATGCTGATGGGCCTGATCCGGCCCGACGGTGGCGAGATCCGGGTCTTCGGCCACGCGATCCGGCCCGGCTCGCCCGTCCTGTCCCGGGTCGGCGCGTTCGTCGAGGGCGCGGGCTTCCTGCCGCACCTGTCGGGCCGCGAGAACCTGGAGCTGTACTGGCGGGCCACCGGCCGCCCCGCCCAGGACTCCCGCATCGAGGAGGCCCTGGAGATCGCGGGCCTCGGCGACGCGCTCCAGCGCGCGGTCCGTACGTACTCGCAGGGCATGCGGCAGCGGCTCGCCATCGCCCAGGCCATGCTCGGCATGCCGGACCTGCTGATCCTGGACGAGCCGACCAACGGTCTCGACCCGCCGCAGATCCGCGAGATGCGGGACGTGATGATCCGCTACGCGGCGGGCGGGCGCACCGTGATCGTCTCCAGCCACCTGCTGTCCGAGGTCGAGCAGTCCTGCACGCACCTGGTGGTGATGGACCGCGGCCGGCTCGTCCAGGCCGGACCGGTCGCCGAGATCACCGGCGGAAGCGACACGCTGCTCGTCACCACCGCCGAGGCGGTCGCCGGGCCCGTCGTGGACAAGGTGGCCGCGCTGCCCGGCATCGGCTCGGCGGTGCGCACCGACGAGGGCCTTCTGGTACGCCTCGAAGGGGCGACACCGGCCGGTCTCATCACCGAACTGGTGCGCCTGGACGTGCCGTTGACCGGCGTCGGCCCGCACCGCCGCCTGGAGGACGCGTTCCTCACCCTGATCGGAGGGTCCGCATGACCACGCTGACGGAGATCCCGGCGGGCGAGACAGCACCGGGCTACCGGGCCCGGCGCACCCTGCCGCTGCGCGTCGAGGCGGTGCGCCAGCTGAAGCGGCGGCGCACCCTGGTCATGGGAGCGGTGCTCGGCGCGCTGCCGTTCGTCCTGGTCGTCGCGTTCGCGATCGGCGGCAGCCCGAGCAGCCGCAACGGCCGGATCACCCTCATGGACACGGCGACCGCGTCCGGCGCCAACTTCGCGGCGACCTGCCTGTTCGTCTCGGCGGGCTTCCTGCTCGTGGTGCCGGTGGCGCTGTTCTGCGGGGACACCGTGGCTTCCGAGGCGAGCTGGTCCTCGCTGCGCTACCTGCTCGCGGCGCCAGTGCCCCGGGCCCGGCTGCTGTGGTCCAAGCTGACGGTGGCGCTCGGGTTCAGCGCGGCGGCCATCGTGCTGCTGCCGCTGGTCGCGCTCGCGGTCGGCACGACGGCCTACGGCTGGGGCCCGCTCCAGATCCCGGCCGGCGGCGCGCTCGGCGCGGGCGACGCGCTGCCGAGACTCGCCATCGCGGTGGCCTTCGTCTTCGTGTCCCAACTGGTCACCGCCGGGCTGGCGTTCTGGCTGTCCACCCGTACGGACGCCCCGCTGGGCGCGGTCGGCGGCGCGGTCGGCCTGACCATCGTCGGCAACGTACTGGACGCGGTGACGGCGCTCGGCGACTGGCGGGACTTCCTCCCCGCCCACTGGCAGTTCGCCTGGGCCGACGCGCTCCAGCCCCACCTGGAGTGGGGCGGCATGCTGAAGGGCTCGGCGGTCTCGGTGGCCTACGCGCTGGTGCTGTTCGCGCTCGCGTTCCGTGGGTTCGCGCGCAAGGACATCGTGTCGTAGCCCCGGATGCGCGGAGGCCGCCTTCGAGCCCCGCTTCACAGGGTGCTCGAAGGCGGCCGGGCCGCGATGCGCAGTGGATCAGACCGCGGCGCTGAGCTTCTCGTACCCCACGAGCCGTACGCAGGCGGTCAGACCCAGGATCGCCTGCTCCAGCTCGGCCAGGCCCGGGTAGCTCGGCGCGATGCGGATGGTGGCGTCGCGCGGATCGCTGCCGTACGGGTGCGTCGCGCCGGCCGGGGTCAGGGCGACACCCGCCGCCGCGGCCCGCGCCACGACCTCCTTGGCACAGCCCTCCGGCACCTCCAGGGTGATGAAGTAGCCGCCTTCGGGGGTCGTCCAGGTGGCGAGGCCGGTGCCGCCGAGCTCGCTGTCGAAGATCCGCCGAACCGTCTCGAACTTCGGCTGGAGCAGGGCGCGCTGGCGCTCCATGTGGGCCCGCACGCCGTCCGCGTCGCGCAGGAACAGGACGTGGCGCAGCTGGTTGACCTTGTCCGGGCCGATCGAGCGCTTGGAGTTGTTGGCGAGCAGCCACTGCACGTTGGCGGGCGACGAACCGAAGAAGGCGACGCCCGCGCCCGCGGCCGTGATCTTGGAGGTGGAGCCGAAGACGAACGCGCGGTCCGCGTGACCGGCCGCCGCGCAGGAACCGAGCAGATCGGCGATCTCGACGGGCCGGTCGGTGAGGTGGTGGGCGGCGTAGGCGTTGTCCCAGAAGATCCGGAAGTCGGGGGCGGCGGTCGTCATGCGGGCCAGCCGCGCCACGGTCTCGTCGCTGTAGCTGACGCCGCTCGGGTTGCTGTACTTCGGCACGCACCAGATGCCCTTGATGCCCGCGTCCTCGGCAACGAGCCGCTCGACGACGTCCATGTCCGGGCCCTCGTCGGTCATCGGAACCGGAATCATCTCGATGCCGAACCGCTCGCAGAGTGAGAAGTGCCGGTCGTAGCCGGGCACGGGGCACAGGAAGGCCAGCCGCTCCTGGTCGACCCAGTGCGAGTCGGCACCCGGCAGGACACTCAGCATGGCGTGCACGAGGCAGTCGTGCATGAGCTCCAGGCTGGAGTTGCCGGCGGCGAGCAGCTGCGGGACGGGCACCTGGAGGACCTCGGCGAAGATCTCCCGAAGCTCCACGAGACCTTGCAGCCCCCCGTAATTGCGTACGTCCGTGCCGTCCGCGGAGGTGTACCGGCCGCCGGGCAGGCTGAGCAGGTCCTCGGAGAGGTCGAGCTGCTCGGGCGAGGGCTTGCCGCGCGTGAGATCGAGCTTGAGGCCACGGGCCGCCAGCGCCGCGTAGTCCTGCCGGGCCTGGTCGAGCAGCCCGGCCAGGGCGTCGGGGCTCAGCTCGGTGGTCATGGTGTTTCCTCTCGCGGGGCCGCGCCTGCGGGGAACGGCATGGATGGGTGCGCCCTGCCGAGCTTACAAACCCACCCCTGAACCCGGGACGACCGGCTTCCGGGGACACCCGCGGAAGTGACGCCCATCACGAGCCCCGCAGCACGGGCAGCGCGGCGGCGTCACCCCGCGTGGGGCGGGCTGGCGCGGGGCCTCACCCGTCTCCATCCCGGTCGCCCTGGGCGAGGCGCGCACGCCACCGGTGCTGAGGCGATGGCCTTCGGCTCCACGGGCTTCGTGGTCGGCAGCATGGTCGGTTCGGCGCTGGGGAACTCCGCCCGGCGACGTCAGGCGCAGGCCAACGCGCAGCCCCGCTGGGTCGCGGACGGCCACGGAGAGGTCACCGTCACCGACCGGCGAGTGGATGGTGGAGCGGAGGTACCCGAAACGGCGCGAGAGCGGGAGGAACTGCTGCGCAGCCAGCTCTTCGTCGCCATGACCCGGGCTCGTGACGTGCTGTGGTTGGGCAGCGTTGCCCGATAGGGGCAGCGTACGGTCAGAGGAGCGTACGGGCTCGTCAGTCGGTGGCGTGCAGGCGGGCGCGCAGGTTTTCGATGAGGGTGGGTGGGCTGCCCATCTCCTGGTGGATGGTGAGGGCCCTCGTCAGGTCGTCGCGCAGCCGGGAGCGGTCCGCGCCGGGGCGCGTGGCGATGGCTGCCAGGTCGAGCAGGGCTTCGGCCTCGTACGCGTACGCCTGCTGCTCGCGCAGTGTCCGAGCCCCCTCCCGCAGCATGGCGGCGGCCTCATCGGTCCGGCCCAAGTGGTCGAGGGCGCGGCCGAGCGCCAGGGTGGCCCTGGCCGCCATGCGGTGATCGGGGTCGGGCAGGGACAACAGGTCCGTACGGGCCTGCCGGAGCGTGGCCAGCGCGTCGGCCGACTCGCCCTGCGCGTCCTGCGCGCGGCCGAGGAAGAAAGCCGCGATAGCCGCGCCGCGCGGCTCTTCGCCACGCACGTTCAGTTCCCTTGAGCGTCGGTACGCCGCGATCGCGCGGGACGGGTCGAACTGGTCCCAGTAGCGGCCGGAGAACTCCCGCACGGACGCCTGTAGCACCAGGTCACCGGCCACTTCCGCACAGGCCAGCGCGACCTCCAGCTCCCGGTGCGCCGCGTCATGCTCACCCAGGTCCATGAGGGGGCGGGAGAGCAGGCTGCGCAGTCGTGCCTCGGCTGCCGGGGCGACGGCGGCCGCCGCGTAACCGGCACCCAGCTCCAGCGACTCCTGCCAGTCACCGAGGTGGCGATGGTGCAGGAACAGTACGGTGAAGCCCTCCGCGAGCTGCCAGCCCGGCGTGTACAGCCGGTACTCGCCGGCCGCACGCAGGACCGCCATGATGTTGGCGCGCTCGGCCTCCAGCCAGTCCAGGGGCTTTCGGCCGCTCTGCGCGGCGAACGGGTCCGTCCGCCCGGCCAGCAGGGAGCGGAGGTCGGCGACGCGCGTCCGGTCGGCACGCACGGCGCGGTCGGCGAACGCCGTGAGGGCCAGGTAGTGCGTCAGCACGCGCCGCACGACCGCGGGCCCGGCGTCGGACGGCTCCTCGGCCGCCGCGCGCTCGCGGGCATGCAGCCGCACCAGGCCGTGGAACCGGTAGCGGCGGTCCTGCGCCGTTTCCAGCAGGCTCATGTCCTCCAGTACGTCGAGAAGCAGCTGGGCGGCCACCACGTCGGTTCCCAGGGCGGCCGCGGCCGTCGCCGCGTCGAAGGACCGGCCCGGGATCCAGCCGAGCAGCCGGTAGCCGTGTGCCAGCTCCGGCGTCAGCTGTCGATACGAGGAGTCGAAGACGGCGGACACCGGGGACTCGCCTCCCACGCGGAGGGCCGTCAACCGCCGTTCCTCGTCGCGGAGTTCGGCGGCGAGCGCGGACAGAGTGAGGTGGCGGTCGGTCAGCAGCCGGGCCGCGGCGACGTGCAGGGCGACCGGGAGCCCGGAGCACAGGTCGGCCACCTGCCGTGCCGCGTCCGGGTCGGCGGCGATCCGCGCCTCGCCGCACCGAGCGGCCAGCAGAAGCAGCGCGGCCTGCGGCGTGAGCGGTTCAAGGGGCAGCGGGCGTGCTCCGTCGACCGAGAGCTCGCCGAGCTTCGCGGTGCTCGTGGCGAGTACGACACTGCCGGCGCCGTGCGGAATCAGCGCCCGTACCTGCGCGGGTGCGGTCACGTCGTCAAGGACGAGCAGTACCCGCAGCTCAGAGGTCCGGTCGCGGAAGAGCGCGCATCGCTCCTCAAGTGACGATGGCAGGCGGGTGTCCTGGACGCCGAGGGAGCGCAGGCAGTGACCAACGGCGTCGAGCACGTCCGCCCCGGCCTCCGACCGGCCGCGCAGCGCCGCGAAGTCGACGTAGAGCCGGCCGTCGGGGAAGTTCCGGCGCATCGCGTGTGCCCAGTGCCGGGCGAGGGCGGTCTTTCCGACTCCGGGCGGCCCGGCGAGTACGCGGACGTCGACGTGCGAGGCGTCGGCGGGTGCCGACGAGTCGCCGAGGTCGGCCAGCTCGGCGGTCCGGTTGACGAACCGGGTCCGCAGGGCGGGGACTTCTGACGGTGGGCCGGACGCGCGCACGGCCGGAGGCGCGCCGAAGGTGACCCCGGACAAGGCGGTGGCCGCGGCCGGGGACGCCGGGAAGGAGGTGTCCCGGTCGCGTTCCCCGTCCAACTCGCGCAGCAGGTCGACCAGTTCGGCTGCCGTCGCGGAGCCCTCCTGGAGGGAGTGGCGCAGCCTGCGCCGCAGCCGGTCGGTGGCGTCGCCGAGCGCGTACTGGTCATCCGCTCGCAGGGCCGCCGCCAACTGCTCGACGGCGGAACGGAGTTCCTCGTCGCCCGCCTCGGTGCCGTCCTGCTGCCGACGACGGTTGAACAGGCGGCTGATGAGACCCCGCGCCTGCGTCCACGCCTCTGTGACAGCGAGCCCGATCACCGTGCTCGTAGCCCCCGAAGCGGCGAGCGCCACCACCTCGACTCCCACCGGGCCCCCTTCACGGACGTGTTGATGACCACCGTAGAGGGATCGGGGGGACGTCGGTAGTACGGAACTTGGACGGTTGTCCGGGTATCACCCGTCCAGATGCCCCGCAGCGCGGAGCGTCAGGCGGATGGAAGGGAGTCCGCGGGGCTCGTCGCGCGGGTCACCGACGCGCACGGTCACCGAGCCCTCGCCGGGCGTGCGGCCGTCCCGCAGGCAGGCGTAGAGCGCGGCGGCGGCGAACGCGGGATCGGCCGGACCGGAGTCGGCCGAGACCAGCATGGTCGCTCCGTGACGCCGGCCCACCAGGCTCTCTCCCGAAGCCAGCGCGGTTGCGGCCAGCAGACTCCCGGGCCACCGTGCCAGCGTGTCCCGCACCCAGCGCAGGGCGTCCGCCGAGGATGGCGCAGGGGTGGAACCCAGCAGAACCGAGGCACTCTCCGTCAGGCGCCGGTCGCGTTCCCGGTCCGGACACACCGTGAGATGCACGAAGGTCCCGGCCTCCTCGGACAGTTCGGCGGCCACGGTGCAGGGGAAACGCCGGACGTCCACGGTGGTCCGGCTGACGGGTGCGGGGTTGGTGGGGGTGGGGGCTGGGTTGATGGGGGTGGGCTCGGGGCCGGTGGCGGTCGGGGCGGGGCAGGTGTGGGTGGGTCCGGGGTTGATGTCCGCGGATCCGGCGTCGATGCCGGTCGGCGCGGGGGCGGTGTCCGTGGGGCCGGGAGCGCTGACGCGGGTGACCACCATCCATGCGGTGACCGTCGTCGCCGGATTCTCCGGCACCGTGAGGGTGAGAGGCCCTGGCGGCGGTGCGGTCGTCGGCGGTTCCAGGCGGAGCAGGTCGTAGAGGGCGGTACGCAGCCGGGCGAGCGCGGTGCCGGGCTCGGTGAAGGCTCGGGCGGCCACCGAGGCGTACTGGTCGGGCTTGTGGGTCCGTATGACGTCTTCGATCTGCCGCAGTGCGCTCCGCCCGGGGCCGAACCGGGGGGCGGTCCGGGCGAGATCGGCGCCGGCGGTGCCGGGTACCGCGTCGTTCCCGTACGCGGCCAGGGCCAGCGGCTTGTCGAGCGAGGCGCCGTACAGCGTCACCGAGCCGTGGTCGCCGATGACGACGTCGGCGGCCACCAGTGCGGGGCGCCAGTCGTGAACGGGCGGCATCAGGAGCAGACCGGCATCGAGGGCGTCGGCCTGGAGGGTCCGGACGTGCCAGGCGCCGTGCGCCGACCACACGTTGGGATGCAGGACCAGGCCGACCCGGTACTCGTCCCAGGGCAGTTCGGCGAGGAGTCGCGCGGGCAGCTGCGGGTCCCGGCCGATGAGGGAGGTGGGGCCCCACGTCGAACTCACCAGCACCAGGCGCTGGTGGTCCGCGACGCCCAGCGCCCGCCGGTAGTCGTCGCGCCGGTCCGCGCTGACGAGCAGTTCGTCGAGACAGGGGTCTCCGACGAGCAGGGTGTGTCCGGCGGTCTTCGGATGCGAGGCGAGCAGCTGCCGCTCCTGCTCCGGGTGTGACACGGCGATCCAGGCCCGCCCCGCTTCGAGGAGCGCGTCGGGTACGACGCCCGAGAGGCGGCTGCGCGAGGAGCGGGAGTCCGGCACGTACTTCTGGAACCCGATGCCGTGCGGGAGTACCAGTACCGGGCAGTTCCCTTCCGGAACCTCGATGTTCTCGCTCGCGCTGAGAATCAGGTCGGGGGCGATGTGCGGCAGCTGGCCCCACGGCATGACGCGGCAACCGGAATCGTGGAGCAGATCGAGGGAGCCGTCGCCAAAGGCCGAGGTCGGGTCGTGCGCGAACACCACCGTCACCCGGGAGTCCCCGCGCAGCAGCGCGGGCAGCACCTCAAGGACACGGATGGTCGAGGTGAGAGTGCGGGCGGCGACGACGAGCGTGCGCTCACCGGGGAACGTGCTCCAGCGGTGGGCGCCGTCCCCCACCGGAACGCGCAGGAACGGGATGTCAGCGATACGCGCGGCCACCCCGGCCCCCCTCGCGCTCAGCGCCGGTTACGCGGTTCGCGGTTCGCGGTTCGCGGTTCGCGGTTCGCGGTTCGCGGTTCGCGGTTCGCGGTTCGCGGTTCGCGGTTCGCGGTTCGCGGTTCGCGGTTCGCGGTTCGCGGTTCGCGGTTCGCGGTTCGCGGCCATTCGCGCTAGCGCATCTCACCCTCTTCGGCAACCTCTCTGGTGTGTGCCGGCCCATACGACGGGCGTGTACCCAGGATATGGCGGGCCGCTCGCGAGGCCGCGTCGGCGGCGGAGGAGGGGCGGCGAGGACCCGCAGAGGCCTTACGCCCGCTCTACGCCGCGCCCGCTAGCCTGCTCCGATCAGCAAAAAGGCCCTCCCGAAGGAGGGCCGGACGCTCGGCTGCACATGAGCGCCCCCGGCAGGACTCGAACCTGCGGCCAAGCGCTTAGAAGGCGCCTGCTCTATCCACTGAGCTACGGGGGCCGGATCGTGGCCTCGGCGGCCTGGAGCCCCGGGCGGACAGGGCGGCGGGTCCGGGAACGGTTCCCGGGCCGTTGACCTTGCCCGGGACAAGGATAGGGCTCCTGTCACCTCGTCCCGGTTGCTTCACCTGCGTGGCACGATGTGGAGGTTCGGTGAAGCGAACCGATAATCGCAGGCAGGTGCGAATCGTGCAGCGCTTTTGACGCTTGCGGCGCAGGGTGTTGTGCACTCGTTATGCCCGCGTCCCGCTCATCCCTTGTGTCCCATCTGTCCGTCCGGTATGCCCTGGCGGCGGATGGACGCGCGCGGAAGTGGCCATACGCTTCAAAAAGGCGCCAAAGTTGGGCATTCTTCGCATGTGGTGACCTTGGACGTACGGCCTCAGCTCATCGACGCACTCTCCGCCCTGCGCGACAGTGTCGCCGCCGTGCGCCTCCCACTGCCGCTGCCGGGTGCCCCACGCGCCCGGCAGACGCGCAGTGAGCTGCTCGCACAGCTCGACGACTATCTGCTGCCCCGGCTCCGAGACCCCGAAGCCCCGTTGCTCGCGGTGATCGGCGGTTCGACCGGGGCGGGGAAGTCGACCCTCGTCAACTCCCTTGTGGGGCGCCGGGTCAGCGAGGCGGGCGTGCTGCGGCCCACCACGCGGACGCCCGTGCTGGTCTGCCACCCCGACGACAAGGACTGGTTCGCCGGGCCGCGCGTACTGCCCGAACTCACCCGCGTATGGCTGCCGCAGCAGCAGGAGGACGCCGAGGGAGGCGGGCTGCCCGGTGGGGACGACATGGGTGCGGTACGTGTCGAGACCGTCGCCACGCTGCCCCGCGGGCTCGCGCTGCTGGACGCCCCCGACATCGACTCACTGGTCGTCAGCAACCGCATCCTGGCCGCCGAACTCATCTGCGCCGCCGACGTGTGGGTCATGGTCACCACCGCCTCCCGGTACGCCGACGCGGTGCCCTGGCACCTGCTGCGTACCGCCAAGGAGTACGACGCGTCGCTCGTCACCGTGCTCGACCGGGTGCCGCACCAGGTGCTCGCCGAAGTCTCCCGGCAGTACGCGGCGTTGCTCACCAAGGCCGGGCTCGGGGAGGTGCCGCGGTTCACGGTGCCCGAGCTGCCCGAGTCAGCGGGAGCCTCGCACGGGCTGCTGCCCGGCAGCGCCGTCGCCCCGCTGCTCGCCTGGCTCACCCACCGCAGCAAGGATCCGGCGGCCCGTCAGCAGGCCGTGGCCCGCACCGCCTCCGGCGCGATCGAATCGCTCAACGCGCGGATGCCCGAGCTCGCTTCGGCCGTCGCAGCGCAGTACGCGGCGGCCGTACGCCTCACCGGCGCGGTCGAGGACGCGTACGCCAAGGAGGGTGCCCGGGTGCACCGGCGGTTGCGGGCGGGCGAGGTGCTCGCCGGGGACGCGCTCACCCGCTGGCGTGCCCATCCGGGCGGCGCCTCCTCCGCGGAGCTGCTCGACGCCCTCGTGGACAGCCTCGCCGAGTTGCTGCGCTGCGCGGCCGCCGCCGCCGACGAGCGGGTCCGGGACGCCTGGGCGCGCGAGCCCGCCGCGGGGCGCTTCGTCGGCGCCGTACGCCACGAGGACCCCGAGGACCGGATCGGGCTCGCCGTGCGGCGCTGGCGCAGGGTGCTCGAAGAGCTCGCCGAGGAGGAAGTGCGGGAGATGGAACGGTCCCTGGCACCCGACCCGGAGACCGTGGCGGCCCTGCTCGCCGCGGCCCTGCTCGGCGGCAAGCGAGCCCGCCGGGCCGGTGAGCGGCTCGCCGAGCGGATCGGCGCCCAGGGCGCGCTGCGGCTGCGCGACAAGGGCGGCGAGCTGATCGCCACGTACATCGACCAAGTGCTCGGCGCCGAACGGGAGCGGCGGCTCGCGCCGCTGGACGAGCTGGAGGTAACGCCCGAGCCGCAGGCCGGGCTGATCGCCGCGCTGTCCGTGGTGCAGAGGGAGAGGAGAGCGGCATGACACAGGAGGTCGACGACCGCTGGGACGACGGGCTGATCCGGCGGCGCGCCGCCGAACCCGGCGAGGTGACGGAAGTGTCCCTTCCGGGCGAGGAGGACCCGCAGGACGCCGCGGAGAACGCCTACGAGCCCATCGGCGGGCCGTACGTCGGTGCGCTGCGGGGCCGTCTGGACGCGCTCAGCGAGCTGATCGGACTGTCCCGCACCCGTCTCGACGGCGGGAAGCTCGCGGAGGCGGGGCGAGTGCTCGACGAGGCGTCGGCACGGCAGCGCCTTTCCTCGCGGCACACCGTCGTCGCTGTCGCGGGCGCCACCGGAAGCGGCAAGTCCACTCTCTTCAACTCCCTTGCAAAAAGCCAGATTTCGGACACCGGGCTGCGCCGGCCCACCACCGGGGCGCCCATCGCGTGCAGTTGGACCGACGGCGCCGCAGGCCTGCTCGACCGGCTCGGGATCCCCGGCAGGCTGCGCCGACGGCCCATCGACAGCCCGGACAGCGACCTGGAGGGCCTGGTCCTGGTCGATCTGCCGGACCTCGACTCGGCGGTCGTCTCGCACCGCCACGCCGCCGACCGGGTCCTCGCGCTCGTGGACGCGATCGTGTGGGTCGTGGACCCCGAGAAGTACGCGGACGCCGTGCTCCACGAGCGCTACCTGCGCCCGCTGGCGGGCCACGCGGAGGTCAGCTTCGTCGTGCTCAACCAGGTGGACCGGCTGCCCGGCGACGCCGCCGACCAGGTGCTCGACGATCTGCGCCGACTGCTCGACGAGGACGGCATGGCGCTCGGCGAACACGGCGAGCCCGGTGCCTCGGTGCTCGCCGTGTCCGCGCTGACCGGAGAGGGTGTCGGCGAACTGCGCGAACAACTCGGCCGGTTCGTGCAGGAACGCGGCGCGGCGGCCCGCCGGCTCTCCGCCGACGTGGACACCGCCGCCGCCGAACTGCGTCCGCTGTACGTCGCGGACGGCCGGGCCGGCCTCGGCGAACGGGCCCGCCAGGACTTCGCGGACCGCCTGGCCACGGCGGTCGGAGCCTGCGCGGCGGGCGAGGCGGCCGAACGCGAGTGGCGGCGCAACGCCAGCCGTGCGTGCGGGACGCCGTGGCTGCGACTGTGGCGCTGGTACGACCAGATTCGCGTCCCGGCACTGCAGCGGCCGCGCCCCGACGCTCGGGCCGAGGAACAGGTCACCGCGCGCCAACGGGTCGAGCAGGCGGTCCGTACGGTCGCCGACGAGGCCTCGGCGGGGCTGCCCGCGCCCTGGGCGCAGGCCGTGCGCGAGGCCGCGGTGCGGGGCGCCGACGGGCTTCCCGAGGCCCTGGACGAGCTCGCGGCACGGGAGGAACAGGAGCGCGGCACCTCACCCCGGCCCCCGTGGTGGCCGGCCGCCGTGCTGGCCCAGATGCTCATGACCGGCGTTCAGATCGTGGGCGGACTATGGCTTTTCGGCCAGATCATCGGGGTGCTCGCGCCGGGTCTGATCGTGCCCGCGCTGGTGATGCTGGGCGGGATCGTGGGCGGGCCGCTGGTCGAGTGGGCGTGCGCGGTGGCGGCCCGCGGCCCGGGGCGGCGCTACGGGCAGGAGGCCGAACGCAGACTCCGCGAGGCCGCGGCGGCCTGCGGCCGGGCCAAGGTCCTCGACCCGGTGGCCACGGAGCTGCTGCGGTATCGCGAGGTGCGCGAGCAGTACGCGGTGGTGGTGGGGGCGGGGGCGCGGTGAGGGGGTCCTGGTGAGGGGGCTCGGCGGAGGGGCCTTGGTCAAGGGGGACTGGTGGAGGGGGGGGCTTGGTGACGGGCGTCAGGGTGAGCGGGCGCGGGGGCGGGCCCGGGTGAACGGGTTGTCCACAACCGGGCGGTAGTCCACAGGCTTCGGCACAGACTCCCCGTCCGGTCCAGCATGGAGATCGACGGCGCAAGGGTTCGATCGACGGCCGGACCGGACGGGGTTCTTCCTTGCGCTCGGCGAAACGCAGGTTCGCGCGGTCCAAGAGTCGTACGGGTTGTAAGGGTTCTTCGAGTTGTACGAGTTGGTCGAGGCACGGGGGTTGAGGGCAGTGAACGACACGATGGTGACGCTGGTCGGCAATGTGGCGACGCAGGTGGAGTGGCGGGAGTCGGCGACCGGCGGGGTGGCGAGGTTCCGGCTCGCGGTGACCGCGCGCCGCTTCGACCGGGAGAAGCAGTGCTGGGTGGACGGCGCCACCAGCTTCTACACGGTGTGGGCGGCGCGAACGCTCGGGATGAACCTGACGGGCTCGGTGTCGATCGGTGAACCGCTGGTGGTGCACGGGCGTTTGAAGGTGCGGGACGAGGAGTGCAAGGAGGGTCCGCGCTGGTTCTCGGCCGACGTCGACGCGGTGGCCGTCGGACACGACATGTCACGGGGAACCACGGTGTTCCGACGGGTGTTCAAGGGCGAGGCGAGCCCGGCCGAACGGGCCAGGACGCAGAGGGCGGAGGGCGCTGCGCCGCCGGGAAGTGAACCGGCGGCATCGGGTGGACTCCCGTCGGTGGTATGGGAGTCGGCGCCGACCGCCGAACCGGTGGGCACGTAGGGCGTCGGCTGCTTGAGGAGAGCCGGACGGACACGGAGCGGAGTCGTGCCGCGACGGGCGTCCGAAACTCCCCTTCTGTACCGGTGATTTATCGATACAGCTGGCTTGAATGCGTAGCCTCGGATAACGATTCTGAATCAGAATGGTTATCTGATGTCTTGGCGGCGGATCGTTGACTTCCGTATCCCTAGGATTCCCGCGTACTCACGGGGCACTTGAGTCTGCCGGCGAGGCACTTCCCCCAACGCGCACCCTCCGTGCACGCGCACCACCTTGCGAAAGAGCCTCGCCCGAAGGGGAATTCTGTGTTTTCAGCCGTTCACGGGCCTTCTGCCCGCAAGCGGGGTGCTCTGCGCCTCGCCACTGCCATAGCCGTCTCGGGACTCGTCGCGGCCGGTGCGATCGCCGGCGCCGGTGCGGCCGTCGCGGACACGCCTGACCAGCAGGGCCAGGGCGGCGCCACCGCCACCATCCAGGGCCTGGAGGAGGGCTCGTACGACCAGGCCGTCATCCACGGCAACGGCCGCGACGAGAAGGTCTCCGCCGGTCTGTTCCGGATGAACGTCGACGGTGGCGGCACGCTGCGCACGTACTGCATCGACATCCACAACCCGACGCAGACCGAGGCCAAGTACAACGAGACGCCGTGGAGCGGCACCTCGCTGAACAGCAACAAGGACGCCGGGAAGATCCGCTGGATCCTTGAGCACTCCTACCCTCAGGTCAACGATCTCGACAAGCTGGCCAAGGCCGCGGGCATCACGGACAAGCTCAACAACGGCCTCGCGGCCGCCGGTACCCAGGTCGCCATCTGGCGCTACTCGGACGGCGCCAACGTCGAAGCCACCAACAAGAACGCCGAAGCGCTCGCGGACTGGCTGTTCAAGAGCGCGCAGAACGTCGCGGAGCCCACGGCCTCGCTGACGCTGGACAACGCGTCGGTGGCCGGCAAGGCCGGCCAGAAGCTCGGCCCGGTCACGGTGCACACCAATGCCGACAAGGTGACGGTCGCCGCTTCCGAGGAGCTCAAGGCCGCCGGGGTCAAGGTCGTCAACAAGGCGGGGCAGACCGTAAGCACCGCCGCCAACGGTGCCCAGCTCTTCTTCGACGTGCCCGCCACCGCCCAGCCGGGCACGGGCTCGCTGCGCCTCCAGGCCACCACCCAGGTGCCGGTCGGCCGCGCGTTCGCCAGTGAGTCCAAGAGCCAGACGCAGATCCTGGCCGGTTCCAGCGACTCGACGGTCAACGCCGTCGCGAAGGTGACCTGGGCCAAGCAGGGTGCGATTCCGGCCGTTTCGGTGAAGAAGGACTGCGCCAAGGGCGGCGTGGACATCACCGTCACCAACAAGGGCGACGAGGCCTACCCGGTGACCGTCGGTGGCAAGACCATCGCGACGATCCCGGCCGGTGGCTCGAAGACCGTGCTGTTCCCCGTCGAGGAGGACCAGAAGTACGACTTCACCATCGCCGGTCAGCACTTCTCCGGCGTCCTTGACTGCAAGACCGCCGGTTCCGGTACGCCCACCCCGTCCTCGAAGCCCAGCCCCGCCTCGGCCGGTGGCAGCTCGACCGGGACCACCGGCACCAACCTGGCCGAGACCGGCAGCTCCAGCGCCACCCCGATGATCGCCGGTGCGGCCGTCGTCCTGGTGCTGCTCGGCGGCGGCGCGGTGTTCTTCCTCCGCAAGAAGAAGGCGGCCGGTCAGTAAGCAGTCCGCTCAACACAGAGTGACCGCCCGCTGACGGGCAACGGCCCCGGTACGCCTCGCGTACCGGGGCCGTTCCTGTCGGGGCGCGGTGCTGCTCGCCCGAAGGCGGGGCGAGTTGACGCCGTGGGGCCGGACGGCTGAACAGTGGAGCCGATCCCGCAGGCCTGGCGGCGACAGTCGGTGACGGGGCAACTACCGGCGGGGGCGCCGGACGTCCAGGTCGCGGGCCCCGGGCGATACGGGTTTCCCCCGGGGGGTAGCCGTCAGGCAAGATGGGGTGTATCTGCCCACCCATCGATCTGCCGGACGGTTTCTCTTGGCTGAGTACATCTACACCATGCGCAAGACGCGCAAGGCGCACGGCGACAAGGTGATTCTCGATGACGTCACCCTGAGCTTCCTTCCCGGCGCGAAGATCGGTGTGGTCGGCCCCAACGGTGCCGGTAAGTCCACCGTTCTCAAGATCATGGCGGGCCTTGAGCAGCCCTCCAACGGCGACGCCTTCCTGTCGCCCGGCTACAGCGTCGGCATCCTCATGCAGGAGCCCCAGCTCGACGAGTCCAAGACCGTACTGGAGAACGTCCAGGACGGCGCCGCCGAGATTATGGGCAAGCTCAAGCGCTTCAACGAGGTCGCCGAGCTCATGGCGACCGACTACTCCGACGCGCTCATGGACGAGATGGGCAAGCTCCAGGAGGACCTGGACCACGCCAACGCCTGGGACCTGGACGCCCAGCTGGAGCAGGCCATGGACGCACTGGGCTGCCCGCCCGGCGACTGGCCCGTGGTCAACCTCTCCGGTGGCGAGAAGCGCCGCGTGGCGCTCTGCAAGCTGCTCATCGAGGCGCCGGACCTCCTGCTGCTCGACGAGCCCACCAACCACCTCGACGCCGAGTCGGTGAACTGGCTGGAGCAGCACCTCTCGAAGTACGCGGGCGCCGTGGTCGCCGTCACCCACGACCGGTACTTCCTGAACAACGTCGCCGAGTGGATCCTGGAGCTCGACCGCGGCCGCGCCATCCCGTACGAGGGCAACTACTCCACGTACCTGGACAAGAAGGCGTCCCGCCTGAAGGTCGAGGGCCGCAAGGACGAGAAGCGCGCCAAGCGGCTCAAGGAAGAGCTGGAGTGGGTGCGGTCCAACGCCAAGGGGCGTCAGACCAAGTCCAAGGCGCGTCTGGCCCGCTACGAGGAGATGGCCGCCGAAGCCGACAAGATGCGGAAGCTGGACTTCGAGGAGATCCAGATCCCGCCGGGTCCGCGCCTCGGCTCCATCGTCGTGGAGGTCAACAACCTCTCCAAGGCCTTCGGCGACAAGGTCCTCATCGACGACCTGAGCTTCACGCTGCCGCGCAACGGCATCGTGGGCGTCATCGGCCCGAACGGCGCCGGCAAGACCACGCTCTTCAAGATGATCCAGGGCCTGGAGACGCCGGACTCCGGATCCGTCAAGATCGGCGAGACCGTCAAGATCTCGTACGTCGACCAGAGCCGCGCCAACATCGACCCGAAGAAGACGCTGTGGGCCGTCGTCTCCGACGAGCTCGACTACATCAACGTCGGCCAGGTCGAGATGCCGTCGCGCGCGTACGTCAGCGCCTTCGGCTTCAAGGGCCCGGACCAGCAGAAGCCCGCGGGTGTGCTCTCCGGCGGTGAGCGCAACCGTCTCAACCTGGCGCTGACGCTCAAGGAGGGCGGCAACCTGCTGCTCCTCGACGAGCCCACCAACGACCTGGACGTCGAGACGCTGTCCTCGCTTGAGAACGCGCTCCTGGAGTTCCCCGGTGCCGCGGTCGTGATCTCCCACGACCGCTGGTTCCTGGACCGAGTGGCCACGCACATCCTCGCCTACGAGGGCGAGTCCAAGTGGTACTGGTTCGAGGGCAACTTCGAGTCGTACGAGAAGAACAAGATCGAGCGTCTGGGCGCCGACGCGGCTCGCCCGCACCGCGCCACGTACAAGAAGCTCACCCGGGGCTGAGTGACCGTGGCCCGTCATATCTACCACTGCCCGCTGCGCTGGTCGGACATGGATGCCTTCGGGCACGTCAACAACGCGGTCTTCGTCCGGTACCTGGAGGAAGCCCGCATCGACTTCATGTTCCGGCTGGCGCCGGGCGACGGCTCGCCGTCGTTCCAGGGCGGGTCCGTGGTGGCCCGTCACGAGATCGACTACAAGCGGCCGCTGGTGCACCGGCACGAGCCGGTGATCATCGAGTCGTGGGTGACGAAGATCGGCGCGGCGTCCCTGACGATCTCGTACGAGATCAAGGACCCGGGGGAGGGCGGCCAGGTGTACGTCTCGGCGTCCACCATCGTGGTGCCCTTCGACCTGGCGGCGGGGCGGCCGCGGCGCATCACCGCCGAGGAGAAGGCCTTCCTCCAGAAGTACGTGGACGACGGCACCCTGGGTGCCGGAGCGGAGCGGGCCGCGGCATGAACGCCGTGCTGCGGTTCGCCGATGCCAGGGAGGTGGCGGATCTCGCCGCCTTCCTCGGCAGGCTGATCCACTACGACCGGGCCGCCGCGGTACGGCTCCAGGCGGGCGGCGGGGCGCTGGCCGTCTTCGGCCGGCCGCCGTCGTTCGAGGTGCTCGCCATCCGCACGGCCCGGCTCCAGGACGAGTCCGTCGCGCTGGACGTGACGGTCTCCGCGGGCGAGCTCCTGGAGTCCCTCGACGAGACGGCCTCCACCGCCCGGGTCCCGGCGGCCGTCACCGGCCCGCCGTGGGCCGGGGTGCTGCCGCCGCGCGGCGGCTGGCAGCCGGTGCCGGGGCTGCCGGAACCCGAAGCGATCCGGGGCGCAATCGCGGCAGCCGTCGCCGAGTTCCGGGCCCGGGACGAGGCGTTGCCCGAGGAGCGGCGCAGCCGGGCCGAGCGCGAGCGGATCGGGCGTGAGATCTGGTCCCGGACGCTCGGCTCGACCGAACTGCCGCTGCGGGCCGTGCACGCGGCACAGTCGCTCGGCTTCCTCAGGCCCGTGCGGGTGCTCGCCCCGGCGGGCGCGCCGACCGGGCCCGACCCGGTGGCGCTCCTCGCCTCGGGGCCGTGGCTGCGGCTGCGCACCCCGTACGGTTCCGTCGCGGTACGCCGCGCGGGGCTCGGTGCTCTTGCGGTCAGCCCGGCCTGAAACAGGCTGTCAGCCCTCCGAGTTGACCATCGACGCGGCCGCGTACGTCAGGTAGTTCCACAGCGTCTGCTCGTGCTCCGGCGACAGGCCGAGGCCGTCGACCGCGGTCCGCATGTGACGCAGCCAGGCGTCGTGTGCGGCCCGGTCGACCGTGAAGGGTGCGTGCCGCATCCGCAGCCGCGGGTGGCCCCGGCCGTCGCTGTAGGTGCGCGGGCCGCCCCAGTACTGCATCAGGAACAGGGCGAGCCGCTCCTCGGCCGGGCCCAGGTCCTCCTCCGGGTACATCGGCCGCAGCAGCGGGTCGTCGCCGACGCCCTGGTAGAAGAGGTGGACGAGCCGCCGGAAGGTCTGCTCGCCGCCGACCTGCTCGTAGAAGGTCTGCTCCTGAAGCGTGCCGCGCGGAATCTCGGTCACGGTGAACACCCTCGCATTGTCATTCGGCCTGCCCCACTGCCGGTGGTCCGGCACCCCTCCATGGTCTCAGACCCGGTGGCCGAAGACCGGGGGCGTAGGACCACTCGCCTCCCGCGCTGCGGCGCAGCACAGTGGACGTATGAGTGCGGAGAGCGCGGACCGGGCACTGAGGCGGGCCCTGGTGCGCGAGATCGTGGACGGCGGGGCGCTCGCGGACCCGGCCTGGCGGGCCGCGTTCGAGTCGGTGCCGCGCCATCTCTTCGTGCCGTACTACTACGAGAGCGCCCTGGGCGGCTACGAACGGCTGTGGGGCGAGGACCCCGACCCCGGGCGGCGCGAACGCTGGCTGGCCGGGGCCTACGCCGACGTCCCGCTGGCCACCCGGATGCGCGACGGTGACCTCGTCTCCTCCAGCAGCCAGCCCTCGCTGATGGCCCGCATGCTGGAGGCCCTGGATATCCGGGACGGCGACCGGGTCCTGGAGATCGGCGCCGGGACCGGATACAACGCGGCGCTGCTCGCCCACCGGCTCGGCGACGACCTCGTGACCACCGTCGATCTGGACCCCGAGATCACCGAGTCCGCGCGGACCCATCTGGCCGCGGCCGGGTACCGGCCCGCCGTGATCACCGGGGACGGGGCGCGCGGCTGTCCTTCGCGGGCGCCCTTCGACCGCGTCGTGGCGACCTGCACGGTGGGCTCGGTGCCGCACGACTGGGCGGCCCAGTGCCGGGCGGGCGCGGTGATCCTGGCCCCGCTCGCGACCGGCCTCATCCGGCTGCGGGTGAGCGAGCCCGGCCGCGCCGAGGGCCGCTTCCTGCACACGCCCGCCTACTTCGTGCCGTTGCGCGGTACGGGATGGCAGGCGCGGCGGGCCCCCTACTCGGGCGGGCTGCCGCGCGAGACCGTGGCGAACGAGCTGTTCCGCTTCCTGCTCGAACTGACGGCGGGCAGCCTCGACCCGTACGAGGCGTACGCGCTGTGGCGGCGCGAGCAGCGGCCCCCACGCGAGCGGTTCGGGGTGACGCTGGACGGCACCGCCCAGTGGGCGTGGCTGGACGATCCGCAGGGGCCCTACACCTGGCCCCTGCGGGATACGCCGTTCAGCCGCGCCGGACCGTGATGGTCGTCCAGGCGCCCACGTGCACCCGGTCGCCGTCCTGTAGCGGCACCGGAACGTACGGCTGGATGGGCTCCGCGCCGCCGTTGATCGTGGTGCCGTTGGTCGAGTTCTGGTCGACCACCGCCCAAGTGCCGTCCGGCTGCTGGACGAGCACCGCGTGCTGGTGCGAGACGCCCGGGTCCTCGGGCGGCACCGACAGGTCGATGTCGGGGGCCTCGCCCGTGGAGTGCCGGCGGCGGCCGATGGTGATCTGGTTGCCGGACAGCGGGCGCTGCTGCTCGGGCGAGTACGCGGGCAGGTTGAGCCCGGCCGCCTCGGGGCCGCTGCGCTGCATCATCGCCAGGAAGTAGTCCCGGTCCGGGCCGATGGTGATGGCCCACGCGGCCGGCGCGGGCGGCGGAACGGCCTGCGGCCAGTCGTCGCCGCCCTGAGCCGGGCCGCCCTGAGCCGGGCCGCCCTGAGCCGGACCGCCCTGAGCCGGACCGTTGTGCGGCCAGTCGTCGTCGCTCCGGGCAGGGACGGCCTGCTGCGGCCAGTCGTCGTTGCCCTGGGCGGGACCGCCCTGAGCAGGGCCGCCCTGAGCGGGACCCGTCCGCGGCCAGTCGTCGGCGCCCTGGGCCGGTGCGGTCTGCTGACGCGCGCCCTGTGCCTCCTGGGACGGCGGCGGCAGCATCCAGTCGTCCTCGCCCTGCGGCTGCGGCACTTGCGGCTGCGGCGGCGCGGGCGGCGGGGGCTGCTGGAAGGCGGGCGGCGGCGGAGGCGGACCGCCCTGACCGCCGCCGAAGGCGGGCGGGGGCGGGGGCGGCGGCTGGAAGGCGTTCGGCGGCTGCTGCGCGGGACGCGGCGAGGGATCGGCGGCCAGCGGCTCGGCGGGCCGGTTCACCTGCGAGGGCCGCGAGCTCTGGTACTCGAACGGATCGCGCGGCGCGGGCGGCGGCGGGCCCTGCTGGAAGGCGGGCGGCAGATTCAGGCCGGGAACAGGGCTGGGACCGGGACCGGGGCCCGGAGCGGGGCGGGGACCGTTCGCCGGGCCAGGGCCGGGGCCGGGCTGCGGCATCGGCTGCTGCGGGGCCAGCGGGGTGTACGAGGTCGCCGTGTTGGTGAGGAAGTTCCAGCGGCACTCCTCGCAGAAGGGCGCCCCGGCCTCGCGGGGGGTGCGGCACTGCGGGCAGAGCTCCGCCTGAGCGGTGGCGCTCGGGTCCCCGGGCCCCGGGAAGCCGTACGCGGGCGGAGGCGGGGGAGGCGGCGGCACGGCACCCATGCGATGGCCGCAGATCTCGCACCAGTCGTCGGAACCCGACTGGTGTCCGTTCGGGCAGGTCGGCATGGAGTCGCTTCCCCCTCTCATCGTCCGGCCCGGCGGGCCGCAAGCTGTCGGTAGTTCTGGTGGTTCTGGGTGGATCTCGGGTAGCGCTGCTTCGATGCTTCTTGTTCGCTTCTTGCTACCGCTTTGCTACTTCTTGACGCGAACGGTCTTGGTGGAGCGCGTTTCGAGGGTCATCTCGTCCGCTTCCGCGACCTTCGCCTTCAGTCGCACAGTACCGGTCGCCTCGTCCACCACGTCCACCACCTTCGCAAGCAGTTTCGCAGTATCCGCGTTCCCCGAGGCGGCGGCCAGCTGCACCGCGCGGCCCAGCTTCGCGGTCGCACCGTCGACATCGCCCGACTTGCGGGCATCCAGACCCTGTTGGATGACTTGTGCCAGTTCGGCCTGGCCCGTGTAGTGCGCGACCTGGGGGTTGATGGAGGTGGAGGCCGCCATGTCGTCGGTCCACACCGCCCGCACCAGACCCTGCGACAGCGTCTGCGCCGGACCGCCCTCGCGGTCGGGGACGACGAGCGAGACGCGTGCGGCGAGCATCTCCTGGCCGATTTGGGCCTGGGGGACCTGCACGCACACGTGGTAGTCGCGGGACTCGTCTCCCCATGAGCCCGTCGGGTAGTCCCCGGCGCGCGCCCCGCTCTGAGTGCGACGGTCCGTCAAGTCCTCGACGGTGGGCGCGACTTGCTTGACGAACTTGATCTCCACGCCGACCGGGTTCCACAGCCGCAGCGCGACGTCCGCGACCTCCTTGCCCATCGCGTTCTCCATCATCTGCGTGAAGTCCGCGGCCAGGTTGGCCGGATCCGCGACGATGTCCGCGGTGCCGAGCAGCGCGGAGGCGATGCCGGTGACCTCCTTGACCTCCCAGTCGGTCCCCACGCCCCGGGCGTCGCAGGTGAACCGCCCGGCACAGGCCTGGAGCGCGGCTTGCAGGTCCTCGGGCGACTCGTGCTCGTTGCGGCCGTCGGTGAGCAGGATGCCGTGCCGGATGGGGGCGTCGGCGGCCCCGAGCAGCCGGTCGGCGAGCCGCAGCCAGGTGCCGATGGCGGTGCCGCCGCCCGCGCTCAGCTTGCGCAGCGCCTCCTTGGCCTCGGCCCGGCTCTTCGCGTCGGCGGTGGCGAGGCGGCCGTTGCCCGGGTAGACCTCGCGGGCCAGGTGCGTACCGCCGACGACCGCGAAGGCGACCCCGTCGCGCAGGGTGTCGATCGCGGCGGCCGTCGCGTCCCTGGCGTTGCGCATCTTGGTCGGCGGATAGTCCATCGAGCCCGAGCAGTCCACCATGATCACCACCGCTGCGGCGGGGGACTGGCCCGGTATGGAGGAAGGCGAGGCCGCGGCCCCCGTGAAGGGAACGCCGAGGGTGCCGCCGCCCGTGGACGTCACGGTGACGATCGCGTTGACCTCGCGGCCGCCCTCCGGCAGGAACTCGTTCTGATACACCTCGACGGAGAACTGCGGCACGGTGGACTTGGAGAAATTGGCCATCGGAAAGGGCTCCTTGAGGCTCCATGGACCCGAAGTGAAGGAAGTGAGCGAAGTGGCGCAATAGGGGCGTCGGCCTAGTTGTAGGCGGATCCTGCCCCTTGCGGCTCCACCGCGAACGGCAGCACGGCCACTGTTACGTTGTCGTGGCCCCCGCCGTCCAGGGCGTGCCCGACCAGCACCTGGGCGCTGTGCAGTGGGCGCTCGGCGGCGTCCGGCGGAATGACACGGGCCATTTCCTCCGCGGCCTCGGCGTAGTTCCACAGGCCGTCCGTGCAGACGACCACCACACCGGAGCGGTCCGGTTTGAACGAGGCCGTGTGCGGGTCCAGTTCGTACGCGTCCGCGCCCAGCCAGCCCGTGATGGCGTGGGCCCTTTCGTCGGCGTACGCCTCGGCCTCGCTCATCAGGCGGGCCGCCACCATCTGCGCGGCCCAGGAGTCGTCCTCGGTGAGCCGGGCGGGCGCGGTCCTGCGGTCGTCGGGCACCCAGTACGCCCGGCTGTCGCCGACCCAGCCGACCACCAGCAGACCGCCCGCCGAGACCGCCCCCACCAGGGTGCAGGCGGGCGAGTTCTGATGCCGGTGCGGATCCTGCTCGGCGGCTGAACTGGCATCACCAGCAAGGGAGTTGACCGCTTCGGCGGCGGCCAGGATCGCCTCGTGCATCGCCTGCTGCGGGTGTGTGCCCTGCGGCAGCGCCGCGAGCAGCGACTCGTTGGCGGCGTTCGCCGCGGCCTCGGACGCCTCGTCGGGGCGGGTCGCCGATGACACCCCGTCGCAGACGATCGCCACGACGGCGGGGGAGCCGTCGGGCAGCGCCGTCGTGGACAGCGCGAAGGAGTCCTCGTTGCGGTGGTGGCGCAGCCCCCGGTCGCTGACCGCGCAGACCGAGCCGAGTTCCTGCTCCATGTGGTCGCGCTCGCGCGGCTGGGCGTGCCCGCAGTTCTCGCAGTAGCCGTCGTCGTCCACCCGGCCGGCCCGGCAGGCCACGCACACCTTGGTACCGGCCGCGGGCCTGGCGACATGGGTGTCCGGGGTCGGCTCCACGGCCCGCGGGTCGGGTGCGGACGGCGCGAACCCCTCGGGCCGCTCCTCGCCCGCACCGGGCGCCTCGAACGGCGGCTGCACCGTGGGCAGTTGACCGCCGCCCGAGTCCGTTCCCGGCAGGTCCGTCGGCAGTTGTACGGGTGCGGGCTGCCCGGCGCTGTCCGCCTCGCGGGCGGCCGGCCAGTCGGGATCATCCGTGCCCAGGACGATCGTCGGGTGGTCCTGCGGCGGCTCGGGCACGGCCGACAGGTCGTACCCGCAGGCCCCGCAGAACAGGTCACCCGGCTCCAGTGGCTCCTCGCAGCCGGGGCAGGCGGCGAGCTGATGCGTCTGCGACATCGTCACACCCAGGTCCGTGGGCGGAATCGGTTGGCCCGTTCCACCAGGTCGATCCTTTCCTCGCCACGCTGTGCGAGCCGGGCGAGCACCCGGTACGAACGTTCCAGACCGAAGCGCAGGCCCCGCTCGTCGACTTCGCTGCCGAGCAGTGCGGTCTTCGCCTGCCCGGCGCCGGTGCTCCCCGACAGTACCCAGTCCAGGGCGGTGCCCAGGACCTCGGTCGCCAGCTGTTCACGTCGTACGGCGTCGAGACCGAACGCGTCGAGCGCCTCGATCTGCGCGGCGGCCGCCCGCAGGTCGTCGATCAGCGGGTCGTGCGGCGCGCGGCTGCGCAGCCGCGCCCGGACCGCGGCGACCCGCGCCGCCGTGTAGTGGATCGAGGCCTCGGGTACCGACTCCAGGGTCCGTACGGCGCTGACGCGGTCCCCGGCGGCGAGTTGCACCCGGGCCAGGCCGAAGGCGGCGCTGACGTAGCTCGGATCGGTCGTCCACACCAGGCGGTAGTACTCGGCGGCGTTGTCGAGCTGGCCGAGCACCTCCGCGCACACCCCGAGCGCCAGCTTGGGGGCCGGCTCGCCGGGGAACGCGTCGTAGATCGCGTCGAAGGACAGCGCCGCGTTCTCGTTGTCGCCCGCGGCCAGCGAGGCCAGGCCCCGGTACCAGACCACCCGCCAGTCGTCGGGGTGGTCGTGCTCCAGGGACTCCAGTGCCTTGGCGACGGACACCCGCTCGTCCATGTCGAGCCGGGCCCGCAGCTCGCGCAGCCTCAGCTCGATGGAGTGGGCCGGGGCCGAGCGCAGGGCTGCGATCAGTTCGGCGGGCGCCGCGGCCATCAGGCCCGCGAGGAAACCGGCGTTGGGGTCGCTCGCCGCCACGTGCGGCACCGGCAGCGCGAGCGAGGTGGCACGCGCGTCCAGGGGCGCGAGCAGGGGCACCGCCGCGTGCTGACCGCCGCCGGCCGGGGCTTGGGCGCGCGGCAGCGGAATCGCGGGCTGGGTCGGTGCGTGGCCGGGGTTGGGCGCGAGGGCGGGCAGCGGTGGCGCCGTGGCCACGACGGCCGCCGCGGTCGGGGCCGTCGCTGCCGCCAGGGCCCTGCGGCCGCGTCTGCCGACCGGCGCCACCCGCGCCCCGAGCCGCGAGGCGTCCCCCCTCAGCTCCGCGAACAACTTGGTGTCCGTGACGCGCAGTTCGGTGCCGAACAGCGTCGAGAGGGCGGGCCTTGGCTGTCCGGTCTGGAGCGCCACGACCTCCCGCAGCACGCCCGTGAGCTGCTCCGCCATCTCCTGCGCGGAGGCGAACCGGCGCGCCGGGTCCGGGTCGGTGGCCCGGACCAGGAACCGGTAGAACGACTCGTACCTGCGGAACACCTCGATGGTGTCGGGGTCCGGCAGGCTGTCCGCGTACACATTCGTGTAGCCCTGGAAGTCGAAGGTCAGCACGGCGAGCGTGCGCGCCACCGTGTACAGGTCGGAGGCGGTCGAGGGGCCGAGCTCGGCGACCTCCGGGGCCTGGTAGCCGACCGTGCCGTAGATCGCCGACTCGTCGTCGTCCATGCGGCGCACCGCGCCCATGTCGATCAGCTTCAGCTGGTCCTCGGTCTGGATCGCGTTGTCGACCTTGAAGTCGCAGTACAGCAGGTTGCGGCTGTGCAGGTGACCGAGCGCCTCCAGGGCCTCGATCCCGTACGCGCAGGCCTGCTCGATGGGCAGCGGATCGCGCCTGCCCTCGCTGGTGCGGCGCTCGTTGGCGATCTCCTTCAGCGATTTGCCGCCGACGTACTCCATGACGATGTAGCCGTCGAGCGAACCGGTCCGCTGGTCGAGGTGCTCCACGAAGTTGTAGATCCGCACGATGTTGGAGTGCTCGATCTCGGCCAGGAAGCGTCGCTCGGAGATCGCCGCCGCCATCGCGTCCTGGTCGCCGGTGTCGAGCAGGCCCTTGAGCACCACCCAGCGGTCGGAGACCGCCCGGTCGACGGCGAGGTAGACCCAGCCGAGGCCGCCGTGTGCCAGGCAGCCCACCACCTCGTACTGGCCGTGCACGATGTCACCCGTGTGCAGCTTCGGTACGAAGGAGTACGGATGGCCGCACTTGGTGCAGAACCCCTCGGTGCGCCCCGGCCGATCACCGCGCGCACGGCCCACCTGCGCCCCGCAGTCCGATCGCGAGCAGAATCGCTTCCGCTCGGGGACCTCGGGGTGTTCCATCACCGCCGAGCGTGGGTCGGGGCGCGGCACCTCGGGCACCGACACCAGGCCCGCGCCGAGCCGGCTGCGCGCGGAGGAGCCGGCCGCCGCGCCCGAACTGCGCACCGACACCGACCGGGCCCGCGTGCTCGCGCCCGTCAGCGACGAGAGCCGCCCCGACACCGAACGCCGCGAGGTCGAGGACCGCGAGGACCGCGAGGAACTGCGCGAGGAGGAGCGCGAGGACTGCGAGGCCGAGCGGTGGCCGCCGCCGGTGATCCCGGTCGGCGGCGACGACACCATGCCCGTCGGCGAGACGACGGGAGCGAGCCCGCACGTGTCGCAGTACAGCTCACCGCCGCCCATGTCCTCGTACGAGCCCTCGCAACCTGGGCGCTGGCACTGGGTGTTCTCGCTCACGAATCCCCCCTCAGGTCATCGGGCCCGGCCTTACGCGGGACCAGTACGTCGGCGGCCGCCCGCTGGTAGCGGAGCACCGCCTGCTCTGCGACGCGCAGATCGCAGGGCGCCGACCACAGCATCCGGCGGGCCGCGTCGTAGCGCTCGATCAGGAGCGGGTCCTCGGCCATGCCGTGCCGGGCGACCTTCGCCTTGTACGCGTCGAGGCGCCCGCGCAGCTCCGCGCGGACCGCCAGCGGCGCGGTGACCGCCGTCAACGACTCGCGAGCGCGCAGCAGTTCGTCCTCGGCCTCCTGTTCCAGGGATTCGAGCAGCGGCGAAAGCCGGTGCCACTGCGAATGTCTGCGGTACTCGGCGGCGGTGGCCAGCTGTTCCTGGAGCACGATCGAGGGGCCGCTCACGGCGGGCACCTCACTCGCGGCGATCTTCGCGAGGACCTCGCCGCGCGCCGACCGGGCCTCGGCCAGTGTGCGGTCCGCCCGCGACAGTACGTCCCGCAGCCGGACCAGACGCTGCTCGGCATCCTGACGAACCGTCAGAACGGCGTCGATCTCCCGGCGTACGTCCTCCAGGGCGCGCGCCGCCCGGTCGTAGCGTCCGGTGTCGGGACGGCCGCCGCCCGGTGCGGAGCTGCCCGGCGCGGGCACCCAGAACGCCAGCGGGTCCGACACCACCTGGGCGCGCAGCTCGGTCAGCTCCGCCGTGATCGACTCCAGGTCGTCGCCGGAGGGGTGCTCGCCGGGGCGGACGCCCACCGAGTGCGCGAGCCCCCGGGTGCGGTGCAGTTCGGCGGCCAGCAGGTCTATCCGGGCGGGCAGCGCCGACCACACCGCGTCGGCGGCGACCACCAGGTCCAGCGAGTGCGCGTACAGCTCGTTCATCCGGTTCACCAGCTCGGCCAGCGTGAACCGCTCGGTCAGCCGGGCCGGGCCGGTCAGCGTCGGGGCGTTGTGCAGCGCCGCGCCGGCCAGCGTGACCGACTCGCCGCGCAGCCGCTCGGTCAGCTCCGCCAGATCGTCCCGGGTGGGCCAGCGGCGCCTGGCGCGCAGCTCGCGCACGGACTCAAGGGCCGCCGTGTAGGCGTCGAAGTACGCCCACAGCAGGGAGATCGACTGCTCGGTGGCCGCCCAGCGCTCCTTGGTGACCCCGGTCAGCCCCGCGCCTTCGAGAAGCCGGCGCCCGGCATGGTCCTGGAGGGCGAGCAGCGAGGTCTCGATGGCCTCGTGCTCGGCGTCGAGGCGGGCCAGCGCACGGTCCACCTCGTCCCGGTCCATGACCTGCTCCGGGGGTCCCCCGGTGGAGCTGGGGGAGGATCCCGCGCCCATCGATCACGTCTCCGCTCTGTGGTTCGCCGTCATGAACTCGCTCATCCCGCCCGGTACTTGGGGGCGGGGGGACCGGATATGCCGGGCAGGTCGGCGGCGAGCCACTTGCGGTACGCCGTCATCCACGGGCTGTTGTCCCCGCCGTTGCGATAGTCCACCAGAACCTGGTTGATCCGCTGCACGAGGTCGCTGTTGCCGAGCTTGACGGCGGCGCCGTAGTACTCGGTGGTGAACGGGCTGCCCTTCAGCTGCACCGCCGGGTCCTGCGCGGCCTGCCCGGCGGCCAGGGCGTTGTCGGTGACGACCGCGTCCACCAGGTTCTGCTGGAGCCGGACCAGGCAGTCCAGCTGGTTGGGGACCGTGAAGTCCTGGTAGTCCGCGCCGTGCGCGTCGGCCTTCAGCGCGTCGAAGGCGGTGGAGCCCGCCGCCACACAGACCCGCTTGCCCCGCAGCGAGTCGTCGAAGCCCGTGATGGCGGAGGCCTTGGGCGCGAGCACCTGCTGGCCCGCCTCGAAGTACGCGGTGGAGAACGACGCCTGCTTGATGCGGGTGCAGTTGACGGTCATGGTCCGCACGACCACGTCGACCGTGCCGTTCTGGAGCGCGGGGATGCGCTGACTGGTCGGGATGGCACGGTAGATGACCGCGTTCTCGTCGCCCAGGATGTTCTTCGCGATCGCCTTCACCAGGTCGATGTCGAAGCCTTCGAGGGTGCCCGTCGCAGGGTTGCGGTACCCCCAGCGGAAGCTGTTCTGGTCGACGCCCGCGATCAGTTTGCCGCGCTGCTTGATGGCGTCGATATTCGGCCCGCCCGCCGACGAAGGGGCCAGGCTCGCCTCCGGGTCCTTGCAGCTGTCGGCCTTGGCCTGCACGCCCTGCGCGTATCCGGGGCCCGCGAGGGTGGGCGGGGTGTCGTCCCCGCCGTGCCGGGTCAGCGGGATCAGCGCCGAGGCGGCGACCGCAAGGGCGAGCGCCATCCCGGCCACCCCGCCCCAGCCACGCAGCCGCCCGGCGCCGCGCCGCGCCGCGCGGCGGGCGGGGCCACCGGAGGCGTCCGTGCCGGGGGCGGCCGGATCCGCCGAGCCCTTCGTGTCGCCCATCGCGACCCCTCTCGCCCATCCGCCGCCGACGGCGCGTCCGTTGCCGCTGTCCATGCCGCTCACCTGTACTCCGCGAGGCGGCGGCTGATGCCGAGGCCGGCGCCCGCCGCGGCGAGCACCGCGAGGACCGCCGCGCCCACCGGCAGACCGGTCAGCGCGTCGCGGCCGTCGGTGGCGGCGGTGGTGAACTCCTGCTGCTCGTGGGCGAGCGCCGAATCGAGGGCCGCGTCCACCTTGTCGAAGCACTCCCCGGTGGAGCCCGTCGCGCCGATCACCTGTTTCAGGGCGCCGTCGTAGTCACCGCTGTCGTCCGTCCTGCGGGCCGTCGCGTGCCGGTCCTGCCACGCGGCCATGTCCGCCTGGGCGCTCTTGACCGGTGTGGCTCCCGCGCCGTCGTCCGCGAGGTGGGCCGCGTCGCCGAGCTTCGCGTTCAGCGTCTTCATCTCCGAGGTGAACTCGGCCTCGTACAGGTCCTTGCCGTCCTGGGTGAGCACCGCGCCCCGGGCGACCAGCGTCAGGTTCTCGTTGGCGCGGGCCTGGAGCGAGCTGATCCGGGCGTCGTTGAGCACCTTCAGCGACTCCTGTCCGTGCGAGCGCGAGGTGGACAGGTCGGCCGCGGCCACCGCGTGCCCCACCACCAGCCACAGCACCACCACCGTGGAGGCGGCGGTCGCGGCGAGCAGCCCGTGGTTGAACACCCGGTTGGTACGGAGGTAGTTGCGCCGCTGGGACCAGACGAGGCCGCCGAGCGCCACCAGGCCCAGCACCGTCGCCGCGTAGGGCCAGGTGTCGGCCTGTCCGTAGTCCTCGTACAGGCGGTCGGTCTCCGCCTCGTACAGCTTCTGGGCGGCGGGCAGCAGCTCGGTGGTCATCTTCTGGTTGGCGAAGCGCAGATAGGCGCCGCCGACCGGGAAGCCCTGCCGGTTGTTGGCCCTGGCCTGCTCGACCAGGCCGTTGTAGACCGGGAGCTGCTCGTTGATCTTGGCTATCTGCTGGGCGGAATCGGCCGAACCCGAGGTGTTCGCGGCCGCCTTGACGAGCAGGCGGGACGCGGTGGCGATGTCCGTGTCGTACCGCTTGCGCACGTCGAGGGGCTCCTGGCCGCCCGCCAGGAAGCCGCTCGCGGCGGCCGTGTCGGCGTCGGCGAGGGAGCGGTAGATGGACGCCGCGTCGGCGCTCAGCGGCTGACTGCGGCTGACCACGTCGTCCGCGGCGGCCGAGCGGTCGGAGATCTCCCAGGCGGTGATGCCGCCGAACGCGACGACGAGAACGGCCACGACCGTACCGATGATCCACAGGCGGCCGGGCTCGGTGGTCGCGGCGGCGCGCAGCCGCCCGCGGGTCTCGGCCCAGCTCTCGCCGAGCCCCCGGCCCCGTTCGAGCAGGGGAGACCCCACCCGGCGGGTGCCCGGCCGCGGCTGCGCCGGCACCTGAGCCGCTGGCTGCCGCGACTCCGGTTCGCGCACGTTCGGCGGATTCACCACCTGACCTCCCCCTCGGTCGCTGCGTAGGCAGTATGGCCGCAGGGACCGACAACCATCCAGGGTTGTGTGGATCTTGTTACCTGCCGCGCTACGCCCAGGGGGGTGTCCGCACACCCCATGACCCCTTGCCCTGCCTCCCCACCATGTATACGCGGTCCAGATCCATTCGGTTCCCTTCGGCCCCCGACGGCCGCGGCCGAGCACGTGGCGTGCTGCGTCGTGGCGCGGCCGCGGACCGCCCCCGGCCGGTCGCGCGGAACACCGAACCCGGTCGGGCGCCGTACCGCGGCGGACGTCCCTAGGCGTACTGCGCGCGCAGCCGGGCGTAGGCCGGCTCCGGGGCCGCCACCTGGTCCAGGCCCAGAAGCCCCGCACCCAGCACGGGAGATGTGGTCACCACCAGCGGCACCGCCTTGGGCGCCCTGACCGCGAGAAGTTCGCGTACGCCGTCGTCGAGGCGGGGATGGCGGGCGGCCAGCACGCTGCCGCCGAGCAGCACCGGCGCCGCCACGTCGAGCAGGTCGAGCCGGCCGAGGGCGACCACTGCCAGGGCCACGATCTCCTCGGCCTGCCGGTCGACGAGGGAGCGCGCCACCTCGTCTCCGGCCGCCGCCACCGCGAACAGCACCGGGGCGAGCTCGTGCCGGCGCGCGAGGGGGATCTTCTCCAGGTGCAGCGCCTCGATCAGCTCGTACATCGAGCCGAGGCCGAAGTGGGCGGGCAGGGCCGCCGCCAGCGCGGTCGGCTCGCCGCGGCCGTCCTCGGCTCGGGCCGCGAAGAACAGGGCCTCCTCGGCGAGCCCGCCGCCCCCGCCCCAGTCGCCGGAGATCTTCCCGATCGCGGGGAAGCGGGCGGTGCGCCCGTCGGGTGTCATGCCGACGCAGTTGATGCCCGCGCCGCACACCACCGCGACCCCGCACGGCTCGGCGCCGCTGGGCAGCCCGGCGCGCAGGATCGCGAAGGTGTCGTTGTGCACCCGCACGGAGTCCCCCCAGCCGCGCGCCCGCAGGGCCGCCGCCAACTCCCTTTCCTCGATGGGCAGATCGGCGTTGGCCAGACAGGCCGAGACGTGCTCGACCCGCAGCGCCTCGGTGATCCCGGAGGCGAGGTAGGCCTCCTCCACCGTGGTGGCCAGCATGTGCATGGCCACCTCCACGCCCACCGACGGCGGCCGGAAGCCGCCGCCCCTTGCGGTGCCGAGCACCGTCCCGTCCGCTCCGATCAGTGCCACATCGGTCTTGCTGTTGCCGGCGTCGATCGCCAGCACACTCATGCCCACGCGAGGTGCTCCCGGTTGTGCTCGATCAGCCGGTCGGTGAGCCCGTCGGCGTATTCGTACTGCCCGACCAGCGGGTGGGCGAGCAGCGCCCGGAACACCCGGTCGCGCCCGCCGCGCAGGGCGGCCTCCAGGGCGAGGTCCTCATAGGCGGTGACGTGCGCGATCAACCCGGCGTACAACGGATCGAGTTCGGGCACCGGCAGCGGGACGGCGCCGTCGCGGTCCACCCGGGCCGGCACCTCGATGACGGCGTCGTCGGCGAGGAAGGGCAGGGTTTTGTTGTTGCGGGTGTTCACGACCTGCACCGGGCTGCCCCCGTTGCCGAGCAGGGACGCCGCGAGGTCGACGGCCGCCTCCGAGTAGAAGGCGCCGCCGCGCTTGGCGAGCAGCTCGGGCTTCTCGTCGAGCGCCGGGTCGCCGTACATGGTGAGCAACTTCCGCTCCATGGCTGCGACTTCGGCGGCCCGGGACGGCTTGGTGGCGAGCTCGCGCACCACCTCGTCGTGGGCGTAGAAGTACCGCAGGTAGTAGGAGGGGACCACGCCGAGCCGGTCGAGCACCTGGCGGGGGAGCCTCAGGTCGTCGGCGATGGTGTCGCCGTGCTCGGCGAGGAGCTTCGGCAGGACGTTCTCCCCGGCCGGGCCGCCCAGTCGCACCCCCAGCTCCCACGTCAGATGGTTGAGGCCGATGTGGTCCAAGTGGACCTCGGCGGGCGCCACTTGGAGCAGGGCGGCGAACTTGCGCTGGAGGCCGATGGCCACGTTGCACAGGCCGACCGCCTTGTGCCCGGCCTGGAGCAGGGCGCGGGTCACGATGCCCACCGGGTTGGTGAAGTCGATGATCCAGGCGTCCGGGCTGGCGCGGCGCACCCGCTCGGCGATGTCCAGGACGACCGGCACGGTCCGCAGCGCCTTGGCCAGGCCCCCCGCGCCCGTCGTCTCCTGGCCCACGCATCCGCACTCAAGGGGCCACGTCTCGTCCCGCTGGCGCGCCGCCTGACCGCCGACGCGCAGCTGGAGCAGCACCGCGTCCGCGCCCTCGACGCCCGCGTCCAGGTCCGAGGTGGTGACGATCTTCCCCGGGTGGCCCTGCTTGGCGAAGATCCGCCGGGCGAGCCCGCCCACCAGCTCCAGGCGGTCGGCCGCCGGGTCGACCAGAACGAGTTCACCGATCGGCAGGGTGTCCCGCAACCGGGCGAAACCGTCGATGAGTTCGGGGGTGTACGTGGACCCGCCCCCCACTACCGCGATCTTCTTCGGCCGGGGGTTCGGGGGGTGTACTCCGATTGACTGCGGCATCCAGATCAGCCCTTCACTCCGGTCAGTGTGACGCCCTCGACGAAAGCCTTCTGTGCGAAGAAGAAGACGAGGATCACGGGGGCCATGACGAGAACGGTCGCGGCCATGGTCAGGTTCCAGTCGGTATGGTGCGCGCTCTTGAAGGACTCCAGGCCGTAGCTCAGCGTCCAGGACGCCGGCGTGTCGGACGCATAGATCTGCGGTCCGAAGTAGTCGTTCCAGGCGTAGAAGAACTGGAACAGCGCGACGGCGGCGATGCCGGGGCGCGCCATCGGCAGCACCACCTTGACGAGCGTCCTGAGCTCCCCGCACCCGTCGACCTTCGCGGCGTCCAGGTACTCGCCCGGAATGGTCATCAGGAACTGCCGCAGCAGGAAGATGGTGAACGCGTCGCCGAACGCCAGTGGGATGATCAGCGGCCACAGCGTGCCGGACAGGTCCAGCTGCTTGGCCCAGAACAGGTACATCGGGATGATGATCACCTGCGGCGGCAGCATCATCATCGAGATGACCAGCATCAGCGACAGGTTGCGGCCGCGGAAGCGGAACTTGGCGAGCGCGTAGGCCACGGGCACCGACGACACCACGCTCAGGACGGTGCCGAGACCCGCGTAGAGCAGCGTGTTCCGCCACCAGGTCAAGAAGCCCGGAGTGTCGAACACCTTGCGGTAGTTGGACCACGCCCAGTGGTGCGGGATCAGGTCCCGGGTGAGCGTCTGCTGATCGTCCATCAGCGAGGTCAGCAGCAGGAAGACGAAGGGCAGTACGAAGAACAGCGCGGCCGCCACCCCGAGCGAGTGCACCGCGATCCACTGGAGCAGGGCCTTGCGGCGGGCCACCTTGGCCGCCGGGGTGACCACCGGCGCGTCGAGGGCGTACGTCATGTCACTCACCTGCCTGGATGAGCCCGCCGCGGCGCTTCATGAGCAGCGCCGTGAAGGCCATGGAGAGGGCGAACAGGACCAGCGCGACCACACACGCGGAGCCGTAGTCGAAGCGCTGGAAGCCCAGGTTGTAGACGAGCTGGGGCAGCGTCAGCGTCGACTTGTCGGGGTAACCGGGCTCGAACTGCTGGCCGGAGTTGCCCATGTTCCCGGAGGCGACCTTGCCCGCCACCAGCGGCTGGGTGTAGCACTGCATCGCCTGGATGACCCCGGTGACCACGGCGAACATCACGATCGGCGAGATGTTCGGCAGGGTGACGTAGCGGAACCGCTGCCAGGGCGAGGCCCCGTCCAGCTCGGCGGCCTCGTACTGCTCCTTGGGTACGTCAAGCAGCGCGGCCATGAAGATGACCATGAGGTCGCCGACGCCCCACACCGCGAGCAGGGTGAGCGCGGGCTTGGACCAGGAGGGGTCGGTGAACCAGTTCGGGGCCGGGATGCCGAGGTCGCCCAGGAGCGAATTGACCGGCCCCGTACCGGGGTTGAGCAGGAAGACGAAGCCGAGGGTCGCGGCGACCGGAGGGGCGAGGTAGGGCAGGTAGAACAGCGTGCGGAAGACGCCCACGCCGGTCTTGATCTTGGTGATGAGCATGCCCACGCCGAGCCCGAACACCACCCGGCAGGCGACCATCACGACCACCAGCCACAGCGTGTTGCGCAGGGCCGGCCAGAACAGCGGGTAGTCGTTGAAGACGTACGACCAGTTCTTGAGGCCGTCGAAGGTGGGCGCGGTGAATCCGTCGTACTGGGTGAAGGAGAAGTAGACCGTGGAGATCAGCGGGTAGGCGAAGAAGACGCTGAAGCCGATCAGCCACGGTGACAGGAAGGCCAGGGTGCGCAGCGCCGAGCGGCGGTGCTTGGCGCGCAGTGTGTACGTAGAGCTCATGGCGCGGCTACTTCGCCTGCGCGATCGCGGCGTCGATCTCCTGCGCGGTCTTGGCGAGCCCCGCCTTGATGTCGCCCTGCTTGCCGCTCTCGACGTCGTAGCCGAGGTTTTGCAGCGACACCAGGTACTGGCCGCCGTTGACGGAGGCCGGGGTGGTGGTGGAGTACTGGTTCTGCGCGATGTCCAGGAAGGTCTTGAAGCGTGGGTCGATCTGGAGCTTGGGCGACTTGAGGGCCTCGAAGGTGGACGGCACGTTGTGGATCGCGTTGGCGAAGTTGACCACCGCGTCGGTGTTGGTGGTCATGAACTTGACCAGTTCCCAGGCCGCTTGCTGCTTCTTCGAGGTCGCGGCGATGCCCGCGATCGTGCCGGTCAGATAGCCCTTGCCGTACGTGGCCTTCTGGTCGTCCGGGACGGGCAGCGGGGCCACCCCGATGTCGAACTTGGACTTGCTGGCCAACGCCATGCCCAGGCGCCACTCGCCGTCCATCGACATCGCGAGCTGGCCGGTGTTGAACGGGTTGGTGTTGCCGTCCTCCGCGCCGAAGGAGGAGCGGAACTTCTCCAGCTTGGTGAAGCCGCCGAGGTCGTCGACGAGCTGCTTCTGGAAGGCGAGGCCCTTCTCGAAGGCCGGGTCCTTGGCGATGTTCGACTTGCCGCTCGCGTCGAAGTACGTCGGCGACCACTGCGCGAGGTAGTGCTCGGTCGTCGTCTCGTAGGCGTGGTAGTCCGGCATGAAGCCGAGCTGCTCGAAGGAGTCGCCCTTGGGCTTGGTCAGCGTCTTGGCGTCCGCCTCGAACTCCGACCAGGTCGTGGGAGGCCCGTCGATCCCGGCCGCCTTGAAGGCGTCCTTGTTGTAGTAGAGGGCGTAGGAGTCGCCGAGCAGCGGCAGCGTGCAGCGCTTGCCGTCGAACTGGGTGTACTCGTTCATGGTCTTCGGGAACGTCTTCGCCGGGTCGATGCCGTCCTTCTTCAGGAACGGGGTGAGGTCGGCGAAGGCGTTGGAGGAGCAGAACTTGCCGACGTTGTTCGTGGTGAACGACGACACCACGTCCGGGGAGCTGGAGCCGCCCGCGCGCAGCGCCTGGTTGATCTTGTCGTCGTTGATGTCGCCGACGACCTTGACGTGGATGTTGGGGTGCGCCTTCTGGAAGGCGTCCACGTCGGCCTGGATGGCCTTGACCTCGTTGGGCGCGCTCCACCCGTGCCAGAAGGTGATCGTCGTGTCCTTGGACGCGTCGTCGTTCGCACTGGAGCTGCTCTGGCCCGTGCAGGCGGAGGCGAACAGGGCTATGGAGGCGGTCGCGGCCAGTGCGACGGCCGACTTCCGGCGGAATGCGGGCATGGCGGTGTCTCCCGACGAGGGGTGGAGGGGGCGAGGTGTGGCGGGTGGTTCAGCGGGCGGTGTCGAAGACCTCGTCGCGCGTGGTGGCGAGCGCGGACTCCAACGCACCGCGCAGTACGGGGAGTTGGGTAACCTCGCCGACGACGAGCCGGGGCCGGGAGGCGGCCAGCTCGCTCAGTTCGGCCTGGACGAGCTCGCGCAGCGGCTCGCCTCCGGCGGAGATCAAAGCGCCGGACAGCACCACGAGTTGGGGGTCGAGCACGGCGACCATGGAGGCGAGTCCGGTCGCGAGTCCGGTGGCGAAGGCTTCGAGGAGCCTGCGGTCGGGGCCGTCGGTGGCCGCGGCGCCCCGGGCGATCAGGACGGCGGCCACCTCATTGGCGGGCCCGCCCGGGACGTCAGCGACCCCGAGCTCCCGGGCCAGCCGCGGCACCGCCTGCCCGCCGGCCAGCTCCTGGAAGCCGCCCGAGTTCGCCTTCGTGACATGGCGTACGAGGGGAGCGCCGGGCACCGGCAGGAAGCCGACCTCGCCCGCGCCGCCGGTGAAGCCGCGGTGCAGCCGCCCGCCGATGACGAGCGCGGCACCGAGGCCGCCCTGATTCCAGAGCAGTACGAAGTCGTCGTGGCCGCGGGCCGCGCCCAGGCGCTGCTCGGCGATGGCGACCAGGTTCACGTCGTTCTCGTACTCGACGGGCATCGGCAGCGCCGCGGCGAGCTCGTCGAGCAGGGTGGGGGAGTGCCAGCCCGGCAGGTGGGAGGCGTAGCGCAGCCGGCCGGTGCCGGGGTCGAAGGCGCCCGGGGTGCCGATCACGACCCGGTGCACATCGGCCCGTGCGAGCCCGGCGGCCTTGACCGCGCCGTCGAGCGCGTCGGTCACCTGCCGCACCACGGATTCGGCGCGCCGCCCGGGGGTGGCGACCTCGAACTCCCCGACGACAGCTCCCGCCACGTCGGCGACGGCGGCCCGGATGCGCTCGGGCGTCACATCGAGCCCCGCCACATGGGCGGCGTGCGCGTTGACCGCGTAGAGCTGGGCGTTGGGTCCGGGGCGCCCCGCGGTCGTGCCGGTGGCGACGACGAGCCCGGCCGCCTCAAGACGTGCGAGCAGCTGCGAGGCGGTCGGCTTGGAGAGCCCGGTGAGCTTGCCGATGCGGGTCCGCGAGAGCGGGCCGTGCTCCAGGAGCAGGTCGAGCGCGGCCCGGTCGTTCATGGCGCGGAGTACGCGCGGGGTTCCCGGGGTAGTGCTACCGGCCACAACAGATCCCCCTGCCCTTAGGGCGCCCGCTTCCCCACACCACTGTTAGGAAAGTTTCCTATTTGATAGGGGGAAACGTAGGACGCGGGTCAGTAGCACGTCAATGGCCTGGGGCTCGGCGGCTACCAAAGCGTTACCTCGCGGGGGCGGGCTCAGCTGGGCGGGGTGCTGCCGGTGACCCCGCCGATGAATGTCGCCCAGGCGGCGGGGGTCAGGCGGAGTGTGGCGCCGCCGGGGGACTTGGAGTCCTGGATGGCTACGGTGTCGGGGATGTTGAGGGCGACTTCTATGCACTCGCCTCCCGAACTGCTGTAGCTGGACTTCCTGAAGTCGAAGGCGGTCACGTCTACAGCTCCTTGCGGATGGTGTCGATCAGTACGGCGGAGTCGTGCTGGGCCAGGCTGAGCCGGGCGGTGCGGTCGAAGAAGGTGCTGTACACGGCGCTTTCTTCCGGGTTCTCCACCCATACCGTAGTAGCGATGGTGTCGACATGGACGACGTCGACCGCCTCCGCTTCCGTGAACGAGACGATGTTGAAGGCTCCTGTTACGCAGGGGTGTCCTCCGGTGCGGAAGGGCAGCACTTGGAGGCGTACGTTCGGCAGTTTCGCGACGTCGAGGAGCTGCCCCAGCTGGGCTCGCATGACGGCGGGCCCGCCGACGAGTTGACGCAGCGCGGCCTCCCACACCACCGCGTACACCTGGAGCGGCTTGTCTCCGCCCAGGCGGGACTGGCGCTTCATGCGGACTTCGACGATGCGCTCGATCTCGTCGGGGTCCTCCCAGACGCCGTCGCTGACGGCGAGCGAGCGCGCGTACTCGGCTGTCTGGAACAGGCCTGGAATCAGCGCGAGTTGCCAGGTGCGTACGCGGTTGGCGACGTCCTCCATGGCGATGTACTCGGCGAGCGCGCCCGCGTTCGGGGAGTGCTGCCACCAGCCTTTGGCTTTGCGGCGTTCCCGGTCGAGCCGGGCCAACTCAAGTAGCCGGGCAACCGCCTTGGGGTCGTCCAGGCCGTAGAACTCGCTCAGCACCCGGATGTCGGGGTCCCGCATCGGCACCCACCCGCGCTCCATCTTCACGATCTTCGTGCCGGTGGCGCTGATGACATGAGCCGCCTGCTGCTGCGTCTTGCCCGCGCCGTCCCGTAGGCGCAGGAGTTCCCCACCGAGCCGCCGCCCCAGGACAGTTGACGTCCGATTCCCCTGATCTCCTCGCATCACACGCACAGTGTGGCCCCGGCCGTCACGGCCAGTCGACCACTCTCACTCTCTCGGGAAGATATTCCCCGTTCTGCTTGAACCTAGAGCGTGCGCGCCGCTACGGTCAGTGCTCAGCCGCCTACTCGGCGGAGCCAGTTGACGGAAGTGCACCGCCCCGCCCCGCGCGGATGCGACATCGCCACCGTCGCCCCGACCCGCACAAGGAGGTGCGTGTCCATGGAGGAGCGCAAGCAGGTGCCCCCGTACGAGGACTGCCTCGACTACACCCCCACCGCCCGCAGCGTCAGCCTGGCCCGCCGTCGTACCGCCAGGCTGGTCACCGCCTGGGGGCACCCCGAACTCGCGGGTGACGCGGCGCTGCTGGTCAGCGAGTTGGCGACCAACGCTCTGCTGCACGGGTGCCTGCGGGACCGGCTGTTCCGGGTGCGGATCGCGCTCGACGCCACCGCACTCCGCGTCGAGGTCACCGACCCGCGCGGGGAATCGGTGCCGAGCCCGCGCGCGGCGGCGGACGACGAACAGTTCGGGCGGGGGCTGCTGCTCGTCGGGGCACTGGCCGACCGCTGGGGGACCGAGCCGCGTACGGTCGGCAAGACGGTGTACGCGGAACTCTCGATCAGGGCGCGCAAAGATGACGACGGGCCGGTCACCCGCAGGCCCGAGCTCACCGTGCCCGCTCTCCGGCAGGCCGTCGCCACCGGCGCAGCGGCCCGGCTGCCGGAGTTCTTCGAAGAGCTCGGCTGAGCGGACCTGGGGGCGGGAAAGGCCGAGGGGCGCCCGGCCGGTCATCGGCAGGGCGCCCCTCAGAGGTCTCGCTTACTTCGACAGGTTCGGATTCGGGATCGGGATCGGCGTCGTCGCCAGGGACTGGGGGGACGTCGGGTTGGCCAGGGCCGAGGGGGCGGCCGCGGCGGCCGAGGTGTCCGCGGCCGGCGGCTCCTCCGCGAGCGGCAGGCCACCCACGATGCGGATGCCCGCGGCGTCCAGGGCCACCTTGATCCGCCAGCGCAGCTCGCGCTCCACGCTCAGCGCCTTGCCCGGCATGGTCTTCGCCGAGACGCGCACCACCATCGAGTCAAGGAGCACCTCGTCCAGACCGAGGATCTCCACCGGGCCCCACAGACGCTCGTTCCACGGCTCTTCCTTCGCCATGGAGTCGGTCGCCTCGCCGATCACCGTACGCAGCCGCTCCAGGTCCTCGGATGCCCGGACCCGGACGTCCACACCGGCCGTCGCCCAGCCCTGGGACAGGTTTCCGATGCGCTTGATCTCGCCGTTGCGCACGTACCAGATCTCGCCGTCCGCGCCGCGCAGCTTGGTCACGCGCAGGCCGACCTCGATCACCTCGCCGGAGGCCACCCCCGCGTCGATCGAGTCGCCGACGCCGTACTGGTCCTCAAGGATCATGAACACACCGGACAGGAAGTCGGTGACCAGGTTGCGCGCGCCGAAACCGATCGCCACGCCCGCCACACCCGCCGAAGCGAGCAGCGGGGCCAGGTCGATGTTCAGGACGCCGAGGACCATCAGGGCGGCCGTGCCCATGATGAGGAAGGACGCCACCGAGCGCAGCACCGAGCCGATGGCCTCCGAGCGCTGGCGGCGGCGCTCGGCGTTCACCAGGAGCCCGCCGAGCGCGGTGCCCTCGACGGCCTGGGCGCTGCGGTTCATCCGGTCGATCAGCTTGGTCAGGGCGCGCCGGACCAGGACTCTCAGGACCGAGGCGATGACGATGATCAGGAGGATGCGGAATCCGACGTACAGCCACGTCGACCAGTTCTGCTCGACCCAGCCCGCGGCCTCGGTGGCCGACTTCTGGGCGTCTTGGAGCGTCGCGGGTGTGGGCGGCGGCGATCCGTCGGCCAGGACGGCGGACCAGTTCACGGCAGGAACCTCCAGCAGTGCGGCGCCGGTGAAGGCGGTGGCAGACCCACCACACTAACGGGGCAAGAGGTGTGCTCCGTTGACGTGTTCGGGGGAGAGGGCCCCCGGGCGGGGGAAAGAATGGGGGTGTGGTCGAAAACACTTCGAGCCCGTTACCTGGACGTGGTGGCGCTTCGACCAGCCATGAGGAGAGACTGGAGAGCAGATCGTCCCGGCGCGAGCCACGCGCCGCCGGCGTAATAGGAGGCACCCGTGCCGCATGTCCTGGTCCTCAATGCGTCGTACGAGCCCCTCGGCGTCGTACCGCTCCGCCGCGCGCTCGTCCTGGTCCTCGAAAACAAGGCCGTCAGCCTTGAGGAGTCCGGCGCCTTCATGCATAGCGCGACCCGTGCCGTCGCGGCGCCCAGCGTCGTGCGGCTCAAGAGATTCGTACGGGTCCCCTACCGGGGGCCCGTTCCGCTGACCCGTCGTGCCCTGTTCGCGAGGGACGGCGGCCGCTGTATGTACTGCGGTGGCGTCGCAACCAGCGTCGATCACGTCATCCCGCGCAGCCGTGGCGGCCAGCACGCCTGGGAGAACGTCGTCGCCGCCTGCCGGCGCTGCAACCACGTCAAAGCGGACCGCCACCTCATGGAACTCGGCTGGCGCCTTCGCCACCAGCCCGCCCCGCCCAGCGGCCTCGCCTGGCGGATCATCGGCACCGGCCACCGCGACCCGCGCTGGCTGCCCTACCTCCAGCCCTTCGGCGCGGACGACGCCCTGGCCAGGATCGACGGCATCTCCGCCTAGCGCACGGACGCCGGGTCCCGTCCACGCTGTCTTCACCCTCCCGGTCGGGGATCAGCCGCCCCGGCGACGGCGTACGCCTCCAGCGATCACAGCGGGTAGCCCGCCGAGGCCGCTCGTTTCATCCCCCGGACCTGGATGAAACGAGCGGCCTGCTCGTCCATAGCGGGCGGCCCGCTCGTCCATGCGGACGCTCGCGCGGCCACCCCTGGACTCGCCTACCGTCGCCGCCGTACGCCCGCTACGTAGGCCACGAGCCCACCAACCGTCTGCCGAGGGCGTCCGTGCGAGGGGTCGGGGTGTCTGATATGCCTGGTGTGATGGACGTGGTACGAGCTTGTGCACGGCGGAACGTCTGGCGGGCCGTCCGCTGGGTAGGGCATCTCTGTCCCTGCCGCCCACCGAAACTGGAGGCCCCCGTGGTCGCCCCCGCCCCCGAGCAACCGCTGACCAGCGAACCCCCCATGGCCGACGCCGAGCCGCTGATCAGTGAACCCCCGATGTCCGACGTGGCCCCGCTGACCAGCGAGCCGACGCCGGTGGCCGCGGTCGCCGGGTTCTGAGGCGATGACCCTGGCCGGGCTCGCCGCCCACCACGGCGTGGCCACCTCGTACTCTCCGTCGGCGGGCGTCACCGTCGATGTGCCGGACGCCACAGTGGTCGCGGTGCTGGCCGCGCTCGGAGTCGACGCCTCCACGCCGGACGAGGTGCGCCGGGCGCTCGCCGCCGCCGAAGCGGCCGAGGCGGACCGGTTGCTGCCCCCGACGCTGGTGCGCTGGGGCGAAGGGCCGGGGACGGCGCTGCCCGACGGGCTGACCGTCATCGGCACCCCGCTGGATCAACTACCCCTGGGCGTGCACCAGTTGGAGGTGCGCCACCAGGACGGGCGCAGCGCGTCCACGACGCTCGTCGTCGCGCCGGAAGGCGTGCCGCAACCCCCGGGCCGCACGCACGGCTTCCTCGTCCAGCTCTACTCGCTGCTGTCCGCCCGCTCCTGGGGCATGGGCGACCTCGGCGACCTCGCGGAGCTCGCCAGCTGGTCGGGTCGCACGCTCGGCTCCGGATTCGTGCAGGTCAACCCGCTGCACGCGGCCGTCCCCGGCACCCCGACCGACCCGTCCCCCTACCGCCCCTCGTCCCGCCGCTTCCCCGACCCGGTGCACCTGCGCATCGAGGACATCCCCGAGTACGCCTACGCCACCGGGCGCGAAGGCCTCGACGAGGCGGCCGTACGTGCCTCGGCGCTGCGTCAATCCGTGCTGGCCAAAGGGGAGTTGATCGACCGGAACGCGGTGTGGGAGGCCAAGCGGGAGGCCCTCGAAGTCCTGTACCGGGTGCCGCTCGCTCCCGGGCGCCGGGCCGCCTACTGCGACTTCCTCGCCGGACAGGGGCAGGCCCTGGAGGACCACGCCACGTGGTGCGCGCTCGCCGAGCGGTACGGGCCTGCCTGGCGCCGCTGGCCCCAGGGGCTGCGCGACCCGAGGTCCGCCGAGACCGCGCGGGCCCGCCGTGAGCTCATCGACCGCGTCGACTTCCACTGCTGGCTCGCCTGGCTCACCGACACCCAGCTCGCCGCGGCTCAGCGCGCGGCGCGAGAGGCGGGCATGGCGGTCGGCCTGGTCCACGACCTCGCGGTCGGGGCGCACCCGGAGGGCGCCGACGCCTGGGCCCAGCAGGACGCCTTCGCGCCCGGCATGTCGATCGGGGCGCCACCGGACGCCTTCAACGCGCGTGGCCAGGACTGGGGCCTGCCGCCCTGGCGCCCCGACGTGCTCGCCGCCTCCGGCTACGCCCCCTACCGCGGACTGCTCCAGGGCCTCCTGCGGCACGCGGGCGCCCTGCGCATCGACCACGTGATGGGTCTGTTCCGCCTCTGGTGGGTGCCCGAGGGTCATCCGCCGACCGACGGTACGTACGTCCACTACGACGCACAGGCGATGCTCGCCGTCCTTGCCCTGGAGGCGCACCGCGCGGGTGCGGTCGTCATAGGGGAGGACCTGGGCACGGTCGAACCCGGCGTGCGCGAGGCGCTGGCCGAGCGGGGCGTGCTCGGCACCTCGGTGCTCTGGTTCGAACGCGACTGGGCCGGCAGCGGACGGCCGCTGCCCCCCGAGGACTGGCGGCCCGGCTGCGTCGCCACGGCCACCACCCACGACCTGCCGTCCACCGCGGCCCGCCTCACCGGCGAACACGTCGAACTCCGCCACCGGCTCGGCCTGCTCACGACCCCGCTCGACCAGGAGCGGAACGCCGCGGGCACCGAGGTGGGGGAGTGGCTGGGCTACCTCGAACGGCTCGGGCTGCTGCCCGATGCCCCCGGTGACGAGGAGGCCGAGATCCGCGCGGTCTACCGCTTCCTGCTGCGCACCCCGGCCCGGATGGTCGGCGTCTGGCTGCCCGACGCGGTCGGCGACCGGCGGCCGCAGAACCTGCCGGGCACGTGGGACCAGTACCCCAACTGGCGCCTGCCGGTGGCCGGGCCCGACGGTCAGCCGCTCACCCTGGAGCAGATCGTCGGTTCACCGCGGCTGCACGCGCTGATGCGGATCTTCCCGCGTCCGGAACGCGGGGCGCGGCTGGGCGCGGAGCCGGGGGCCGGGGCCGGGGTGTGACCGGGGGGCGGAGCCCCGTACGGCACCCCGGGCGCGCGGCCCACATAGGGGTTCGCTACGTTTGCTTCGTGGACAAGAAGAACGCCCTGCGCGCCGGCGCCGTAGCAGCCGGTACGACGCTGATGATGCTGCTCATGTCGTCCCCGGCGCTTGCGCTCACGCGCGATGACGGTGACGACCCGGGCCCGGGTCTGAGCGTGATCCAGACCATCGGCCTGTTCGTCATCCTGCCGATCGCCCTGTTCGCGGTGATCGCCGGACTGGTGATGGTGCTGGACAAGTCCCGGAAGACGCCCGAGAAGGCGTAGCGGCTCCCGCTTCAGGGAGCCCGGTTTTCCCACCCGCCCGCCCGCTCAGCCCCCACCGGAGCCAAGCAGCCGGGCGGGCAAACCCCGTTCCCCGGAACTCCGGGCTGCCAGGGGCGCTGAACCCCGCACGGTCGGCGGCCGACACGGCACCTGTCCAGGGGCGCGAGCAACCCCGCACGGTCGGCGGCCGACACGGCACGCTCCCCAGGGGCGCGGGGAACTGCGCAAGTAACCACCCACGGTCGGCGGCCGACATCGCACCCGACCGGCGCCGCGAGCCCCGCGCCCGCCCCGCGCTCAATGCGCCGCCAGCAACTTCCTTAGCAGCGCCGACAGTTGAGCCGTCTCGCCCTCGTCCAGGGCGGACGTCAGGACCTCCGTCTGGGCGGCAAGCCCCGCCGTCACGGACTCGTCCACCAGCTTCAGCCCCTTCTCCGTCAGGCTCACGCGTAGCCCCCGCCGGTCGTTCGGGTCGGGGCTGCGGCTCAGCAGGCCCGCCTTTTCCAGCTTGTCCAGACGGCCCGTCATGCCCCCCGTGGTGAGCATCAGCGTCGCCGAGAGCTGGCGCGGTGACAGCGTGTACGGCTCGCCCGAGCGCCGCAGCGTCGCGATGACGTCGAACTCCCCGCGCCCGATGCCGAACTTCGCGTACTCCTTGTCCATCCGGTCGCCCATCGCCCGCGCGATCCGGTAGATCCGCCCGTACACCGCCATCGGGGCCGTCTCCAGGTCCGGGCGGACCTCCGCCCACTGCGCGGTGATCGCGTCCACCGCGTCCGCAGGCATGGTCTCGGCGGGTGTCACCACGGGCGCCCCGGGCGTCACGGACGTCTCGGGCTGCGCGGATGTCCTTGCTCCAGTCATGGCCCCAGTATCCGAAGCCCTTGGGTCGGACGCAAGAAAGTTGCTTGACGGAAAGTAGCTTAGGGGTAAGCTACTTCTTGCCAAGCAACCTTCCCGGCCTGGTCGCCCGCCCCGCCGCCTCGTCATCCCGGAGCCCAGCATGCGTACGTTCCGCCGCCGTACCCGCACCCCGCGCATAGCCGGGGAACGCCGCATGCTCCTCGCCATGGCGGTCGACGCGACCGGCTCCGGAATGTATGTGCCGTTCAGCCTCGTCTTCTTCCGGCACGTCACCGGACTGCCCTTCGCCACCGTCGGCCTCGTGCTCACCGCCGTGGGGCTGCTGGGCCTCGGCGCGCTGCCGCTGGCCGGAGCCGCCGTCGACCGGTACGGGGCACACCGGGTGCAGCTCTTCCTGTACGGGGTGCGGGGCACGGGCTTCCTCCTCTACCCCTTCGCCCACTCGCTGCCCGCCTTCGCCGCCGTCGCCCTGGCCACCGCCTTCGGTGACCGTGCCTTCCCCGCCGTACAGCAGTCGCTGATCGGTGAGGTCGCCCGGGGCGCCGACCGGGACCGGCTCCAGGCCTCCTCGCGCGCCCTGCGCAACGGCGGGCTCGGCGCGGGCGCGCTCATCGCCTCGCTGATCGTCGCCCTCGCGGGGGACGCGGGCTTCACGGCGGCGGCGTGGTTGAACGCGGCCAGCTTCGCGTTCGCGGCCCTCCTGATGCGGGCCGTCCGCACCGAGCGGCAGGCCCCCGCCGAAGGCGCGGCCCGCCCGACCGCCGGCTACCGCCAGGTCTTCACCGACCGCCCCTTCCTCGCCCTCACCGGCGCCAACTTCCTCAACGCGCTGGGGTATTCGGCCCTGTCCGTCCTGTTCCCGCTCTACATCAGCACCTGGCTGCACGGCCCCCAGGCCATCACCGGCGCCGCGTTCACGCTCAACACCGTGATGTGTGCGGCGGGCGGGGTCGTGGTCGCCGCCCGGGTCCGGGGGCGCGGGGCCCGCCGTACCCGCTCCGCGGCCCTCGGCTCGCTGCTCTTCGCCTCCGCCTTCGCCGCGCAGGTCGTGCTCGGTACGGTCCGGCCCGGCTCGGGGCTCGTCCTCGGCGGTGCGCTGCTCGTGATCGTCGTGCTCTACACGCTGGGCGAACTCGTCCACAGCCCCTCCGCCGGGGCGCTGTCGGTGGCGGCCGCGCCCGAGGCGGTGCGGGGACGCTACCTGGCGGCCTACCAGCTGTCCTGGTCGCTCGCCTCGGCCGTCGCGCCCTCGTTCTTCACGGCGCTGATCGCGGTGGACGGGCGGTTGCCCTGGGCGGTGCTCGTCGGTACGTCCGTGCTGGCGGCGGGGGTCGTGGTGCGGCTGGAGCGGGTGCTGCCGGGAGGCGCGGTGCGGGTCGCTGCGCGGGGGAGGGCGGCGGGGGCGGTGCTGGTGGCCGCGCGCTGAGTCCTTCGCCACTGCGCCCCTCGCCGAGACCCCCACGGGGCTACCGGCGGGTGCGGGCCGGTCGTCCCGGGGCTCCGCCCCGCACCCCGCTCCTCAGACTCCCCAACACACGAGTCGGACTCCCCAACACACGAGAGGCCACCCCATGAACCGCAGCCGTCTCACCACCGTCGCCTTCACCGCGCTCGCGCCCGCCTCCTGGGGGTCCACGTACTTCGTCACCACCCAATTCCTGCCCGCCGACCGGCCGTTGTTCACCGGCATGATGCGGGCGCTGCCAGCCGGGCTCGCTCTGCTCGCGCTGACCAGACGGCTGCCCAGCGGCGCCTGGTGGTGGAAGTCGGCGGTGCTCGGCGCGCTCAACATCGGGGCGTTCTTCCCGCTGCTCTTCCTCTCCGCGTACCGGCTGCCCGGCGGCATGGCCGCGGTCATCGGGTCGGTCGGCCCGCTCTGGGTGGCGGGGCTCGCCGCCGTCTTCCTCGGTGAGAAGCCCACCGCGCGCACGCTGCTCACCGGCATCGCCGCGGCCCTCGGCGTGAGCCTCGTGGTCCTCCAAGCGGCCGGGGCCTTCGACGCGATCGGGGTGATCGCCGCGCTGGGGTCCTCCGCCTCGATGTCCGCGGGGACCGTGTTCACCAAGCGGTGGGGGCGCCCCGAGGGAGTCGGGCCGCTCGCCCTGACCGGCTGGCAACTCACCGCGGGCGGGCTGCTCATCGCGCCGGTCGCCTTCTTCGCGGAGGGGGCGCCGCCCGCCCTCGACGGGCGCAACCTCGCCGGGTACGCCTACCTCGCCCTGGTGAACACGGCCGTCGCGTACTGGCTCTGGTTCCGCGGCATCGGCCGGATGACCGCGACCTCGGTTACCTTCCTCGGCCCGCTCTCCCCGATCACCGCCGCCGTCATCGGCTGGGTGGCGCTCGGCCAGTCGCTCGCTTGGGTGCAGCTGCTCGGGATGGCCATCGCCTTTGGCGCCACGCTCGCCGGACAGGCCGCCCCGAAGAAGCCGACAGTGGCCGCAGGGCGCGCACCATCATTCAGTTCTGCTAAAGATAATGAGCTGGAACTTTCGATGGACGCGATGGGTTCTGCGGTGCGACGGTAGGGCACATCCCGCCCCGCCGCCCCGAAACGGAGTCATCGTGACCGTCCTGGACCGAGTCAGCAGCACACCGCGCGCCACCGCGGCCAAGAGGGCGGGGCAGGCCTCCGGGCTCGGCCTCGTGCTCGCGGCCGTCGCGACGGTCGTCTGGTCCGGGAGCTTCGTCGCCTCCCGGGCCCTGCACGACTCGGTGCCGCCGGTGCAGGCCGCCTTCTGGCGCTGGCTGATCGCGATCGCCGCGGTCGCCCCCCTCGCCGCCCGTGAGGCCTGGCGCCAACGCGCCCTGATCCGCCGCCACTTGGGGTTCCTCACGGTGGCCTCGCTGCTCGGCATCACCGTGTACAACACCCTCGTCAACCAGGCCGGAACCTCCACCACGGCCGGCAACATGGGCATGATCATGGCCGCCTCGCCGGTCCTGATGGCCGTCCACGAACGGCTCACCGGCGCCCGGCTCGGTGCGCGCCGCACCGTGGGACTGCTCATCGCCTGCGCCGGAGTGCTCCTCCTGGTCAGCAAGGGCTCGCTCGATCTCGCCCTCGCCCCCGGCGATCTCTGGATGGTCGCGGCCGCCGTCAGCTTCGCCTCGTACAGCGTGCTGCTGCGGCGCCGCCCTGCCGAACTCGGCGGACTCGCCTTCCTGTTCACCACCTTCGTACTCGGCGCGCTCATGCTGGCTCCCGCGTACGGAGCGAGCCTCGCGGTCCAGGGCGGCTTCGCCGCGACGCCCGCGACGGTCGGCCCGCTCGTCTACGTCGGCGTGCTGTCCTCCGCCGTCGCCTTCTTCGCCTGGAACAAGGCGATCTCCCTGATCGGCGCCGCCCGCGCCGGAGTCGTCTACTACCTCCAGCCCGTCTGTGTGGCCCTGCTCTCCTTCGCCCTGCTCGGTGAGGCGACCGGCCCGATGCAGCTGGTGTGCATGGCGCTGATCCTCGGCGGTGTCGTCCTCGGATCGCGCAGGTGAACGGCCCCCTCGGGGGCGCCGGTATGTTGCGTCCCATGAGCGAGTGGGACATCAAGAAGCTGTACATCCTGCGGACCCTGCGCGAGCAGGGCACCGTCACCGCGACCGCCGAGGTGCTGCTCATGACGCCCTCGGCGGTCTCGCAGCAGCTGTCCAACCTCGCCAAGCAGCTCGGCGTACCGCTGCTCGAAGCGCACGGCCGGCGGGTCCGCCTCACCGACGCCGCCCATCTCGTACTCCGCCACGCCGAAGTCGTCTTCGCCCAACTGGAGCGTGCGGACGCCGAGTTGGCGGGATACCTCAAGGGCGAGGCGGGCGAGGTGCGGATCGGGGCGTTCTCCACCGCGGTGCCCGCGCTCGTCGTACCGGCCGTACAGCAGTTGCGCCGCAGCCATCCCGCCCTTGAGGTACGGGTGCGGGAGGCGGAGGCGGCCGAGGCGTACGAGCTGCTCTCGGCCGGGTCGGTCGACCTCGCGCTCTCCCTCGCCGCGCACGCCCCGAGCGCCCGGGACCCCAAGTTCGCGCTCGTACCCCTGCTCACCGACCCGCTCGACGTGGCCCTGCCCGCGGGGCATCCGCTCGCCGCCGAACCGGGCCTCAGGCTCGCCGACCTCGCGCACGAACCGTGGATCTACGGCGGCAGCGGCCCCTGGTCCCAGATCACCACGGCGGCCTGCGAGGCGGCGGGCTTCGTACCGGAACAGGCGCACAGCGCCGCCGGGTGGACCGCGATCCTGGCCATGGTGGAGGCCGGGATGGGCGTCGCCCTGGTACCGCGGATGGCGGCGGCGGACCGCCGCGCGGGGGTGGTGACGCGGATACTCAGCGCGGACCAGCCCCGACGCCACGTGGTGGCGGCCGTGCGGCGAGGGGCGGAGGACGGCCCCGCCCTGGCCCGGGTCCTGGCGGCGCTGCGCGAGGCCGCGAACGTACGCCCCGCGGGTTAGGAAAGGCCTCAGGACGCGTGCGGCGCGGCCAGGCGGGCCAGCTCCTTTTCGGTCAGGCGCAGCCCACCCGCGGCCACGTTGTCGAGCAGGTGGTCCGGGTTCCCGGTGCCCGGGATGGCCAGCACGTGCGGGCCGCGGCTCAGCGTCCACGCGAGGCGGACCTGCGCCGCGCTCACCCCGTGCGCCCGCGCGACGGCCAGCACCTCCTCGCTGTCCGTGCCGCTCGCGCCGCCCTCGCGCCCGGCCCCCGCGATCGCGTAGAACGGCACGAACGCGATGCCCCGCTCACCACAGAGCCGCAGCATCTCCTCCTGCGCGGCGGGCGCGCCGATCCCGTACGGGTTCTGTACGCAGACCACGGGCGCGATGGCCAGCGCCTCGGCGAGGTGGCCGACTCCGACGTTGGACAGGCCCAGGTGGCGGATGAGTCCGGCCTCGCGCAGTTCGGCAAGCGCGCCGAAGCGCTCCGCGATCGAATCGGAGCCGACGATGCGCAGGTTGACCACGTCGAGGTGGTCGCGGCCGAGCTGGCGCAGGTTCTCCTCGACCTGACCGCGCAGCTCCGCGGGCGTCCTGGCGTGCGTCCCCCACTCGCCGGTGGGGACCCTGGTGGGCCCGACCTTCGTCGTGATCACGAGGTCGTCCGCGTACGGGGCGAGCGCCCGGTTGATGAGCTCGTTGGCCGAACGCAGCGGGGAGAAGTAGAACGCGGCGGTGTCGATGTGGTTCACGCCCAGCTCAACTGCCCGTCGCAGTACGGCAATTGATCGCTCCCGATCGCTCGGTACGGCGTCGGCGCGCAACGCGGCGCCCTGCTGGGGCAGGCGCATCGCGCCGAAGCCGATCCGGTTGACGGTGAGGTCGCCGAGCTGCCAGGTGCCCGCGGTGGCCGCGGTGATCGTCTGTGAGGTCATGCCGGGAGTCTGACAGGGGGCGCGGGCCGGGCCGCGAGCTGGCAGCAAACTGCCATCGGGGCCCCGGCTCCTCGCTTGTCCCTCCGCATGTCCTTTCAGTATCCCTGAAAGGACTGTGCGGAAACTTTCGATGGACGTGAGCTGTGGGGCGGGCGAGAGTCGGGGCATGACTTCCGACACCGAGACCCGCGAGAACGCGGCGGCCACACAGGACCCGCACGCCAACGACGCCGCGCCCTACGGCGGTGGCGACCCGTACGCCGACTACCGCTGCGGTGACTTCGCCTTCACCGACCTCGTCGACCTCGCCGACCGCCGGCTCGGCGCCGGAGTCATCGCCGCCAACGACGAGTTCTTCGCCGAGCGCGAGAACCTCCTGGTCCGCGAGCGGGCCGTCTTCGACCCCGAGCACTTCGGGCACAAGGGCAAGATCATGGACGGCTGGGAGACCCGCCGTCGGCGCGGCGCGGACGCCGATCGTGATGGCGGCTTCCCCGCGCCCGAGGACCACGACTGGGCGCTGGTACGGCTCGGCGCCCCCGGCGTGATCAAGGGGATCGTGGTCGACACCGCGCACTTCCGGGGCAACTACCCGCAGCGAATATCCGTACAGGCCACGGCGGTTGAGGGCACGCCCAGCCCCGAGCAGCTGCTCGCCGAGGACGTGAAGTGGGACGAGATCGTCCCGCCGACCGCGGTGCGCGGCCACGCCGAGAACGGCTTCGAGATCACCACCGGCCGCCGCTACACCCACATCCGGCTCTGTCAGCACCCCGACGGCGGCGTCGCCCGCCTGCGCGTGCACGGCGAGGTCGTACCGGACCCGGAGTGGCTCGACACGCTGGGCACGATCGACCTCGTGGCGGTCGTCAACGGCGGTACGTACGAGGAGGCGTCCGACAAGTTCTACTCCTCGCCCACGCAGATCATCCTGCCCGGCACGTCCCGGAAGATGGACGACGGCTGGGAGAACCGGCGCCGCCGGGTCCGCGACACCAATGACTGGGTGCGGTTCCGCCTCGTCGCCCAGGGTGCGATCCGTGCCGTCGAGATCGACACGGCGTACCTGAAGGGGAACTCGGCGGGGTGGATCGCGCTGAGCGGGCGCAACGGTGAGACGGGGGAGTGGTTCGAGATCATCCCGCGCACGCGCCTACAGCCCGACACCCTGCACCGCTTCCGCCTCCCCGCGCACGCGGTGGCGACCCACGTCCGCCTGGACGCCTTCCCCGACGGCGGGGTGGCCCGCATGCGCCTGCACGGCACGCTGACGGAGCGGGGCGCGGCGGAACTGCGCCGCCGCCACACGGAGTTGACCGGCTGACCCCGGTCCCTCCCCCTCACTCCCGCCCGGCGGAACGGCTGCGCGTACGACGCCCGTCCGCCGGGCGGTCTTCATTTCCCCACCCCGCCCCTTCCCGAAAGCCTCCGGCGGGTGGGAGAGCCTGTGCGGCCCGGTGAGCACGGGGCTCCGCCCCGAACCCCGCTCCGCCGGCGCGGAGTAACTCCCTTGCATGACAGGCCGTTTGGCGGTCATTGCCCCGCATGGGGCTGTCCATCTCCGCGGGGCGCAGCGCAAGGGTGTTCGAGGCCGTCGTGAGTGGGGCGCGGCCCATGGAAAGGCCGCGCCCCACTCACTCCGCTACGCGGACGCCGCCGCGTCCGCCGTCTGGGCTCGCAGGGCGCGTTCCACTCCCGCGCGGGACTCCGAGATCAGGCGGCGCAGGGCCGCGTTCGGCTCGGCGGTGGACAGCCATGCGTCCGTCGCGTCCAGGGTTTCCTGGGAGACCAGCAGCGCCGGGTACAGGCCCACCGCGATCTGCTGGGCGATCTCGTGCGAGCGGGAATCCCACACGCCCTTGACCGCCGCGAAGAACTTCTCGGTGTAGGGGGCGAGGAGCTCGCGCTGGTCGGGCTGGACGAAGCCGCCGATCACCGCTTCCTGGACCGCGTTGGGGAGGGTGTCCGCCTCCACCACCGAGGCCCACGCCTCCGCCTTCGCCTCCGGCGTCGGCCGCGCGGCCCGTGCGGTCGCCGCGTGGCGCTCGCCCGCGGCCGTGCGGTCGCGCTCCAGCTCCGCCGCGATCTCCGCCTCGTCGAGCTCACCCGTCGCCGCGAGGCGCTCCACGAACGTCCAGCGCAGCTCGGTGTCCACGGCGAGGCCCTCGATGACCTCCGAACCCGTCAACAGGCCCTGGAGCAGGTCCAGTTGCTGCGGGGTGCGGGCGGTCGCCGCGAAGGCGCGGGCCCAGGCCAGCTGGTGGTCGCTGCCCGGCTCGGACGTGCGCAGGTGCGCCAGCGTCGCCTCGGTCCACTGGGTCAGGCCCGCGTCCCGCCACTCCGGCGCCGCGTACAGGTCGATCGCCAGCTTCACCTGGCGGTGCAGGGACTGCACCACACCGATGTCGGACTCCTTGGCGATGCCCGACAGGACCAGCGCCAGGTAGTCGCGCGTGGCGAGTTCGCCGTCGCGGGTCATGTCCCAGGCCGAGGCCCAGCACAGGGCGCGCGGCAGGGACTCGGTGAAGTCGCCCAGGTGCTCGGTGACGACCCGCAGTGACTCCTCGTCCAGGCGCACCTTGGCGTACGAGAGGTCGTCGTCGTTGAGGAGGACGACCGCCGGGCGCCGGGTGCCCTCGGGCAGCGGAACCTCGGTGCGGGCGCCGTCCACGTCCAGCTCGATCCGGTTCGTGCGGACCAGCTTGCCCGCCTCGTCCAGGTCGTAGAAGCCGATGGCGATGCGGTGCGGGCGCAGCGTCGGCTCGCCCTTCGCGCCGGTCGGCAGCGCCGGAGCCTCCTGGAGGACGGTGAAGGACGTGATGGTCCCGGCCTCGTCGACGGAGAGCTCGGGGCGCAGGATGTTGATGCCCGCCGTCTCCAGCCACGCCGTCGACCAGGTCCTCAGGTCGCGGCCCGACGTCTTCTCCAGCGCGCCCAGCAGATCGGACAGGCGCGTGTTGCCGAACGCGTGCGCCTTGAAGTAGGCCTGCACGCCCTGGAAGAACGCGTCCATGCCGACGTACGCGACCAGCTGCTTCAGCACCGACGCGCCCTTGGCGTACGTGATGCCGTCGAAGTTGACCAGGACGTCGTCCAGGTCGCGGATGTCCGCCATGATCGGGTGCGTGGAGGGAAGCTGGTCCTGCCGGTAGGCCCACGTCTTCATCGAGTTGGCGAACGTGGTCCACGAGTGCGGCCACTTCGAACCCTCGGCGTACGCCTGGCAGGCGATCGAGGTGTAGGTGGCGAACGACTCGTTCAGCCAGAGGTCGTTCCACCACTCCATCGTCACCAGGTCGCCGAACCACATGTGGGCGAGCTCGTGCAGGATGGTCTCGGCACGCACCTCGTAGGCGGCGTCCGTCACCTTGGAGCGGAAGACGTACTGGTCGCGGATGGTGACCGCGCCCGCGTTCTCCATCGCGCCCGCGTTGAACTCCGGCACGAAGAGCTGGTCGTACTTGGCGAACGGGTAGGCGTAGTCGAACTTCTCCTGGAACCAGTCGAAGCCCTGCCGGGTCACGTCGAAGATCGCGTCCGAATCCAGGAACTCGGCGAGCGAGGGGCGGCAGTAGATGCCGAGCGGGACGCTCTGCCCGTCCTTCTCGTAGCTGCTGTGCACCGAGTGGTACGGGCCCACGATCAGCGCGGTGATGTACGAGGAGATGCGCGGCGTCGGCTCGAACACCCAGAGGTCGTCCTTGGGCTCCGGGGTCGGCGAGTTGGAGATCACCGACCAGCCGGTCGGAGCCTTCACGGTGAACTGGAAGGCCGCCTTCAGGTCCGGCTGTTCGAACGAGGCGAAGACGCGGCGCGCGTCCGGCACCTCGAACTGCGTGTAGAGATAGGCCTGTTGGTCCACCGGGTCCACGAAACGGTGCAGGCCCTCACCGGTGTTGGTGTACGCGCAGTCCGCGATCACCGTGAGTTCGTTCGGGCCCGCTTCGAGCCCGGTCAGGGCGATCCGCGAGTCGGCGAACACGGCGGCCGCGTCCAGCGCGGTCCCGTTCAGGACGACCTCGTGCACGGTCGGTGCCACCAGGTCGATGAAGGTCTCCGCGCCGGCCTCGGCGGAATCGAAGCGCACGGTGGTGACGGACCGGAAGGTCCCTCCCTCCTGCGCGCCGCTCAGGTCGAGCTCGATCGCGTACGAGTCAACGGTGAGCAGGGCGGCCCGCCGCTGCGCCTCTTCACGGGTCAGATTCGTGCCAGGCACCCGGTCATCTCCTTCAGATGCTTTGAGTTCCATCAGATCGTGACGATCCGGCCATCCTTTCACGCAGGATGCGCGCAGCGCGATGTCCGTTTTCCGCCGGAGAACGGGCCCCCGCGCGCCCACGCTGGTTGCCATGACGACCTACACCGCACGCCCCATCGAGCCCCTCGTACTGAAGCAGTTGCGCGACACCGACGACGCCGGGCGGCCCTGCGTCCCGTACATCGACCACGAGGGCGGTGACCCGCTGCGGTGCTGCCTGCGGCCCATAGCGCCGGGGGAGCGGGTCGCCCTCGTCTCGTACGCCCCGCTGCGGCGCTGGGCCGAGGAGACGTCGGCCAAGCCCGGCGCCTACGACGAGCAGGGGCCGGTCTTCATCCACGCCGACGAGTGCGCGGGCCCCTCCGGGGAGGGCGACGACTACCCCTTCACGCGGCCGGGGGCGATCCGGGTTCTGCGGCGCTACAGCCGCGCCGGGCACATCCTCGGAGGCCGGCTCCTCGAATTCCCCGAGGCCGCGGCGGAGGGCTTCGACGCCGCCCTCGACGATGCCTTCTCCGACCCGGAGGTCGCCCTTGTCCACGTGCGGGCAGTGGAGTACGGCTGCTTCCAGTTCGAGGTGCGCAAGCCCTGATGTTCGGCTGCGGACCGTGCGTGGCCGGTCGCGCGGTTCCCCGCGCCCCTTGCGGGGCGCAGCCCCCAGGGCGCGGGGAACCGCGTCGGCAACCGACGACGGCGCGCAGCCAGCGACTGAAGGGTGCTCAGCCCTTCAGCTCGGCGGCAACCAGCTCGGCGATCTGGACGGCGTTCAGCGCGGCGCCCTTGCGGAGGTTGTCGTTGGACATGAACAGCGCGAGGCCGTTCTCCACGGTCTCGTCGACCCGGATGCGGCCCACGTACGAGGCGTCCTTGCCCGCCGCCTGGAGCGGGGTCGGGATCTCCGAGAGCTCGACGCCCGGGGCGTTGCCCAGCAGCTCGTAGGCGCGCTGCACACTGATCGGGCGCTCGAAGCGGGCGTTGACCTGGAGCGAGTGGCCCGAGAAGACCGGGACGCGGACGCACGTGCCGGAGACCTTCAGCTCCGGGATCTCCAGGATCTTGCGGGACTCGTTGCGGAGCTTCTGCTCCTCGTCGGTCTCGAAGGAGCCGTCGTCCACGATGCTGCCCGCGAGGGGGAGCACGTTGAAGGCGATGGGGCGCTTGTAGACGCCGGGCTCGGGGAACTCGACCGCGCCGCCGTCGAAGGTCAGCTGGTCGGCGGTCTCGGTGACCTTGCGGGCCTGGGTGTGCAGCTCGGCGACGCCCGCCAGGCCCGAGCCGGAGACGGCCTGGTAGGTGGTGGCGACCATCGCGGTCAGGCCGGCCTCCTCGTGGAGGGGACGCAGCACCGGCATCGCGGCCATCGTGGTGCAGTTCGGGTTGGCGATGATCCCCTTGGGGCGATCCTTGATCGCGTGCGGGTTGACCTCGGAGACCACCAGCGGGACCTCGGGGTGGCCACGCCAGGCGGAGGAGTTGTCGATCACGACGGGGCCCTGGGAGGCGACCTTCTCGGCCAGGGCGCGCGAGGTGGCGCCGCCCGCCGAGAACAGCACGATGTCCAGGCCCGTGTAGTCGGCGGTGGACGCGTCCTCGACGGTCACGCCGTCCAGGACGGTGCCCGCGGAGCGCGCGGAGGCGAACAGGCGCAGCTCGTCGAGCGGGAAGGCCCGCTCGGCGAGGATCTTGCGCATGACCGATCCGACCTGCCCGGTGGCTCCGACGATTCCGACCCTCACGGTGACTCCTTAGTGCACATGTACGGCTCCGGCGCACCCATGATGCGTCGGCTCCCGGCGGACTTGTCCAATCCATTGTCCGGGGTGTGGGACGGCTGCCCACTTGTGGCAAGACCATGGCATCCGTGTTGCGTCCGGCCCGAAATGCCCCATGGGGCCGTTTTTGCTGGCTACGGTCCCGGAAACCCGGCCGATCACCGGCCGCGCCGCACCGTGCCCCGGAGGATTTCCCGTCCGCCGTGACCCGAGTTCGCCGACGCCCTGACCCCGGACAGCGAAGAGCGGGGCGGGTGCTCGCGATGAGCGCCCGCCCCGCCGTATCGCCCGCGCGGTGTTACTGCGTGACCTTCTCGATGATCACGCTGCCGGTGCCCGCGGCCGTGCCGCGCTCGTTCACCAGCTGCACGGTGCCGAAGAACTGGCGCCCCTCGGGCGCCGCGGCCGCCGCGACGACATCCGCCGTCACCTGCGCGGACGCACCGCCCGCGAGCTTCACGGACGCGTTCTCATCGACCTTCACGGTGCCGAGCGAGGGCGCGAAGTACACGTCCTTGTAGGCGTACGTCGTCGAGCCGGACGGGACCGCGTAGCCCGCCACCTGGATCGTGTACGTGCCCGCGGCCGGCTTGACCAGGCTGACCGACTCGTCCGAGCTGCTGGTCGTGGACTTGCCGACGGTCTTGCCGCTCTGGTCCAGGACGTACAGGTCGAGGTCGGCGCCCGGGTCGGACGTGCCGCCGATCGAGACGTCCAGGCGCTCCACACCGGCGCCGATGGTGACCGTACTGGTCTGCGTCTCACCGGGCTTGATGGTCGGCGTGGCGACCTTCGCGGAGCCCAGCGAGCCGCCCTTCAGCTTCCCGTCGAGAGCGGCGAAGCCGTTGGCGACGGTCCACTTGACGGGGGCCGCGGTGGAGACCTTGGCCTCCGGCACCGTCTGAGTGGCCGGGTCGAAGGTGACGCCGAGCACCGAGACGTCCAGCTTGAAGGAGTTGTCCAGGTACGGCGACGTACGCCGCGCCTCGACCTCGATCTCCCAGACGCCGGCCTGCGGGTTCGCGTACGAGCGCAGGTCCGGGCGGCAGGTGTTGGCTGGGTTGTCGTAGTTCGGGTAGCAGCTCGGCGTCGCGGTGGTGTCGAGGGCCACACCGTAGGGGTGGATCGAGATGAAGCGGGTCTGGCTGCCGGAGCGCAGCGCGCCCATGCGGACTTCCAGGTTCTTCGCGCCCGCCGGGACGGTCAGGAAGTACGACTTGGTGGAGTTGCGCTGCACCGTCGAGGAGGCCGTGAAGGTGTAGCCGGGCCCGGCGACCGGGGTCGCGACGATGACCGTGGCCATGATCTGCTGGTCGACGCCGACCGTCTTGGGGTCGTCGACCTGGAGGATCGCGCTGTGCACGCCGCCGGACCTGGGCTGCGCCTGCACCTTGACGGTGACGGCCTTGCCGAGCGGCAGGCTCACCTCGTCGCCGCCCAGCACCTTGAACGTGCCGTCGTCGTTCTTGAACGACAGCTTGTGCCGGACGTTCTGGTCCGGGCCAGTGGTGCGGGTGACGGTGACGTCGTACGTCTTCTTCTGTCCGGTCTTCAGGCCGCTCTCGCGGTCGTAGATGCCGGTGCCGACGTTCGGCGTCTTCAGTGCGGAGCCGAGCACGCTGGAGACCGGGGCCGTGACCGTGTACTCGTGGGCCGGAGCCCGCTTCTTCGCGGACTGCTTGATCGCGTCCCAGGCGCCCACGATGTTGATGAGGCCGGCGCCCTCCTGGTAGGCCTGAACGCCCTTGATGTGCTTGGCCGTTGAGGTGAGCGCGGTGCGCAGGTCGGCCGGCGGCAGGTCGATGCCCTGCTCCTTGGCGGCGGACAGCAGCAGCGCCGAGGCGCCGGCGGCCTGCGGGGAGGCCATCGAGGTGCCCTGGAGCATCGAGTAGCCGGCCGGCAGGGCGTAGCCCGCCTCCTTGACCGGGCTGCCGGGCAGCCAGGTCTGGGTGGAGTTGATGGCCGCGCCGGGGGCGGTGAGGGTCGGCGTGAAGCCGCCGTCCTCACGCGGGCCGCGCGAGGAGAACGGCATCATCTGGTAGTCCGTGGACACCCCGGAGCCGTAGTTGGCGGCCCAGGTCTCCTTGGAGATGCTCGCCCCGACGGAGATGACGTGGTCGGCGAGGCCGGGGTCACCGATGGTGTTGACGCCCGGCCCGTCGTTGCCGGCCGAGATGACCAGCTGGACGCCGTAGGTGTCGATGAGGCGCTTGTAGAGCTCGGCGCGCGCGTTGTTGCCGTCGTTGAGCGCGGGCAGGCCGCCGATCGACATGTTGACGATGTCGACGTGGCGGTTGGTGACCAGGTCGATCATGCCCTCGGTCAGCGCGATGTTGGTACAGCCGCCGTCCCAGTTGCAGGCGCGCGAGGAGACGATCTTCGCGCCGGGCGCGGCCCCGCTCATCTTGCCGCCGAACAGGCCGTTGGCGGAGGTGATGCCCGCGACGTGGGTGCCGTGCTCGGACTCGATCACGCCGATGTTGACGTAGTCGGAGGTGTGTCCGGCCGCGTCGTACGCCACGTTCTTGCGTATCTCGACGGTGAACGGGATGCGCTTGTCGGCGCCCGTGATCGGGTCCGTCTTGTTCTCGCCGAAGTAGCCGACCTGAAAGCCGTCCTTGTACGGCTTCATCGGCTCGTCGTCCGAGAAGTCGTGGTTGTTGTTCAGGTCCACACGGACGGTCTGGGCGACCGGGTCGTAGAGGACGCCCCAGCTGTCGGTGGTGTCGCCGTCCCGGTTGAGGTCACCGGCCGCGTCGCCGCCCGCGGTGGCCTTCTCCGAGAAGGTGGCGAAGTCGTACGACCCCGCCGGGGCCGTCCACGTTTTGCCGCCGGCGGTGAACGTGGGCCCGGACACCGCCGAGTTGGCGCGTAGCCAGGTGCCGTCGTTGTCCTGCACCGGATCGGTCGAGGTGACCCAGTCGACGATCTTGCGCTCGCCGGTGGTGGTCTTCTGGAGCGCCGGGTGACCGATGTCGACACCCGAGTCCAGGATGCCGATGGTGACCCCGCGGCCGTCCGCCTGGGGGTGCTGCTTCACGAAGTCGACCGCGCCCGTCTCGAAGTTCGGGTTGTACGGGTTCTTCGCGGGCGTGTCCTTGCCGGGTGCCGGGTAGCTGCCCGAAGTACGCAGCCGCGGTGCGGACTTCGAGGTATCGCCCGAGGGGGTCGGGTCGTCCAGCTGGATGTCCTGCTTGAGGTCGATGCCGTGCACCGAGGGCAGCTTCGCGGCCGCCTTGAGCGCCGCCTCGGCCCGTGCCATGGGCAGCGTGGCCCGCACGTAGCCGAGCTTGTCGTCCTGCTTGCCCACGGTCGCCCCCGCGACCGCGCCGAACTGCTTGCTGACGTCGGAGGTGGCGCCGGGCTGGGTGGCCACCATCACGGTGACCGTCTTGTCGCCCTTGGCCTGTGCCTCGGCGAGCTGCTGCTCGTCGGCCTTGCCGAGCTTGTCCTCGGCGGTCTTGGCCGGAGCGGTCTTCACCGGCGGCGCGGCCGACGGGCCGTCGCCGCCTCGCGCGGCGAAGGCCGGTGCGGCGCCCGCCGTGACGAGCGCGGTCACCAGACCGGCCGCGGCGGCTATTCGGGCCGTGCGTCTCGCCCCGGGTATGGAGCGCGGGGAGTCAGTGGTCATTCAGCATCCCTGGTATGTGGGTAAGGATCCGGCGGTGCGAAGTCGGTTCGCATTTCGGTGCCGGATGACCGCTGAGCATGGCCTATGTATCAGTTGTTTGTGGAGAGTTGACCGTTACGTGATGTGAACATGGCGTATTCCCGCCACCGCGCCCCACCCGCCACGGGGCGCGCGCCGGATCGTCGCGTCGGAACCCCGCGCCCGCGCGCCGCGCCCCGTAACCTCACTGGATGAACAAGGAGTTGCGGGTGGCGGCCTACGCCGTATGCGTACGGGAAACGGCCGGTGTGCAGGAGATCCTGCTGGCCCGCTGGGTCGGCAGGGACGGCGCCAAGCGGTGGACGCTGCCGGGCGGCGGCATGGACCACGGCGAGGACCCCATCGACACGGTGGTGCGCGAGGCCGACGAGGAGACCGGGTACGCCGTCGAGCCGGTCCGGCTGCTCGGCATCGACTCGATCAACCGCCGCTACCCGCGCAAACTGGGCATGTTCGCCGACTTCCAGGGTCTGCGCATCGTGTACGAGGGCCGGATCACCGGCGGTGAACTGCGCCACGAGACCAACGGCTCCACCGACCTGGCCGCCTGGCACCCCCTCGCCGAGGTGACCGCGCTCGACCGGGTCGAACTCGTCGACACCGGCGTGGAGTTGTGGCGTTCCCGGCCGCTGCTGGGCCGGGTGTCGGTTCCCCGAGGCTGACCGCGGGCGGCGGGCCGTTCCCCTCCTGAAGGCCCGCCGCCCGCGGCCCGCCTCAGCGGGGCAGTACCACCACGTAGGCGGCGGGCTCCCGTTCGGTGGAGGCCATCAACGCGGTGCGCACCACGGTCGCCTGCTGCTCAAGAGCCTCGCGCAGCTTCCTCGGCGTGATGTGGACGACGGTGATCCCGAGCCGCTCCAGCGTCTCGCGCTTGCGCGCGTACTCCGACCATTCCCCCCGTTCCCGGCTCCGCTCGAACAGGGCGGACCCCGTGTCGTCGTCCTGGCGCGGCGCCCGGGTGTCCAGCTCCACCGCCACCGCCTGGTCGGGCCAGTACGCGTCGAGGCCGCCCAGGTGCGGGCCCCCCGGAAGGCGCAGGTCCACGTTCCACAGCGGGTCCGGAAGACCGTGCTCGCGCACCATCGTGTAGAGCCGCTCCTCGGCGATCGAGCGCCCCTCGGCGAGCAGCGCGTCCACAGCGTCCACGACATGGGGCCGGCCCAGCAGCCTGGCCTGCGTCAACTCCCCTACGATCGCTGCCGGTTCGGTGTGTCCGCAGCGCACCGCCTCGGTGAGGAGGCGGCGTACCGCCTGGGCGTCGGAGAGCGTGGCGACCGCGTCGGCGAGTGCCCGCGGCACCGGCGCCACCGGCACCCCGGTGATCATCTCGGCGGCGGGCATCACCTGGGCCCGCACCAACTGGACACAGCCTGTGGAGCGCAGCCGCCGGGAGCGCGGCACCAGGATCTCGATCCGGTCGAGCGAGAGCAGCGGGGGAGCGGAGGAGAACCGGTGCAGCGCGAGCGCCGCGAGCCCGGTGACGATCGCCTGCGGCGCCGCGGCGCGGGCCTGGCCCTGCGTCGGGACGGCCTTGGTGCGCCCGGCCGCCGGCCACCCCGCGTACAGCAGCGCGGCGTGCAGCCGCTCCTCGCTGGTGGCCGGGCCGGGGTGCAGCACGTACACCCCCGGAAGCAGTTGCTGCCAGGGGCCGCCGGGCCGGCACTGGGCGGCGGTCCGGGCGGTCGAAACCCCGTGCGCACGCAGCTGGTTGGCGGAGAGTACACGCCGCTGGACATCGGTGAGGTGGCTCAGGGGGCGGGGGGAGAGCGGGGTGTTGTGGTTCATGCTCCGGGGTTTCCCGCAGCCGGACCGCCCGCTAACCGCTGTTACACGGCCGTCGACAAATCAGGACAACCCCGTCCTAAAGTACGGGCGTTCGACTGCCGATCAGGGGGCCCCGTGCGGGCCCCCCGACCGACCCTCAGCGTGCGGCGGCCGCCGCCGCGTCGCAGGCCTGGCCGCGCAGTGAGCGCGCCAGGTCGTCACGGGCTTCCAGGACCAGGCGGCGCAGCGCCGGGGCCGCGTCCTGGTGCCCGGTCAGCCACGCGTCGGTCGCGGCCAGCGTCCGCTCGTCGCCCTGGAGCCCGGGGAAGAGGCCCTTGACGATGTCCATGCCGATCTGGATGGACCGCTCGGCCCACACCCGCTCGATCGCCTCGAAGTACTTCGGGGCGTACGGGGCGATCAACTCCCGCTGCGAGGAGTGGCCGAAGCCCGCGATGGTCGCCTCGACGAGCGCGTTCGAGAGCGCGTCCGACTCCACCACCTGGGCCCAGGCCTGTGCCTTGACCGCCTCCGAGGGGCGCGCCGCCAGGCAGCGCACCTGGTGGCGCTTGCCGGACGCCGTGTCGTCGCGGGCCAGTTCGCCGTCGATGTCCGACTCGTAGGCGATGCCGTGCGAGGCCAGCGGTTCGAGCAGCGCCCAGCGCAGCTCCTGGTCGACGTCGAGCCCGTCGATCTTCGCCGAGCCCGCGAGCAGCCCCTTCAGGAGCTGGAAGTCGGCTTCGGTGGTGGCCGTCGCCGCGAAGAACCGGGCCCAGGTCAGCTGGTGCTGGCTGCCCGGCTCGGCGAGCCGCAGCTCGTGCAGGGCGCCCTCGGCGAGCAGCCGGCCGCCCTCCTCGCGCCACTCGGGCGCCGCGTAGTGGACGATCGCCGACTGTGCCCAGGCGTGCAGCATCTGGAGCACGCCGATGTCCGACTCGCGGCCCGCGTGCGCGAGGACCAGGGAGATGAAGTCGCGGGCCGGCATCAGCGCGTCCCGCGTCAGGTTCCACAGCGCGGACCAGCACAGGGCGCGCGCGAGGGGGTCGGTGATGTCGCCGAGGTGGGCGCGCAGGGTGGCGAGTGAGCCCTCCTCGAAGCGGATCTTGCAGTAGGTCAGGTCGTCGTCGTTGACCAGGATCAGATCGGGTCGCTCGGATCCGGCGAGGCCGTCGATGACGGTGCGCGCGCCCTCGACGTCGGCCTCGGCGCGGGCGTAGCGCACCAGGCCGCCGGCCTCGTTGCGGTAGAGCCCGACCGCGACGCGGTGCGGGCGCGGCTCGTCGCCCTCCTGGAGCACGGCGAGCTCGGTGATGCGGTCGGCGGCGTCGTAAGTGACCACCGGCGTAAGGGAGTTGACTCCGGCCGTCTGGAGCCAGGACCGCGACCAGGTGGCCATGTCGCGCCCCGAGACCTCCTCCAGGACCGAAAGCAGGTCGCCCAGGCGGGTGTTGCCGTAGGCGTGCCGCTTGAAGTAGCGCCGCGCGCCTTCGAGGAAGTCGTCGCGGCCGACGTAGGCGACGAGCTGCTTGAGGACGGCCGCGCCCTTGGCGTACGTGATCCCGTCGAAGTTGAGCTTGGCGTCCTCCAGGTCACGGATGTCGGCCGTGATCGGGTGCGTGGACGGCAGCTGGTCGGCGCGGTACGCCCACGCCTTGCGGTTGTTGGCGAAGGTCACCCAGCTGTTGGTGAAGCGCGTCGCCTCGGCCAGCGAGAACGAGCCCATGAAGTCCGCGAAGGACTCCTTCAGCCACAGGTCGTCCCACCACACCATGGTGACCAGGTCGCCGAACCACATGTGCGCCATCTCGTGCAGGATGACGTTGGCCCGGCGCTCGTAGGCGGCCTGCGTCACCTTGCCGCGGTAGATGTACTCCTCGCGGAAGGTCACCAGACCCGGGTTCTCCATCGCGCCCAGGTTGTACTCGGGCACGAACGCCTGGTCGTACTTCCCGAACGGGTACGGGAAGTCGAAGTTCTCGTGGAAGAAGTCCAGGCCCTGCTTGGTGACCAGGAAGACGTCGTCGGAGTCGAAGTGCTTGGCGAGCCCCTTGCGGCACATGGCGCCGAGCGGGATCTCCAGCGTGCGGCCGTCTTCGAAGGTGCGCGTGTAGGAGTCCGTGACGTAGTGGTACGGACCCGCGACAACGCACGTGATGTACGTCGAGATCGGCTCGGTCACCGCGAAGCGCCAGCGTCCGTCCGGCTCCTGGCCGCCCGCGCCGTTGGACCACACCGTCCAGCCCTCGGGGGCCAGCGCCTCGAAGACGAAGGGGGCCTTGAGGTCGGGCTGTTCGAAGTTGGCGAAGACGCGGCGCGAGTCGGCGGGCTCGTACTGCGTGTAGAGGTAGACCTCGCCGTCCTCCGGGTCGACGAAGCGGTGCATGCCCTCGCCGGTCCTGCTGTACGCGCACTGGGCGTCGACCACGAGGACGTTCTCCTCGGCCAGGTCGTCGAGCGCGATCCGGTTGCCGTCGAAGACCTCGGCCGGGTCGAGCGCGCGGCCGTTCAGCGTCACCGCGGTCACCGAGGGGGCGATCAGATCGGCGAACGTCGAGGCGCCGGGCCGCGCCGAGCGGAACCGGATGGTCGTCAGCGAGCGGAAGGTGCGGGGCCTGTCCGGGGCGTCCCCGACCGCGGACCGCAGGTCCAGGGCCACTTCATAGCCCTCGACGGACAGCAGCTCGGCCCGCTCGCGGGCCTCGTCGCGGGACAGATTCTCACCGGGCACGGGCACTCCTTCGTGTCTCGTTCGAATGGCTTCGATCCTCCCATGCCGGTCGGGCGGCGACCGAGGGGAATGTTCGAGCCGGGGGGTGGGGGGCGGAATGCTTTCGGCCACCGCCGGTGTTGCGCCGTACAGAAGGCTTGGTTGCCCGACGCCGGCCGACGTTGCCCGACATTGCCCGAGGAGAGACATGCCCGAGTCCGCCAAGACCCCCGTCGACTTCTGGTTCGACCCGCTGTGCCCGTGGGCCTGGATGACCTCGCGCTGGATGCTGGAGGTCGAGAAGGTCCGCGACGTGGAGGTCCGCTGGCACGTGATGAGTCTCGCGGTGCTGAACGAGGACCGGCTGGACGAGCTCCCCGAGCAGTACGCCGAGAACATGCGGCCCGGCGGCAAGGCCTGGGGCCCGGTGCGCGTGGTCATCGCCGCCCGGGAGCTGCACGGCGACGAGGTGGTGGGCAAGCTGTACACGGCGCTCGGCACCCGCTTCCACAACGAGGGCCTGGGCGTGACCCGCGACGCCATCGCCGCCGCCCTCAAGGACGTGGACCTGCCCGCCGAGCTCATCGACTACGCGGACCGGGACACCTACGACGTCCAGCTGCGGGCCTCCCACAAGGAGGGCATAGAGAAGGTCGGCCAGGACGTCGGCACCCCGGTCATCGCCGTGCCGGGCGCGGACGGCGAGCAGATCGCCTTCTTCGGCCCGGTCGTCACCCCCGCCCCGCAGGGCGAGGCCGCGGCGAAGCTGTGGGACGGCACGCTGCTGGTGGCCGCCACCCCCGGCTTCTACGAGATCAAGCGCAGCCGCACGGTGGGCCCGGACTTCAGCAACCTCTGAGCCCCGGCGGGACCTCTGGGTACCGGCAGGGAAAGGCCCCCGCGAGTCACGTCCTCGCGGGGGCCTTCCTGCATCCGCCTGCCGTCGTGAAGGGTGAGAAGACGATCACGAGGCAGGACGTTCTGAGCGGCCACGTGGAGCCCGGGGGCGCAAGCGCCCCGAAGGGGGGCGGGGCTGCGCCGCGTGGGCGCCACCGGCCAGCTGCGGCCCGCGGCGAACCGGCCGCACTTCCCGCGGGCGTTCGGCGACCTACGGGGCGAGCAGCAGGGTGTTCCCCGCCTGCTTCGCGGCCGCGTAACGCTTCGCCACGTCCTGCCAGTTGACGACCCGCCACATGGCCTCGATGAAGTCGACCTTCTGGTTCCTGTACTGGAGGTAGAAGGCGTGCTCCCAGGCGTCGAAGACCAGGACCGGGGTCGAGCCCTGGCCCACGTTGCCCTGGTGGTCGTAGATCTGCTCGACCACGAGGCGGCCGCTGATCGGCTCGTAGGCCAGGACGCCCCAGCCCGATCCCTGAGTCGTCGCCGCGGCCTTGGTCAGCTGGGCCTTGAACTTGGCGAAGGAACCGAAGGATTCGGCGATGGCGTCGGCCAGCTCGCCGGTGCCGTCCTTGTCCAGGGGCTCGCCGCCGCCGTCACCCGTCATGTTGTGCCAGTAGATCGAGTGCAGGATGTGGCCGGAGAGGTGGAACGCGAGGTTCTTCTCCAGGCCGTTGATCGAGCCCCAGGCATCCGTGTCGCGGGCCTGGGCGAGCTGCTCCAGAGTGTCGTTCGCGCCCTTCACGTACGCCGCGTGGTGCTTGTCGTGGTGCAGCTCGATGATCTCGGGGCTGATGACCGGTTCGAGCGCCGCGTAGTCGTACGGAAGTTCAGGAAGCGTGTAAATGGCCATGTCCGAGCCCTCCGACTGATCACTGCGAATTCTTATTGCAACCAATGTGCAAGTGCACGCTATCAGCAGCAATGCGGCTGTGCAGCTCAGGGTGGGCTCAGCGAAAAGTCCTGCGTCCCGAGGCCTAGTGCCTTGGGACGCAGGACTGTTGAGCGGGTTCGGTCAGGCTTCCAGCGGGGGCCGGGTGGAGGTGCGCTGGCGGACGTAGCCGATCACGGCGAGGACCACGGTGAGGCCGCCCGTGTAGTAGAGCTGCACCCGGGTGCCGTCCTCGCGGGCCATCAGTACGAAGATCACCGCCATGCCGAGCAGTGCGATCCAGGTGAGCCACGGGTACAGCCACATCTTCACGACGAGCTTCTCGGGCGCCTCACGCTCGATGCGGCGGCGCAGCAGCAACTGGGCGGCGGCGATGAAGAACCAGACGACCAGGATGATGGCGCCGATGGTGTTCAGGAGCCATTGGAAGATGTCGTCGGGGCGCCAGTAGCTGAGCAGCACGCACACGAAGCCGAACGCGGAGGAGGTGAGCACCGCGACCCGCGGCACCCCGCCCGAGACCTTCCCGAGCACCTTCGGGCCCTGGCCGCGCGAGACCAGCGAACCGGCCATGCGGGAGGCGCCGTAGATGTTCGCGTTCATCGCCGAGAGCAGGGCGACCAGGATCACGACGTTCATGATGTCGCCGGCGTGCGGGATGCCCAAGTAGTCCAGCGTGGCGACGTAGGGGCCCTTGGTGGCGATGTCCTTGGCGGTCCACGGCAGCAGCGTGACGACGACCGTCATCGAGCCGACGTAGAAGATCGCGATCCGCCACATCGCGGTGCGCACGGCCTTCGCGACGCCCTGGACGGGGTGTTCGGACTCGGCCGCGGCGATGGTGACCGTCTCCAGGCCGCCGTACGCGAAGACGGAGGCGAGCAGTCCGACGATCAGGCCGTCGCTGCCGTTGGGCATGAAGCCGCCCTGGCCGGTGAGGTTGGTGAGCCCCGGCGCGTGGGTGTCCGGCAGCACGCCGACGATCGCGAGGACGCCGATGGCCAGGAACAGGACGATCGCGCCGATCTTCAGCGCGGCGAACCAGAACTCGAACTCGCCGAAGTTCTTCACGGCCGCGAGGTTGGTGGTGCAGAACAGCAGCATGAACACGGCCACAAGTGCCCACTCCGGGACGCCCGGCAGCCAGCCGTGCACGATGCCGGCCGCGCCGATGCCCTCCAGGCCGACGGCCACGCACAGCAGGAACCAGAAGGCCCAGCCCGCTGTGAACCCGGCCCACGGCCCCATCGCCCGCTCGGCGTGCACCGAGAACGAGCCCGAGGCGGGGTTGGCGGCCGACATCTCGCCCAGCATGCGCATCACGAGCATGACCAGGGCGCCGGATATCGCATAGGCGAGGATGATCGAGGGTCCGGCCGCGGCGATCGCGGTGCCGGACCCGACGAAGAGCCCGGCGCCGATGACCCCGCCGAGGGCGATCATCGAGAGATGGCGCTGCTTGAGACCGTGGGTGAGCGGTGAGTCGGTCTGCGGCCGGCTGTCGTTCGGCGCGGTCGCGGTTGTCCGAGACATGGGCATGCCCTGTTCAGTAGCTGATCCACCGGGTCGGCGGCGCGGAGCCCACAGTCTCTGTGCGGCTCCGCTCAGAGGGAACACCAGCCCGCTATGCGGACACCCGACTCACACAGCGTGAAGAAGCCCGTGCGGTTTGTTTACGTGAATTTCACACGCGGCGCGTGCGCAACTCCCGTATCCCTGCCACCACGAGCACCGCCGCCGTCGCCCCGGCCGACCACAACAGCTGCGGCCGGGCGGTGTCGTCGAACAGCATCAGCACGAGCACCGCCGCCATCGCGACGAGCGCCGCCCAGGTGAGATGGGGGAAGGCCCACATCTTCAGGGTCAGCCGCTGCGGTGCCTCACGCTCGATGCGGCGGCGCAGCCGCAGCTGCGAGACGGCGATCAGCGCCCACACGAACAGCAGCACCGCGCCGACCGCGTTGAGCATGTAGAGGAACACCGAGTCCGGCCACTTCAGGTTCAGGAGCACGGAGACGAACCCGAAGGCCACCGACGCGAGCACCGCCCGGCGCGGCACCCCGCCGCCCGACACCTTCAACAGTCCCCGTGGCGCCTCGCCCCGCTCGGCGAGCGAGAAGATCATGCGCGATGAGCCGTACAGATTGGCGTTGAGGGCGGAGAGCAGCGCCACGAACACCACGATGCTCATGATCTGCCCGGCCGACGGAATGCCGATCGAGTCGAGCACGGCGACGTACGGGCTCTGGCCCGGCTTCATCGACGTCCACGGCAGGAGCGTCACGATGACCAGCATCGAGCCCACGTAGAAGAAGAGGATGCGCCACACCGCGCTGCGCACCGCGCGGCCCACCGCGCGCGCCGGGTCGTCGGACTCCGCCGCGGCGATCGTGACGACCTCCAGGCCGCCGAACGCGAAGATCACCGCCAGCACCCCGGAGACCACGCCGCTCCACCCGGCGGGCAGGAAGCCGCCCCGCCCGGTCAGGTTGGACATCCCGACCGCCGACGTGTCGGGCAGCACCCCGAAGACCGCGAGCAGTCCGAGCACCAGGAACGCGACGATCGCGAAGACCTTCAGGGCGGCGAACCAGAACTCGAACTCGCCGAAGTTCTTCACCGCGGCCAGGTTGGCGCCGGTGAACACCACCATGAAGATCAGCACCCAGGCCCACTGCGGCACCCCCGGCGCCCACCCGTTCGCGATCTTCGCGGCGCCGGTCGCCTCCACGGCGAGCACCACCACGAGCAGGAACCAGTACAGCCAGCCCACGCTGAACCCGGCCCAGCGGCCGAGCGCCCGCTCCGCGTGCACCGAGAACGAGCCCGACGCGGGCATCGCCGCCGACATCTCGCCCAGCATCCGCATCACCAGCATCGCGATCGCACCCGCGATCAAATACGAGACGACGATGCCCGGACCCGCCACCGCGATCCCGGCACCCGAGCCCACGAAGAGCCCCGCGCCGATCACCCCACCGAGGCCGAGCATGGTCAGATGGCGCTGCTTCAGCCCATGGGAGAGGGGCTCCGCGGGCAAGGAGTCGTGCATGGTGCTCGTAACTTTCGGTTTATGGGGAACCTACAGTCTCGCCGAGTCGCGGCTCCTGGCGCAAAAGGGTTACTCGACACCATCGCCGCAGTGACGAGGGTCACGCCGGGCAGTGCATGAATCCCGGGCTTTGTGCAGATCCCACCAAGGCCCCAACGCACGCTTTGTGGGCGGCTGCTGGTGATCCAGTGAGATTCAGTGGGCTAACGTCACGGTGTCCCAGCACGTCCCGTCACCCACACCTGCCGGAGAGTTCCGATGAGCACTGTGTCCGCCGCCGCCCCCCGCACCGGATCGGTACTCGCCGACCTGCTGCCGGCCTCCCGCACCAAGGACATCGCGCTCGTCGTCGGCGGCGCCGCGCTCACCGGCGTCGCCGCGCAGATCGCCGTGCACATCCCGGGCACGCCCGTGCCGGTCACCGGCCAGACCTTCGCCGCGCTGCTCGTCGGCGCGGGCCTCGGCGCCGGCCGCGGCTTCCTCTCGCTCGCGCTGTACGCCCTGGTCGGCATGGCCGGGGTGCCGTGGTTCGCGAACGGCTCCGCCGGCGCGGGCGGCGCCTCGTTCGGCTACGTCCTCGGCATGCTGCTCGCCGCCACGGTCGTCGGCGCACTGGCCCGCCGCGGGGCCGACCGTTCCGTGCTGCGTACCGCGGGGACGATGGTGCTGGGCTCGGCGGTCATCTACGCGGTGGGTGTGCCCTACCTGGCGGCGTCGACGGGGATGTCGCTGAGCGCCGCGGTCGCCGCGGGCCTGACGCCGTTCCTGCTGGGCGACACGCTCAAGGCGGCGCTGGCGATGGGGCTGCTGCCCGCGGCGTGGAAGCTGATCGCCCGCCGAGGCTGAGGCACCGGGAATTCCGGCCCCGGACCCGCCCCGAGCCCTGAAGGGCCAGGGGCCGATGAGGGAGCTGGATCTTGTGAGCCAGGGCTACGTCGGAACCACGTTGTAGTTGTTGCTCCTGAAGAGGTTCGCCGGGTCGCGCAGCGACTTCAACGCGGCGAGCCTCTTCTCGTTGTCCTCGCCGTACAGGCCCTTGGTCCCGCCGAACTCCGCGTCGCCGAACGTGAAGTTGAGTGAGCGGCCCAGGGTCCACGGGGCCAGGGAGCCCAGCACCTCCTGATGGAGGGCGCGTACGCCGGGGAGTTGGTCCTTGGCGAACGGGGTCAGCACGCGCAGCAGGAACTCCGCCGTGCGGTGCGGCACCGCGTTCGGCGCGGGCTTCGCCAGCGCGCCGCCCAGGTGGTTGAGCTGCACCACGCACATCGTGGGCGCCTCGGCGCCGGTCAGCCGCAGCGCCCGGGACAGCGCCGCCGCGGTGACCCCGCGCAGCATCGCGCCGTTGCCGTAATAGGGGTGCGCGTGCTCGGGGTCGCGGTGGATGGACGGCGACTGGGCATACGCCATCTCCCGCAGGTCGTCCGTGAGCGCGGGCCCGATCGCCCGCAGCGGCGCCACGAGCCGCTCGCCCTCCTCGGCGCTCCCGGTGAACGCCACTCGCACGCTCACCACGTACCGCCCGCGCACCGGCGCCGGGGCCCACTCCGCGTCCGGCCACTGGATGGCCTGGAGCGAGGAGGTCAGGCCGTCGGGGACCGTCGCGGTCCAGCGCAGGTACTCCTCCAGTACGCGCTCGCCGAACAGCTCCCCGTCGAAGCCGAGCTGACCTCCGTACAGCCGGGCCACCGGGACCAGGGCCGTCTCAAGGGCGGTCACCACGCCGAGGTTGGCCCCGCCGCCGAGCAGCCCCCAGAAGAGCTCGGGGTCGCTGACCGCCGTCACCTCGCGCAGTGCGCCGTCCGCGGTGACGACCTCCAGGGCCCGCACGTGATCGGCCGCGTACCCGAACTCCCGTGCCAGGATGCCCAGTCCACCGCCCAGCGTGTAGCCGACCGCGCCCACGCTCGGCGCCGAGCCGTTCAGTGGGGCGAGCCCGTGCGGGACGGCCGCGGCGACGACCTGCCCCCAGGACACCCCGGCGCTCAGGCGCACCGTGCGGCGCCCGGCGTCGACGGTCAGGGAGTCCATGCGGCGGGTGGTGATGAGCACCCCGCCCGCGGTGGCCCCCACCAGCCCGTGCCCGGTGGCGTGCACCCCGACCGGGAGCCCGCGCTCGGCGGCGTACCGCACGGCACTCTGCACGTCCGCGGCGCTCTCGGCGGCGAAGACCACGGCGGGGCGCTGGGCGAACCCGAGCTGATATCCGGCCAGCTCGCTCTGGTAGCCGCTGTCGCCGGGGTGGAACGTCTACACGGGAAGCCCTCCGTCTGTCTGCTTGCTGGACATGGGGAGAGCTTCCCGCGAATACCTGACATCGGCCGTCAGGTATGGAATGTCGCGAGCGGTGGGTCCGTCAGGTCCTCGTGGACATCCGGCCGCGGCCCCGGGTCGTCCACCACAGCCCCGTGCCCCCGGCGATCAGGAACAGCACCCCGGCCGCGGCGAGCGGCAGCACGCCGTCGTTGAGGCCGGTTTTGGGCAGCTGCGGCGGCGGCGTGGGCGACGAGGGAGCGGGACCGGTCGGCGTGGCGGTCGGTGGGGGCGTGGCCGTGCCCGACGGCGTGGCCGTGCCCGAGGGCGGGGGCGCCGGCACGTTGTCGGTGCCGAGCAGCAGCGGGGTGTCCGGCGCGTTGGGCGTCGGCCTCGTTGTCCCGAACGGCACCGGGCCCTGCTGCCACAGCACCTTCTCGCCGCTCCCCTCGGTCACCGGCAGGCAGATCCGGCCGGTCTTCGACAGGTCGTACGTCGCCGAGACGGTGTACGACCGCGCCTTCCCGGGCGCCAGAGCGGGGATCGCGCAGGCGAATCCGCTGTTGGTGCCCGGCGCCAGCTTCTTCTTCGGGACCGGCGCACACCCCGCGACGCCCGTGATCCTCATGCCGTCCAGGCCGAGGACGGTCAGGGTGATCCGGCCGGTGGACCCGCTCCCGTGGTTGACGACCTTGGCGGTGAGCGTGGTGCGGCCCGTGGAGTTGTGCACCTTGATCGTCGACGGCAGCTCGGTGGAGATCTTCAGATCGGGCGGCGCGCTCGGTCCCGGTGTCCCGCCCTGGCTGCTGCCAGGAGTCGGCCCGGCGGCCAGGGCGGCGCCCGCGCCGAACGGAATTATCAGCAGTGCCGCGCATACGGAGGCGAAAAGAGATCCATTGTTTTTTCGAACGTGCATTTCCCCATCCCCCTCACCCGTAGTGGGTGCGTCTCTGCGCAGAAGGGTCCCACAAGATTTCCGCCAATTATGCTGTGATGGTGTCACCGTAGTGAATCAGTCCTGGTCACAGCGGGTACCGAGGGGGCGGTTGGTCATGCTGGGAACGCCGGGGCTATTGGTCGCTGGACGCTACCGCCTATGCGAAACAATTGGTCAGGGAGGAATGGGGCGGGTGTGGCGGGCGGCGGACGAGATACTCGACCGGCAGGTCGCCGTAAAAGAAATGCGCATCGATGAACTGGACGCGGAGGACAGCCGCGTCCGGCGCGAGCGCAGTCTGCGCGAGGCCCGCGCCACCGCCCGGATCGACCACCCCAATGTGGTCCGGGTCTACGACGTGGTGGCCGAGGAGAGCGACCGGCTCTGGATCGTGATGGAGCTGGTCGAGGCCCGCTCGCTGGACAAGCTCCTGGTCGAGGACGGCCCCGTGGAGCCGCGCGAGGCCGCCCGCATCGGGCTCGGCCTCGCGGCGGCCCTCGTGCAGGTGCACGCGGTGGGCGTGCTGCACCGCGACATCAAACCGGGCAACGTGCTGCTCGGCCCCGGCGGCCGGGTCGTGCTCACCGACTTCGGCATCGCCGCCATCCAGGACGCCGCCGCGCTCACCGTGGTCGGCATGCTGGTCGGCTCCCCGGACTACATGGCGCCCGAGCGGGTCAGCGGCAAACCGCAGGGCCCGGCCTCCGACCTCTGGTCGCTCGGCGCGACCCTGTGCGCGGCGGTCGGCGGCCGCTCCCCGTTCGCCCGCGCGACCACCCTCGCCACCCTGCACGCCGTGCTCCACGAGGAGCCCGAACTCCCGGCGGCGGCGGGCCCGTTGACCGCGCTGCTCACCGCGCTCCTGGCCAAGGACCCGGATCGCCGGCCGTCCCTCGGTGAGCTCACCACCCGTCTGGCGCCGATCGCCGCATCCCCGACCGTGCCGCCGGCGCCGCATCCGCCCACCCTGACGGCGCCCGGCCAGGCGCCGCCCTGGCCGGATCCGGTCGCACCCGGTGAGCTGCCGCCCCACCCAAGGGAGTTGGCGCAGCCACCCGAACCCGTACGGCAGGAACCCGGGCCATCCGCCCGGCACCGGCGCCGCACGGTGGTCCTGGCCGCGGTGGCCGTCGTGGTGGCGGCCGTGACCGCCGTCCTGATCGCCACCACCGCCGACCGGCACGGCGGAGGCACCGCGAGCGGCTCGGCCGGGGTGACGCCGCCGACCGTGGCCGGCACCTCGCGCGCGCCCTCGCCGACCCTGCCGCCCGGCTCCCTGGACGAGACCGGCTTCGCCTGGACACCGCCCAAGGGCTGGACCCGTACCGCCAAGAGCCCCTCCAACGTGCACTACCACGCGCCGGGCGGACAACAAGAGATCGCCGCCTCGTACGCACTCGTACGCGGCGGCGATCTCATGACCCAGTGGCAGGAGGCCGAGGCGGGCTCCCACGACGTGCCGGGCTACCGGAAGATCCGGCTCGACCGGACGACCTTCCACGGGCAGCCCGCCATCATCTGGGACTACGACTTCACCCAGAACGGCGTCCCCTGGAAGGCCCGCCAGATCGGCTTCGACGAAGGCGGCAAGTCGTACCAGGTCAACACCTGGTACGAGGCCGACACGGAGTCGGCCGCCCGCGCCGCCTACGACGCGGTGACCTCGTCGTTCACCCCGCTCTGAGCGCGGCTCGCCAGGACCTTCTCCTTGACGACGGCGATCACGATGACGATCGCCGCGACCAGGAGCGACAGGAGCACCTGCTCGCGCCCGGACTTGTCGAACAGCATGTAGACGAGGACGAAGGTGATCATCCCGGCCGTCAGCCAGGTGAGGTAGGGGAAGCCCCACATCTTCACGGTCAGCTTCTCCGGCGCCTCGCGCAGGATGATCCCGCGCATCCGCAGCTGGGTGAAGCAGATCACCAGCCACACGAACAGGGCGACCGCGCCGGAGGAGTTGAGCAGGAACGCGAAGACGGTGTCCGGCCACTTGTAGTTGAAGAAGACGGCGACGAAGCCGAACACGACCGAGCTCAGGATCGCGACCCGCGGCACGCCCCGCCCGTTGGTGCGCGCGAAGGAGCGCGGCGCGTCCCCGCGCTCACCGAGCGAGAACGCCATCCGGGAGGCCGTGTACAGACCGGAGTTGAGGCAGGAGAGCACCGCGGTCAGCACGATCACGTTCATGATCTGGTCGGCGTGCGGGATGCCGATCGTCTTGAGGGCCGCCACGTAGGAGCCGTCGGCGACGATCGAGGGGTCGCTCCACTTCAGGAGGGTCAGCACGATGAAGATCGAACCGAGGTAGAAGACCGCGATCCGCCAGATCACGCTGTTGGTGGCCTTGGTCACGGCGCGGCGCGGGTCCTCGGACTCGCCGGCGGCCAGCGTCACGATCTCGCTGCCCATGAAGGAGAAGACGACCATCAGCACACCGGTGAGGACCGCCCCGTATCCCTTGGGGAAGAATCCGCCGGCGTCCGTGAGGTGCGCGAAGCCCGCGCCGGGGTTGTTCGAGCCCGGCAGCACGCCGAACACCGCGAGCAGCCCGATGACCACGAAGGCGCCGATCGCGACGACCTTGATCCCGGCGAACCAGAACTCGAACTCACCGTACGAGGACACCGAGGCGAGGTTGGTGGCGGTCAGCACGAGCATCACGATCAGCGCCCAGCCCCACTGCGGGACCCCCGGCACCCAGGTGTGCAGGATCTTCGCGCCGGCCGTCGCCTCGACCGCGAGCACCACGACCCAGAAGAACCAGTACAGCCAGCCGATCGAGAACCCGGCCCAGCGGCCGAGCGCACGGTCGGCGTACGCCGAGAACGAGCCCGACGACGGGCGGGCGGCGGCCATCTCGCCGAGCATCCGCATCACGAAGACGACCATCACGCCGACGAGTGCGTACGAGAGCAGAATGGCTGGGCCGGCCGCGGCGATACCGGAACCGGAACCCACGAAGAGGCCGGCGCCGATCACGCCACCGATGGCGATCATGGACAGATGACGGTTCTTGAGACCCGCCTGGAGGCCGTTGTGGGGGCCGCCGGGGGAGGTCGAACCGGAACCGGGGTCGCCCGGGAGGCTGTCTTCCTTGGCGACGGTCGGCTGGGAGGTCATGGACGGTTCCTTACGTCTTCGGAGCACTCGGGTCACGAGCCCGTGCATTGAAACCCGGACCGGTTCGGGACGGAAGACCTGAATCCGGATCGTTGTACGAGGACGAAGGACCCCCGGCGCGGGGGGCCGAAGTCCCGCCCCCGGTTCCCCCTGCCCAGCCCCGCGCATGCCACACTCGGGAGCATGCGCGTGTACCTCGGTTCCGACCATGCCGGCTACGAACTCAAGAACCACCTCGTCGAGTGGCTCACGGCCCACGGCCACGAGCCCGTGGACTGCGGTCCGCACATCTACGACGCCCAGGACGACTACCCGCCGTTCTGTCTGCGTGCCGCCGAGAAGACGGCCGCCGACCCCAACTCGCTCGGCATCGTGATCGGCGGCTCCGGCAACGGCGAGCAGATCGCCGCGAACAAGGTCAAGGGCGTCCGCGCCGCGCTGGCCTGGAGCGAGCAGACCGCGGCGCTCGGCCGCGAGCACAACAACGCCAACGTGATCTCGGTCGGCGGCCGGATGCACACCCAGGAAGAGGCGACCAAGTTCGTTGAGATCTTCCTGAACACCCCGTACTCGGGTGAGGCACGCCACACCCGCCGCATCGACATGCTCACCGAGTACGAGACCACCGGCAAGCTCCCCGAGATCCCGGCCCACCACCCGCAGCAGGGCTGATCGCCGCTCATGCCCGAAGGGCACACCATCCACCGGCTGGCCGCCGACCACGACCTGATGTTCGGCGGCCGGCCGCTGCGTGCCACCAGCCCGCAGGGCAAGTTCTCCGACGGCGCCTGTCTGGTCGACGGCCAGGCGCTGGAGAGCGCCGAGGCGCACGGCAAGCACCTGTTCCTCGGCTTCGGACCGTCCGGCTGGATCCACATCCACCTGGGCCTGTTCGGCAAGTACGCCCTCGGTGACGCACCGGCCCCGCCGCCCACCGACACCGTGCGGCTGCGCCTGGTGAACGACGACGCGTACGCGGACCTGCGCGGACCGACCACCTGCGCCCTCATCACCGACGGCGAGAAGCGGGCGATACACCAGCGGCTCGGCCCCGACCCGCTGCGCGCGGCCGACACCGGCGAGCGGGCCTGGCAGCGCGTCTCGCGCAGCCGCACCACCGTCGCCGCCCTGCTCATGGACCAGAAGGTCGTCGCGGGCGTCGGCAACGTCTACCGAGCCGAAGTCCTCTTCCGGCACGGCATCGACCCCTACCGCCTGGGCAAGGACCTCACGCGCGCCGAGTGGCACGCCATCTGGGGCGACCTCGCTGAGCTGATGCGCGAGGGCGTCCGGCTCGACCGCATCGACACCGTCCGCCCCGAGCACACCCCCGAGGCGATGGGCCGCCCGCCGCGCGTGGACGACCACGGCGGCGAGGTCTACGTCTACCGCCGAGCCCACCAGCCCTGCCACATCTGTGGCGGCGAGATCCGCACCGCCGATCTCGCCGCCCGCAATCTCTTCTGGTGCCCCGGCTGCCAGCAGCGGTGACACCGCCGCCGGGACGGCCTCGTCAGAAGCCGTGCGGCAGCCAGGGCGCGCGCTCGCTGCCGAACGCCGTCGAGGCCTCGGCGAGCGCCCCCTGGCGCAGCTCGCGCACCCGGCCCGCACCCGCGAGTGCGCAAAGGGTGGTCCCGCCGAGATAGGCGGCCCCCAACTCCTTTACGGACAGCGCCAGTTCGGCCGCCTCGTCGGTCCGTACGCAGGACGCTCCCTTGGTGTCACCGGTGAGCCGCCAGCGGCCCGAGTTCCAGGGGCAGAACGCGTCCTCGACGTCCAGGACCACGTCGACGGGCGCCGCGTACGTCCGCGCCTCAAGCGCCGCGCAGACATCCACCAGCCGAACGTGCAGGGCATCGCGCAGCCGCACGCCGCACCGGCGCACATCGGAGACGAGGTGCTGGAACGGGTCGTCGGCCGGCCGGCTCTTCACCACCAGCGTGGACGTCAGGTCGAGGTCGAAGAGGTACTGCCACAACGCCGCGTGCGCCGCCGGGTCCACCGCCTCCAGATCGGCCAGCGACACCGTGCCGGCCACCCCCGTCGGCTCACTGGTCACCGAGACGCGGTAGCGCGCGTAGCCGACGAGCTCCCCGTCGCGCTCCGCGAGCACGCACTGCAGCGGCGAGCCGCCACCCCGCTGGGACGCCGGGTCCAGCGTCACCATGCGGTCCCAGCCCGGCTGCCTGGCCAGCATGCCGGGCCGGCCCGGCACCAGGCGCGCGTACAGCGCCTCGCACCGGGCCAGCGACTCGTCCACCTTCGCGTACCGCAGCCGCACCCCGTCCGAGCCCTGCGGAAGAGCCAGCCGGACCCGCGCCGTGTCTATCTCGGCGGACAGCGAGAGCGTGCCGATGCCGTACCCGAACCGCCCGTAGATCGCCGGCTCGGAGGCCGTCAGGACAGCGAGCGCCTCGCCCCGTTCCCGTACGTCGTCAAGCTGGCGCCGCATCATCGAGGTGAGGATCCCGCGGCGACGATGGGTGCCCATCACACCGACCCCGGTCACCCCCGCGGCCGGCACCACGGCCCCGCCCGGCACACTGATCCGGAACGGGAAAGTGCTGGTGGCAGCCACGCACACCGCGCCGTCCCACACCGCGATCGAACGCTCCGGATCGATCAGCTCGCGCCACAGTTCCAGTTCCTCCGGGGCATCCGGCAGGCCTCCGAACGCCACCACGATGGCCGCGTACCACTCGTCCCACTCGGCCGGGTCCAACACCCGCAGCTGCGTCGTCATGGGCCCATCCCTACCAGGGGGCGCCACCGGCGGGCGACACGTTTTCCCCCGCCCCGCCCGACGCGGTTTCCCCCACCCCGCCCGACCCGGTCCACGGGGTCACCTGCACACAGCGCCACCGGCTGGATAGGGTCCTCGGCAATGGCACGTGCTACGAGAGCGGACTCGTTCACCGCCCGGTGGCGCAAGGCGCTGCACCGGGTCCGCACCGCGGTGCGCAAATCCGGCGTCGACTACTTCCGCGGTGACGGCTCCGACTGGATCGCCCTGATCGGTCTGCTGCTCACCATCCCGGCCATCACGTGCGCCACCCTCCTCGCCCCGGCGTGGTGCGCGCCCACGGCCCTGGTCCTGCCGATCGTGGCGGGCGGCCTCCTGCTGCGGCCGGCCAACCTGCTCGGCCTGTACGCGGCGGCCGCGACCGCCCTGATCGTGGAGTCGGTGGAGCTCGGCCCGTACACGGCAGGACTGGACCGGGTCACCCCGGGCGCCGTCCTCGTGGTGGGCGCCTGCGGACTCTTCGGCCTGCTCATCGCCCAGTTCCGGGCCCGCGTCGGCGTGCCCTGGCGGCGCGGCGGCACCATGCTCTTCGACCTGCGCGAACGCATCCGCGTCCAGAGCGCGCTGCCGCGCCTGCCCAAGGGCTGGCACCGCGAGATGGCGCTGCGTCCGGCGGGCGGCCAGTCCTTCTCCGGCGACTTCGTGGTCGCCGCCCGCACCGGCGGCGGCCGCACCCTGGAGATCGTCCTCACCGACGTCTCCGGCAAGGGCATGGACGCGGGCTCCCGCGCCCTGCTGCTCTCCGGCGCCTTCGGCGGCCTCCTCGGCTCGCTGCCCCCGCACGCCTTCCTGCCCGCGGCCAACGGCTACCTGCTGCGCCAGGACTGGGACGAGGGCTTCGCCACCGCCATCCACCTGGTCCTGGACCTCGACTCGGGGGACTACCAGCTCCTCTCGGCCGGCCACCCCCCGGCCCTCCAGCTCCACGCGGGCTCGGGCCGCTGGCAGGAACAGTCGGCCGAAGGCCCGCTGCTCGGCGTCTACGACGGCGCCGAATTCCACGCCACCAAGGGCTCGCTCGCCCCCGGCGACGTCCTGATGCTCTTCACGGACGGCCTGGTGGAGACCTCCGAACGCGACATCGCCGAGGGCATGGACCGGCTGACCGGCGAGGCCGACCGGTACGTGACGACGGGTTTCGCCGGGGCGGCCTGGCACCTCATCGAGGCGGTGGCGAAGGACGTCAACGACGACAGGGCGCTGCTGCTGATCAGCCGCGAGGCCTAGTCGGGGGAGCGGCCCCGGCTGCGCGAGCAGAACGTGCCGCTGGGGCCGGGGTGCGCCAGGGCGACGGCGAGGGCCCCGCCGTACAGTCGAGCCCATGCCGAGCCGCACCCTTTCCCTCCCCGAAGTCGAAGCCATCGCCCGCGCGGCCCACGAAGGCCAGACCGACAAGGCGGGCCGCCCGTACGCCGAGCACCTCGCGGCGGTGGCCGAGGGTGTCCGGGTGCGGGGCGGCAGCGACGACCAGATCAAAGCGGCGTGGTTGCACGACGCGATCGAGGACGACGCACTGTCCGCCGAGTGGCTGGATTCCGCCGAACTTCCGTACTCCGTAAAGGCGTTGGTGCTCGCACTGACCAAACGGCCGGGCGAGGAACCGGCGTTGTACGCGCAGCGCGTCCTGGCCACCGAGGGCGCGCTCCTGATCAAGGAGTCCGACCTGGCACACAACGCGGATCCGGCCCGCCTGGCCCTCCTGGACGAGCCGACCCGGACCCGCCTGGAGGCCAAGTACCGCGAGGCGCGCCGCCTGCTCGGCCTGGCCGAACCGCCGCAATCCGACGCGCGGTTGGCCTGATCCTTACGATGGCGATCCGCCACCGGGGAACAACCACAGGGGTGTTGGTGGCACGATGGACCTGGCGGGGGTGTGCGTGACATGCCCCCGGGCCGGCAAGGGCGGACCGACCAAGGGTGTGTGATCAGTTGTGGCCATTTCGCTGTCAGTGGTGGTGCTGTTGGCGGTCATCCTCGTGGTGCTGATCCGCGGCGGCTCCATCAAGGCCGGCCCAGCCATCGTCGCGATACTTTTCGGCTTCTTCCTGGCCTCGACGGGCATGGCCCCGTCGATCCAGCGATTCCTGAACTCGATAGCGGACACGATCAACCAGATCAAGTTCTGACCCTCCCCGAGCGGAGGGGCCCGCCGTCCACGGACGCCCGAGCATCCCGGAACGCGATCGGGGCCGGTCGAAGGGATACATCCCTTCGACCGGCCCCGAGTCGCAACAGAGCGGGCGACGGGAATCGAACCCGCGTAGCTAGTTTGGAAGACTAGGGCTCTACCATTGAGCTACGCCCGCAAGCACCGCGCCGCAGGTCATGGTGACCGCGGCACGTAGAGCATCGTAGCGGGTCACACCCCGCACGTGCACACCGCGTCCCCGGTGGCGGGCGCACGGCCGCGCGACCCGCGCGCAGCGGGGCCGCCCGCGGCCCCGTCGGCAAGGCCAACGCCCGCCAATCGGTGAAGCCGTCGCCGTCCCGGCGGTAAAGCTGCCGACGTACCGGCCGCGGGCATGTACCCTACGTGTCGCACCGACGGGGTGTGGCGCAGCTTGGTAGCGCGTCCGCTTTGGGAGCGGAAGGCCGTGGGTTCAAATCCCGCCACCCCGACCAGCGTCACTGACATTCGCCACCACCGGCGTCCGGCATCGACGGACGGTCCGGTTCTCCGGGCACAAGATCACATTGTGGGCGGCATCCCGCTTGCGGTTACTATGCAAGCTGCGTGCCCGTGTGTCTGATCAATCTGATGTACCGGGCCCGATCCGCCGGGACCGTCGGTCTGGGCAGAACCCCCAAAGAAGTCAGCCACAAGGAGACCGAACCGTGAAGAGCGCCGTGGAGACCCTGAACCCGACTCGGGTTCGGCTCACTGTCGAGGTGCCCTTCGAGGAGCTCAAGGACAGCCTCGACGCGGCGTACAAGAAGATCAACCAGCAGGTCACGGTCAAGGGCTTCCGTAAGGGCAAGATCCCGGCCCGAGTGATCGACCAGCGGTTCGGTCGTGGCGCCGTGCTCGAAGAGGCCGTCAATGACGCGCTTCCGAAGTTCTACACCGAGGCGATCAACGAGGCGGAGCTGAACCCGCTGGGTCAGCCCGAGGTCGACATCACCGAGCTGAAGGACGGCGAGACGCTGAACTTCACCGCCGAGGTCGACATCCGCCCGGCCATCGAGATCCCGGACTACTCCGGCATCGAGGTCACCGTGGACGCCGTCGAGGTCAGCGACGAGGACGTCGAGAAGTCCGTGGAGCAGCTCCGCGAGCGCTTCGCCTCGACCTCCCCCGTCGAGCGCGCCGCCGAGGACGGCGACGTCGTGACGATCGACCTGCAGGCCAAGGTCGACGGCGAGGTCCTGGAGGACGGCGTGGCCGAGGGTGTCTCGTACACCATCGGTTCCGGCGAGCTCCTCGAAGGCATCGACGACGCCGTCAAGGGCCTGGAGGCCGGTGGCGAGGCCACCTTCACCTCCGAGCTCAAGGGCGGCTCGGCCGAGGGCAAGGAGGCCGAGGTCACCGTCAAGGTCACCCAGGTCGCCGCCCGTGAACTGCCCGCCCTGGACGACGACTTCGCGCAGCTCGCGTCGGAGTTCGACACCCTGGACGAGCTCAAGGCCGACAGCCGCAAGCGCCTTGAGAACATGAAGCAGTACGACCAGGCCACCCAGGCCCAGGAGCGCGTCCTGGACGAGCTCCTGAAGCTGGCCGAGGTCCCGATCCCCGAGAAGCTCCTCGCGGACGAGATCCAGACCCGCAAGCACAACCTCGAGCACCACCAGCTCGGCCAGATGGGCATCGACCTCGCCAAGTACCTGGAGATCCAGGGCAAGACCGAGGAAGAGTTCACCGCCGAGACCGAGGAGCAGGCGGTCAAGGGCATCAAGACCCAGTTCATCCTTGACGAGCTCGTCAACAAGGAGAAGCTGAACGTCAACCAGGAGGAGCTCACCGAGCACCTCATGCGGCGTGCGGCGTCCTCCGGCATGAGCCCGGACCAGTTCGCCCAGGCCGTCGTCGAGGGCGGCCAGGTGCCGATGCTCGTCGGCGAGGTCGCCCGCGGCAAGGCGCTGGCCGTCGTGGTCGAGGCCGCCAAGGTCACCGACACCAACGGTGAGGTCGTCGACCTCGAGGACGACGAGGACGAGGTCGCCGAGGCCGTCGTCGCCGCCGCCGAGGGCGAGGCCGTCGAGGCCGACTCCGCGGAGAAGACCGAGGCCTGATCCTCACCCCGATCCACGAAGGAGGGCCCGTGCGCAGTCGCGTACGGGCCCTCCTTCGTATGTAATTCCGGTTCAACCACCTTGCGCTCCGAGCGAACAGTTCGGGAACCGGGATGGCGTTGTCCCACCTGCGCGTTAGGGTCCATGAATACGAAGGTGGTGGAGTCTGGCGAGCCGGAGTCCGCGCCCTCGGAACGAAGACGCTGAGACGGCCGAAGCCGTCAGAGACGAGCAGGTGGATACGTGACGAATCTGATGCCTTACGCCGCCGGTGAGCCGTCCCTCGGTGGTGGCCTCGGTGACCAGGTCTACAGCCGACTGCTCAACGACCGCATCATCTTCCTCGGCCAGCAGGTCGACGACGAGATCGCCAACAAGATCACTGCCCAGATGCTCCTCCTGGCCGCTGCCGACCAGGACAAGGACATCTACCTCTACATCAACAGCCCCGGTGGCTCGGTGACGGCGGGCATGGCGGTCTACGACACCATGCAGTACATCCAGAACGACGTCGTCACCATCGGCATGGGCATGGCCGCCTCGATGGGCCAGTTCCTGCTGACCGGCGGCACCGCGGGCAAGCGCTTCGCGCTCCCCAACACCGACATCCTGATGCACCAGGGCTCCGCCGGCATCGGTGGTACGGCCTCCGACATCAAGATCCAGGCCGAGTACCTGATCCGGACGAAGAAGCGCATGGCCGAGATCACCGCCGCGCACTCCGGCCAGACCGTCGAGACGATCATCCGCGACGGCGACCGCGACCGCTGGTACACGGCGGAGGAGGCCAAGAACTACGGCCTCATCGACGAGATCATCTCCGCTGCCTCGGGCGTTCCGGGCGGCGGTGGCACCGGGGCCTGAGCCCCCGGCCCGCACCGCTTCCCCTGCCCACTTGAACGCCACCAGGATGGTGAACACCCCAATGAGCAACTTCAACTCGGCCAACGCCGCAGGCCTCTACACCGGCCCGCAGGTCGACAACCGCTACATCGTCCCGCGCTTCGTCGAGCGCACCTCGCAGGGCGTGCGCGAGTACGACCCGTACGCGAAGCTCTTCGAGGAGCGCGTGATCTTCCTCGGCGTGCAGATCGACGACGCGTCCGCCAACGACGTGATGGCGCAGCTGCTGTGCCTGGAGTCGATGGACCCGGACCGCGACATCTCGATCTACATCAACAGCCCGGGTGGATCCTTCACCGCACTGACGGCGATCTACGACACCATGCAGTTCGTGAAGCCCGACATCCAGACGGTCTGCATGGGCCAGGCGGCCTCGGCCGCCGCGGTCCTGCTGGCCGCCGGTACGCCGGGCAAGCGCATGGCGCTTCCGAACGCCCGCGTCCTGATCCACCAGCCCTCGGGCGGCACCGGCCGCGAGCAGCTCTCCGACCTGGAGATCGCGGCCAACGAGATCCTCCGGATGCGTAAGCAGCTGGAGGACCTGCTGGCCAAGCACTCGACCACGCCGATCGAAAAGATCCGCGACGACATCGAGCGCGACAAGATCCTCACGGCCGAGGACGCGCTGGCGTACGGCCTGGTCGACCAGATCGTTTCGACCCGCAAGACGACGTCCGCCGCGGCGGCCTGAACCGCTTCGGCGCCCTCGGCGCGGTCCACGGAGAAGTGAACCGCGCCAAGGGGGGCCCGAACGGGGGGCTCGGCAAGGTACCGTCGGTAGGGGGTCTGGGGGCGTCCCCCCGGAAAACGCAGTAGGCACCAGGAGGCGGCGCACATGGCGTCTCCCAGGCGAAGGGGAAGCACCTCGTGGCACGCATCGGTGACGGCGGCGACCTGCTCAAGTGCTCGTTCTGCGGAAAGAGCCAGAAGCAGGTGAAGAAGCTCATCGCAGGCCCCGGGGTGTACATCTGCGACGAGTGCATCGACCTCTGCAACGAGATCATCGAGGAGGAACTCGCCGAGTCCTCCGAGGTGCGGTGGGAGGAACTTCCCAAACCGCGCGAGATCTACGAGTTCCTTGAGGGGTACGTCGTCGGGCAGGAGCCCGCGAAGAAGGCCCTCTCGGTGGCGGTCTACAACCACTACAAGCGGGTCCAGGCCGGTGAGAACGGCGGCGGCACGGGCCGCGACGACGCGATCGAGCTCGCCAAGTCCAACATCCTGCTGCTCGGCCCCACCGGCTCCGGCAAGACGCTGCTCGCCCAGACGCTGGCGCGCATGCTCAACGTCCCGTTCGCCATCGCCGACGCCACGGCGCTGACGGAGGCCGGCTATGTCGGCGAGGACGTCGAGAACATCCTGCTCAAGCTGATCCAGGCCGCCGACTACGACGTCAAGAAGGCCGAGACCGGGATCATCTACATCGACGAGATCGACAAGGTGGCTCGCAAGAGCGAGAACCCGTCGATCACGCGCGATGTGTCCGGCGAAGGCGTCCAGCAGGCCCTGCTCAAGATCCTCGAAGGCACGACGGCCTCGGTCCCGCCCCAGGGCGGCCGCAAGCACCCGCACCAGGAATTCATCCAGATCGACACGACGAACGTGCTGTTCATCGTGGGCGGCGCCTTCGCGGGCCTGGAGAAGATCATCGAGTCCCGGGCCGGCGCCAAGGGCATCGGCTTCGGAGCGACCATCCGCTCCAAGCGCGAGATCGAGGCCAGCGACCAGTTCCAGGAGGTCATGCCGGAGGACCTGGTGAAGTTCGGGATGATCCCCGAGTTCATCGGCCGCCTGCCCGTCCTCACCTCGGTCCACAACCTCGACCGCGAAGCGCTCCTCCAGATCCTGGTCGAGCCGCGCAACGCGCTGGTCAAGCAGTACCAGCGCCTGTTCGAACTCGACGGCGTGGAGCTGGACTTCGACCGCCCGGCCCTGGAGGCCATCGCCGACCAGGCCATCCTGCGCGGCACCGGCGCGCGCGGCCTGCGCGCCATCATGGAGGAAGTCCTCCAGTCGGTGATGTACGAGGTCCCGTCCCGCAAGGACGTCGCCCGCGTCGTCATCACCGCGGACGTCGTCCGCAACAACGTCAACCCGACGCTGGTCCCGCGCGAGCCCCGCATCGTGAAGAACGACGGCCGGCACGAGAAGAGCGCGTAGCGCTGCGCCGGCGTATGCACGACGAAGGGGCGCCCGGTCAAGGAAGTTGACCGGGCGCCCCTCCGTCGTGCTCTATGCGGCTAGCTACACGAGGAATTTCATGCCCGCGGGCAAATAATGACTGGCATGGCGAGCGTGCAGTTCAAGCCATTCTCTCGGCTCGCCTTGGTGCCCGATTCCTCGCATGATCTAATTGGCTGCCGCGGGCCAATAACTAATCGCGAATGGAGTGTTCTGATGCCTCGTCCGAAATTCGGCCGCTTTGTTTCAGTGCTTTGCCTGGCTGTAGCAGCTGCCGCAGTGCCACTGGCAACCGCCACGCCAGCATCGGCTGACGCGGACGCTTGCGCTGCTCAGATTGCCGGTTATGGCTATCCTGTGGGGCCGAAAACGAGAGATGCCTGTGCCCAGGCTAAGGATCCGGGATCGCTAATGCCTAATCCGCGGTGTATGGATTTGTTGGAGAACGCGGGTGTGCCTTGGGCTGCACGCTTTAGCGCATGCAATTTGGCGTAATGCCGCACGGCATCGCGAAACGTAGTTGTCGTTGATGGAGCTTCCTGTTGGGCAGCCCGCGCGCATCCAGCACTCTGCCTCTCGAAGAGGCGGGCGCTCTAGTGTCTCGTGATTCCGTCGGCATTACTTGATCTTGTGTGACTCGTTGCTCCCGGCATGGAGCTTTCCGTGGAACAGGCCGCCGAGTTGCGGGAGTTGGCGAACAGTCGGGACGTGCCCGCCGATGTGGCCACCCGGGCCCGGATCGTGCTGTGGTCCGGTGAGGGGCGCCGGCGCAAGGACATTGCCGAACTGCTCGGGGTGTCATTGCCGACCGTGGACCGCTGGAGGACCCGTTACGCCGAGCGCGGGCTCGCCGGGCTGGAGGGCGACTGTCCGGGCGGGGCGCGCGAGCAGGTGCCGACGCGGGTCCGGGCGCGGGTGATCGCATTGACGCGCATGACGCCGCCGGTCGGCACCGGTCTTTCGCATTGGTCGACGCGGGAGTTGGCGAAGTATCTGAAGCGGACCGAGAACGTCACCGTGTCCTGGCACTACATCGCAAAGGTCTGGCGCGAGGAGAACCTCAAACCGCATCGCAAGGGCACCTTCAAGATTTCGAAGGATCCCGCGTTCGCGGACAAGGTCGCTGATGTCGTCGGCCTCTACCTGGCTCCGCCCGGTGGCGCGGTGGTGCTCTCGGTGGATGAGAAGACGCAGATCCAGGCGCTGGACCGGACCCAGCCGGTGCTGCCGGTGACCTTCGCAGCCACCGAGAAGCGCACCCACGACTATGTCCGGCACGGCACCACGAACCTGTTCGCCGCACTCAACGTCGCCACGGGCGAAGTGACCGGCGAGTGCAGGCCGAGCCGGAACGCCGTGAACTTCCTGGCCTTCCTCAAGAAGGTGGTGAAACCGCATGCGGACAAGGAGATTCATGTCGTCCTGGACAACCTCTCCACGCACACCACGCCGGAGGTGAAGGCATGGCTGACCAACAATCAGCACGTCCACTTCCACTTCACCCCCGTCGGCTCTTCCTGGATCAACCAGATCGAGACCTGGTTCGGAATCCTGACCCGCCAGTCGATCCGCCGCGGCACATTCTCCAGCGTGAACGTCCTGATCAAGCAGATCCGCGACTACATCGACTCCTGGAACTCCGAGGCCAAACCCTTTACTTGGACCGCAACCACCGACGAGATCCTCACGAAGGTCCGACTCGTCCAGACCAGCATCAAGAAGCTCGTCGCAAACAACTCCAAGTGACACAAACGGGATCACGAGACACTAGGGGGCTTGACCTTCCGGGAGGTGCCTGGCGGCGCTGGTTGGCCGGGGGCCGTGGCGGCAGTACGCCGAGGGGCAGCCGCAACTAGCCTCCGTCGGGGGTGAGGTGACGAAGTAACAGTCGTGTCCGCGTGCCCTAGTCCCGCGGGAGCTGACCGCGCACTTTGATGCCCCTTCCCTGTAATGGCACGGCGCCGCGGGCCAACGATCGGTCGGCGGTAGCTAGGACCCGGCACGGTGGCGCAGAATGCAGGGGGGCGCTCCGCCAGACTGGTCGGCGGGGCGCCCCTCTTGATCGATCCTTGTGCTACGTCTCGGGCTACTTCTTGACGCGCGCGGTGTTGTAGAGCTTCGCGGCGAGGTCGGCGACCTGGTTGGTGGGCATGGTCGTGCCACCCGTGCCCATCATCTGCTGGATGTCGACGGCCTCCACGATGCCGACGGTGCTGTAGTCGGACCAGATGCAGATCGGAATCTGCGCGGAGCTGGGTCCCTTGGCCGTGCCGCTGGTGTCGGTCACCTTGGCGTTCTGACACTTCATGAGGGCACCGCTGAAACCGGCCGGCTTCACCGCCGTGGGTGTGCCGACCAGCTCCATCTTCGTCTTGTCGTCCGACGAACTGGAAGCCTTGTCCTCGTCGCTGCCCTTCTGCAACTTCTGGAAGGCGGCGTCAAGGGTCTTCGCCGGGTCGCTGATGTCGCCGTAAACGCCGTTGAGCAGCAGCATCTTGGCCATCATCGGATTGCTGGAGTCACCCGACTTGTAGCTTCCGGACGTCGAGTGGGGGTCCTTGACTCCCATCGCCTCGGTCGCCGCCTTGTCCTTGTCCGACATCGGCTTGTCCTCGGCGGACTTGGAGGTGTCTTTCTTGTAGTCGGCCACCGCGGCCGGGGCCACCAGCTTGTAGCCCTTGGTGCTCGCGGAGACGTCGCCGTTGCCGCCACCCTTCGTCAGGAACCAGACGCCGCCGCCGATGACCGCGACCGCAACGACGACCGCCGTGATGATGACGCCGGTCTTCTTCTTCGGCGGGGCCGGGGGCATGGGCTGCATCGGGGCGCCGTACGGGGGCTGCTGGGGCTGCTGCTGCGGGTAGCCGTAGGGCTGCTGCGGCGGCTGCTGCCCATACGGGCCGGGCTGCTGCGGCGGCACGCCCTGCGGCGCCTGCTGTGGGTAGCCGTAGCCGGGCTGCTGCGGAGCGGGCTGGCCGTAAGGCTGCTGCGGCGGCTGCTGGCCGTACGGACCGGGCTGCTGAGGCTGGCCACCGTACGGGCCCGGCTGGTTGTAGCTCATTGCTGGGTTCCCCCTAGGAATGCTTATCCGATCCGGACATCCTGACTGACAGGGGGGTGGCCCGCACTAGCCGGGGTCGGTTGATGTCTAGCTGTTGATGACTTGTTCCTGTTCCCGCACGTACTCGTCGATCCGGCCGGAGGGATCGGTTCCGGTGGAGGCCACGAAGTATGAAGGGGCCCAGACCTGCGACGCTCCGCTCTGGCGAAGGGCACGTTCAGAGGCGGCTCTGAGCTTCCTGGCCAGGTCGGAGGCGGCGAGGGCAGCTGGATAGCGGACTGTGGCACGAATGTGGTCGGGCGCCCCTGCGAAGCCCTCGATCTCAGCATCGGCTGCCCGAGCAGCCTCCCTCAGGGAGTGCTCCGCCAGGCGCAGCATCTCAGCAGTCAGCAGTGCCCGACGGTGCAGGGTGACGAAAGCGATGCGCGCCGCCAGGTCGTGGAACGAGGTGTCGGATCGCCGCGGTGTGGCCTCAATGCGCTGTTGCGGGCGCCGCCGCGGCCTCTTCGCGGGATGCTCCGCCCGCCACGCGTCGAGCTCGGCGGACAGCCAGGTCGGCGTCCGCCCGATGCGTTCGGGTTCAGGGAAGCCGTTCTGCGGCCGTGAGTTGAGTACGTAGACGGCCTGGACCGAAATACCCAGGTGATCGGAGGCCTGCGCTGGGGTGAGTCGGGCTGCTGACATGGTTCTCACCGTATGCCAGACAAGTTGAACTTATCTATGTAGCGTGATCCGTGTCCGTTGATGGCTGAGCCGGAGGTGGGGTTGTGGGTCGCAGGTCTGTCAGTTCGGCGGATGCCGGACGCAAGTACCGTCTGTACCCGACCCCGGCGCAGGCCGAGCGCTTGCAGCGCTGGGGCCACACCTGTCGTGCCGTGTGGAACCTCGCTCTTGAGCAGCGGATCTATGTGTACCGACAGCGGGGCCGGTGCCTGCGGGCCGATGAGCAATGCCGCTACCTGACGCAGGCGCGGCGCGACCTCGACTGGATCGGGGAGCTGCCCTCTCAGGCGCTGCAGCAGATCCTTCGCCATCTCGACCGGGCCTACGACAATTTCTGGAATATGAATCATTCCGCCCGATTCCCCCGGTTTAAGAAGCGATCCGCGCGGCTCTCCATCCCCCTTCCCGGTCAGGCAGTTCGTGTGGCGCGGGTCAATCAGAAGTGGGCTCTCGTCCGGATACCGAAGCTCGGCGAGGTCAAGGTCCGGCTGTCCCGTGTCCTCGGGGGCGAGGTCCGGAACGCGACGGTTCGCACGGATGCCTCCGGGCGCTGGTACATCAGCTTCGCCGTGTGCACGCGCAATCAGGCAGCCCCTGCCAACGAACTGCCGCCGGTCGGCGTCGACTTCGGGGTCAAGCAGTCTGCCTTTCTCTCCGACGAAGCCCTGCCGCGGCTCATGCCGCCGTCTCTCACCGTCGGGGAGCGTCGGCGGCTGGAAGGCCTGGAGCGGCGGAAGGCGCGGCAGATGCGTCACGCGCGTAGGCACCGGGGTGGTGTGTACGGCACACGCTTGCGGCGGACCTTGCGGGAGATCGCCCGTATCAAGGCCGGCCAGGCCCGTCGACGGCTGGACTTCACGCACAAGCTCACTACCGACCTGGCCAAGAACCACGGCTTGGTCGCGGTCGAGGACCTGCGGGTGAAGGCCATGACGAAGAAGGCCGAGGGTGGTGGGGATGCTCCCCGGTGCCACGCCTCGCGCAAAGCGGGCCTCAATCGCGGCATCCTCGACAACCTTCCGGGGGAGCGGCGACGTCAGCTCGCCTACAAATGCCCGATGTACGGGTCGGTGCTGGTCGCCGTGGAAGCCGCAGGCACCTCACAGACGTGCCGGGTCTGCCACCACCGCGACCCGGCGTCCCGAAGCGACCGGGACACCTTCCGCTGCACCAACTGCGGACACGTGGACGACGCCGACCACAACGCCGCCGCGGTGACACTCCATCGCGCGCTCCGCACACCGGCGGGCGCAGCCTTTGCCGCGGGGTATCGCGGTGAACAGCACGCACCGACCGGCCGCACCCGACCGGTCATGCCCGGCAGCAGAACCGGGCGCACGCGTGAACCCCTCGCGTTTCCAATCGTTGGAAGCGAGGAATCCTCGCAGGCCACTGCGGGGAGGATGCCAACAAACATTCCCGTTTCATCGTGAGCTGCCCTCGCCCCTAAACTGACCCCGTGACCGAGAACACTCAGCAGCAGAATCCAGCGCCCATCACCGAACTGCCGACCCAGTACGCGCCGGCCGAGGTAGAGGGGAAGCTGTACGAGCGCTGGGTAGAGCGCGGTTACTTCACCGCTGACGCGGCGTCCGACAAGGACCCGTACACCATCGTCATTCCGCCGCCCAACGTCACCGGCGCGCTGCACCTCGGGCACGCCTTCCAGGTCACGCTCATGGACGCCCTCACCCGCCGCAAGCGGATGCAGGGGTACGAGACGCTGTGGCTGCCCGGCATGGACCACGCGGGCATCGCCACCCAGAACAAGGTCGAGCAGCAGCTCGCCGAGGAGGGCAAGTCCCGGCAGGACCTGGGGCGGGAGGTGTTCACCGAGCGGGTCTGGCAGTGGAAGGGCGAGTACGGCGGCCGGATCCTGGGCCAGCTCAAGCGGCTGGGCGCCGGGCTCGACTGGTCGCGCGAGCGGTTCACCATGGACGAGGGGCTCTCCAGGGCCGTCCAGACCATCTTCAAGAACCTGTACGACGACGAGCTCATCTACCGCGCCGAGCGCATCATCAACTGGTGCCCGCGCTGCCTGACCGCCATCTCGGACATCGAGGTGGAGTACCAGGAGGACGCGGGCGAGCTGGTCTCGCTGAAGTACGGGGAGGGGGACGACACGCTCGTCGTCGCCACCACCCGTGCCGAGACGATGCTGGGTGACACCGCGATCGCCGTCCACCCCGACGACGAGCGTTACCAGCACCTCATCGGCAAGCTCATCAAGCTGCCGCTCACCAACCGTTCCATCCCGGTCGTCGCGGACGCCCACGTCGACCCCGAGTTCGGCACCGGCTGCGTCAAGGTGACCCCGGCGCACGACCCGAACGACTTCGCCATCGGGCAGCGGCACGGTCTTGAGTCGATCACCGTCATGGACGAGCGCGGCATCATCACGGTCCCGGGGCCCTTCCAGGGGCTCGACCGCTACGAGGCGCGCTCGGCGATCGTCGGCGCGCTCAAGGAGCAGGGCCGCATCGTCGCCGAGAAGCGCCCGTACATGCACTCGGTCGGCCACTGCTCGCGCTGCAAGACGACCGTCGAGCCGCGTCTGTCGATGCAGTGGTGGGTCAAGGTCGGCCCGCTCGCGCAGGCTGCCGGTGACGCGGTCCGCGACGGCCGGGTCAAGATCCACCCCGAGGACATGTCGAAGCGGTACTTCGACTGGGTCGACAACATGCACGACTGGTGCATCTCGCGCCAGCTGTGGTGGGGCCACCGCATCCCGATCTGGTACGGCCCGGAGGGTCAGGTCGTCTGCGTCGGACCCGACGACGAGGTTCCGACCGGTGAGGGCTGGCGCCAGGACCCCGACGTCCTCGACACCTGGTTCTCGTCCGGTCTGTGGCCGTTCTCCACGCTGGGCTGGCCGGAGCAGACGCCGGACCTGGACAAGTTCTACTCGACCGACGTCCTGCTCACCGGTCACGACATCATCTTCTTCTGGGTCGCCCGGATGATGATGTTCGGCCTGTACGCGATGGACGGTGAAGTCCCGTTCAAGACGGTCGCGTTGACCGGTCTGGTCCGCGACGAGTTCGGCAAGAAGATGTCGAAGTCCAACCCGAACGCGGTCGACCCGCTGGACTGGATGGACAACTACGGCTCGGACGCGGTGCGTTTCACGCTCGCCAAGGGTGCCAACCCGGGTGCGGACGTCCCGATCGGCGAGGACTGGGTCCAGGCGTCCCGCAACTTCGCCAACAAGATCTGGAACGCGACCCGCTTCGCGCTGATGAACGGTGCCACGGTCGAGGGTGAACTCCCGCCCGTGGAGCGGCTGTCGGCGACCGACCGCTGGATCCTGTCCCGGCTGAACAAGACGGTGGCCGAGGTCGACGCGTACTACGAGGACTACCAGTTCGCGAAGCTCAGCGAGTCGCTCTACCACTTCGCGTGGGACGAGGTCTTCGACTGGTACGTCGAGCTGTCGAAGACGACGTTCTTCGCGGGCGGTGAGCAGGCCCAGGTCTCCGGCCGGGTCCTCGGTGAGGTCCTCGACGTGATGCTGCGGGTTCTGCACCCGATCGTCCCGTTCGTCACGGACACGCTGTGGACGACGCTGACCGGCGGCGAGTCGCTGGTCGTCGCGGACTGGCCGAAGGACAGTGGCTTCCGCGACGAGGCCGCCGAGCGCGAGATCGAGCTGGTCCAGCAGGTCGTCACCGAGGTCCGCCGGTTCCGTTCCGACCAGGGGCTCCAGCCCGGCCAGAAGGTCCCGGCCGAGCTGACCCTGACCGGCACCGCGCTGGCCCCGCACGAGGCGGCCATCCGTCAGCTCCTCCGTCTCCAGCCGGCCGGCGAGGGCTTCCACGCCACCGCCTCGTTGCCGGTCGCGGGCGCGACGGTGGCTCTCGACCTGTCCGGCACCATCGACGTCGAGGCCGAGCGCAAGCGCCTGGCCAAGGACCTCGGTGCGGCCGAGAAGGAGAAGGCGGACGCGAACAAGAAGCTCGGCAACGAGGCCTTCCTCGCGAAGGCCCCGGACAACGTGGTCGACAAGATCCGTACGCGGCTCGCCAAGGCGGAGGCCGACATCGAGCGGATCACCAACCAGATCGCGAACCTGCCGCAGGGCTGAGCTCGTCCGAAGGGGCCCCCGGAGCACGCCGCTCCGGGGGCCTTTCGCGTACGGGGCGACCGGGCCCGGGATCTCGGTGGGCGCCCGGGGGAGGAGGGGGAACGGTCCGGCGCCGCGTGCGACATATCACTACATGTGGGCCATTCGGCTGGGGGATTCAGGCCGAAAGACCTTGGATGATGGAGGGCATGCAGACCACGCCCGCCACCTCCGCGCTGCGCCGCGCGCCGGCGGCGGCGCGCGCCCTGTGCGCGCGCTGGGTGGGCGAGGAGCGCGCCCTGGACGTGCTGATCGCGCTGAGCTGCTTCGGTCTGATGGTCCTGGACGTGCCGGGCCTGGCCAAGGCCGACAACTCCCTCAACAGCTACACCGCGCCTCCGGTCCTCGCGCTGGGCGCCGCCACCCTGCTCTTCCGACGCCGCTGGCCGTGGCTGCCGTACGTGGTGGCGCTCGGCTATCTGGGCTGGCTGCACCAGCTGAACCTGGTGCAGTTCGCGCTGTACTCGCTCGGCCGCTTCCGGGGCCGGCGGGCGGCGGTGCTCGCCACCATCGGCTACATCGCGGTCGCCTACGTCCTGTTCAACCTGCCGGGCTGGCCCGACAGCCGGGGCGAGACGCTCAGCTCGTTCCTGGCGATCGTGGTTCCTGTGGGGGTGCTCGCCTCCGGGGTCGGCATCTCGGCCTACCGGCACGACCTCGTCCGCGAACTGGAGGTCCAGCGCGGCCGGACCGCGGCCCTCCAGGCGGTGCAGGCCGAGCGGGTCTCGGTGGCCAGGGACGTGCACGACATGGTGGGCCGCGAGCTGACGATGCTCGCGGTGCGCTCCGAGGTGCTCGCCATCCGGGCCAGGAACGAGCCGCACCACAAGGACTTCGAGGAACTCGCCGACACCGCGCGACGGGCCCACCTCATGCTGAACGAGATCATCGTGCGCCGGGCGGATGAACGCACCGCCACGCCCGGCCTCGACGGCTTGGCCGCGCTGGCCGAGGAGAGCCGCGGCGCGGGCACCCCGGTCGGCCTCGACATCGCGGCCGCCGCCCACCGGCTGTCCCCGCTGCGGCAGGCCGCGGTCTACCGAGTGGTCCAGGAATGCCTGACCAACGCGGTCAAGCACGCCCAGGGCGAGCCGGTCTCGGTGACGATCCGGCTCGCGGACGGCAACCTCGTCGTCACCGTGCTCAATCCGCTGCCCGCCTCGGCCCCGGTGAAGGAGCCGGTGTCCACGGGGACCGGCACCTTCTCGATGCGGGAGCGGGTGGAGTCCATGGGCGGCACCCTCACCACGACCCGGACCGGCACCACGTACGAGGTGAGGGCCACGCTTCCGGCCGGGACCCGGAGCGGGTGACCGGGCGGCGCGTCCAGGCCCGGTGGCCGGGTCCGCGTGACGGGGGGCGTGCTCTGGCTTGGTGGGCCGGGTCCGCGTGACGGCGCGGCGTGCCCTCGGCTCGGTGGGCCGGGTCCGCGTGACGGCGCGGCGTGCCCTCGGCTCGGTGGGCCGGGTCCGCCTGACGGGGCGGGCGCGCCCCAGCCCGGTGTGCCAGCCCGCCCGGGAAGGCCCAGCCTCGCTACCCGCCGGCCAGCACCCGCTGCAACTGGTCGAAGTCCTCCACGCACTTGCCCGAGCCGAGCACCACGCAGTCCAGCGGCTCCTGTGCGACGAACGCCGCGATGCCCGTCGCCGACGCGATCCGCAGATCCAGGCCCGGCAGCAGCGCGCCGCCGCCCGTCAGCACGATGCCGTGCTCCATCACGTCGCCGGACAGCTCCGGCGGGCACTCCTCCAGGGTGACCTTCACCGCCGCGATGATCGACTCGACCGGCTCGTTGAGCGCGGCGCGCACCTCACCTGCCGTGAGCTGGAGCGTCTTGGGCAGGCCGCCCACCTTCTGGCGGCCCCGGACGGTGAACGTCCGCTCCTCCAGCTCGTCGTCACCCGGCACCGGCCAGGCCGACCCGATCGCGCACTTGACGTCCTCGGCGGTGCGCTCGCCTATGAGCAGCGCGTGCTCCTTGCGTACGTAGTCGGTGATGGCGGTGTCCAGGCGGTCGCCGCCCACCCGCAGGGACTGCGAGGTGACGATGCCGCCGAGCGAGATCACGGCGACCTCGGTGGTGCCTCCGCCGATGTCCACCACCATCGAACCGCGCGGCTCCGACACCGGGAGCCCGGCCCCGATCGCCGCCGCCATCGGCTCCTCGATGAGGTGCACGGCCTTGGCGCCGGCCCGCCGGGCGGCGTGCACGATCGCGCGCCGCTCCACCGGGGTCACCCCGCTCGGCACGCACACCACCATGCGGGTGCGGGGGCGGCGCCCCGGCACGGCCTTCTTCACGAAGTGGCGGATCATCTCCTCCGCCGCCTCGTAGTCGCTGATCACGCCGTCCCGCAGCGGCCGGATCGCGGTGATCGAACCGGGTGTGCGGCCGATGGTCTCCTTTGCCTGGGTGCCGACGGCCAGCGCGGTGCGACCGCCCTCCTTCATCGCCACCACGGACGGCTCGTTGAGCACGATGCCCTGCCCGCGGGCGTACAGCAGGGTGTTGGCGGTCCCGAGGTCGATCCCTATGTCCATGATCGCCAAGTTTGCCCGGAGAGTCTGTGGGCCCCGGGGGCCGAACGTCCCGAAAGGGGCGGGTCCAAGGTCCTGTCGGTGCCCCTCCGTAGACTGGTTCCTGTGACCGAGCAGCCCGACCGCAGTGAAGCCGATGACTTCGACGGAATCGTCGAAGCCGAAACCAATCTTCCCCAAGATCTCGAAGCAGCTCGATCAGGGGAGACCCCAACCCCCGACCTGGCGGTGATCGAGGCCGGCAGCCGCACCTTGCGCGCGCACGGCGGTCTGCCCCAGGGCGAGGCCGTCCCCGCCCGGCCCGCCGACCCCGAGGTGGACGCGGCGCTGCGCGCGGTCGAGACCGAACTCGCGGGCCGCTGGGGCGAGACCAAGCTGGAGCCGTCCGTCAGTCGCATCGCCGCCCTGATGGACGTCCTCGGTGAGCCGCAGCGCGCCTACCCGACGATCCACATCACCGGCACCAACGGCAAGACGTCCACCGCCCGCATGATCGAGGCACTGCTCGGCGCCTTCGAGCTCCGTACCGGCCGCTACACCTCGCCGCACGTCCAGTCGATCACCGAGCGCATCAGCCTGGACGGTCTGCCGATCCCCGCCGAGCGCTTCGTCGAGACCTACGAGGACATCAAGCCGTACGTCGAGATGGTGGACGCCAAGGAGGAGTTCCGCCTCTCCTTCTTCGAGGTCCTCACCGGCATGGCGTACGCGGCCTTCGCGGACGCCCCGGTGGACGTGGCCGTCGTGGAGGTCGGCATGGGCGGCTCGTGGGACGCGACGAACGTGATCGACGCGGGCGTCGCCGTCGTCACCCCCATCGACCTCGACCACACCGACCGCCTCGGCAACACGCCCGCCGAGATCGCCGTCGAGAAGTCCGGGATCATCAAGCAGGGCGCGACCGTGATCCTGGCCCAGCAGCCCGTCGACGCGGCCCAGGTCATGCTGAAGAAGGCCGTCGAGGCCGATGCGACGGTGGCCCGCGAGGGCATGGAGTTCGGCATCGTCGCCCGCGAGGTCGCCGTCGGCGGCCAGCTCCTGACGCTGCGCGGGCTCGGCGGCGAGTACGAGGAGGTCTTCCTCCCGCTGTACGGGGCCCACATGGCGCACAACGCGGCGGTGGCGCTCGCCGCGGTCGAGGCCTTCTTCGGTATCGGCTCGCAGCACGCCCGGCCGCTGGACATCGACACCGTCCGCAAGGCGTTCGCCTCCGTGGTCTCGCCGGGGCGCCTTGAGGTGGTGCGCCGCTCGCCCACCGTCGTCCTGGACGCCGCGCACAACCCGGCGGGCGCGCGCGCCACCGCCGACGGACTCACCGAGGCCTTCGGCTTCTCGCGCCTGATCGGCGTGGTCGCCGCCAGCGCCGACAAGGACGTCAAGGGCCTGCTCGAAGCGTTCGAGCCGGTCTTCGCCGAGGTCGTCGTCACCGCCAACACCTCGATGCGCTCAATGGACGTGGACGAGCTGGCAGCGCTGGCCGTCGAGGTGTTCGGCGATGAGCGGGTCGTGGTCGAGCCGCGTCTGGACGACGCGATCGAAGCGGCCATCACCCTGGCCGAGGAGGAGGACGAGTACGCGGGCGCGGGCGTCCTCGTCACCGGCTCCGTGTTCACGGTCGGCGACGCCCGGCTGCTGCTGAAGAGGGGCTGAGCCGATGCGTACGCTCTGCGCGTCCACCCTGATCGGTGAATTCTTCGTCATCGCCTTCGCCGGGCTCGTCGCGATGAAGGACCCGGACCTCACGTCCGCCACGGTGTGGACGGTGTGCGGCATCGGCATGCTGTTCTCGGTGCTGCTCTGCGGGATGCTGGGCCGGCGCGGCGGGGTCGAGCTCGGCTGGGCGCTCCAGATCGCCCTGATCGCGAGCGGTTTCGCCGTGCCGATGATGTTCTTCATGGGCCTGATGTTCGCGGCGCTGTGGTGGGCCTCGGTGCACTTCGGGCGCAAGATCGACGAGGCGAAGGCGAGGTTCGCGGCGCAGGCGGAGGCCCAGCCGCAGTAGGGCGGCGCGTGGGGCCGGGCGGGTGACGGGCGCGGAACGCCGTACCGGCAGGTCCGGGTGCCACCCGTTCAGCCCCACCCGGTAGCCTCGGCACACCGCACACGTATGCCTGCAAGGAGCCGCACACCATGACCGAGCGCACCCTCGTCCTGCTCAAGCCCGACACCGTTCGCCGTGGCCTGATCGGCGAGGTGATCAGCCGTATCGAGCGCAAGGCCGGCTGGACCATCTCCGCGCTGGAGCTGCGCTCCCTGGATCAGGACACCCTGGAACAGCACTACGGCGAGCACAAGGGCAAGCCCTTCTACGAGCCGCTGGTCGCCTTCATGGCGTCCGGTCCGGTCGTCGCCCTGGTGGTCGAGGGTGAGCGCGTCATCGAGGGCGTACGCCAGTTGGCGGGTCCCACCGACCCGATCGCGGCGGCCCCCGGTTCGATCCGTGGCGACTTCGGAACCATCGTCCGGGAGAACCTCATCCACGCCTCGGACTCCGCGGAGTCCGCGGAGCGAGAACTGAAGATCTTCTTCCCGGGCCGCAGCTGAGCGTTTCTGACGAGATGTCAGCCATATAGCGCTCATGACCTGGGGCGACCGAAGGAATTTCGGTCGCCCTGCGGCATATGCGGGCCGACTTCGGGAACGCATCGCCCCGACACGACGTCACCATTACTGAGGTGGACCACCGCGCCGTGTCCGTGCAGGCCGGACTACGATGGGGCCTCACGCTCACAGCACCCACCTCGCCGACCTGAGAAGCCGTCAACGCTCGATTAGGGAAGGCCGGACGCATCCTCATGGGGAGCAACAAAATGTCGTTCATCGGCCGTGACATGGCTGTCGACCTCGGGACCGCCAACACGCTGGTGTACGTCAGGGGCCGCGGAATCGTCCTGAACGAGCCGTCCGTGGTCGCGATCAACACCAACACCGGCGGCATCCTGGCGGTCGGCGCCGAGGCCAAGAAGATGATCGGCCGTACGCCGGGCAACATCGTCGCCGTACGGCCGCTGAAGGATGGCGTGATCGCCGACTTCGAGATCACCGAGCGGATGCTCCGCTACTTCATCCTGAAGATCCACAAGCGCCGCTACCTGGCCCGCCCGCGTGTGGTGGTCTGTGTGCCCTCCGGCATCACGGGAGTGGAGCGCCGCGCCGTCATCGAGGCCTCGACGCAGGCCGGTGCCCGCCAGGTGCACATCATCGAGGAGCCCATGGCCGCGGCCATCGGCTCGGGCCTGCCGGTCCACGAGGCCACCGGGAACATGGTGGTCGACATCGGCGGCGGCACCACCGAGGTCGCCGTGATCTCGCTCGGCGGAATCGTCACCGCGCAGTCCATCCGGGTGGCGGGCGACGAGCTCGACAACGCGATCATCCAGCACATCAAGAAGGAGTACTCCCTCCTTCTCGGTGAGCGGACCGCGGAACAGATCAAGATCACGATCGGTTCGGCGTACGACCTCGACAAGGACGAGCACACCGAGATCCGCGGCCGAGACCTCGTCTCCGGACTGCCGAAGACCGTCGTGATCTCCGCCGCCGAGGTGCGCAAGGCGATCGAGGAGCCCGTCAACGCGATCGTCGACGCCGTCAAGACCACGCTGGACAAGTGCCCGCCGGAGCTCTCCGGAGACATCATGGACCGCGGCATCGTCCTCACCGGCGGCGGCGCCCTGCTGCGCGGTCTGGACGAGCGGCTGCGCCGCGAGACCGGCATGCCGATCCACATCGCCGAGGACCCGCTGGACTCCGTGGCCCTCGGGTCCGGCAAGTGCGTGGAGGAGTTCGAGGCCCTCCAGCAGGTTCTCGACGCGCAGCCCCGCAGATAGCTCCGGGGCCTGCTGTCCGCCGTATGGGTCACTGCCAACCCGTACGGCGGATCGTTGATATACAGATCGAAGAGATCTTGTAGATCCACATTCCTACGAGGAAGGCACGGCCGCCGCACGTGAGGGACACACGAGAGAGCCGGCTGCTCCTGGTGCTGCTGATCGCCGTCGCATTCGCGCTGATCACGGTCGATATCAGAGGCGGGGAGAACTCACCGGTGGACGGCGCCCGGCAGGCCGCCGCCACCGTCTTCGGCCCCGTCGAGAACGCAGTCGCGGCCGCCGTCGACCCGATCGGCAACGCGATCGGCGCGGTACGCGACTCGGGCAAGCGGCACGACAGGATCTCCACCCTGCAGGCCGAGAACGAGGCGCTGCGCCAGAAACTCGGCAGCGACGCCCGCAACCGCTCCCGGCTGGGCCAGCTCGACGCGATGCTGAAGACGGCGGGCGAGGGCCAGTACACCATCAAGGCCGCCCAGGTCGTCGCCATAGGAGCGGCCCAGGGCTTCTCCTGGACCGTCACCATCGACGCCGGATCCAACGACGGCATCAAGCGCGACATGACCGTGCTCAACGGCGAGGGCCTGGTCGGCCGGGTCACCACCGTGGGGCCCTCCACCGCGACCGTGCTGCTCGCCAACGACCCCGACTTCACCGTCGGCACCCGCATGGAGAAGAGCGACGAACTGGGCTTCGCCACCGGCCACGGCGACCGGCCGCTGTCGGTGCAGCTGCTCAACGGCAAGGCCAAGGTCAACCCGGGCGACCGTCTGGTGACTTTCGGATCCCAGGCCGACAAGCCGTTCGTGCCGGGCGTCCCGGTCGGTGAGGTCGTCAAGGTCGACCCCTCCGGCGGCGACCTGACCCGCACGATCTACGTCCGCCCGTTCGTCGGCTTCACCAAGCTCGACATCGTCGGCGTCGTCGTCGAGGCCCCGCGCACCGACCCCCGCGACCAGGTGCTGCCCGCCAAGCCGCAGCCCACCCCGACGCCCACGGTCACCGTCACGGCCAGCCCGCCCGCCAGCCCCAACGCCCAGGGCAGCGCCAACCCCAGCGCGAACGCGAACAACGATCAGGCCGCGAACGCGAGCCCCAACGCGAACGCGAACGCCAACCCCAGCGCGAACGCCAACCCCAGCGCGAACGCGAATCCCAACACCAACACCAACGCGAACGCCAATCCGCCTCCGAATCCCAACGGCAACGCCAACGCCAACAATGCCGACGGCGAGCAGTAGGAGCTGATCCAGATGCGTCTCAACAGGGTCCTCCTCTCCGCCGCCCTGATCGTCGTCGCCCTCGTCATCCAGGTGAGCGTCTTCGCCCGCCTCCAACTCCCCGGCGCCGTACCGGACTTGATGCTCCTCACCGTCCTCGGCCTGGCCCTCGTGTACGGACACGTCGGCGGCGCCTTCGTCGGCTTCGGCGCGGGACTGCTCGCCGACCTCGCGCCGCCCGCCGACCACGCGGCCGGGCGCTACGCCCTGGTCCTGTGCGTGATCGGCTACCTTGCGGGGCTCGCCAAACCCGACCACGGCCGGCTGCGCTCGGCCGTCGGCCCGATGGTGGTGGTGGTCGGCGCGGCCATCGGCTCGACACTGCTGTACGCGCTGGTAGGCGCGCTCGTCGGGGACACCGCGGCCCGCCATGTCGGCCTGCTCAGCCTGCTGTTCACGGCGGCCGTCTACGACCTGCTGCTCGCACCGTTCACGGTGCCGCTGATCATGGCGATCGCCCGGCGGGCCGAGAACGACCCGCTCGTCGAGACCACCGCCAACGGCAACCCCAGGAGCAACATCACCTCCGGCTGGCTCTCCGGCGGCACCGGCCTGCGCATCGGCAACCAGCGCGGCGGGCTCCGGCTGAAGGCCGCCAAGAACAGAGCGGCCCGAGCCGGCCGCATCAAGGGCGTCAAGCGACTGTGAACCAGGGGGTCGTCACCGCATGAGCAACATCCCCGAGACGGGCCGCACCCCCCGGGTGCAGATCCGGCTCGTCATCATCCAGGTCCTGGTCTTCTCGCTCCTGCTGACGCTGGGCGGACGCCTGTGGTACCTCCAGATCCGCAACGGCAAGGAGTACACGGACGAGGCGAAGAACAACCACGTACAACAGGTCGTCCAGCCCGCGGTGCGCGGCTCCATCCTGGACGCCCGCGGCGTCCCGCTCGCCGACAACGAGACCCGCCTCGTCGTCTCCGCCTCGCGCACCGACCTCAGCAAGATGCCCGATCGGGGCAAGGCCGTCCTGACCCGGCTCGCAGCCGTGCTCGGCATGAAGCCGCAGGACGTCATGGACAAGGTCAGGCTCTGCGACGCCAAGACCCCCAAGCCCTGCTGGAACGGCTCGCCCTACCAGCCGATCCCGGTCACCGACGAAGCCACCACCCAGCAAGCCCTGCAGATCCGCGAACGCTCCGAGGACTTCCCCGGCATCACCGCGGACCCCACCGCCGTACGCCGCTACCCCGCGCCCGGCAAGGCCAACACCGCCCAGGTGCTCGGCTACCTCTCGCCCGTCACCGACGACGAGATCACCAAGGCGAAGGACACCGACTCGCCCTACCTGCGCTCCGACCAGGTCGGCCGCTCCGGCCTTGAGCGCACGTACGACAGGCAACTGCGCGGCAAGGCCGGGATCACCCGGTACGAGGTGGACAACCTCGGCCGGGTCATCGGCCAGGCGGAGAGCGACAAGGCGCAGCCCGGCTCCAACGTCATCACGTCGATAGACGCACGCGTGCAGGCGGTCGCCGAGTACGAGCTGAACAACGCGATGGTCGAAGCCCGCAAGCAGTTCGACAAGATCACCAACGAGAACTACAAGGCGGACTCCGGCGCCGTCATCGTGATGGAGGCCAAGACCGGCCGGATCGTCGCCATGGCATCCGCGCCGACGTACGACCCGAACGTCTGGGTCGGCGGCATCTCCGCCAAGGACTACCAGCAGCTCACCGGCAAGGACGGCGACTACCCGCTGCTGAACCGGGCCATACAGGGTCAGGCCGCGCCCGGCTCGACCTTCAAGGTGGTCTCCACGGCCGCCGCGGTCGAGGCCGGCTACAAGTGGGACGGCGGCTACCCCTGCACCAGCTCGTACTCCGTGGGTGGACAAGTCTTCAAGAACTTCGAGGGCGAGAGCTTCGGTCCCATCTCGCTGGGCCGCGCCCTTGAGGTGTCCTGCGACACCGTCTTCTACGGGCTCGCCGACAACGAGTGGAAGAAGGACGGCGGGATCAACCCCAAGGAGGGGCAGCCCAAGGACTTCTTCTACAAGGCCGCCCACCAGTTCGGCCTCGGCAAGCCCACCGGCGTGGACCTGCCCAACGAGGTCACCGGCCGCGTCCCGGACCGCCAGTGGAAGGAGAGCTACTTCAAGGCCAACAAGGACGCCTGGTGCAGGACCGGTAAGAAGGACGGCAGTTACGTCGAGAAGATCGCGTACGAGAACTGCCTCGAAGGCAACAAGATGCGCGAGGGCGACGCGATCAACTACTCCATCGGCCAGGGCGACACCCTCGTCACCCCGATCCAGGAGGCCATGATCTACGGGGCGATCGCCAACGGCGGCACCGTGCACGCGCCGACCATCGGCAAGGCGATCGTCAGCGCCGACGGCAAGTCCGTGCAGGAGATCACGCCGAAGGTCAACGGCAAGCTGCCGGTCTCCCAGGCCACCCTCGACGGCTTCAACAAGGCCCTCGCGGGCGTCGTCACCGGCGGTACCGCCGCCTGGAAGTTCCAGGGCTGGCCGCAGGACAAGATCGAGCTGCACGCCAAGACCGGTACCGCCGAGGTCTACGGCAAGCAGACCACGTCCTGGCTCGCCACCTACTCCAAGGACTACACGGTCGTCATGACGATCGCCCAGGCCGGTACGGGTTCCGGCGCCTCAGGTGAGGCCGTGCGCAAGATCTACGAGGCGATGTACGGCGTCGACGACGCCGGCCACCAGGACCTCAAGCGCGCCATGCTGCCGCAGCCCGAGCAGTCCCTGCCCAAGATCCAGGCCGACGGCTCCATCGACGCGCCGACCGTCGCCGCCTACGACCCGAACGCCGGCAAGACCAAGGACAAGACACAGCCCGACGGTCAGCCGCAGCCCAATGGCCAGCCGCAGCCCAGCAACAGCCCGGCCACCAACGTCGACAACCGCAACCCACGGAGGGACTAGCGCCATGGCAGGCTTCTCCGTCCAGCGGTACGCCCCCGAGCGCGGCGCCCTCGCCAAGCTCACGGCGCGCGACTCCGTGCTGCGCAGGCTCGACTGGCCGCTGCTCCTGTCGGCCCTCGCGCTCTGCCTCATCGGCTCGCTCCTGGTGTGGTCCGCCACCCGCAACCGCACCGCCATCAACCAGGGCGACCCGTACTTCTTCCTGATCCGGCACATCGTGAACGCCGGCATCGGACTCTGCCTGATGGTCGGCACCATCTGGCTCGGGCACCGCACCCTGCGCGGTGCCGTGCCCATCCTGTACGGGCTCTCCATCCTGATGCTGCTCGCGGTGCTCTCGCCGCTCGGCGCCACCGTCAACGGCGCGCACTCCTGGATCGTGCTCGGCGGCGGATTCTCCCTCCAGCCGTCCGAGTTCGCCAAGATCGCGATCATCCTGTGCATGGCGATGCTGCTGGCCGCCCGGGTGGACGCCGGTGACCAGCTCCATCCGGACCACCGCACCGTCGTCAAGTCGCTCGGCATCGCGGTGATCCCGATCGGCTGCATCATGCTGATGCCCGACCTCGGCTCCACCATGGTCATCGTGGTGATCATCCTCGGCGTGCTGCTGTCCTCCGGGGCATCCAACCGCTGGATCTTCGGGCTGCTCGGCGCCGGCGTGATCGGCGCGATCCTGGTCGCCACGCTCGGGATACTGGACAAGTACCAGATCAACCGCTTCGCCGCGTTCGCCAACCCCAAGCTCGACCCGGCCGGCGTCGGCTACAACACCGGCCAGGCCAGGATCGCCATCGGCTCCGGCGGCCTGACCGGCACCGGGCTCTTCAAGGGCTCCCAGACCACCGGGCAGTTCGTCCCCGAACAGCAGACGGACTTCGTCTTCACGGTCGCCGGAGAGGAACTCGGCTTCGTCGGAGCGGGCCTGATCATCGTGCTGATCGGCGTCATCCTGTGGCGCGCCTGCCGCATCGCCCGCGAGACCACCGAGCTGTACGGCACCATCGTGGCGGCCGGCATCATCGCCTGGTTCGCCTTCCAGTCCTTCGAGAACATCGGCATGACGCTCGGCATCATGCCGGTGGCCGGTATCCCACTGCCCTTCGTCTCCTACGGAGGCTCCTCCATGTTCGCGGTGTGGGTGGCCATAGGGCTGCTCCAGTCGATCCGGGTGCAGCGCCCGATAACGGCATAACGAGCGCACGACGCGAGCACGCCGGACCGGCCGGAGAAATGGCTGGTCCGGCGTACTGCCGTCCACCGTCGAACACGTCTAGATTCTGGTCATGGCGGACACGAAGCGCGAGATCGAGCGGAAATTCGAGTTCACACCGGCCGACGCGGAGACGGCGCAGCTCCCCGACCTGACCCGAGTGGCGGGCATCGACAAGGTCGCCGGCCAGGGCGTCGCCGAACTCGACGCCGTCTACTACGACACCGACGACCTGCGCCTGGACGCCGCCTCGGTCACCCTGCGCCGCAGAACGGGCGGATCCGACGCCGGCTGGCACCTGAAGTTCCCAGTGGCCGCGAGCGTCCGCGACGAGATCCGCGCCCCGCTCTCCGACCGCCTCCCGCGCTCGCTGGCCGCCCTGCTGCGCTCCCGCGTCCGCGGGGCCCAACTCGTCCCCGTCGTACGGCTGTTGTCCTCCCGCGACGTACGCCACCTGCTCGCCGAGGACGGCTCGCTGCTCGCCGAACTCAGCATCGACACCGTCCGTGCCGAAGGGCTGCGCGCCGGGTCCTCGACGGCCGCCTGGACCGAGATCGAGGTCGAACTCGCCGACGGCGTCCACGACCAGAGCATCCTGGACCGGGTGGAGACCCGGCTACGCGAGGCGGGCATCCACCCCGCGGCCAGCCCCTCCAAGGTCGCCCGCGCCCTGCACGAGACGGCGCCGCCGAACTCCCCGAAGCCGGCCCCCCACACCACCGCGCCCGCCGAAGGCACCGCGGGCGCCCACGTGCTCGCCTTCCTGCGCACCCAGCGCGACGCCCTGGTCGCACTCGACCCGGCCGTCCGCCGCGAACTGCCCGACTCCGTGCACCAGATGCGCGTCGCCACCCGCCGGCTGCGCAGCGCGTTCAAGACGTACGCCGCAGTCGTCGACCGGACGGTGAGCGACCCCCTGGGCGACGAGCTCAAGTGGCTCGCCGCCGAACTCGGCGTCGACCGCGACCAGGAAGTCCTCGCCCAGCGCCTCAAGACCCGCATCGACGCGCTGCCCCGCACCCTGCTGCTCGGGCCCGTGCGCGGCCGGCTGCGCATCTGGACCGTGTCCCGCCGCACCGGCTCCCGCCGCACCACCATCGCCGTCCTCGACAGCAAGCGATACCTGCGGCTGCTCGACGCTCTCGACGCGCTGCTCGCGGCCCCGCCGCTGCTCCCTGCAGCGGACCGGCCCGTTTGCGGCGTACTCGTCAAAGCGGTCCTCAAGGACTACGACCGGCTCGCGGGCCGCGTCCGCACCGCGCTCGACCTCGCACCTGGTCACGACCGGGACGTCGCCCTGCACGAGGCCCGCAAGGCCGCCAAGCGTGCCCGGTACGCCGCCGAGGCCGCGGCCGCCGCCCTCGGCAGGCCCGCCGAGAAGTTCGCGAAGCGGATGAAGGCCGTGCAGAACGTGCTCGGCGACCATCAGGACAGCGTGGTCGCCCGCGACTCCCTGCGGACCCTGGCCGCCCAGGCCCACGCGGCCGGAGAGTCCGCGTTCACCTGGGGACTGTTGTACGGGCAGGAGGAGGCAGCGGCCGCCGAGGACGAGCGTGAACTGCCCGTGGTCTGGGCCCGCGCGGCCAAGGCGAAGCTCAGGCGGAGGCTGGGCGCCTGACCGGGGCCGTTCGGCGGGAAGGGGCGGCCCCGGCTCGGGTTACGCTTGAGAGTCGCCCCCCGCCAGCCACGAAGGTCCGGAGATGTCTGCCGAATCGGTCTTCCCACAGCTCGAAGCTCTGCTCCCGCATGTGCAGAAGCCCATCCAGTACGTCGGCGGTGAGCTGAACTCCACCGTCAAGGACTGGGACAGCACGGACGTCCGCTGGGCGCTCATGTACCCGGACGCGTACGAGGTGGGCCTGCCCAACCAGGGCGTCATGATCCTCTACGAGGTACTGAACGAGCGCGAGGGCGTCCTCGCCGAGCGCACGTACAGCGTGTGGCCGGACATGGAAGCACTCATGCGCGAGCACCAGGTGCCCCAGTTCACGGTGGACTCGCACCGCCCGCTGAAGGCGTTCGACGTCTTCGGGCTCAGCTTCTCCACCGAGCTCGGCTACACCAACATGCTCACCGCGCTCGACCTGGCGGGCATCCCGCTGGAGGCCAAGGACCGCACGGTCGACGACCCGATCGTCCTCGCGGGCGGCCACGCGGCCTTCAACCCCGAGCCGATCGCGGACTTCATCGACTGCGCCGTCATCGGCGACGGCGAGCAGGCCGTGCTCGACATGACCGAGATCGTCCGCGGCTGGAAGGCCGAGGGCCGCCCCGGCGGGCGCGAGGAGGTCCTGTTCCGCCTCGCGAAGACCGGTTCGGTGTACGTCCCCGGCTTCTACGACGTGGAGTACCTGGCCGACGGCCGCATCGCCCGTGTCGTACCGAACAAGTCGGGCGTGCCCTGGCGGGTGTCCAAGCACACCGTCATGGACCTCGACGAGTGGCCCTACCCCAAGCAGCCCCTGGTCCCGCTCGCCGAGACCGTCCACGAGCGGATGTCCGTGGAGATCTTCCGCGGCTGCACCCGCGGCTGCCGTTTCTGCCAGGCCGGCATGATCACGCGCCCCGTGCGGGAGCGAAGCATCACCGGCATCGGCGAGATGGTCGAGAAGGGCCTGAAGGCGACGGGCTTCGAGGAGGTCGGCCTGCTGTCGCTGTCCTCCGCGGACCACTCCGAGATCGGCGACATCGCCAAGGGCCTCGCGGACCGCTACACCGAGGACAAGATCGGCCTGTCGCTGCCCTCCACCCGTGTGGACGCCTTCAACGTCGACCTCGCCAACGAGCTGACCAGGAACGGCCGTCGCTCGGGTCTCACCTTCGCCCCCGAGGGCGGCTCCGAGCGCATGCGCAAGGTCATCAACAAGATGGTCTCGGAAGAGGACCTGATCCGTACCGTCGCGACCGCGTACGGCAACGGCTGGCGCCAGGTCAAGCTGTACTTCATGTGCGGCCTGCCCACCGAGACCGACGACGACGTCCTCCAGATCGCCGACATGGCGATGAACGTGATCCAGAAGGGCCGCGAGGTCTCGGGTCAGAACGACATCCGCTGCACCGTCTCGATCGGCGGATTCGTCCCGAAGCCGCACACCCCCTTCCAGTGGGCCCCGCAGCTGAGCGCCGAGGACACCGACGCGCGTCTGACCAAGCTGCGCGACAAGATCCGCGGCGACAAGAAGTACGGCCGCTCCATCGGCTTCCGCTACCACGACGGCAAGCCCGGCATCGTCGAGGGCCTGCTCTCACGCGGCGACCGCCGCGTCGGCGCCGTCATCCGCGCCGTCTACGAGGACGGCGGCCGCTTCGACGGCTGGCGTGAGCACTTCAGCTACGACCGCTGGATGGCCTGCGCCGAGAAGACCCTGCCCGCCTTCGGCGTGGACGTCGACTGGTACACCACCCGCGAGCGCACCTACGAGGAGGTCCTGCCCTGGGACCACCTCGACTCGGGCCTCGACAAGGACTGGCTCTGGGAGGACTGGCAGGACTCGCTCGACGAGACCGAGGTCGAGGACTGCCGCTGGACGCCGTGCTTCGACTGCGGGGTGTGTCCGCAGATGGACACGTCCATCCAGATCGGGCCTACGGGCAAGAAGCTGCTCCCGCTCTCGGTCGTCAAGTAGCCGCTTGACCACACGAAGGGCCCCCGCCCGGACGGCGGGGGCCCTTCGTGCGTGCGCCCCGGCCGGGTGATCGTGGCGGTCCTGATTGACGTCGTTGATCAGCACGGTGGGCGGGCCGGGAACCTGGGTGGTGGCGGGCGCGTACTCTGGGTAGTACAACTACTGCCTCCGGCGCGGTGCCCGCCCCCGAGATCTCCTTCCGTACGACGGAGGGATGAGCCGGGCGGCGAACGGCCCGCGACCGGAGGGGCCCCCACAGGACGGTGGGCGGCGCCTACCGCGCCCGCCCCGCACCGAGGAGAAGAACCACTGGGCAAGCGACAGCCCGAAGGCCCGCCGCCCGCACCTGCGGTGCAGCGCATCCGACTGCGCTACACCAAGCGCGGCCGCCTCCGGTTCACCAGCCACCGTGACTTCCAGCGCGCCTTCGAGCGGGCCCTGCGCCGCGCCGAGGTGCCCATGGCGTACTCGGCGGGCTTCACCCCGCACCCCAAGGTGTCGTACGCGAACGCCGCACCCACCGGCGTCGGCTCCGAGGCCGAATACCTGGAGATCGCGCTCACCGCGCAGCGCGACCCCGAGAAACTGCGCGCCCTGCTCGACGAGTCGCTGCCCACCGGCCTCGACATCGTGGACGCGGTCGAGGTGCGTACCTCCGGTCTCGCCGACCGGCTGACCGCCTCCGTATGGGAGCTCCGGCTCGACGGGGTGACCGTCGAAGCCGCCGGGAAGGCCGTGGCCACGTTCCTGGCCGCCGAGGCCGTCGAGGTCCAGCGCAAGACCAAGAACGGCATGCGCACCTTCGACACCCGGGGCGCCGTCGCCGAACTCCAGGCGCTCGCTCCGCAGGCCGACACGGCCGGCTCCGCCGCCGCTACGCCGGTCGATAGGCCGGTGGGCGACGCCTGTGCGATACTGCGGCTGGTAGTGCGGCACCTGACACCTGCCGTGCGACCCGACGACGTCCTGTCCGGTCTCCAAGCTGTGGCCGACCTGGCGCCGCCGGTCCCCGCAGCGGTGACCAGGCTGGCGCAGGGGCTCTTCGACGAGGAGTCCGGCACGGTGACCGACCCGCTCGCGCCCGACCGCGAGGCAGCCCCGGCCGCACCACCATTCCCCAAGTTCTCGGCTTCGCTCGAACTGGGGGAGACCCCAATCGCCGGGACCGCCACCGCAGAGGTGCCGGAAGGTCCCGCCGCGTAAGGGCAGTCGTTGTAGCGCAGCCCTGGCACTCGGGAGCCACCTGGGTCGGGCCGCGCACTGACCTAAAAGACTTTCGCCAGGCCGTGCGTACATCGCGCAGGGAACCGGCGAGCCAGACATAACAGCTCCCGTGCGGCGCCCGCGCCCCGGACGGCGGCACCCGCGCACATCACGCGGTACGTGCCGCCGGACCGGAAACAGGCGCGGCGCCCGGGAGCGTGACGGGAGCTACGCCCGCATGCTTGAGCAGAACGAACCCGGTACGGCCGGGGACACCACCACCAACGACCAGAACAGCCCCAGCGACACGCTGCCGCCGCGCCGCAGGCGCCGCGCTGCCTCGCGTCCCGCGGGCCCGCCGGTGGGCACGCAGAACGCGGAGTCCACCGAGCAGAGCCCGGCGCAGACCGCTGACGCGGCAGCGCCGGTGGCCGCCGAGGCCTCCGCCGAGGAGGCCCCCGCGCCGCGCACCCGCCGCCGCGCCACCCGCAAGGCCACGGCTCCGGCCGGTGCGCCCGCCGCGGAGGCCACGGAGAGCGCCGAGTCGGCTCCGGTCGCGGCCGAAGCCGCTGGATCCGCCGCCGAGGAGACTCCGGCGCCGCGTGCCCGCCGTCGTGCGACGCGCAAGGCCACGGCTCCGGTCGGCTCGCCTGCCGCCGCCGAAGTGGCCGAGGCGACCGAGACGCCTGCCCCGGCCGAGGCCGCTGCCTCCGACGACACCGAGGCCGCCCCCGCGCCGCGTGCCCGCCGCCGCGCCACCCGCAAGGCGACCGCCCCGGCCGGCGCGCCCAAGGCCGCCGATGAGGCGATCGAGGTCGCCCAGGCGACGGCGCCGGTCGTCGCGCCCGAGAGCGCCGAGGAAGCCGCCGCCGAGGAGACCGCCGCCCCCGCGCCGCGGACCCGTCGCCGGGCGACCCGCAAGGCGACCGCCCCGCAGACCACCGTCGCGGCCCCGGCCGTCGCCGAAGCAGCCGAGCCCGAAGCGCTCGAAGGTCCCGAAGAGACCGAAGAGCTCGAAGAGACCGAGGAAGCCGCCGAGGCCGTCGCCGAGGTCCCGGTCCCGCAGGACGAGGCCCCGCGCGGCCGCACCCGCCGCCGTGCCACCCGCCAGGCGACCGCCCCGGCCGGTGCGCCCAAGGCCGCCGCCGAGGAGCCCTTCGAGGCCGCGGCCCCCGCCGCCGAGCCCTCCGAGGACGAGGCCCCGCGCGGCCGCACCCGCCGCCGCGCCGCCCGGCCCGCGTCCGCCCCGCAGTTCACCCCGGTCGAGCCCGAGCCGCAGCCGGCGGCGCAGGCCGAGACCGAGGAGCCCGCCACCGGCGGCCGCTCCCGCCGCCGTGCCACGCGCCCCGCCGTCGCCGTCTTCCAGGCCCCGGTCTTCACCGAGCCGATGTTCCAGACCCCGGAGACCGCCGCTGCCGCCGCTGCCGCCGCGCGCGTCGAGGAGCCGGCCGAGGCCGAGGACGCCGCCGTCGAGGCCGCCGAACCGGTCGCCGCCGAGCCGCAGGGTCGCGCCCGCCGCCGCCGTCGCCGTGGCGAGAGCGCCGAGCCGGTGCTCGACAAGGCCGCGGAGGAGCCGGCCGAGGAGCACGTGGAGGAGGCCGCCGAGGCCGAGGCCGACGCGGAGTCCGAGGACTCCGACGACGACCGCCCCTCGCGCCGCCGTCGCCGTGGCGGCCGTCGCCGCCGCCGCGGCGAGTCCGCCGAGGCGGAGGACGCCGCGGAGGAGCAGGCCTACGAGCCGGCCGAGCAGAGCGAGACCGAGCCGGACGAAGAGGACGACGAGCACGAGTCCGAGCACGAGGACGACGGCACCCCGTCCGCGGCCGGCACCAGCAGCAGCCGTCGCCGGCGCCGCCGCCGTCGCCGCAGCGGCGACGCGGGCCCCGAGGCCGAGCAGGGCGCCGACGACCCGGAGCGCACGGTCGTCAAGGTCCGCGAGCCGCGCCCGGCCCGCGAGCGCGCCGAGGCCGCTCCGTCCACCTCCTCCGACGAGGTCCAGTCCATCAAGGGCTCGACGCGTCTGGAGGCGAAGAAGCAGCGCCGCCGCGAGGGCCGCGAGCAGGGCCGCCGCCGCGTCCCGATCATCACCGAGGCGGAGTTCCTGGCCCGCCGCGAGGCCGTCGAGCGCGTCATGGTCGTCCGCCAGAGCGGCGAGCGCACCCAGATCGGCGTCCTGGAAGACAACGTGCTCGTCGAGCACTACGTCAACAAGGAGCAGGCCACCTCGTACGTCGGCAACGTCTACCTGGGCAAGGTCCAGAACGTACTGCCGTCCATGGAGGCCGCGTTCGTCGACATCGGCAAGGGCCGCAACGCCGTCCTGTACGCCGGTGAGGTCAACTTCGAGTCGCTCGGCATGGGCAACGGCCCGCGCCGCATCGAGGCCGCCCTCAAGTCCGGCCAGTCGGTGCTCGTCCAGGTCACCAAGGACCCGATCGGCCACAAGGGCGCCCGCCTGACCAGCCAGGTCTCGCTGCCCGGCCGCTACCTGGTGTACGTGCCCGAGGGCTCGATGACCGGCATCAGCCGCAAGCTGCCCGACACCGAGCGCGCGCGTCTGAAGACCATCCTCAAGAAGATCGTCCCCGAGGACGCGGGCGTCATCGTGCGCACCGCGGCCGAAGGCGCGAGCGAGGACGAGCTGCGTCGTGACGTCGAGCGGCTCCAGGAGCAGTGGGCCGAGATCCAGAAGAAGGCCAACCAGATCTCGACGTCCTCGCCGTCGCTGCTCTACGGCGAGCCGGACATGACCGTCCGGGTCGTCCGCGACATCTTCAACGAGGACTTCACCAAGGTCATCGTCAGCGGTGACGAGGCCTGGGAGACCATCCACGGGTACGTCTCGCACGTCGCGCCCGACCTGGCCGACCGGCTGTCCCGGTGGACCAGCGAGGTCGACGTCTTCGCGACGTACCGGATCGACGAGCAGCTGGCGAAGGCCCTGGACCGCAAGGTCTGGCTGCCGTCCGGCGGCTCGCTGGTGATCGACAAGACCGAGGCGATGATCGTCGTCGACGTCAACACCGGCAAGTTCACCGGTCAGGGCGGCAACCTCGAAGAGACCGTGACGAGGAACAACCTCGAAGCGGCCGAGGAGATCGTGCGTCAGCTGAGGCTGCGCGACCTGGGCGGCATCGTCGTCATCGACTTCATCGACATGGTCCTGGAGTCCAACCGCGACCTGGTCCTGCGCCGTCTGCTCGAATGCCTGGGCCGCGACCGCACCAAGCACCAGGTGGCCGAGGTCACGTCGCTCGGCCTGGTCCAGATGACCCGCAAGCGGGTCGGCCAGGGCCTGTTGGAGTCGTTCTCCGAGACCTGCGTCCACTGCAACGGGCGCGGCGTGATCGTGCACATGGAGCAGCCGACCAGCGCCGGCAACGGTGCGGGCAAGCGCCCCAAGAAGCGCGGCCGCGGCGGCGCCGAGCACGACCAGCACGTCCACGAGCACGAGGCCGTCGAGTCGGTCGAGTCGGTCGAGTCCGTGGATGTCGAGTCCGAGGCCGAGGTCGCCGCCGAGGTCGCGGCGCCCGTCGCGCTGGCCGAGCCGGAGTTCGTACCCGACGAGGAGCTGTACAGCAGCGTCGCCGAGGCGGAGGCCGCGGCTCGTGGCGGGCGCTCCCGCCGCCGGGCCACCCGCAGGGCATCGGCCCCGGCCGGTGCGCCCCGTGCGGCGGCCGCCGAGGCCCCGGCCGCCGCGGTCGAGGAGCCCGAGGCTCCGCAGGCGGTCACGGTCGCGTCGTTCATCGAGGACGACGCCCCGCGCGGCCGCACCCGCCGCCGCGCCACCCGCAAGGTGTCCGCCCCGGCGGGCGCGCCGAAGCAGGCCGTCGCCGAGCCGGTGGTGGTCGTGACGGAGACCGAGCCGAAGGCGGAGGAGCCCGCCGAGCGGGAGCCCGTCGCCGAGCCTGTCGTCGAGGAGGCGCCGGTCGCCGCCCCGCCGCGGGCCCGCCGCCGGGCGACCCGCAAGGCCACGGCCCCGGCCGGTTCGCCGTCGGGTGGCGAGGACGCGGCGATCGTCGTGGTCGCCGCCGAGCCCGCCGAGTCCGAGGCTCCGGTCGCGGAGCCCGCCGAGTCCGAGGCCCCGTCCGCCGAGGAGGCCGCTCCGGCCAAGAAGGCGGCCCGCAAGACCGCCAAGAAGGCCACCGCGAAGAAGGCCGCCACCAAGAAGACGGCGGCCAAGAAGACCGCGGCGAAGAAGACGACCGCCAAGAAGGCCGCGGCCAAGAAGACGACCGCGGCGGCCGAGCAGCAGCAGTCGGGCGTTTCGGCATCGGCCGACAGCTGACCGAGAGCCCTCGCCCAGCCGACGTACACCCAGCGGTAGTTGGCTGACGTACGGCCAAGGAGCCCGTCCCCGGAACACCGGGGGCGGGCTCCGTCGTACCGTGCGATCAGCAAAGCCGTCATCCCCGCCGCCGGGCTCGGCATCCGGGTCCTTCCGGCCACCAAGGCGCCGAAGCGGCTGCGTGGGTTTGGTCACGCAGGAGTGCGGGTAACAAGGCCGGTTTGACCCACCACGCCCGGCCCCGTAGCCTTGACCCTCGGCGTGTTTATATACGCGCCTGCCCCTGAGCACCTCACCTCCCGGTCCGCCGGGGGAGGCCCCCTGCTTTCCTGCGGGAGGGCTGGCTTCAAGGGTTCCGTATCGAGCGAGAGAGAGATCCGCGTGTACGCCATCGTGCGCAGCGGTGGTCGCCAGCACAAGGTTGCTGTCGGCGACATCGTTGAGGTTGACAAGATTTCCACTGCCAAGGTTGGCGACACGGTCGAGCTCTCGACCCTGCTCGTTGTCGACGGCGACGCTGTGACCAGCGACCCGTGGGTGCTGGCCGGCATCAAGGTCACCGCCGAGGTCGTGGACCACCACAAGGGTGCCAAGATCGACATCCTTCGGTACAAGAACAAGACCGGCTACCGCCGTCGCCAGGGCCACCGCCAGCAGTACACGGCGATCAAGGTCACCGGCATCCCCACGGCTGCGAAGTAAGGGACTGAGGAGACATGGCACACAAGAAGGGCGCATCGTCCACTCGGAACGGTCGCGACTCCAACGCTCAGCGGCTCGGCGTCAAGCGCTTCGGCGGCCAGACCGTCAACGCCGGTGAGATCCTGGTCCGCCAGCGCGGCACCCACTTCCACCCGGGTGCGGGCGTCGGTCGCGGTGGCGACGACACCCTGTTCGCGCTGCAGGCCGGTGCGGTGCAGTTCGGCACCCACCGTGGCCGCAAGGTCGTGAACATCGTTCCGGCTGCCTGATCACCAGGCACTCGTAGAGCGGTTTCAGCGGAGGCGGACCTCACTTCCCCCACGGGAAGCGGGTCCGCCTTTCGCGTGTTACTAGATAGACAATCCGTACACTCCCGGCCCTGGGCCGGGAGCACCCCCAGGAGGCACACCCATGACCACCTTCGTGGACCGCGTCGAGCTGCACGTCGCCGCGGGTAACGGAGGCCACGGCTGCGCCTCCGTTCACCGTGAGAAGTTCAAGCCGCTCGGCGGCCCGGACGGCGGCAACGGCGGCCGTGGCGGCGACGTCATCCTGGTCGTCGACCAGTCCGTGACGACCCTCCTCGAATACCACCACTCGCCGCACCGCAAGGCCACCAACGGCAAGCCCGGCGAGGGCGGCAACCGCTCCGGCAAGGACGGCCAGGACCTGATCCTGCCCGTGCCGGACGGCACCGTCGTCCTGGACAAGAAGGGCAACGTGCTCGCCGACCTCGTCGGAGAGGGCACCACCTTCATCGCCGCCGAAGGCGGCCGCGGCGGCCTCGGCAACGCGGCGCTCGCCTCCGCCCGCCGCAAGGCCCCCGGATTCGCGCTGCTCGGCGTGCCGGGCGCGGACGGCGACATCGTCCTGGAACTCAAGACCGTCGCCGACGTCGCCCTGGTGGGCTACCCGAGCGCCGGAAAGTCCTCGCTGATCTCCGTCCTCTCGGCCGCCAAGCCGAAGATCGCGGACTACCCGTTCACCACCCTGGTCCCCAACCTGGGCGTGGTCACCGCCGGCTCGACCGTGTACACCATCGCGGACGTCCCCGGTCTGATCCCCGGCGCCAGCCAGGGCAAGGGCCTGGGCCTGGAGTTCCTGCGGCACGTCGAGCGCTGCTCGGTCCTCGTGCACGTCCTGGACACCGCGACCCTTGAGTCCGAGCGCGACCCGGTCTCCGACCTCGACATCATCGAGGAGGAGCTCAAGCAGTACGGCGGCCTCGACGACCGCCCGCGCATCGTCGTCCTCAACAAGATCGACATCCCGGACGGCAAGGAGCTCGCGGACATGATCCGCCCCGAGCTCGAAGAGCGCGGCTACCAGGTCTTCGAGGCCTCCGCGGTCGCCCGTACGGGCCTGAAGGAGCTGTCCTTCGCGCTCGCCGGGATCGTCGCCGAGGCACGCGCCGCCAAGCCGAAGGAGGAGGCGACCCGCATCGTCATCCGCCCGAAGGCCGTTGACGACGCCGGCTTCACCGTCGTCTTCGACGAGGCGAACGAGGTCTACCGGGTGCGCGGCGAGAAGCCGGAGCGCTGGGTGCGCCAGACCGACTTCAACATCGACGAGGCCGTCGGCTACCTCGCGGACCGCCTCAGCCGCCTCGGCGTCGAGGACGCCCTGCTGAAGGCCGGCGCCCACGCGGGTGACGGCGTTGCGATCGGGCCCGAGGACAACGCGGTCGTCTTCGACTGGGAGCCGACGATGATGGCCGGCGCCGAGATGCTGGGCCGCCGAGGCGAGGACCACCGCTTCGAGGCGCCGCGTCCCGCCGCCCAGCGACGCCGGGACCGCGGAGCCGAGCGCGACGAGGCGGACCAGGAGTTCAAGGAGTTCGGGCCCTTCTAGGCCCGCCTGCGAGGCCGGGCGGGCGCTTTTCGGGGCTCCCGTAGGATTCACGGGTGAGCCAGAGCCCCACCATCCCGCCCGGCCCGGCCGGCGTCAGCGTCGTCGTCATCGCCTACAACGACGCCGAGCTGGTCGGTGACGCCGTCCGGTCCGCCCTCGCGCAGGGCCCGGCCGTCACCGAGGTCGTGGCCGTCGACGACTGCTCCAGCGACGCCACCGCGGCCGTCCTTGAGGAACTCGCCGCCGCCGAGCCCCGGCTGACGGTGGTGCGCCGCACCGACAACAGCGGCGGCTGCGGAACTCCCCGCAACGACGGCATCGCCGCCGCCACCGCCCCCTACGTCATGTTCCTGGACAGCGACGACGTCCTGCCCCCCGGAGCCGTCGCGGCGCTGCTCGCCACCGCCGAGGAGCACGGCAGCGAAGTGACCGTGGGCCGGGCCGTGCGCCGCGAACTGCCCGCCGGCCGCGACGTGCCCTGGCAGCCCGGCCTGTACCGGGAAGCGGCCGTGTACGAGTCGCCCGAGGCCGAGCCGAAGCTGCTGCACGACACCCTGTGCGTCAACAAGCTCTACCGCCGCGACTTTCTGAATGACCGTCAACTACGGTTCCCCGACGGCAAGTTCACATACGAGGACTTCGTCTTCACGGCCCGCGTGTACGCCGCCGCGCCCCGCGTCGCCGTCGTGCCGCAGCTCGTCTACGTCTGGCACGTGCGCCGCGCCGCCGCCCAGGTCTCCATCTCGCTGGCCCGCAAGGACATCGCGAACTGGCAGGCGCGCATCGCCGCCCACACCCGGGCCGTCGAGGCGCTGCGGGCCGCCGACCGCAAGGCGCTCGCCGCCGCCTGCCGCACCAAGTTCATCGACTACGACCTGTGCCTGTACCTGCGCGAACTGCGCGTGCGCGACGCCGGGTACCAGGGCGACTGGTGGCGGCTGACCCGCGACTACCTCGCCGCCTTCGAAGCCGCCGAAGTGGCCGCGGCCGCCGCCCCGGCCCGCTGGGCGGCCGCGGTGGTGCTCGCCGCCGAAGCCCCCCGCGACCTCGACCGGCTCTCCCAGCTCGCCGCCGACCCGGCCCGCCTGACCCCGCCGTACGCCACCGCCGAATCCGGCCCGGTCTGGGCGGACGACCTGGGCGTGGCGCTGGACGGACTCGACGTCCTGCCCGCCGACCGGCTGCCGCTCACCGTCGACGCCACCCTGCTGCCCGGCCGGCGCGGCATCCTCAAGCTGCGCGTGCACGAGCTGTACGGGCGCCTCGGCGCCCTGACGAGCGCCGACGTCGAGTTCGTGCCCAGGGACGGCGGCGACAGCGCCCTGACCCTCACCGCGCCGATGGTCGCGGGCGACGGCGGCTGGAGCGGGCAGGTGCCCGTGACGCTCGCGAGGCTGGCCGCGGCGGGCGGCCGCGGCACCCAGATCTGGGACCTGAGGGTCCGCCTGAACACCCCCACCGGCTCCGGCCCGCACACCACGCTCCGGGCGCAGCCCTCCGGGCTGCGGCGCACGGCCGTCCCCGGCAGCCGGTACGGTGTTCTGCTGGTGCAGCCGTACCGGACGTCGAGCGGTTCGCTCGCGGTGCGGCTCGCACCCGGAGTGCAGGGGGCCATCGGGGTGGTCGGCGGCAAGCTGCGCCGACTGACCCGGACAGCCCGATCAACGCGACGATGAGGACGTGGACGCGCATATGACTTTTCTGATCACTGGCGGCGCCGGATACATCGGCTCCCACGTCGTGCGGGCCATGACGGCTGCGGGCGAGCGGGTCGTCGTCCTCGACGACCTGTCCACGGGCGACGCGGCCCGCCTGCCGCAGGGCGTGCCGCTGGTGGTCGGCTCGGTCCTGGACCGCGAGCTGCTCGACCGCACCCTCACCGACCACGCGGTCACCGGCGTGGTGCACCTGGCCGGCAAGAAGCAGGTCGGCGAGTCCGTCGAGATCCCGCTGCACTACTACCGGGAGAACGTGTTCGGCCTCACCGTGCTCCTGGAGGCCGTCGCCGACGCGGGCGTGCGCACCTTCCTGTTCTCCTCGTCCGCTTCGGTGTACGGCATGCCCGACGTCGACCTGGTCACCGAGGACACCCCGTGCCTGCCGATGAGCCCGTACGGCGAGACCAAGCTGGCAGGTGAGTGGCTGGTGCGCGCGGCCGGCAAGGCGCACGGCATCGCCACCGGCTGCCTGCGCTACTTCAACGTGGCGGGCACCGCCACCCCCGAACTCGCCGACACCGGCATCTTCAACCTCGTGCCGATGGTGTTCGAGAAGCTGGAGGACGGCGAGCCGCCGCGCATCTTCGGCGACGACTACGAGACCTCCGACGGCACCTGCGTGCGCGACTACATCCACGTCGAGGACCTCGCCGACGCCCACCTGGCCGCCGCCCGCAAGCTCGCCGAGTCCGCGAAGGCAGGCGAGTACGGTGACCTCACCGTCAACATCGGCCGCGGCGAAGGCGTTTCGGTGCGCGAGATGGTCGACCTGATCAACGAGATCAGCGGCCGCGCCATCGCCCCCGAGGTCCACCCGCGGCGCGCGGGCGACCCGGCGCGCGTCGTCGCCTCGGCCGACCGCATCGCCGCCGAGCTGGGCTGGAAGGCCCACCACGACGTGCGCTCGATGATCTCCTCGGCGTGGGCGGGCTGGCGCCACCACCGCGACGCCGTCTGAATACCGCGTACAACGAGAAGGGGCACCCCGCTCGCGGGGTGCCCCTTCTCGTTGCCGGACTGCTACGGCTTGTGGATGCGGTCCACGCCGTAGTACTTCGAGGTGCACTGGGCGACCCAGTCACGCTTGTAGTTCTTGGTGAAGAACGGCTCGGCGAGCGAACCGATGTACATCGGCTTGTACTCCACGTCCGTCTCGCCCTTGGCGATCTCGGAGCGGATCTTCGTGTTCTGCTTGTCCCACGCGATGCTGCGGTACACCGTCGAGACGGCCAGCTTCTGCACCGAGGGCACCAGCGCCGCCGTCGCCGACAGCGCGAACGCGCCGACGAGCAGTGTCGCCACCACCGGCACCGCGCGCGGCAGACGGCGCTCGATGATGTGGCGCCCGGCCCAGTGGCCGAGCAGCACACCGTAGCCGCACAGCGCGATCACCAGCGGGATCATGAAGTTCATCCAGGTACGGGCGTACGTCCAGCCCGTCGGCCCGTAGCCGTCGCGCAGCGCGTACGCCACGAGCAGCGTGCACAGCGCGATCAGCGGAACCGGAAGGATCGCGATCACGCGCATCATCACGGCCGGCGGACGCGAGACGGCGGGCGACTCCCGGCGCGGCGCCAGGAACGCGACGGCCAGGCCCAGGAGCAGACCGGCGGCCACGGCACCCAGGTAGATCCACTGGTGCAGGATCGTGTCCCAGATGTGGAAGTAGTCCTTGAGGACGTCCCCGACGCTCATCTTCGTCGGCGGGGTCTGCGCCCGGCGCCAGCGGGCACCCGGCGAGGTGTACAGGAAGGCGAGGCCGATCACGGCCGCCGCGCAGTACACCGCCGACCACGTGAACGGATACCAGCTCTTGGCCACGCGCAGACGCGGCAGGCACACCAGCGCGGCCGTGCCGACCAGTACGCAACTGACCACCGTGAACGGCTCGCTGAGCGTGCCGATCGCGAAGCCCACCACACCGGTCAGCACCAGGGCGGTGTTGCGCAGCGACTTGCGGCCGGTGCGGAACGCCCAGATCCCGAACAGCAGCGCCCACAGGGCGATGATGAACGGCATCGTGTGCGAGATGGTCGCCGGGGTCCAGAGCAGCACCTGGTAGGAGCGGGTGCCGGCGAAGAACAGCAGGGCTTCGAGGACCATCGTCACGGCGACGAGCAGCAGCAGCGGAGCCCTCATCCCGAACAGCCGCAGGATCTCGCGGCCGAGCAGCACCAGGCCCACGCCCATGGTGACCACCAGGATCACGGGCAGCACCTTGATGCCGAACAGGCCGTCCGAGTAGATGATCCCGCTCAGGAAGGCGTTGGTGACGCGGCCGTTCTGGGTGTTGTAGAAGTCGGACGTGATGCCGAAGACACCCATGTCCCGCGACTTCCAGGCCGCGCACCAGTCGTCGGACGTCGGCCGCACATAGAGGCCGAGGAAGGCGCCGACGGACAGGAGGACGCCGGTCGCGGCGGTGATTATGCCGGCGGTCCACAGCAGAGCTCTACGAGCCCCCGACCGCTCGGAGCGGTCGCCGGTGGAGCTTGGCGCCTGGGCCGCACTGTCATCGGCGGCCACAGTGGTCGATGAGTTCATGATTCCAGGGGGTCTCGGGGGCGGTCAGCGCTGGAGCAGGTCGAAAAGCGACTCCCAGCGGCGGACGATCTCCTCGGTCCGATACCGCTGGATGTTCTCGCGGGCCGCCTCACCGAGACGGTCGCGCAGTTCCTGGTCGGCGATGAGGCTGCCCAGGCGGCGGGCGAAGACGTGCGTGTTGCCGGGGGGCGCGAGCAGGCCGTCCTCGCCGTCCCGGATGATCTCGTGGATGCCGGGGGCGACGTCGAAGGCGACACACGGCACGGCCGTCGCCATCGCCTCCATCAGCGACAGCGGGAAGCCCTCGCCGCGGGAGGCCAGCGTGAAGACCGAGCCGTCGCGCAGCGCGCCCGCAGGGTCGTCGGTGCGGCCCATCCACTCCACCGAACCGTCCAGGCCGAGCTCGGTGCACTGCTTGCGCAGCGCCTGCTCGTCGGAGCCCGAACCGTAGATCCGCAGCGTCCAATCGGGGTGCACCGGAGCCACCTCGGACCAGGCGTCAAGGAGCAGGTCGGTGCCCTTCTCCTCGTGCAGCCGGCCGATGCTGACCACGTGCTTCTCAGTGCGCGGCGAGGGCACCTCGGGGAAGAACGGCAGCGGGTTGGGCATGAAGCCCACGTTGTCCAGGCGCTGGAGCGCCCACAGGTCGGCGTCCTCGCGGGTCAGCGCGAGCATCCGGTCGACGTCCTGGTAGAACCGCTTGACGCGGGCGAAGCGCGAGGACTTGCGGCACGTCTCGTACGACTCGTGCGTCATGCCGATGACGGTCAGGCCCGAGGTGTCGGCGAGCGCCACCCACTCCATCGCCCACACCTGCGTGACGATCACGACCGCACCCGGCCGGGCCTGCTGGAACAGCCGGGTCATCTTCGCGGCCTGCTCGTGCATGCCCGCGGTGCGGGCGGCCCGGCGCCGGTGCTCGGCGACGTTCAGCCTGCCCTTGAGGCCGCCCGAACGGCCGCCCGACGGCGGGTGCACGTCGTACAGCGTCGTCGTCGCGTACGGCAGGTCGTCGTCCAGCTCGTGCTCCACCGTCGGCGGAGTGATGCCGATGACGTGGACCGTGTTGCCGCGCTCCACGAACAGGCGGGCCATCTGGTGCGACCACGTGGTCACGCCGCCCAGTTCGTTGACGGCGTTGGAGACGAAAAAGATGTCACGGCCGCCGTCCGTGGCGGTCACTTCAGTCACTTACCGCTCCCGGGAGTGAAGAACTTGGCAACGATCTGCTGGGCCGCGGTGCCCTTGTCGTACTCACCGAACTCGGTGGCGAAGCGTTCGCGCGCACCGGCGTAGTCGCAGTCCACCGCCTTGAGGCCGTCCACCACCGCGAACAGCTCGCTCTGAGTGGCCACCACCGGCCCCGGCGCCTTGTCCCGCAGATCGAAGTAGGTGCCGCGGGTCTCGTCCGCGTACTCCTCGTAGTCGTACGCGAAGAAGATCATGGGACGGTCGAGCAGAGCATAGTCGAACATCAGCGACGAATAGTCGGTGATCAGACCGTCGGCCAGGGCAAGCAGCGGGGTGATGTCGTGGCCCTGCGACACGTCGATGACCTTGCCGCGCACCGACGGCGGAAGCACCACCTGGTTGAGGTAGTGCGAGCGGATCAGCAGGGTGTAGCGGTCGCCGAAGCGCTCCGCGAACTCCTCGACGTCAAAGGGCAGTTCGAACTTCTTGACCGCGCCCGACTCCAGGGCCCGGAACGTCGGCGCGTACAGCAGCACCGTCTTGTCCGCGTCGATGCCCAGCTGTTCGGCGATCGGGCCGCGGACCCGCTCACCGGTGTCGGCCTCCTGCTCCCGCGCCGTGACCAGCGCGTCGTTGCGCGGGTAGCCGGCGCGCAGCAGCACCTCGTCACGCAGCCGGAAGCCGCTGGCCAGGGTGCGCACATCGTGCTCGGAGCGGATCAGGAAGTGGTCGAAGCGGTCCAGGACCTTCTGGTGGGTGGCCTGGCCCGCCCGGTTGAGGAGCTTCATCTGCGGCACGTCGAAGCCCATCCGCTTGAGCGCGCTGCCGTGCCAGGTCTGGATGTAGGTGGTGCCCGCACGCTTGGTCAGCTTCATCGGGAAGCCCTGGTTGTCGATCCAGAACTCGGCCTGCGCCAGCGCCCGCAGATACGGGTAGCTCCACCGCTTGACCAGCGTGGCGTCCTTGGGGAAGCCCGTCGGCTTGGGGCCGTCGTAGGACCACACCGCCTCGAACTGCACGCCCTGACGGCGCATCTCGTCGTAGATCGCCTTCGGACTGTCGCTGAACTGCTTGCCCATGTGGCTCTCGAAGACCACCAGACCCTTGCGGATCGGCAGCTTGGAGAAGACCTCGTGGTACACGCGGATCTTGGTGTCGCCCGAGCTGAGGTCCTTCTTCGCCTTGCGGGCCTTGCGCAGACCCTTCTTGGCCATCGAAGCGGCCTTGCTCTGCAGCGCCTCGCCGATCAGCTCCTGGGTACGGACGGTGGCCTGGCCCTCGGCGGTCAGCAGGTAGGACAGATTGCCCTTCGCCGAGATCTCCGGCACCAGACGGTCGGCGACCAGGCGGGTCAGCCGCGGCCGGATGCGCAGCGGCCGCGCCGCCTCCAGCTCGATGCGGCCGGCACCCAGGCGCGTCGAGACCTGCTCGCCGTCGACGCTCAGGTTCACCCACACGTCCCAGACCACGTCGATGATGCCGAGCGGCCGCAGCTTGCGCGCGAGGTCCGCCTGAGCCGTCCAGTCCAGCGTCTGGCCCGAGTGCACCACAGAGGTCAGCGGGAACTTGAACGACTGAAGGCTGGCGCGGCGGGCCCGGAACTCCAGCGTGCCGCCCAGCTTGGCCTCGGGACGGATCCGGCCCAGCGGATTGACCACCGCGCCGCCGAGCCGCACCTTGCCGCGCCCGTCGTCGGCGTACGAGGTGAGCCGGTTGCCCAGGGCGAGCTGAGCCAGCGGGCGGGTGTGGTAGCCGAGCCCCGTCACATCCAGGAGCCTGGCCCCCTCGGGAGTGTCGAGGTGCTCGCCGCACCAGTAGATCCGGCCGTCCCGCTCGATCAGCGGCGACGTCACCGTGTTGCGGCGGATCAGCGCGTCCACGGCGGGCAGCAGGTTGTCCCAGTCGCCCTGCTGGAGCAGATAGGAGCAGATCGCCTGGATCGGCAGCACACTGTCGTACGCCTCGGGGGAGAGGTCCGCCAGGTACTCGCGCGACAGCTCGGCGAACTCCGCCCGGTACTCCTCGTCGCGGTGCGGCAGGTCCCGCAGGTGCAGCACCAGGTCGTGCTTGAGGAACTTGACGTCCTTGGCGAGCCGCAGCCCGTGCAGGTCGTTGCGCTCCAGGAGCGCCTCGATCCGCCGGTGGATCTCCAGGCGGTGCTCGTAGTTGGTCATCTCGTGACGCCGGTTGGTGACCGACTTCACGGCCGCCTTCTCGTGCACGTTCCAGAAATAGACCTGGTTGGGGATGAGGGTGATGCGGCTCGCGGCGAGATAGGCCTCGGCGATGAACATCAGGTCCTCGTAGAACATGCCCTTGGGGAAGCGCAGGTCATTGTCGACGAGGAAGTCGCGGCGGTAGCACTTGTTGGTGGAGAGGGTGTCCCAGACGAACAGGTCCGGAAGCTCGGTGATCGACTCCAGGGTCCGCGTGGTCTTGTAGAGCCACGGGTACCACTCGGTGCGCTTGGTGGTGCGGGTGCCCTGCGTCAGCCGTACACAAAGACCGGAAACGATGTCTGCCTGCGTTTCCTCGGCCGCCTCCAGCATGTTCCGGCAGGCGTTGTGCTCCAGCACGTCGTCGCTGTCCAGGAACATGATGTAGCGGCCGGTGGCGTGCCCGATGCCCACATTGCGCGGTTCACCGCCGGCGCCACTGTTCTCGGGCAGCTGGAATGCGCGCACGCGGCCCGGATGAGAAGCTTCCAGTGCTTGGGCGACCTCGAAGGAACCGTCGGTGCTGCAGTCGTCGACGATCACGACCTCGACGCTGTTCAACGTCTGGTCCAAGACCGATTGGACAGCCGTCGGCAGGCGATCTGCGTCGTTGTAAACGATGGCGATCACGGAGACGTCAGGCACTGGCACCTCAATCCACTTGTTCTACTCGCAGGCGCTTCAACGCTACCTGGTATTCGCAGCGTGCTCTGCAGCCGCCCGGTCGGACCCGGCCGCGAGGCAAAAGGGACATAGTCAGGGCTGTCGTGCTCTGTCACCCGAATGTGTGGCGCATAAGCAACCTTCGTGCGCCCCTGACGCTCTCAGTACAGAAGCCGAGCCGATCCGAGTCCAGCGCACAAGGAGCCAGGGTGCTGAAAACCTCACTCCGCCCGGCCGCCGGGCGCCAGGCCGCCGCACCGGCCGGGCCCGCGCGGCCCGGCGCCCGGTGGATCGCGCCGCTCGCGTCCGCGCTCGGCGCGATGGGCGCGTACTGCCTGGCCACCGCCGCCCGGGGCACCTACCCCTTCGGCGGGCGCTCGCGGGCCGTCAACGACCTCGGCAACCAGTTCGTACCGTTCCACGCCCATCTGTGGGACCTCGTGCACGGCCAGGGCGGCGGCGACCTCCTGTTCAACTGGAACAGCGGCTACGGAGTCCCCTTCCTCGCCGACTTCCTCACCTACCTGATGAACCCCTTCTCCTGGCTCGTCGTGCTCTTCTCGCGCGAGGGCACCGAACTGGGCGTCTTCCTCGTGACTCTGCTCAGCATCGGCCTCGGCACCGCCCTGATGACCGTGTTCCTGGGACGACTGCGGCCCGGATCGCCCTGGCTGCGCGCCGTCCTCGCCGTCGGATACGGGATGAGCGGCTGGACCACCTACGACGGCTGGTCCGACCCCATGTGGCTGTGGGGCCTCGTCTCGTTCCCCCTCATCGGCATCGCCACCGACTGGTGCCTGCAACGGCGCCGCTGGCCGACCGCCACGCTCCTGGTCGCCGCCTGCTGGGCCGGGAACTTCTACACCGCCGCCATGGCCACCCTCGGCATGGGCCTGATCCTGATGGTGCGGCTGCTGCTGGACGCGCGGCCGGCCCGCGACAAGGGCCGCGCCCTGCTGCGCGCGCTCACCGCCACCACCACCGGCATCCTGCTCGCCGCCCCCGTCGTCACCGTCCCGTACCTGGCCAGCCGCGCCGCCCAGCCCCCGCCCGACGCCGTCTGGGACGGGCCGCCCGACGTCCGCGACTACCTCGCCCACCTGCTGCCCGGCGGCTACTACACCAGCACGCCCCGCATCTGCGTCGGCGTCCTCGCCCTGCTGCTCGTCCTCACCTTCCCCTTCATGGGCAAGGTGGCCCGCCGCGAACGCGCCGCCTGGTGCGCGCTCGCCGTACTCGTCGCGCTCTCCTACACCTGGCGGCCCACCGTCCTGCTGTGGCACGGCCTGGCCCTACCCAACGGCAGCCCCTACCGGGCCGCCATAGCCCTCACCGCGATCCTCGTCTCGATCGCCTGGCTCGCCCTGGCGCAGCGGCCGAGCCCCCGCGAACTGCTCCTGGGCAGCGGCCTGTTGGCGCTGCTGCTCGCCGTGGCCGCCGGCAGCCGCTACGTCTCGCCGGGCACCTGGATCCTCACCCCGGCCGCACTCGCCGCATCCGCCGGGCTGCTCTGCCTGCTGCACCGCCACGGACCGCGCACCGCGCTGCTGTCCGCACTGGCCTGCACGGTCCTGCTCGGCACCGCGGGCGCCGCCTACAGCGTCAGCGAGATCCGCGACCGCCAGCCCTTCTGGCAACCCAAGACCACCCTCGACGCCAACGCGCTGGCCGCCCGCGAGGTGGTACGCGCCCACGACACCTGGCCGACCGGGCGCAGCGAGACCGGGCCGCACGAGTTCGCCGACAACGACCCGCTGCTCCTGGGCGCCCAGGGCGCCTCGTACTACAGCAGCTACGTGCCCGCCCGGACCGCGCAGACGCTGCACGACCTCGGCGCCGGGTGGGAGATAGGCGGACGCCACCTGCTCGCCTTCACCGACCCGGTGGGCCGCGCCATCATGGGCGTCACCAGCCACCTGGAGAGCTCGGCCGGCGCCCCGCACGGATTCACCCAGGTCTTCCAGCCGGCGCCGCCCGTCGTCACCCTGCGCCCGCCCGGCACGCCCCTGGACACCGCCGTCCCCGACCCCTCCGTCTTCGCCCGCCGCAACCGGGTGCTCGGCGCCCCCGTCTACAGCGTCCCCGCCCTCACCCCGGCGCAGGGCCCCAGGCCCCCCGCGTCCCCCGAAACCGCAGCCGGTGCCGCCCTGCACCTGGCGGGCGGCCGGACGACCGCCTTCACCGCCCGCTGCGCCCCCGGCACCGCCGCCGACCTCTACGCCCCCTGGTACGCCGGGACCGTGCGGGCACTGGGCGCCACCCTGACCCCCGACCCCCTGCGGCCCATGGCCAACCCCGGCCTGCAAACGCTGGGTACCGTCCCGGCCGCCGGCACGTTCACCGTGACCTTCGACTCCGCCCGCACCCAGGACATCCCCCGCACGCCGGTCGGCTGCCTCGATCGTGGGACACTCGACAAGGTGGTCGCCACCCTGAAGACCACCGCTCCGGCCCGGATCACGGCCGGCGGCCACTCGATCGACGCCGCCTTCCGTCCGGGCACCACCGGCACAGCCGTCATCGCGGTCCCCGCGGTCGACGGCTGGCGCTGCCAGGTGGACGGCGGGGCGGCGAAAACCCCCGGTACGCTCGGTGGCCTGATCGCCGTGCGACTGGGCGGGGGTGGCTCCCGCGTCGCGTGCTCGTACCATACTCCCGGGCTGAAACCCGGACTGGTCGTGAGCGGTCTGGCCCTGGCCACCCTGCTCGCCGTCGCCATCGGTGGGGCGCTCCGCACCCGCACCCGCCGCTCCTCTACTGGAAAGCACTGATGATGAAGCTGTCGGTCGTCGTCCCCTGTTACAACGAAGAAGCGGTCATCGACCAATTCGACGCCAAGACCCGCAGCGTGCTCGACACCCTCGCGATCGAGTACGAGATCTGCTACGTGGACGACGGCAGCCGCGACAAGACGCTCATGCACCTGCGGGCGATCGCCGAAAAGCACCCCGACGCCACCCGCTACGTCTCCTTCAGCCGCAACTTCGGCAAGGAGGCCGGCATGCTCGCCGGGCTGCGCGAGGCCACCGGCGACGCCGTGGTGATCATGGACGCCGACCTCCAGCACCCGCCGGAGCTCATCGAGCGGATGCTGGACCTCTACCAGCTCGGCCACGACCAGATCATCGCCCGCCGCACCCGCGAAGGCGACAAGAAGGTCCGCTCGGCCCTGAGCCGCATCTACTACCGCGCGGTCAACAAGTGGGTCGACGTCGAACTCACCGACGGCGTGGGCGACTTCCGCATGCTGTCGCGACCCGCCGTGGACGCGCTGCTCTCGCTCGGCGAGTACAACCGCTTCTCCAAGGGCCTGTTCTCCTGGATCGGCTTCGACACCGTCACCTTCGACTACCAGAACGCCCAGCGCGAGGCCGGCGAGACCAAGTGGAAGTTCGGCTCCCTGCTGAACTACGGCATGGACGGCCTGATCTCCTTCAACAACAAGCCGCTGCGCCTGGCGATCTGGCTCGGCATCCTGCTCGCCGGTGTCGGCGCGGCCTACGCCCTGTGGATCACCGTCGCCGCCATCGCCTACGGCGTCAGCACCCCCGGATACGTCACCCTCGTCGCGATCATCGTCGGTCTCGGCGGCGTCCAGATGGTGATGCTGGGCCTGATCGGCGAGTACATCGGCCGCATCTACTACGAGACCAAGCGCCGCCCGCACTTCCTGGTCAAGGAGGCGCACGGCTTCCCGGGCGAGCGCGAGGGCGTCGAGCGGCGCGAGGTGCGGCGCAACGACCAGCCCCACAAGGTGATCTGATGCCCAGTCAACTCGGACAGGTGATCCGCTTCGGCTTCGTCGGCGGCGTCAACACCTGCACCTTCTACGCCTTCTACTGGCCGCTGCTGCACCTGGCGAAGCTGCCGTACTTCGTGGCGTACACCATCGCCTTCCTGCTCAGCATGGTCGGCTCGTTCTTCCTGAACACCTACTTCACCTACCGAACCAAGCCGAGCTGGAAGAAGTTCCTGCTCTTCCCGCTCACCAACGTCACCAACTTCGTGGTGCAGAGCGCCGGCCTGTTCGCGCTGGTGCACTGGGCCGGGATGAACAAGACGATCGCCCCGCTGGTCGCCGCCGTCGTCGCGATCCCGTTCACCTACCTGCTGTCCCGACGGATCCTGGTCCCCAAGCACCAGGACAGCGGCGAGTCGGCGCCGGTCGCGCCGAAGATCCCGGTGAAGTAGGCGAACGAAGAACGGCGCGAGGGGGCGGACACCACTGGTGTCCGCCCCCTCGCGCCGTTGTGCGCGGCCCAGCGGGTACGCACTGCACCTCCACGAAGGCGCTCAGACGCGGCTGCCCACGCTGTCCTTCGCCGCCACCGCCCACTCGCCGAACCGGGCACCCGGCCCGGTCTGGCGGGACGCGTACAACTGACCATCGGTGCCGATCACCGTGAGCACGCCCCGGCCCGACGCATCCTGCGCCGCACCCGGTATGCCCACGAACTGCACACCCGGAACCTCCCAGGCGTCCGGCGCCGACGACTCCCGCGAGGACGGCACCACCCGCCCCTGGTCGTCCCGGGCCGCCAGAACCAGACTCCCGCCGCTCCCGCCGAACCGGGCCGCCGAGACCCGCCCGTAACCGCCGATCGGGGCGCGCCGCACCACCGACCAGGCCGCACCGGAACCCTTCGGCGACGCCATCGCCACCTGAGCGGTACCGGCCAGCCGGTACACCGCCGACACCCCGCCCCGGCCGTCCGCGACCAGACTCACCGCGCTGCCCGACGGAGTAAGCCCCGTCGGCGCCGACAGCTTCGGCACCTCGCCCGGCGCCGCCGACACCCAGTGCAGCAGCGTCTTGGCGATCGGAGCCACCACATGCAGCAGCCCCGCCGAATCGACCAGCGCGTCCATCCCCTCCACCACCAGCGGATGCGGAGGCTGCTTGCCCGGCGGATGATCAAGAAGCTGCCAGGGCCCCCAGTCCTTGCCGCCCGCACCGCTGCGCAGCGCGATGTCGCCCGCCCAGTTCCGCGCCAGCACATGCACCGTGCCGTCCGGGGCGACCGCGGTCGCCGGATAGCCCGTCTCCAGCGACTTGTCGCCGGACGCGTCCGGCGTACCCAGCGACGACCACGCGCCGAACTTCGGCACCCCGTCGGCGCCGACACCGCTCTGCACGGCGCACACCAGCTCCTTGTGGTGCTTTTGCCCCTTGAACGGCAGCACCGTACGCGTCGCGAACAGCTGAAGCGTTCCGTCCGGGTGCCGTACCACCTCCACCTGCGGATCCAGCGGGCCACCCGCGCTGCCCACCACATCGAACGGACCGGCCCACGGGCCCTTGCCCGCCGTCCGCTCCACCCAGCAGCGCACCGCGCCGCTCAGCACCGCGAACGCCGCGAGCCGACCGTCCTTCAGCGGCGCGACCCAGCGCGAGGTGCCCGGCGTACGCGTACGGGTGCCGCGCGCCCAGCCGGCCCCGCCCGCCTTCAGCCCGTTCGGCCCCACCTTGAGGTCGCCGCAGCCCGAAGGATCCCCGCAGTCCCGGTGGTCGACCCAGCCGTACGCGTTCAGCAACTGCGCCGTGCGCCGGGTCGTCGCCGCGTCCAGGGACGGCGGGGTGTAGTTCGTGGGATAGCCGAAGTAGTTCGTCACCGACGCCGGACGGCCCTTGCCCGCACCCCAGAAACGCTCCATCGCGGCCTGCATGAAACGCGCCGACGCGGTGTGGTCCTGATGGTCCAGATAGCTCAGCCCGCGCAGTATCGTCGGCGCGCTCATCATCGCCACCGTCTCCCGCGGCGCGTGCAGCGGAGTGGGATCCAGGGTCCGTATCACCGTCGGATTGACCCGCGCGATCGCCGCGACCAGCGCGTCGGTCAGCTGATCACGCGTATAGGCGCGCGGCATCCGCACCGTACTGCCCGTACCCGGCAGCGTCGGCAACTGCTCGATCGCGCCCAGCCACAGCCCGCGCATGCTCACCGGACGCGGCACGCTCACATAGCGCGCCTCGCACAGCCCCATGTAGATCAGCTGGCAGTGCGGCGCCGCCTGCAGATAGTGCAACTCCGAATGGAACCCCGGCAGCAACTCCACCGGCTCCACCGACCACGGACTGTTGTCATCACCCGTCGCCATCAGCGCGTGCGCCGCGCGCAGCCCGTTGATCCTCGCTCGGGCGAACCCCGGCCGGTCCGTCGGCAGCGTCTTGAACTGCGGAGTCTTCGGCGCCGCGTTGCGCCCGTCCGACTCACCGCTGGTCATGCACACCGTCACCGAAAGGGCGCCGCTGCGGATCGACTGCTCCAGATCCGGATTCATGAAGTAAATGCCGTCATCTGCATGCGCGATCACATGCAGATACGCCTGCCCGGACCCCGCCGACGCCGGCTTCCCCGTCGTCGTACCCGCCGAAGGACCCTGCACCCCCGACCCGCCGCGCGGTGCCAGCCACTGCCATCCGCCGTACGCGAGAGGCGCCGCCACAAGCCCGCCACCGGCGACCTGCAACAGACGTCTACGAGACGGTGACGACGGCATCCGACACGCTCCTAGCTGCGTCCATGTGCGCCGAGTTCCACCGGGCGCCCACCATGGAAGTAGTTCGACTGGTCATCAGGAGGGAGGGCGAAGCAGCTCCGGAGGTTTCACTTCCGACGCTAAATTTGCCCGCCTGGTATGAAACCGCACGGTAAGCGCATGTGTGTTTCAGCACCCCACCAGGTCAGGACTTCCCCAGTTTTCATACTATTTCGGCGTTAAAGGCTCTCTGCGCGGTCCCTGTGAGCTTGTCCGCCGATTGGAACTTCCAAGCGCCAACCACCGGTCCTGACATAGATTTCACCGTGTGACAGTGGCAAGGCAGCAGGTGGCACAGGCCCGCAGAATCGTCGTCAAGATCGGTTCCTCCTCACTCACCACCGCCTCCGGCGGACTCGACGCGGACCGGGTCGACGCCCTCGTCGACGTTCTCGCCAAGGCCCGCAGCGGCGGAGAGAAGGACATCGTCCTCGTCTCCTCCGGCGCCATCGCCGCCGGACTCGCCCCCCTCGGACTGCGCCGCCGCCCCAAAGACCTCGCCCGCCAGCAAGCCGCCGCCAGCGTCGGCCAAGGCCTCCTCGTCGCCCGCTACACCGCCTCCTTCGCCCGCTACGGCGTACGCGTCGGACAGGTCCTGCTCACCACCGACGACACCAGCCGCCGCGCCCACTACCGCAACGCCTACCGCACCCTCGACCAACTCCTCACCATGGGCGCGCTACCCGTCGTCAACGAGAACGACACCGTCGCCACCGACGAGATCCGATTCGGCGACAACGACCGCCTGGCCGCCCTCGTCGCCCACCTCGTCCGCGCCGACCTGCTCGTCCTGCTCTCCGACGTCGACGGCCTCTACGACGGCGACCCCTCCCAACCCGGCACCACCCGCATCGACGAAGTACACGGCCAGGACGACATCGCCCACGTCCAGATCGGCAGCGCCGGCAAGGCCGGAGTCGGCACCGGAGGCATGGTCACCAAGGTCGAAGCCGCCCGCATCGCCGCCGCCGCCGGCATCCCCGTCGTCCTCACCTCCGCCAGCCAAGCCGCCGACGCCCTCGCCGGCCGCGCCACCGGCACCCACTTCCACCGCACCGGCCGCCGCTCCGCCGACCGGCTCCTCTGGCTCGCCCACGCCTCCACCCCCCAAGGCGCCCTCATCCTCGACGACGGAGCCGTACGCGCCATCGTCGACGGCCACAAATCCCTGCTCCCCGCCGGAATCGCCGCCGTCGAGGGCGAGTTCGCCGCCGGCGACCCCGTAGAACTCCGCGACCCCCACGGCCGTGCCATCGCCCGCGGCCTCGTCAACTTCGACGCCAGGGAAATCCCCCAACTCCTCGGCCGCTCCACCCACGACCTCGCCAAGGAACTCGGCCCCGGCTACGAACGCGAGGTCGTACACAGAGACGATCTGGTCGTCCTACACCCCTGAAACGGCTGAAAGTCCAGCCATAAGACAGACACCTTCAGGAAAACCACCCCGCGCCCGCCCTCGGACTGGTCAACTTTGAAGCGGGAGAACGCGCGCACCGAAGCCGCGCGATACCGCACCGGATCGCACACACCAGCACAGGAGGCCGCCGGTGAGACGAGCGCGCCCGGGGGCGGCGCCCCGAGGGACGACGGCTGAGCGGACCCTGACCAGTGTGGGGACGGGGGCCGACATCGAACACAGAGAGCTGCCCGAAGAGCCCGGGGACACCCCCAGGCTCTGGCACATCACACTCAGCGTCTCGGGAGCCGAGGCCCCGCTGAAAGAGGTCCGGCGCGGCCTCGAACAGCTCGCCCACGACCACCCCTTCCTGCTGACCAGCAGATACGCCGACAACCACGCCGAAATCCGCTACTGGGAAGAAGCCCGCGACCTCCACGACGCCGCCGCCGTCGCGCTGCGCCTGTGGGGCGAACACCGCTCCACCGCCAAACTGCCGCCCTGGGAGATCGTCGGCCTCGAAGTCATCGACCGCGAGACCTACCACCAACGACTCGCCGAAGGCTACGGCCCACCACCGGCCGCACCCGTCGGCGTCCACCCGTTCTGACCCCGCCCCCGCCGTCTCGCGGAGTGAAATCCGGGCGGAACGCCCACCCGCCGCGCATTACGCTGCCAACATGGCTTCGCTCTCCTCGTCCTCGTCGTCCTCATCGCCGTACTCCCCGTACGACAACATGTCGCCGGTCACTCAGACCGCCTACCGGGCGCGCTCCGCCGCCGCCGAGATCGCGCCACTTCCGCGCGCGGTCAAGGACGAGGTGCTGCTCGCGATCGCGGACGCGCTCGAAGTACGGACCAGCGAGATCGTCGAGGCCAACGCGCTCGACATCGCCAAGGCACGCGAGGCCGGCACCAGCGAGACCGTCATCGACCGGCTCACCCTCACCCCCGAGCGGATCCGCGCCATCGCCTCCGACGTCCGCGACGTGGCCGCCCTGCCCGACCCCGTCGGCGAAGTCGTCCGCGGCTCCACCCTGCCCAACGGCATCGACCTGCGCCAGGTCCGCGTCCCGCTCGGCGTCGTCGGCATCATCTACGAAGCCCGCCCCAACGTGACCGTGGACGCCGCCGCACTCTGCCTCAAGTCCGGCAACGCCGTACTGCTGCGCGGCTCATCCTCCGCCTACGCCTCCAACACCGCCCTGGTACGCGTCCTGCGCGACGCCGTCGGCGGCGCCGGCCTGCCCGCCGACGCCGTCCAGCTCGTACCCGGCCAATCCCGCGACTCCGTAAGCGAGTTGATGCGCGCCCGCGGCCTGGTCGACGTCCTCATCCCGCGCGGCGGCGCCTCCCTGATCCGCACCGTCGTCGAGCAGTCCACCGTCCCCGTCATCGAGACCGGTACCGGCAACTGCCACGTCTACGTGGACGCCGAAGCCGACCTCGACATGGCCGTCGCCATCCTCATCAACTCCAAGGCGCAGCGCCCCTCGGTCTGCAACTCCGCCGAGACCCTCCTCGTCCACCAGGACATCGCCGACGCCTTCCTGCCGCGCGCCCTGGACGCACTGGCCGAGGCCGGCGTCACCGTCCACGCCGACGAGCGGGTGCAGGCCTACGCCGGTGCCTCCAAGGCCACCGTCGTCGCGGCCACCGTCGAGGACTGGGAGACCGAGTACCTCTCGTACGACATCGCCGCCGCCGTGGTCGACTCCCTCGACGCCGCCGTCGCCCACATCCGGCTGTGGACCTCCGGGCACACCGAGGCCATCGTCACCACCTCGCAGGCCGCGGCCCGCCGATTCACCCAGTTGGTCGACTCCACGACCGTCGCCGTCAACGCCTCCACCCGCTTCACCGACGGAGGCCAGTTCGGATTCGGCGCCGAGATCGGCATCTCCACCCAGAAACTGCACGCCCGCGGCCCCATGGGCCTGCCGGAACTGACCTCCACGAAGTACATCGTGACGGGTGACGGTCACGTCCGGTGAGCATCAGTCGCTTGGGGTAAGCGCCGGTTGCGCACGGTAGAGGGCGGTAACTCCCCGGCGGGAAAGGCGAGTTCGCGCACTCTGCGACATGGCCGCCAAGGCCCCCGAGTTCGGTCACTCCCTGCCCAAAACGTGCGCCCCGGGCTACCCTGGGCACGTGCCGGACGACGTAGGGGGCGAGCCGTTTGTGAACGGCTGGGAGCCCGACGACGACCGCGGAGGCGCGGACGATGACTTCGCCTCCGTGGTGTTCGACGAGGACTTCGTACGGGCCGCCGAGATCCACGAGCCCAGCGCCGTGGAACGACTCCTCGCCGCCGCCCAGGCCCGCGCCGAAGCCGAGGCCGCCCGCGCCCGCGCAGGCGCCGGAGCCCCCGACGAAGACCCATACGACGACGCGTACGGGCCGTACGTCCCCGGCCGCGACCCCGGCGACCTCTACGGACCCGGCCTGTACATCGGCGCCGAGGCGGGCCCCTACGGCCGGCACGGCGGCGCCCTGCGCCCCTACCGCGGCACCGCCCGCTGGCACCGCCCCGTCGCCTGGCTGCTCGCCGTGGTGATGGGCATCGGCATGATCGCCCTCGCCTTCTCGGCCGTCTACCGGGGCACCTCCTCCAGCCGCGACGAAAAGGCCCCGCCACCGGCCACCAGCAACGTGGACACGGGCGGCACGAGCAGCCCCGCGCCGGATACCCCGGGCGCCGCGAGCAACGTGCACACCGGGGCTACGAGCGAACTCGGCTCGGGCACCTGGGGCGGCGCGGGCGTCCCGGGAGGAGCCGGAACCGGTCGGTCTGGCGGTTCGGGATCCGGAGGCCGAGATGGATCCGGCGTATCCGGCGTATCCGGCAGTCGCGGTGGACCGTCGGCTTCGGCGGAATTCGGGGCGCCGGCGGGTTTGGCTGCTGCCCGGATGCCTTAGGGGGCCTCCCCCCCGCCCCCTCCCCGCCCCACCCGCCCCCGCCCCTGAGCAGCCCCTTGAACGGCCGCGCGGAAACTCGTCGGAACTTGTCGCGTACCAGCGCGTTTACCAATCCCTCACCAGACCTACCCTGAAGGTATGGCAGGGCGTGGAGAGCCACCCGAGGGGACACCGGAGGGCCTCCCCGGCGGAGGTGAGGACGAGTACCGGTCCGTCGTCTTCGACGAATCGTTCGTGCGAGCTGCCCGTCTCCAGGAGTTCTCCGCCCAGGAACGCATGGGCGGCCAGTCGCGGGCCGTACGCTCCCGCCCGAGCTGGTTCTTCAGAGCCACCTCCAAACCGGCCATCGCGTTGGTCCTGCTGCTTCTCATAGCCTTCAGCACCGCCATCTACATGGGCATCCGCCACCCGTACCAGCCGCCGGCCGTCAGCCACCCCGAGCCGCTGCGCATGACCGTGGTCCCACTGGCCCCGCAGGGCCCGGTGCCGGGTGGTGACGCCGAGCAGCTCTTCGCGCACAGTCCGGCCGCCCAGTTCCGCGTCGGCGCCGCAGGGATCAACCTCCCGTCGGGGTCGAAAACCCCCCACTTCTCCGAGGGCCAGGTGATGGCGGCCCTGTCCATCGCCAAGGACTACCTCGTCAGCTCGTCCCTGGACCCCGATGTCCTCACCGGCGGCGCGGTCCGCCAGGTCCGGGTGCTGCTCGACCCCGACCTGATGGCCCAGTTCGACCAGAGCGTCGCCACACCGGCCGACGACGGACGGCACTCCGCGACGGGCTGGCTGGTGCGCTTCGACCCCGCCAAGGTGGCCCTGGCCGATCCCCGGATCCGGGTTCACGGTTCGATGAGCTACTCGGAGCCCGGTCCGGAAGCGCTCGACGTCACCGCGGATTACGTCTTCGTGTACGCCCTGCGCCCCGTCGGGGACGGCCCGCACACCGCCGACGCCTCGCTGTTCACGGTCCGCCGCGAGCTGCACTTCCGGCTCGACCGGGACGACCTGCGGCTGAGCCGGACGGAGCTTCAGGTCAGCACCGTGGAGGCCGGTCCGCAGGCCTGCTCGGCCGATGTCTCGGCCCAGCTGCGGCCGCTCCTCGCCGGGGAGCGGGCCAGTGCGCAGGGTCCGGCCGGGACCGACCCGTACGCGACCGGTCCCGCCGCCGAGGCCCTGTGCGGAACGCTGGCCACGAGCGCCCAGCCGTCACCCTCGGGCTGAGTTCAGCGGTCCTCCGCCCTCATCCCTCCTCGTGGCCGTTCTGCTCCGGCTTGCCGTCAGAGGGGTCGCTGTCCGGGCCCGACGGCTTGTCCGACGGGCGCGCGCTCTTGCCCGTGAACGTGTCGCGGAGCTTGCCGCCCAGGTCCGCCGTGCCCCCGGCGATGTCGCCGACCAGCTTCATCAGCGGATCCTTGCTGCTCTTGACCGAGTCCGCGTACGAAGCCGCGGACTGCCGGAAGGAGTCGCTGACCGAGGTGTCCTTGTCCTCGTCGCGGCGCGGGTAGTGACCGTCCATGACCCGCTGGTAGTCGCGGGTCTCGGACCACTTCTTCAGTTCGGCGGCGCGCACCGTGGTGAAGGGGTGGGAGCGGGGCAGCACATTGAGGATCTTCAGCACGGAGTCGCGCAGGTCGCCGCCCCTCTCGTACTCCTCGGCCTGCTCAAGGAACGCGTCCACGTTCATCTCGTGCAGATGGTTGCCACCGGCTATCTTCATCAGCCCGCGCATCGAGGCTTGCAGATCCTGGCCCACCAGGAGCCCGGCCCGGTCCGCGGACAGCTCCGACTTGCGGAACCATTCGCGCAGCGCCGTGACGATCGCCGTGATCGCGACGTTGCCCAGCGGAATCCAGGCGGCCTTGAGGGCGAGGCTGGTGAGGAAGAGCAGGATGGTGCGGTAGACGGAGTGGCCGGAGAGGGCGTGGCCCACCTCGTGGCCGATGACCGCCTGCATCTCCTCCTCGTCGAGGAGCTCGACGAGGCCCGTCGTCACCACGATGATCGGCTCGTCGATGCCGATGCACATCGCGTTGGGCTGCGGATTCTGAGTGACGTACATCGAGGGGACCTTCTCCAGGTCCAGGATGTAACAGGCGTCCCGCAGCATGGCGTTGAGGTGCGCGAACTGGGCGTCGCTGACCCGCACCGAATCGGAGAGGAACAGCAGTCTGAGGCTGCGCTCGGGCAGCAGCCCGCTCAGCGCTTTGAAGACGGTGTCGAAGCCGGACAGCTTGCGCAGTGCGACCAGCGCCGAGCGGTCCGCGGGGTGTTCGTAGGTCCGGGAGGAGATCCCGGGGAACCTGCGCCGCTGCCTGCTCGGCACGTTGTCGTTGATGTCTTCGCTCATGGGTGCCCCCTGTCGTTCGAGTGGTCGGCTCGTCCCCCTGACGACATCCACACTAGGCGGTGGGGCTACCGTGGCTCGGGGGCCTGTGGATAACTTCGAGGAGACCTGCCATGCCGGACGTCGTCACCGTTCTCGCTGCCGCATCCGACCACCAAGGACTGGGCAGCCTGCTGCGGATCCTGCTGCTCGGCTCGATGGTCGGGGCGGCCCTGCTGGCATGGCTGCTGCTGCGGGGATACCGGTCGAACGGTGACGACGACAGCAACAACGACTGAGTCGGCGTGAGCGTGCCCGGGGCGCCCGCATACGATGTGCGCGAAGTGTCCGCCCCGACTCCCGGATAGGTCCTGCCGAAGATGAGCCTCCACAGCACCGCCGCCAACCTGGTCTCGCTCGCCGAAGGCGCCGAGCACGGTGGCGGAAACCACGAAAGCCTGCAGCCCTGGATGACGGGCGGTGGCGCGCTGCTCATCCTGCTGGTCCTGCTCTGGATCACCACCCGGTTCAACCGCGACCGCTGAGTCGGGGCCGTCAGCCGGGCCAGTAGGCTCTGCACGCATGGGAGAGCAGGAAGTGCCTACCGGTCCGGTCAAGCGACGCATCGGCGTGATGGGCGGAACGTTTGATCCGATCCATCACGGACACCTCGTGGCCGCCAGTGAGGTGGCCTCGCAGTTCCATCTGGACGAGGTCGTCTTCGTACCGACCGGGCAGCCGTGGCAGAAGAGCCACAAGCTGGTCTCCCCGGCCGAGGACCGCTATCTGATGACGGTCATCGCCACCGCGTCCAACCCGCAGTTCTCGGTCAGCCGCATCGACATCGACCGCGGCGGGGCGACGTACACCATCGACACCCTGCGCGACCTGCGCGACCGCAACAGCGACGCGGATCTCTTCTTCATCACCGGCGCGGACGCGCTCGCCCAGATCCTCACCTGGCGGGACGCCGAGGAACTGTTCTCGCTGGCCCACTTCATTGGCGTGACCCGGCCGGGTCACCTGCTGACGGACGACGGGCTGCCCGAGGGCGGCGTTTCCCTGGTGGAGGTCCCGGCGCTGGCGATCTCGTCGACGGATTGCCGGGCGAGGGTCGCGCAGGGCGATCCGGTCTGGTATCTGGTTCCGGACGGTGTGGTGCGCTACATCGACAAGCGCCAGCTGTATCGCGGCGAGTGAGACCAGTAGGACCGCCTGTACCTCGGCGAGTGAGAGAAGGCCACCGGTGAACGACCGCCAGTACGACCCGTACGCGCCGCAGGTGCAACTGGTCGGGTACGACGAGTACGGCCGGCCGGTGTACCAGCAGGTGCAGCCGCAGCAGCAGACGTACGACCCCTATGCCCAGCCCCAGGAACCCCAGCAGCCTCAACAACAGGGGTACGGCCACGACGCGCAGTACGTCCCGCAGCAGTCGGCGTACGACCCCTACGCACAGCAACAGCCCCACCAGCCCCAGCAGTTTCCGCAGCAGGACTACGGATACGACTACGGCACCGCCCAGCAGCCGGCCGTTCAGGCGCCTCCCGCGCCGCAACAGGCGCCGGAGCCCGAGGCCGTGCCCGTGGTTCCCCAGCAGCGGCGGGACGAGGGCGGCGACAGGGGCGAAAGCGGTGAACGGGACTACCGCACCGAGCAGTTCTCGTTCATCGAGGAGCCCGACGAGGACTCCGAAGACGTCATCGACTGGCTGAAGTTCACCGAGAGCCGCAGCGAGCGGCGTGAAGAGGCCAAGCGGCGCGGCCGCAACCGCATCGTGGCGCTCGTGGTGGCGCTCGCCCTGGTGGCCGTGGGCGGTGTCGGCTACCTCTGGTACGCCGGAAAGCTGCCCTTCCTCTCGTCCTCCTCGGACACGAAGAAGGGCGCCACCGCGGCCGGTCCGCAAAAGCGCGACGTGATCGAAGTCGATCTGCACAACACCAAGTCGGGCGGCACCTCCACGGCGCTGCTCGTCAACAACGCGACCACGCAACAGGGCACCACCGTCCTGCTGCCCAACTCGCTCTCCGTCCCCAACGACGACGGCAGCCGCACCACCCTGGGCAAGTCCGTGGGCGCGGACGGCTCCGCGGGCACCCGCGACTCGATCTCCAGTCTGCTCGGCACCAAGATCACCGGTACCTGGCGCCTGGACACCCCGTACCTGGAGAACCTCGTCGACCTCGTCGGCAACATCGACATCAGTACGGATGTCGATGTCCCCGCCGCCAAGCAGGGCGGCGACCCGGTGGTGAAGAAGGGCGACGACCAGACGCTCTCCGGTCCCATGGCCGTCGCCTACGCCACCTACAAGGGTCCCGGCGAGGCGGACACCAAGCAGCTCCAGCGGTTCGGAGCGGTGATGTACGGGGTGCTGCGGAAGATCTCCGACGATCCGAAGGCGGCCACCGTCACCGTTCAGACGCTCGCGCAGATCCTCGACCCCTCCCTGCCGGAGAGCGACCTCGGCGCCTCCCTGGCCAAGCTCGCCGAGCACGCCAAGACCGGCGCGTACAAGACGGCGGTCCTTCCCGTGCAGAGCGACGGCTCGCTCAGCCAGCAGGCGAGCGACAGCGTGGTCAAGGACATCCTGGGTGGCCAGGTCGGCGGCGGCGTCGACAAGGGCACGGCGGTGCGGGTCGGTGTCAAGAACGCCAGCGGCAACGCTAAGGCCACCGAAGCCGCCAGGATCACCCTGGTCAACGGCGGCTATGCGTTCATCGACGCCGGAAACACCACGACCGAGGCGGTTTCACAGGTCCTGTACGGAGATCCGGCGCAGAAGGCGAAGGCCATCGAGGTCGCCAAGACACTGGGTCTCGCGGACAGCGCGGTCAAACAGGGCAAGGCGGCCGCCAACTCCGACGTGTCGGTCGTCATCGGCAAGGACTACAAGCTCCAGCAGTGACGGCAAGCGCCTGAGCTCCCTCAGCAGAGGCTGCGAGCTCGTGCTGTCAGGGCCCCGGCGGTCATGCCGTCGGGGCTGTCGGTGGTCCGTGAGATCCTGGAAATTGATCTGATCCGATCTGACCGCCGACGAAAGCCTGCTTGTGACCGCCACGGACCGTTCCATCGAGCTCATCACCGCCGCCGCTCAGGCGGCCGCCGACCGGCTCGCGCACGACATCATCGCGTACGACGTCAGTGACGTGCTGTCGATCACCGACGCCTTCCTGCTCGCCTCCGCGCCCAACGACCGCCAGGTCAAGTCGATCGTCGACGAGATCGAAGAGCGGCTGAACAAGGAGCTCGGCGCCAAGCCGGTGCGCCGTGAGGGCGACCGCGACGCCCGCTGGATCCTGCTCGACTACGTCGACATCGTCGTCCACGTCCAGCACAGCGAGGAGCGCGTCTTCTACGCCCTCGAGCGCCTGTGGAAGGACTGCCCCGAGCTGCCGCTGCCCGACGACGCCATGAAGACCCGTGGCAAGGCCGCCGAGCACGCCGCGCTGACCGGCGCCCCCGACGAGACGGACGGTGAGCTGAACTGAACGGCACCACCAAGGGCGGCCGGGGCCGCCGCATAGTCCTGTGGCGGCACGGCCAGACGGCCTGGAACCTGGAGCGCCGCTTCCAGGGCTCCACCGATATCGAGCTGACCGAGAGCGGCCTCGGCCAGGCGCACCGGGCGGCGCGGCTGCTCGCCGCGCTGCGGCCCGACGCGATCGTCTCCTCCGACCTCCAGCGGGCCGCCGCGACCGCCGCCGAGCTGGCGGCCGTCACGAGCCTGCCGGTCGAGCACGACTCGGGCCTGCGCGAGACGTACGCGGGTGCCTGGCAGGGTCTCACGCACGAGGAGATCGTCGCCCAGTACGGCGAGCAGTACGCCGCGTGGAAACGCGGCGAGCCGGTGCGCCGGGGCGGCGGTGAACTGGAGACCGAGGTCGCCGACCGGGCCGCCCCGGTCGTGCTGCGCCACGCCGACAAGCTGCCCGACGGCGGCACCCTCGTCGTGGTCAGCCACGGCGGCACCATCCGCACCACCATCGGCCGACTGCTCGGTCTGGAGGCGCACCACTGGGAGGGCCTGGGCGGCCTCACCAACTGCTGCTGGTCCGTCCTCGGCGAGGGCGCGCGCGGCTGGCGCCTGCTTGAGCACAACGCCGGCACACTCCCCGAGCCGGTTCTCGGCGACGACGTCTAGCCGCTGCTCAGCGGCGGTGCCGACCGGATTTCACTTTCCGGCAGGTCACAGGCTAAAGTTCTTCTTGTTCGCAGCGCGGGAGCGCAGGAAACAAAGCGAACAGCGGGGCTATAGCTCAGTTGGTAGAGCGCCTGCATGGCATGCAGGAGGTCAGGAGTTCAATTCTCCTTAGCTCCACAATCGGATCCCGTCCCCTCGTGGGGGCGGGATCTTCTTGTTGCTACCGCGCCAGGAGGGTGGCGCGCCGCGGTTGTTCGTCCCGTACCGGGGCGCACGCGTCCGCCGGACGCGCCGTGGCCGTGCTCTCTCACGCCGACCGGACGGGCGCGCCGGGCACCGTGGCTGGTCTCGTACGGCGACAGCACTGACCCTCTTGCGAGGGCATGGCAGAATCGGGACGGCCGGAGGGGGACGACGGACCGAACGGGAGGGAGTGCGCGATGCCCGCGAGTCGCGAAGAATTCCCGGAACCGCCCGGCGGTCCGAAGAGGGCGGAGCCCAGCGCCCGCCTGAGCTGCCCCTCCTGCGGTTCCTCCCACGTCGCCCAGATGCTCGGCGACAACGGCGGAGTGTCCTACGTGTGCACGGCCTGCGGCCACAGCTGGAGCTGAACATGGGTGCACACAGGCGGAAATGTGACTGGTGCGGCAGCGGTACGCCCATCGTCAGGGACATGGATCCGGTCAACACCGACTACCAGTACTGGTGCGAGGAATGCGCGCGGGCGCTGATCATAAAGGGCGACCCGATCGAGACGTATCGGGAACTCGAAGGCGAGCCGATCTACGGCCGTCTCCTTGAGGCGCACTGCACCCTGAAGCGGTTCTACTCGTTCGCCACGGCCTGAGCGCGGCCAGCACCAAGAACGCCGCCCCGGCCAGTGGATAGAGGGCCGAAAGCGCCATCTGCCCGGCGCTCTGGGCGAGTTCGGGCCGGGCCGGACCGTGTGGGACCCACCACAGGGCGTACGAACAAAAGACGGCGCCCATCAGCGCCCAGCGCGAGCGCTCTGCGGCGAGCAGCACGACCACCGGTACGCACCACACCCAGTGGTGCGACCAGGAGACCGGGCTGACGAGCAGCGCCGTCACCGCGCACGCCGTGGCCGCCCAGGCCCGCTCCCCGCGCAGCTCGGCGCGTACGGCGACGGCGAGGCCCAGGGTCGCGGTGGCGGCCGCTGCGACTGTCCACCACAGGCCCGGCTCGCCGGTGTGCAGCAGCCGGGCGAGCACTCCGCGCAGCGACTGGTTCGCGGTGTCCTCGGCGTGGCCGACCCGGCCCGCCTCGAACACCATCGACGTCCAAAAGCGCTGCGAGTCGTACGGGAGCACCATGGCCGCGCTCGCCGTGGCGGTCCAGAACACCGCGGCGGCCCTAATACTCATGCTCAGCGGAAAGTTCCCGGCACTGCCCCTGGTGCGCACGACGGCGGTGATCAGCAGGAACAGTGCGAACAGGGCGGGCGTGAGCTTCACTGCGGCGGCGAGGCCGATGCCGGTGCCCGCCCAGCGGTGGCCCGGTCTGCGGGTGAGGTCCCAGAGCACCACGACGGCGAGCAGCAGATTGATCTGGCCGTAGCGCAGCGTGGTCCACACCGGCTCGCACCAGACGGCGAGCGCGGCGATCCACAGGGCCGCGCCGGGGCGGTGGGAGCCCACGAGCCGCAGCGACAGCTGGGCCAGGGCGATGAGTAGCACGAGGTTGGCGGCGGTCGCGAGGTTCCGCATCGCGGGGACGCCCAGCAGCGTGAGCGGCGTGAACAGCAGCGCGGCGAACGGCGGGTAGGTCGTGGGAAGCCGGGCCGTGGTCGCACGCATCGCGTAGAGGTCGGCGCCGGCCCGCACGGTCTGGCCTTCGGCGCGGTAGACCATCAGGTCGATCATCGAGACCGCGACGGCCCGCTGAGCGGCCCAGAAGACCGCGAAGGAGAGCAGGCAGAGAGCGGCGGCGAGCGGTACGGAACGGCGGGCGGAGCCGAAGCGGGTGGCGGTGTGCGCGAGCACCTTCACGGTCACGAAGACGGACGTTACCGTCCTTGTCCGTACAGAACGGAAACCGATTTGGTGAAGCACCGGGGTGACCGTGTAATGTTCTCGATGTCGCCGCGGGAAACGGGGCGGCGAGAAAACAAGGGGCTATAGCTCAGTTGGTAGAGCGCCTGCATGGCATGCAGGAGGTCAGGAGTTCAATTCTCCTTAGCTCCACAGTAAAGAAGGCGGGCCATCCGATTCGGATGGCCCGCCTTCTTCTTGTGCCTCCCTTCAGGCCGCCAAAATGATCAGAACCGATCAACTCCGGCCGCTGCCAAGGGCCTTGCGACTGATCTGGGGGAGCGCGGCCGGAGCCTGTTCGATCCGGAGCGCGAGCGCGGGGCAGCGGCGCACGGCACGTTGGGCGCGCCCGCGCAGATGCATCGGCACGGTGGCGTCGGCGACCAGGGGATAGCCGTCGGGGCCGAGACGGATCAGCTCGGGCACGATGTCCGCGCAGAGCCCATGACCCTCGCACAGCGTCCAGTCGACCAGCACCTTCTCGCCACTGGGCACGCCCTCCTCGCGGTAGCCGGGGCCGGGCAGCGGCAGTACGCCCAGGGTCGGCCGGCCGCAGCCGCCGGCCAGCACATGGGCCGCCAGATCGTCCGTGAATGCCGCCAGCGTCGACGCGAGGAAGCGGGCCGAGCCGTCCGGATGCTTGCAGGCGCCCCGGCCCTTCACCGCCCGCGTCACCTCGCGCAGCGCCTCAAGTGCCGCCGGGCCGCCGCCGTTCAGCACGTCCGCCAGCCCGCCCGCGGCGGCCGGCAGGCCCAGCCTGCACGGACCGCACTGGCCCGCCGTCTCGGCCGCCAGCCAGTTCGTGACCCGCAGGGCCTCGCCGAGCGCACAGGTCTCCGTGCCGATCGGCAGGATCGCGCCCGCCCCCAGGGACCCGCCGAGCGCGGACAGCGAGGCGCGCGAGACCGCCGCGTCATGGGCGGCCACCGAATCCAGCCAACTGCCGTGATAGCCACCGGTCAGTACGCCCTGGGGCAGCGAGGGCGCACCGGCCAGCTGGAGGACGTACCGCAGCGGTACCCCCGTGGGGACCTCCACCACCATCGGGCGGGCGACCGCTCCCGAGAGCGTGAGCAGGACCGTGCCGGGTTCGGTGGACTCGCCGGTGTTGCAGAAGCGGCGCGGGCCGAGGCGGGCGGCCACCGCGAGTTGGGCGTACGTCTCCGCGTTGGACAGCAGTGTCGGAGCGCCGCCGACACCCGACTCGGCGGCGCGCTCACGACGGCCCGGAGGGAGGGCTGGGCCGCCGTCCGCGGCCCGGATCACCGCGGAGGCCTCGCCGGAGACCATGCGCTCGGGAGTGCGCACCACACGCGCACGCAAGGCGGAACCGCGCTTGTCGGTGAGGCCCCGTTCGGCGAAGGCCGCCCGGATGGAGGCCTCCGTGGAGTCGCGGGTGACCGCGACGACCAGGGTGCGGGCGCCGAGCGCCTCGGCGGCGAGCAGCGCACCGTCCAGGACGAGGTGGGGGGCCCGGCACACCAGGACGGTGTCCTTGCGGCAGGCGGGCTCGCCCTCGCTCGCGTTGACGACGACGACCGGACGTATGCCGCGCCTGATCGCGGCGGAGGCGACCGCACGCAGTTTGCGGCCGAACGGGAAACCGGCGCCGCCGCGGCCCGTGAGGGCGATGTCGTCGGCGAGTTGGGACAGACGCTCGCCGTTGACCGGCTCCAGCGGGCCGTGCACCTTGAGGTGCATCGGCAGGGCCAGGCGCTCGACGAGATCGAAGCCCGAGGTCAGATGGGGCAGGCCGACGACGCGGACCTCGGGGACGTCGGGGAGGGGCGTGTTCATGGTCGTACTCCTGCTGTTGCGGGCGCCGTCACGGGCGTTCTTCGGGGGCGGGGCCCGGCACGGGGTGCCAGGGCTCACCGGCCGCCGGCGGCTGATAGGGCGCGGACTGCACGGGCGAGTGCAGCGGCTCGGGCGGGCGCGGCGAAGGCGCGGGCCAGCGGGGTGCCGGGGGAGCGGGCGGAGCCAGGGAGACCGCGCGGTAGGCCGCCGAAATGCCGGTGCCCGCATCGGCGCGTACGTCCTGCGCGGAGGCACGGAAGCGGGGCAGCGCCTCGTGCGGGGGCTCGTACAGGGCGGGAGTCTCGCGCGGTGCCTCTTCGAGGGCTTCGTACGGAGGCTGGCGGGGGACTTCGTGGGGAGGCCGCACACCACGTAGTGATTGCGTCGACCGCGCCTCATAAGAGGGCTGCGCGTCGTAGGCCGACGGCTCCTCGAAGATGGGCGGCTCGGTAGGCCGCGGCGGTACGGCCGCAGTCTCGGCGGGCTCGCTCCCCGCACGCGGCCGGACGAGGGCGAGACGCTCGGCCAGCCTGCGCTTCACCGGCCTGGGCAGCGCGCGTACGGTGAGCGCGCCCGCCACCCCCGCAAGGCACAGGCAGTACATCGTGACCACCCAGCCGGCCGGCGGGCGTCCCGCGTACAGGCCGTGCAGCAGCGCCGAGCACCAGGCCGGGTAGGCGAGCATGTGGACCGCGCGCCAGCGCCCGGCGACGCGGCCCGGAGTGGCGAAGGCACTGCGCATCGCGCCCGTGGCGGCCGCGACGACCATCAGGATCCCGGCGAGCGAGCCGAAACCGATCAGCCCGGACGAACCGGTGACGCCGAGCCCGAAGGGGACGATGGCGCCGAGCAGGCTCACGTGGCCCAGCGCGATCTTGACGGTGACGTGCAGCAGGAGGAAGCCGATCGAGGCGACGGCGGTCGCACGGTGGACGGCCTGCGCCATCAGGCGGTGACGCGGAGTGAGCAGCAGGCGGTCGGTGGCGAGCAGTCCCCAGGCGACCGAGGCAGTCAGCGAGACCAGCGACAGGACGCCGGTGGTGAAGTCCAGCGCGGCGCGCAGGCCCGCGGAGGAGAGGAGCGCGATGGGGGGTATGAGCAGTGCGGCGAGGCCGAGCGCGGCGGCGGAAAGGCCGCCTTTGCGGGGCGGGCGGCCCCGGGCGGGGCTCTTGAGCAGACGGTGCGGGTTGAGCGGATTGCGAGGTTTCATGGTGGGGCGACTCCGAATGGTTCGGCAAAGCGGTCCCGTGGCGGCATGCTAGGTCGCCCCATACCAGCCAGTACGAGGTTTGAGTTGTTGCCCCAGAAGAGGGGGGTACGCGGAGTAACCTCTTCCGGACGGCTCCGGCCGGTACTCCGTGCGGGCCTTGCGGCGCCTGCGGTACCCTGACGCCATGCGTGCCGTACGCCTTCTGCTTAGCGAGCCGCGCTGAACACTCCCGACCGATGAAGAGATCCGGTCGGACTCGGCGCGGCGCCCCCTCCTGTGCGAGGGGTTTTTTCGTTTGGCGATTCGATGGGCGGGTCGACGGACGAACGCTCGTAACCGCTGGCAGAGACGATCGATGGAGCTTTGAGGATCATGAGCGAGACGAATACCGCTGCCGCCGCAGAGACGGCCGCGCCGCACCGCTACACGGCGGCCATGGCCGCCGACATCGAGGCACGCTGGCAGGACTTCTGGGACGCCGACGGCACCTACGCGGCGCCGAACCCGACCGGTGACCTGGCCGGCGACCCGGCGGTCGTCGCCCGGCCCAAGAAGTTCATCATGGACATGTTCCCGTACCCCTCGGGCGCGGGTCTGCACGTCGGCCACCCGCTGGGCTACATCGCCACCGACGTCTACGCCCGCCACCAGCGCATGACCGGCCACAACGTGCTGCACACCCTGGGCTTCGACGCCTTCGGCCTGCCCGCCGAGCAGTACGCGGTGCAGACGGGCACCCACCCGAGGGCCTCCACCGAGGCCAACATGGCGAACATGAAGTCCCAGCTGCGCCGGCTGGGCCTGGGTCACGACAAGCGCCGCTCCTTCGCGACGATCGACCCCGAGTACTACAAGTGGACCCAGTGGATCTTCCTGCAGATCTTCAACTCCTGGTACGACACCGAGGAGAAGAGGGCCCGCCCGATCGCCGAGCTGGTCACCGCGTTCGAGAACGGCTCCCGCGAGGTCCCCGGCGGCCGTGACTGGGCCGCGCTGAGCGCCGCCGAGCGCTCCGAGGTGCTGGGCGGCTACCGCCTGGCGTACGCCTCGGACGCGCCCGTCAACTGGTGCCCCGGCCTGGGTACCGTGCTGGCCAACGAGGAAGTCACCGCCGACGGCCGCTCCGAGCGCGGCAACTTCCCCGTCTTCAAGGCCAAGCTGCGCCAGTGGAACATGCGCATCACCGCCTACGCGGACCGCCTGCTCGACGACCTGGACGCGCTGGACTGGCCCGAGGCCATCAAGCTCCAGCAGCGCAACTGGATCGGCCGCTCCGAGGGCGCCCGCGTCGACTTCGCGGTCGGCGAGGGCGACGCGATCACCGTCTTCACGACCCGTCAGGACACCTTGTTCGGCGCCACCTACATGGTGCTGGCGCCCGAGCACGAGCTGGTCGACACCATCGTCCCGGCCGCCTGGCCCGAGGGCACCCACGAGGTGTGGACCGGCGGACACGCCAACCCGGCCGAGGCCGTCGCCAAGTACCGCGCGTTCGCCGCGTCCAAGTCGGACGTGGAGCGCCAGGCCGACGCCAAGGAGAAGACCGGCGTCTTCACCGGCGCGTACGCCCTCAATCCCGTCAGCGGCGAAAAAGTTCCCGTCTTCATCGCCGACTATGTGCTGATGGGCTACGGCACCGGCGCGATCATGGCCGTACCGGCGCACGACAGCCGTGACTTCGCCTTCGCACGCGCCTTCGAGCTGCCCATGCGCTGTGTCGTTGAGCCCTCGGACGACCGCGGCACCGACGCCTCCACGTGGGAGGACGCGTTCGCCTCTTATGAGGCGGCGCTGGTCAACTCCGCCAACGACGCGATCTCCCTGGACGGCCTGCACGTGGTCGAGGCCAAGGCGAAGATCACCGACTGGCTGGCCGAGCGCGGCATCGGCGAGGGCACCGTCAACTTCCGCCTGCGCGACTGGCTGTTCAGCCGCCAGCGCTACTGGGGCGAGCCCTTCCCGATCGTCTACGACGAGGATGGCGTGGCCCACTCGCTGCCCGAGTCCATGCTGCCGCTGGAACTGCCGGAGGTCGACGACTACTCGCCGCGCACCTTCGACCCGGACGACGCCGACACCTCGCCGGAGACCCCGCTCTCCCGCAACGAGGACTGGGTCAACGTCGAGCTGGACCTGGGCGACGGCGTCAAGAAGTACCGCCGCGAGACCAACACCATGCCCAACTGGGCCGGTTCCTGCTGGTACGAGCTGCGCTACCTGGACCCGCACAACAGCGACAAGCTGGTCGACCCGGCCATCGAGCAGTACTGGATGGGCCCGCGCGAAGGCCAGCCGACCGGCGGCGTCGACCTGTACGTCGGCGGCGCCGAGCACGCCGTGCTGCACCTGCTGTACGCGCGCTTCTGGTCCAAGGTGCTGTTCGACCTGGGACACATCTCCTCGGCCGAGCCGTTCCACAAGCTGTACAACCAGGGCATGATCCAGGCGTACGTCTACCGGGACAGCCGCGGCTTCCCGGTGCCGGCCACCGAGGTCGAGGAGCGCGACGGCAAGTTCTTCTTCGAGGGCGAGCCCGTCAAGCGCGAACTGGGCAAGATGGGCAAGTCCCTGAAGAACGCGGTCACTCCGGACGAGATCTGCACCGAGTACGGCGCCGACACGCTGCGCCTGTACGAGATGGCGATGGGTCCGCTGGACGTCTCGCGCCCCTGGGACACGCGTGCGGTCGTGGGCCAGTACCGGCTGCTGCAGCGCCTGTGGCGCAACATCGTCGACGAGACGACCGGTGAGGTCACCGTGACCGACGCCGAGCCCGACGAGGCGACCCTGCGTGCGCTGCACAAGGCCATCGACGGGGCCGGCGCCGACCTGGCGGGGCTGCGCTTCAACACCGCCATCGCCAAGATCACCGAGCTGAACAACCACCTGACCAAGGCGGGCGGCCCGCTGTCGCGCCCGGTCGCCGAACAGCTGGTGCTGCTGATCGCGCCGCTGGCCCCGCACATCGCCGAGGAGCTGTGGCGCAAGCTGGGCCACACCGACTCGGTCGTGCACCGCGACTTCCCGGTCGCCGACCCCGCGTACGTCGTGGACGAGGCCGTGACCTGCGTCGTCCAGGTCAAGGGCAAGGTCAAGGCCCGTCTGGAGGTGCCGCCGGCCATCTCCGACACGGAGCTGGAGAAGCTGGCCCTTGCCGACGATGCCGTCGTCGCGGCGCTGGGTGGCGCGGGCATCCGCAAGGTGATCGTGCGGGCGCCGAAGCTGGTGAACATCGTCCCCGAGTAACGGCCGAAACGGCACTGAGGGCTTTCCCCTACGGGCAGGTTGGGGGTTCCGATGGAACCCACGGCCTGCCCGCTCCGTTTACGGTGGAGGGGAGGATGCCGAACCGACCGAGGGGACGTTCATGGAAGCCGCGATCCTGATCATGGCGCTGCTGTTCGTCGCCTTCGTGGTGCTGGGCGTGTATATGACGGTCAAGGCGGTCGGCGCCGCCAAGCGCGGAGTGGAGCGTACGGTCACGCAGGCCCGCAGAACCGTCGAGGACACCACGCTGCGCGCCAGGAGCGTGGGACAGGCGGGTGTGGCCGGCGAGCTCGCCCAGCTGCGCCTGTCGCTGCGCACCTCGATGCGGGCCACACAGGACGCACTGCACGCGGGGGTGGCCGAGGACGAGTCCCTCAAGGAGTCGCTGGCCCTGTTCGAGCGGCTCAGCGGGCACGGCCATGAGCTGGACGACGACCTCAAGCGCCTGGAGCGGGAGCCCGACAAGCGGCGGATCGCGGAGCGGATGCCCGATCTCCGCGAGCGCACCCAGCGCATCACACACTCGGCGGACTCGCTGCGCTGGGCGGCGCGGGACCGGGCCCAGCAGTTCGCCGACGACGAGCTCGCCTCGCTCAGCGAGCAGATCGAAATGGAGTCGGGAGCCCTGCGCCACTGGTCGACGAAGGGGCCCACGACGGGCGCCCCGGCGAACGACTCCGCTTCCTGGTCGGACCTTTCGGGGACCCGACCGTCCCCGGAGGGCGCGGCCCAGCCCCGTGCCGAGCCGCCCGCCGAGGCCCCTCGGTCACTGGACGCGGCCGAGCCGCCCAAGACGTACCCGTGGCAGAAGACCCGCCGCCCCGAGACGACCACCTGAGACCCGAACTGATCATTCCATCGGGCCGGGCTGCCGTACCGCGGCGTCGGCGGGGTAACCTCCCGCTCATGTCCCGCCATGTCGCGATCGTCACCGATTCAACGGCCTACCTGCCGCCGCAGACGATGGAGCGGCACAGCATCACCGCGGTGCCGCTGACCGTCGTTCTCGGCGACCGGGCGCTGGAGGAGGGCACCGAGATCTCGGCCCGCTCGCTGGCGCTGGCCCTGCAGAAACGACGCTCCGTCACCACCTCGCGGCCCAGCCCGGAGGTGTTCGCGGCCCACTACCGGGCGGTGGCCGCCGCGGGTGCGACCGGCATCGTCTCGCTCCACCTGTCCTCCGAGTTCTCCGGCACGTATGACGCGGCCGTGCTGGCAGCGAAGGAAGCCCCCGTTCCGGTGCGGGTGGTCGACACCGGCATGGTCGCGATGGCGCTCGGCTTCTGCGCGCTGGCCGCGGCCCAGGTCGCCGACGCGGGTGGCCCACTGGACGAGGCGGTGGCGGCGGCGGAGAAGCGGGCCGCCGAGACCTCCGCCTACTTCTACGTCGACACCCTGGACTACCTGCGGCGCGGCGGCCGCATCGGCGCGGCGCAGGCACTGCTCGGTTCGGCCCTGGCGGTCAAGCCGCTGCTCCAGCTGAACGGCGGCCGGATCGAAATGCTGGAGAAGGTACGCACCGCGTCGAAGGCCATCGCCCGGCTTGAGGAGATCGTGGTCGACCGGGCCGGGAGCAGCCCGGTCGACATCGCCGTCCACCATCTCGCGGCCCCGGACCGCGCCGCAGCTCTGGCCGAACGGCTGCGGGAACGGGTGCCGGGCCTGGTCGACCTGCACATGAGCGAGGTCGGAGCGGTGATCGGAGCGCATACGGGACCGGGTCTGCTGGGGGCCATCGTGTCGCCGCGCTGAGCGGGCGGGGAAAAGGACGGCCCGCCGAGCTTGCCGGAACTCACTCTCACGAGTGACCGAGATATCCACAACTGGCTTGCTGTCCACGGGAATTGAGGCTCTTCGGCGGGTTCGGGCGGATGTGCCTAACGTCTCGTGACATGGCTATCCGATCACCACGCACCGCTACGAGCGGACCGGGCCGGGCCTCCGGTTCGGACGGCCGGGTCCGCCGAGGGCCCGGTCACCGCAGCCGTCCTGTCCGGACCCCGGTCCCCGTACTGGCCGCGCGCAAGCGTGCGGACGCGCTGTTGCGACCACCCCCGACGGGCACGGCGGACCCGCCGCACGAACCACCCGTCTCGCCGACCCTGCGGGTCCTCGGGCGGTTCGCGCTCGCACCGCCGCCCGTACGTGAGCCGCGCGAGGCGCATGAGGAGGCAGCTCCCACCACACCGATGGATTCTCCGTTCCCAGGCGTATGGGAGCGGGCGCGGGCGGCAGTGCGCGAACGGCTGCCGCTCTGGGCACAGTCGAGGTTCGGTCTCGCGCCGCGGAGCCTGGCTGCGCTGTGCGTGGTCCTGGCCATCGCGGCGGGATTCGCCGTGCACCACTTCTGGGCCGGTCGCCCACAGCCCGTACGGGCTCCCGATCTGACCGACGGCCCGGCGCTGGAGGCGACGGCGAGTCCGGGCAACACTTCGGGCCGCGGATTTGGCGGCGCTTCGGGCGGCGGTTCGGGGCGAGGCGCGAGAGCCGGAGCAACGCCCCAGCCGGTGGCGAACGCGGCGCCGTCGCCGGCCGGAGCGCTCGTGGTGGACGTCGGCGGGAAAGTGCTGCGGCCGGGGGTCTACCGGCTGCCCACCGGATCGCGTGTCACCGATGCGCTGACCGCGGCCGGGGGCGTGCGCGAAGGCGCGGATCTGACAGGGGTCAACCGGGCGCGGCTGCTGACGGACGGCGAGCAGGTCCTGGTCGGAGTGCCCGGCGCGGTGGTGCCACCCGGACCGGGCGCCGGCGCCCGGTCGGCGTCCGGCACCGGTTCCGGCACCGCAGGCGGCTCGAACGGACCGGTCAGTCTCAACACCGCGTCGGTGGAGCAACTGGACGGGCTGCCCGGCGTCGGCCCCGTACTGGCACAGCACATCGCCGACTACCGCGCCCAGCACGGAGGCTTCCGCTCGGTCGATGAACTGCGCGAAGTCAACGGCATCGGCGTCCGCAAGTTCAACGACCTGCAACCACTGGTGCGGCTGTGAACCGGCGGGGGGCTGGAGGCGGACCGCGTGGGGTGGATGTGGATGGCGCGAGGGACGTCGCGGCCGGCGTCGCCGGTGTGAACCGGCCGGGGGTTGGCCTGGGAACCCGTGGTGCGGGTGGGGATGGCCTGGCGGGTGGAGTCGCCTTCCGTGGCGCGGGTGTGGATGGAGTGGGGGACGGAGCTGGAACCCATGACGCGGGTTCGGATGGTCGGGGGGACGGAGCTGGAATTCGTGGTGTCGGTGTGGACGGCCTGGCGGGCGGGGGCGCGGTCTGTGGCGTGGGCGCTGACAGGCGGGGAGACCGAGCCACGACCTCTCCTGTGGCGGTGGCTCGGCCGGAGGTCCACACGGAGTCGGGCCACCGGTTGGGCGCGGCGAACCCGTATCGGGAGGGTCCCGCCGACCTGCGCCTGGTCGGCCCCGCCCTCGGAGCCTGGGGCGGCACGGCTGCGGCACTGAACGCTTCGGGGAAGTCGGCGAGTTGGGGTGCCGCGCTGTGCCTCGCTGGGGCGGGGATGCTGGTGGCGCCGGTCGCCCGGCGGGCGCTGGCGCGGTGGATCGAGGACGTGCGGGCCCGCCGGCGCGCCCTGGACAGGGAGAGATCGAGGGAAGCAAATGCGGCTGGTGCGGCTCCAGTTGACGACGCCGCGACTGCCGGGGTCTGGAAATATCGGGGCGCGGTGGCCGGGGTGTTGGTCTGTACGGCGGCAGGCGTCCTGGCCGGTGGACTGCATGCGGCCGAGGCCCGACGCGGGCCGTTGCCAGGTCTCGCGCGGGAATTCGCGCAGGCCACAGTGGAGCTGGTGGTCACGGCCGACCCGCGACCCACCAAGTCCCCGGGCTGGGGCGGCGCCTCGGTGGTGGTGGAAGCGGAAGTGGAGCGGGTCTTCGGGCCGGACGGGAGAGCCGGTCCGGTCCGTGCCGCCCCCGGAGGCCCGCAGCGCGCCGAACGAGGCGGCGCATTCGTCCTCGGGCGGGAGCGAGGCGTTTCGTCCGTGCTCGGTCAAGAGCGAGGCCGCGCGTCCGTCGTGCTCGGCCCAGAGTGGGGCCGCGCATTCGTCCTCGGGCGTGATCGAGGCCTCTCGTCCGTGCCCGAGCAAGAGCGAGGTCCGGCGTCCGGCCTCGGGGAAAACGGGGAAGACGAGGGAGGCGAGCGGGTTCGTACGCCGGTGCTCGTGTTCGCGCCTGCCGGCTGGCGGGGGCTTTTGCCCTCGACTCGGGTGCGCGTGGCGGCTCGGCTTTCGCCAGGTGACGGTGGCATCGCCGCCGTTCTGAAGGTGCCGAACGGGCCGCCGGACATCATCGGGCCCCCAACTGCCATGCAGCGCATGGCCGGTGAGCTGCGGGCCGGGCTGCGGAAGGCTACTGAAGGGGTTGCGCCGGACGCTCGGGCGCTGCTGCCCGGACTGGTCGTCGGCGACACGTCGCGGGTCACACCCGACTTGCGTGCGGCCTTCGAGGCGACCGACCTCATGCACCTCATGGCCGTATCAGGCAGTAATTTGGCGATCATTTTGGCCCTGTTGATCGGGTCTCCGGGGCGCGCGCTGCTGGCCGAGCGGGGTGGCCTCGCGCCGCGCCTCGGGATCTCGCTGCGGGGCACCGCCTGGCTCGGCGGGATACTCACACTCGCCTTCGTCGTGGTGTGCCGACCGGAGCCGAGCGTATTGCGCGCGGCTGCCTGCGGACTTGTCACCCTGCTGGCCATCGGCACGGGGCGGCGCAGATCGCTGATCCCGGCGCTGGCCGCCGCCGTACTGCTCCTGGTGCTGTACGCACCGGAGTTGGCCCGCAGTTACGGGTTCCTCCTCTCGGTGCTTGCCACCGGGGCGCTGCTCACGATCGCGCCGGGGTGGAGTGCGGCACTGCGGCGGCGCGGGGTGCCGGACAGGCTCGCGGAAGTGCTGGCCGCGGCGGCAGCTGCGCAGGCAGTGTGCGCGCCGGTCGTAGCGGTGTTCGCCGCGCGGATCAGCCTGGTGGCCGTGCCGTGCAACCTGCTGGCCGAACCGGCGGTGGCGCTGGCGACGATCGCGGGGTTCGCCGCACTGGCCGTGGCGCCGATCGCGATGCCCGCCGCCGAACTCCTTGCCTGGTGCGCGAGTTGGCCCACGAGCTGGATCGCCCAGGTCGCCCGTAGGGGAGCGGCTCTGCCCGGCGCGGAGTCGGGGTGGCCGGGCGGCTGGCTTGGCGGAGCACTGCTCGCCGTCGCCACCGGGGTGGCGGTGCTCGGAGCCAGGCGGCTGCCGCGCCACCCCTGGCTGGCCGCCGCGCTCGCCCTGCTCCTGCTGCTCGTCGTGCTGCGGCCCGCCCCGCTCACCAGGATCGTCACCGGTTGGCCCCCGCCGGGCTGGTCGTACGCCATGTGCGATGTGGGGCAGGGCGATGCCACGGTGCTGGCGGCCGGCGCGGGGGCGGCGGTGGTGATCGACACCGGGCCCGAGCCCGGCCCGGTCGACCGCTGTCTGCACGAACTCGGGGTGACGCGGATCCCGCTGGTACTGCTCACCCACTTCCACGCCGACCACGTGGGGGGTCTGGCAGGGGTGTTGCGGGGGAGGTCGGTCGGGTTGATCGAAACGACGGGGTTCGCGGAGCCACCCGATCAGGCGGCGTTCGTGCGGCGGACCGCGGCGGCGGACCGGGTGCCGTTGGTGGTGGCCGGGTACGGGGAGCGGCGGGCTGTGGGCGGTCTTTCGTGGGAGGTGCTGTGGCCGCCGCCCACGCCGGGCCCGGTGCCGGACGGGCCGAACGACGCGAGCGTCACGCTGCTCGTGCGTACCGCAGGTGGACTGACCCTGCTGCTGCCCGGGGATCTCGAACCACCCTCCCAGCAAGGCCTGTTGAGGAACAATCCGGGGCTGGCGCGGGTGGACGTTCTGAAGGTCGCCCATCACGGCTCCGCGCATCAGGACCTCGCGCTGCTCAGGACCGTACGCCCGAGGCTCGCGCTGATCTCGGTGGGCCGGGGCAACAGATACGGGCACCCGGCTCCGGGCACGGTCGCCGTCCTGCGGGCCCAGGGTGCGGTGGTCCTGCGCACGGACACGGACGGGGCGATCGCCGTCACGGGCGCGGGCAGTGCGCTGCGAGCGGTGCCGCGGGGGCGCGGCCCGTGACGGCGCGGTGAGCTGGTGGAGCGGGGTTCGGATGCACATGCGGTGGATGGCGCTCGACCCCTGGCGCCCGGCCCGCCGGGCGACCTGTCACGAACCGGCGGAGAGGCACGAGGCGGGGTTCACCGGAGAGGGGGGTCCACCGGAGGGAGGGGCGCAACCGGGGGGCTGGAGGGAAGGGGGCCACCGGGGGAAGGGGTCCACCGGAGGGAGAGGGGGGTAGGGACCCGGGCGTCCCCGTCTCTTTCGAGGCGGGGCCCGTACGTCCTGCTTGCGCTGCTCGCGGCGGCGTGCCGGCTCGTGTGTCGTCATGTCCCGCTACGCTGACGGGTGTTGGGGGACGGCTGCCTCGGGCGGGGGACGCAGGTCCCACGGGGTTGAGCGTGGCGTGGCGAGGGTGGATCGGGGCCTGCGCGGGGCGGGTAAGTGGAACGGCCAATTCGGGCCTCTGGTGACAGGTGCCGCAAGAGCACACACGCACCGCGTTTGCCTCGAACGGCACAACAGTGATCGAATGCGTCTTCGTCAAGGGGCCGCAGACCTGCTGTGGCGAGGACGGACAAGGATGTCTGCCCCCAGCGCGGCCCGGTAGATCCTTCTTCGCACGGGGGTGCGTGCACAGTGTTCAGCCGCTGGTTCGGCAAGAGCTCGACCGGTTCTCCGCTCCGTACCGGCCCCCTGGCCGGGCTCGCGGTTCCGCCGACCGCGGGCGTGCTCAGCTGTCGGGTGCTCGACCCGGTCAGCGAGCCCGTTCAGCAGGCCGAGTTCGTGATCAGCGACACCTCGGGCCGGAAGATCGTGGGCGGGGAGACCGACCCGTTCGGGACGGTGGTCACAACGGTTCCGGCGGGGGAGTACCGGCTGGCCGTCACGGCCGAGGGGTACACGCCGTTCCACGGCAACGCCACGGTCGCCGCGAGCGGGCTCGCCGCGCTCGGCGACCTCACGCTCCAGGTCGCCGCCCCGCCGACGCTGCCGGACCCCGGCGAGTGGGAGCTGGACCCGACGCACTCTCAGATCGGCTTCACCGCGAGCCACATCGGACTGGCCCGCATCCACGGCCGGTTCAACACCTTCGCGGGAGCCATCCGGATCGGGGAGCGCATGGAGGGATCGGCGATGCACGTCATCATTGACACCGCCTCCATCGACACGGGCGTCCGGATGCGCGACGACCATCTGCGGTCCGGCGACTTCCTGGACGTCGGGAACTACCCGACGATGGAGTTCTACAGCGACCGGTTCGTGCACCGGGGCGGTAGCCGGTGGGCGATCATCGGCGGGCTCACCCTGCACGGAGTGAGCCGCACGGTGACACTCGACACGCAGTACCTGGGCCTGGGAACCGGGCTCGGCGGCGAGACCCGGGGCGCCTGCCGGGCCAGTACCGAACTGCACCGCGAGGATTTCACGCTCACCTGGCAGACCATGCTGGCGCGTGGCATCGCGGCCATCGGATCCTCGATCTCGATCGACCTCGACATCCAGGTCGTGCCGAAGAGCTGAAGCGTACGGCGGGCGGACGCGCGGGTCAGGGGGCTTCCAGCCAGCCGTCGTGCCCGGCGGCCAGGTCATCCAGGGCCGTCGGGTCCAGGCGGGCGGCCGCATCCTCCACGACGACCAGCCACTGGGCGTCCTCGGCGTCGTCCTCGCCGGCCAGGGCGTCGCGTACCAACTGGGGCTCCTCGGCGAGGCCGAAGAGGGTGGCCAGCTCGGTGGCCACCTCTTCGGCGGCGTCGCGGTCCGGGAGTACGAGTACGTGTCGGGTCACATCGTTCACCTGCCCATTATCCGGTACGGGGGTGGCCGGGCAGGGAGCGGGCCGGGACTGTCAGTGGCCCGTGGGATGCTGGAAGGCGATGGCCACCAGGAAGAATTCCACCGACGATCCGCTCGCCCCCGTCACGCTCGCCGTGGGCCAGGAGGACCTGCTGCTCGACCGCGCCGTGCAGCAGGTGGTGGCGGCCGCTCGGGCCGCCGACTCCGACACCGATGTGCGTGACCTGACCTCCGACCAGTTGCAGCCCGGCACGCTGGCCGAGCTGACCAGCCCGTCGCTCTTCGCCGAGCGGAAGGTCGTGGTCGTACGCAACGCGCAGGATCTGTCCGCGGACACGATCAAGGACGTGAAGGCGTACCTCGACGCGCCTGCCGAAGAGATCACCCTGGTGCTGCTCCACGCCGGCGCCGCCAAGGGCAAGGGGCTGCTCGACGCGGCGCGGAAGGCGGGGGCGCGGGAGGTCGCGTGCCCCAAGACCACGAAGCCGGCCGAACGGCTCACCTTCGTACGGCAGGAGTTCCGGGCGCTGGGGCGGTCGGCCACGCCCGAGGCCTGCCAGGCGCTCGTCGACTCCATCGGCAGCGATCTGCGCGAGCTGGCCTCCGCGGTGTCCCAGCTGTGTGCGGACGTGGAGGGAACGATCGACGAGGCGGTCGTCGGGCGGTACTACACGGGGCGGGCCGAGGCATCCAGCTTCACCGTCGCGGACCGGGCGGTGGAGGGGCGGGCCGCGGAAGCCCTCGAAGCACTGCGGTGGTCGTTGTCGACGGGGGTCGCGCCCGTCATGATCACCAGCGCGCTCGCGCAAGGGGTGCGGGCGATCGGGAAGCTGTCGTCCGCGCGGGGTGGGCGACCGGCCGATCTCGCACGGGAGTTGGGGATGCCGCCGTGGAAGATCGACCGGGTGCGGCAGCAGATGCGGGGGTGGACGCCGGACGGGGTTTCGTTGGCTCTGCGAGCCGTGGCTGAGGCGGATGCGGGGGTGAAGGGTGGGGGGGATGACCCCGAGTACGCCCTGGAGAAGGCCGTCGTCGCGATTGCCCGTGCCGCGAGGTCGGGGCGCTAGCGCCCTGGCCCGCCCCGCCGTTTGACCTGGGCTTCGCCCCGGGCCCCTTGTTCCGGGCTTCGCCCCGGGACGCCTTGGCGTGGGCTTCGCACAGGGACCCGTCGTTCGGGGCTTCGCCCCGGGGCCCCTTGGTCTGGCCTTCACCCAAGGACCCATTGTTCGGGGCTTCGCCCTGCCCCCTCGGGTTCGTCGACTGCGGGTTGTGGGTGGTTGGTCGCGCAGTTCCCCGCGCCCCTGAAGGGCCTGGGCTCCGCCCGGCCCCCAAGGCGCCCCGGCCACCAGACCGGCACCCCCCCGCGCCCCTGAAGGGCCTGGGCTCCGCCCCGCCCTCAAGGCGACCCGGCCACCAGACCAGCGCCCCCCGCCCCAGGGCGCCCCGGCCACCAGACCAGCGCCCCCCGCCCCGGGGCACCCCGGCCACCACACCAGCGCCTCCCGCCCCCTCACCGCACCGGAACACCCGCTCGCCTGGTTAGGGTGGGCCGTGGTTGCTCACGCTGCTCGGCGCCAGCTCACTGGGGGGTTGTATGGCTGGCGGCGCCAGGGGGCCAGGGGGATTACGGGGGCCAGGGCTGCGGACGGGGCGGCTGCCAGGGCGGCCAGGACTGCTGTCAGGACGGCCAGTTCGGTGTCCGTGGGGGTGCCCTTCACGACTCGGAACAGCGGTTCAGATGACACTCTCGCTCCTCACTGTGGGGGATTACCGTGCTTGCGGGACGGCAGATCGGCGTGTTTCGTGCGCAGCATGGCGAGTGCGGCGGACAGGACGGCCCGGGTCTCGGCCGGGTCGATGACGTCGTCCACCAGGCCCCGCTCGGCCGCGTAGTACGGGTGCATCAGTTCGGATTTGTACGCCGCGATCTTCTCCGCACGGACCGCCTCCGGATCCTGCGAACTCGCGATCTCCCGGCGGAAGATGACGTTGGCGGCGCCCTCGGCGCCCATCACGGCGATCTCGTTGGTCGGCCAGGCGTAAGTGAGGTCGGCGCCGATGGACTGGGAGTCCATGACGATGTACGCGCCGCCGTAGGCCTTGCGCAGGATGAGCGAGATCCGCGGCACCGTCGCGTTGCAGTACGCGTACAGCAGCTTCGCTCCGTGGCGGATGATGCCGCCGTGCTCCTGGGAGACGCCCGGCAGGAAGCCCGGCACGTCGACCATGGTCAGCAGCGGGATGTTGAAGGCGTCACAGAGCTGGACGAAGCGGGCGGCCTTCTCGGAGGCCTCGATGTCCAGGACACCGGCCAGGAACTGCGGCTGGTTGGCCAGGATGCCCACCACCCGGCCGTCGATCCGGGCCAGCGCGCAGATGATGTTCCGTGCCCAGTGTTCGTGGATTTCGAGCAGGTCGCCGTGGTCGACGATCTCCTCCAGGACCTTGCGCATGTCGTACGGGCGGTTGCCGTCCGCCGGCACCAGGTCGAGGAGCACGTCGTTGCGGCGGTCGGCCGGGTCGTCGCCGGGCGGCAGCGCCGGAGGCATCTCCCGGTTGTTCGACGGCAGCATCGAGATCAGGTAGCGGACCTCGGCCAGGCAGGTCTCCTCGTCGTCGTGGACGAAGTGGGCCACGCCCGAGACGCCCGCGTGGACGTCCGCGCCGCCCAGGCCGTTCTGGGTGATCTCCTCGCCCGTCACCGCCTGCACCACGTCGGGGCCGGTGATGAACATCTGCGAGGTTTCCCGGATCATGAAGACGAAGTCCGTGAGGGCGGGGCTGTAGGCCGCGCCGCCCGCGCACGGGCCGAGCATGACGCTGATCTGGGGGATCACGCCCGAGGCTCGGGTGTTGCGCTGGAAGATGCCGCCGTACCCGGCGAGCGCGGAGACGCCCTCCTGGATGCGGGCGCCCGCGCCGTCGTTCAGCGAGACCAGCGGGGCACCGGCCGCGATGGCCATGTCCATGATCTTGTGGATCTTCGTGGCGTGGGCCTCGCCCAGGGCGCCGCCGAAGATCCGGAAGTCGTGGGCGTACACGAAGACCGTACGACCCTCCACCGTGCCCCAGCCGGTGATCACACCGTCCGTGTACGGCTTCTTCGCCTCCAGACCGAAACCCGTCGCCCGGTGCCGGCGCAGCTGCTCCACCTCACGGAACGAGCCCGGGTCCAGGAGCAGGTCGATGCGCTCGCGCGCGGTCAGCTTGCCCTTGGCGCGCTGGGCCTCGGTCGCCTGCTCGCTTGGCCCGAGCCTGGCCTGCTCGCGCAGGTCGTGCAGTTCGGCGACCCGCACGGCCGCGATCTGTGGCGGCGGCTGTTCGGTCACGGTCATGTTCGGCCCCCTCTTGTCACGCACTTCTTGTTACGCACTTCTTGTCACCCGTTGCCCTGGTGGGTCGCCCGCGCCCGCACCGCGTCGAGCAGACTCGCCTGTTCCAGGCACTCCCCGGCGTCCGGCGACCGGCCGGCACCTGAGCGGACCGCGCGCACGAACGCCTGGACGGTCGCGGCGACTTGGTCGTGCGGGGCCAGCATCAGTTCACGCGGCCCGTGCGCGTCGGTGATCCACACCGCCGGCTTGTGGTCGGCGGGAGGCGTGAACGCCGGCTCGACCCGGATCCGCCCCTGACTGCCCCACAGTTCGTACGCCGAGCGGTACGCGTGCTCCATGCCGAAGGCCAGCTGGCCGAGCACCCCCGAAGGGGAGCGGACCAGCACGGCGCCCGAGGTCTCCACCGCCGAGCCGTCCGTGTGCTCAAGGGCGGCGCCGACGATCTCCAGGCCCGCGCCGAGGAAGTACAGCGCCGCCCGCACCGGGTAGTAGCCGACGTCGAGCAGGGCGCCGCCGCCGAGTTCGGGGCGATGCCTGATGTTCCCCGCGGGCAGTGCGGGGATCGCGAACGCGGCGCTGAACGCCCGGAGTTGACCGATCGCGCCGCTCGACACCAGCTCCCGTACGACCGAGTGCTGGGGGTGATGGACGAACATGACGTTCTCCATCAGCACCAGGCCCGAGGCGCGCGCCAGGTCGAGCAGCGCCTCGGTGGTCGGCCGGTCGGCGGTGAGCGGCTTCTCGGCCAGGACGTGCTTGCCCGCGCGCAGCGCCCGGCCCGCCCACTCGGCGTGCAGAGAGATGGGCAGCGGGACGTAGACGGCGTCCACGTCGTCCCGTTCCAGGACCGCGTCGTAGGACTCGACCGGCGCGCAGCCGAACTGGGCCGCCACCTCCCGAGCGCGGGTGCCGTCCCGGCTGGCCACTGCCGTCAGCTCGACGTCGGGGTCCGCCGCCATGGCGGGCAGCACCCGTCGGCGGGCGATGTCGGCGGTGCCGAGGACGGCGATGCGCAGGGGTCGTTCAGTCATCCGTCTGATGTCCCATGGCGTTGAGGCAGGCGAGGAGCGTCCTGGCCTGCACATTGACGTAGTGTCCGTGTTTGATCAACGCCGTGAGCTGTCCGATCGTTACCCACTGATAGCCGGTCGGTGGCTCGATGGGTGCGTCGTGTTCGTCCGCCTCGATGACCAGATAGCGGTTCTCGGCGTACAGGAACCGGCCGCCCTCCTCCGAGTGGATGGCGTCGTAGCGGATGCGCTCGGGCGCCGCGTCCAGCACGAGGTCCAGGAATGGCGGGCGGACCTGGAGGCCCTCGAAGTTGTCCGGGGAGCACTGCACGGTGGGGGCCAGTTCGACGGTGTCGAGGAAGCCGCCCTCGACCTTGGCGTTGGCCAGGACGTGCAGCACGCCGTCGAAGGAACGCGTCAGGAAGGCCGCGATGCCCCGGCTGCACGGCTCGATCAGGGGCTGGGTCCAGCTGGTCACCTCGCGGTTGCCGGCCTGCACCTCGACCGCCACCACGTTGAACCAGCGGCCGTCGTCCTTGCCGATGCGCGCCTCGTCGCGGGTCCAGCCGGGCACCTCGTCCAGCGGTATGCGGTCGGCCTGCACGTCGTAGCGCGAGCGCTCACAGGTGAACCAGGACAACAGGTCGACGTCCGTGAGCAGGGCGCCCGCCCGGGGGTCGCGGGAGCGGGCCAGAGACTGGCTGAAATCGTCCCCTCGCACGGCGCCCGCGCCGAAAGCGGGCAGACAGGCCAGGACGGTACGCGAGTCCATGTTCACCAGGTTGTCCTGGTGCAGGAGTTCAAAGATCTGACTGAGCGTCAGCCAGCAGAAGTCCTCGTCGAGCGGGACGTCGCCGTCCACCTCGACGATCATGTTGCGGTTGCTCTTGTGGTAGAACCACGAGCCGTGCTCGGACTGGAGCACATCGGCCAGGACGCGGCCCCGCTCGGCGCCCGTGAAGTACTCGATGTACTTCACGTCGGTGCCCTTGTGAACCTTGGTGTAGTTGCTGCGGGTGGCCTGCACGGTCGGGGAGAGCTGGAGCAGATTGCGGTTGCCCGGCTCCATCTTGGCCTGCATCAGGAAGTGCAGTACGCCGTCGAACTCCTTCACCAGGATGCCGAGGATGCCCACCTCGGGCTGCTTGATGATGGGCTGGTACCACTCCTTGTGGGGTCCGTCATCGGTCGTGACGTGCAGCCCCTCCACGCTGAAGAAGCGCCCGCTGGAGTGCACCAGGTTGCCGGTGTCCGGCTCGAAGGACCAGCCGCGCAGCTTGGAAAACGGGATGCGCTCGATGTGGAAGCGGCCCGCCTTCCTGCGCTCGGCGAACCAGTGGTGGAACCCCCCGGTGGTCAGGAGCCCGGCGGTGCTGGCCGCGGACGCCGCGATCCGGTCGGCGACCGACACCGGCTCGCGGGGCTGGACCACCGGCTGAAGCTCAGTCAGCTCCGCAAGTGTCGACGACATGTACGCTCTCTCCTCGTCAAGTTGCCTGTGGTGGCGGGGTGTTGGGCGGACCGTCACCAACCGGCGACGAAGTCCCGGATCGAGTTCGTCATGAAGTCGGTGTGCTCGTCGGTGAGCCCGGGGTAGACGCCGATCCAGAAGGTCTGCTCGGTGATGATGTCGGAGTTGGTGAGGTCGCCCACGATCCGGTGCGGGGCGTCCACGTAGGCGGGCTGACGGGTGAGGTTTCCGGCGAACAGGTTGCGTGTTCCGATCTTGCGCTCCTCCAGGAAGTTCACCAACTCCTTGCGCCGGAAGGGCGCGTCGGGGTCGACAGTGATCACGAAGCCGAACCAGCTGGGCTCGCTGCCGAGGGTCGCCTCCGGCAGGATCAGGTGCGGCACGCCCTCCAGGCCCTCCCGCAGGCGCTGCCAGTTGTGGCGCCGGGCGGCGGTGAAGTCGTCGACCTTGTCGAGCTGGGTCAGGCCGAGCGCGGCCTGGAGGTCGGTGGCCTTCAGGTTGTAGCCGATGTGCGAGTAGATGTACTTGTGGTCGTAGCCCGCCGGCAGGGTGCCCAGCTGGTACTGGAAGCGCTTGAAGCAGCGGTCGCTCTCGCCCGGCTCGCACCAGCAGTCCCGGCCCCAGTCGCGCAGCGACTCCACGATGCGGGCCAGCGCCAGGTTCGAGGTCAGCACACAGCCGCCCTCGCCCATCGTCAGGTGGTGCGCCGGGTAGAAGCTGACCGTCGTCAAGTCGCCGAAAGTACCGGTGAGTTGACCGTTGTAGAGCGAGCCGACCGCGTCGCAGTTGTCCTCGATGAGGAAGAGGTCGTTCTCCTCGGCGATCTGCGCGACCTCGGCGACCTCGAACGGGTTGCCGAGCGCGTGCGCGACCATGATGGCCCGCGTCCTCGGACCGACGGCGGCCTTGATGCGCTCCGCGGTCGTGTTGTACGTCTTCAGCTCGACGTCCACGAAGACCGGGATGAGGCCGTTCTGCAGGATCGGGTTGACGGTGGTCGGGAAGCCCGCGGCCACCGTGATGACCTCGTCGCCCGGCTTGAGGGCGCGGTCCTCCAGGTGCGGCGAGGTGAGCGCCGACATGGCGAGCAGGTTGGCCGAGGAACCGGAGTTCACCAGGTGGGCCTTGCGCCGCTTCATGTAGCGGGCGAACCGGGACTCGAACTTGCGCGAGCTGGTGCCGGCGGCTATCCGCATGTCAAGGGCCGCCTCCACCAGGGCCACCCGGTCGGCCGGCTCCAGGACCGCGCCGGACGGCCAGATCTCGCTGACCCCCGGCACGAACTCGCGGGACGGCTCCTTCTCCAGGTGGTACTCCCGTACAGAATCGAGAATCCGTGCCTTGGTGTCACTCATCTTGGCTGCCTCCATGGTCGTCAGTTCGGCACGAAGCCCTCAGCGGTGATCCGACGCGGCCATCGTCGTGCGGGCGACTTGAAGGGCACTGGACAACGACTCGCGATGGGCCGCGTGGCGGGCGTGGGCCAGCAGATCGCGCAGCGAATCGTCCAGGCTGCGCAGCGGCCGCCAGCCGAGCAGTTCCTTCGCGAGCCCGATGTCCATGCACTGCCACTCGGCCTCGGGCGGCCGCCCACCCGCGCCCGGCGCCTCGACGATCTCGGCGGCCGCGCCCGCCAGTTCGGTCAGTCGCACCACCAGGCTGCGGACCGAAGTCGCCTGCCCGCCACCGATGTTGAGGACCCGGCCGCAGACCTCGGAGCGGGCCGCGGCAAGCGCCGCATCGGCCACGTCGCGTACGTCCACGAAGTCGCGGTGGGCGAGCAGCGGGGCGAGCCGCAGCGGCTCGGCGGCCGAGGTGGCGAGATGGTGCGCCACCATGCCGAGCAGACTGGCCCGGTGGGTGCCGGGCCCCGACACGTTCGAGACGCGCAGCACGAGCCCGTCCGCCTCGCCCGCCGCCGCGGCGTCGAGCAGCGCACGGGCCCCGGCCAGCTTCGAGCGGCCGTACGGGGTGACCGGCGCGGTCGGGATGTCCTCGGTGATGCCCGTGCGCGGAACGGGGCCGTACTCGTGCACCGAACCGAGCTGGACCAGCCGCGGCCGGCGGTCGAGCAGTGCGGTCGCGGCCACCAGGTGCCGCACCAGGTCGGCGTTGGCGCGCGCCATGTCGTCCTCGGTGGCCTGCCACACCGCGCCCGCCGCGTTCACCACAACCCCCGCGCCACACTCAGCGAGCAGCTGCGCGATCCGGCCCGGCTCGGCGCCCACGATGTCAAGGGGGATGATTTCATGGGGAGTTGGCTCGTTCCGGGCGGCTCTGGCGACGCCGGTCACCCTCCAGCCCGCGGCGCCGAACACCTCGCAGACGTGCCGGCCCACGAACCCCGTGGCGCCGAGCACCACCACCGACCCGGCCCCACCGCCACCTCTGCCGCCTGCTCTTCGGTCGTTCACCGACACCGGTCCTACCTCCTGGTCGCGCGGTTTGAGCGGCACTGTGACCGGTGGCGCTCGGGGACCGCTGGACAGGTGGTCATGCGGCGCTACCGGGACTTGAGTCGGGGCGCCTACCGTCCGGGGCCATGAGGATCGAAGAGACCGCCGTACCGGACGCGTACCGCATCATGCCTAAGCTGCTGACGGACTCCCGCGGCAGTTTCCACGAGTCGTACAGATACGACCTGCTCGCCGCCGAGACCGGGCACGAGTTCGTGCCGCGCCAGGTCAACTACTCGGCCTCCTCGCGCAACACGGTGCGCGGGCTGCACGGGGTGGCCATCCCGCCGGGCCAGGCCAAGCTGGTCAGCTGTGTGCGCGGGGCGCTGCTCGATGTGGTGGTGGACGTACGGGTCGGCTCACCCACCTTCGGCCGGCACACCACCACCGTCCTCGGCGCGGACAACGGGCGGGCCGTGTTCGTGGCGGAGGGGCTCGCGCACGGGTTCGTGGCGCTGACCGACGACACGTGCATCAGCTATCTCTGCTCCACGGAGTACGTGCCGGGTACGCAGCTCGATCTGCGGGCGTTCGATCCGGAGCTCGGGCTGCCGTGGGCGCGGTGGCTCACGGGTGAGCCGGTGCTGTCGGAGAAGGATGCGGCGGCGCCTACGGTGGGTGAGGCTGCTGAGCTCGGGTTGCTGCCCACGTATGCGCAGTGTCTCTCCCTTTACGGGAGGGGTTCTGAGGGTGCGCGGCACGCCGCCTAGCCGCTTCCGCCGGTCGGTTTTCGGCTGCGGACCGTAGGGGCTGGGCGCGCAGTTCCCCGCGCCCCTGTAGGTGACCCGGCGCCGGAGGCCTCGGCGCACACACCACTTGGGCCCGTCCCCGGAGACTTCCGGGGGCGGGCCCAAGTCGTGTTCTCAGTGCGTCAGTTGACGGGATTCTGCCGGGTGGATTCCCAATGAGGTCAGTGCGTTCGACGGGGACTCCTTTGCTGTGCCTCTCGCGGCCAGGTAGCCGTCGGGGCGGATCAGGAGCCAGGTGCCCTCGGGGGCGCCCAGGTCGGTGGACAGGTGGCCGGCCGGGTCGGACAGGGTGTCCGGGCCGGGGGTGTTGACCGTGCGGACGCGGATGGAAGGGCCGTAGCGGACCTCGGGGGGCTCGCCGAAGGTGAGCAACAGCCATTGCGGGCGCTGGAGTTCGGAGATCATCTCCTGCCAGCCGGGGCTGGTGGCCAGGACCGGCGCCGTCACCCGGGCGACCCGCTCACCGGGGCGCACCCCGGTCGAGGGGGCCGAGGCGTGAGCCAGCGGACCCGCCCCGTAGCCGAGGCCGAGCGCCGACATGCCGCCCATGATCTTGCGCTGGATGCGGCCCTTGACGGGCGGCAGCGAGCGCAGCACCGTGAACGCGGCGCGCAGCGCGGCCGCCGCCCTGCGGCTCTTGAGCTGGACCAGCATCGTCGCCATCCGGGTGGTGCGCAGCAACTCCGCACCCACCGGCACCCGTTCGTCGCTGTAGGTGTCCAGGAGGGACTCCGGTGCCTCGCCGCGCAGGACCGTGGCCAGCTTCCAGGACAGGTTCACCGCGTCCTGGACGCCGGTGTTCATGCCCTGGCCGGAGGCCGGGCTGTGGACGTGCGCCGCGTCACCGGCGAGCAGTACCCGGCCCGTGCGCATCTGGCCGATCATGCGCTGCTGGATGGTGAACACCGAGACCCAGGACGGCGATTCGACGACGGCCGGCTTGCCCGTACCGGTGCTGATCTTCGCCGAGAAGCGCCGGGCCACCATCGCGTCGTCGCCGCCGTAGGACGTCTCCGCGGTGTCGAGCAGGCGCCACTTGCCGGGCTCGGGGAACGGCACCATCATCACGGTGCCGGTGGGCGTGCGCATCCAGTGGATGCTGTCCTTCGGCAGGTCGCAGTGGACGGTCGCGTCCGCGATGAGCCAGGTCTCGCTCGACTCTCCCTCCAGCTTCAGGCCGAGCTGCTTGCGGATGGTGCTGTGGCCGCCGTCCGTGCCGACCAGCCAGTCGGCCGCGACGGCCTCGGTGTGCCCGTCGGTGTGGACGAGGCGGGCCCGCACGCCGTCGGTGCCGTGGTCCTCGAACTCTTCGAGGCGTACGCCCCATTCGACCTCGACGCCGCGGCGGGACACCGCGTCCCTCAGCACTTCCTCGGTGATGACCTGGTCGACCATCAGCGTGAACGGGAAGCGGGTGGGCAGCCGGCTGTAGTCCGTGTCGAAGCGGATCAGACGGCGGCCGTTCTGGTGCAGCGTGAAGTGCTCCACCCGCTGGCCGCGCGGCAGCAGCTCGTCCAGGATGCCCATCTGGTCGTACGTCTCAAGGGTGCGGGCGTGCGTGGCGAGCGCCCGGCTGGTGGTGGCGGGGCCCGCCGCCGCGTCCACGAGCCGGACCCGCACGCCGTGCCGGGCCAGCTCGTGGGCGGCGCTGAGCCCGACCGGCCCGGCGCCCACGACCAGCACCTGAGGTGCGGGCGCCGTTTCGCTGGGCAGTGTCACTTCTGGCCCTCCTGCGGCGCGTGCTTGACCGCCTTCCACCAGCCCGGGTTGTCGCGGTACCAGGCGGCGGTCTCGGCGAGCCCGTCCTCGAAGGAGATGCGCGGGGCGTAACCGAGCTCCTCGGCGATCTTGGCCTCGCTGAGCGAGTAGCGCAGGTCGTGGCCCTTGCGGTCGGCGACCCGGACCACCTTCGACCAGTCGTTGCCGGTCAGCTCAAGGAGGCGCTCGGTGATCTGGCGGTTCGTCTGCTCGTTGCCGCCGCCCACGTTGTAGATCTCGCCCGCCCGGCCGCGCTCCAGGACGAGCTGGATGGCGCGGCAGTGGTCGTCGACGTGCAGCCACTCGCGGATGTTGGCGCCCTCCCCGTACAGCGGGACCGTCTCGCCTTCGAGGAGGTTGGTGACGAAGCGCGGGATCAGCTTCTCGGGGTGCTGGTAGGGCCCGTAGTTGTTGGAGCAGCGGGTGATGGACACGTTCAGGCCGTGGGTGCGCCAGTAGGCGCGGGTGATGAGGTCCGAGCCCGCCTTGGAGGCCGCGTACGGGGAGTTGGGAAGCAGCGGCCACTCCTCGGTCCAGGAGCCCTCGTCGATGGAGCCGTACACCTCGTCGGTGGAGACGTGCACGACGCGCTGGACGCCGGCACGCAGCGCCGCCTCCATGACGTTCTGGGTGCCACCGACGTTGGTGGCGATGAACTCGGCGGCCGACTCAAGCGAGCGGTCCACGTGGGACTCGGCCGCGAAGTGGACGACCGCGTCGTGGCCCGGGAACAGCTCCAGGAGCAGCGGCAGGTCGCAGATGTCGCCCTGGACGAAGGTGAGCCGGGGGTGCGAGGCCGGGAGGTTCTCGCGGTTGCCCGCGTAGGTCAGTTTGTCGAGGACGGTGACTTCGGCGTTCTCGTACCCTTCGTAGCCGCCCTGAAGGAGGGTGCGTACGTAGTGCGAGCCGATGAAGCCCGCGCCGCCGGTGACCAGGATCTTGTTCATGCCGCTCTTCTTCGTCGGGGCCGGGTTGGGGTCGGTGGTGGTCATGCCGCGACCTCCACGCGGGTGTGGTCGCCGACCACCAGGCGGTGGTGGCGGTTGGCCAGGTCGATGCCGGTGACCGCGGCGGACCGGCCGAGCAGGGAGCCGTGCAGGCCCCGCACCGCCGAGATCGTCGCGCCGTCCAGGGCGATCGAGTAGTCGAGGTGGGTGCCGGACAGGACGCAGTCGCGGCCGATGGAGGTGTGCGGTCCGACGTGGCTGTCCTCAAGGACCGTGCCCGCGCCGATCACGACGGGGCCCTCCACGAAGGAGCGGGTGATCTTGGCGCCGGGCTCGACGACGACCGCGCCGATCAGCACGCTCTGGTCGTCGACGTCGCCCTCCACGCGGCGCTCGATGCCGTCGAGCAGCATCTGGTTGCACTCCAGTACGTCCTCGACGCGGCCGGTGTCCTTCCAGTACCCCGAGTACTCCTGGGCCCGGACGGTGGCGCCACTGGTCACCAGCCACTGGATGGCGTCGGTGATCTCCAGCTCGCCGCGCGCGCTCGGCACGATCGAGTCGACGGCCTCGTGGATGGCCGGGGTGAAGAAGTAGACGCCGATCAGCGCCAGGTTGGAGCGCGGCACCGGCGGCTTCTCCACCAGCCGCTCCACCACGCCGGTCGCGTCGACCTCGGCCACACCGAAGGCGCGCGGGTCCTCGACCTGGGCGACGAGCACCTGCGCGGCCGGGCGCAGCGCGTGGAACTCGGCGGCGGCCTCGGCGATGCCCTCGGGAAGCATGTTGTCGCCGAGGTACATCACGAAGTCGTCGTCGCCGAGGAAGTCCTGGGCGAGCTGCACGCACTGGGCCAGGCCCTTGGGGCTCTCCTGCGGGATGTACGTGATCTCGACGCCGAGCCGGGAGCCGTCGCCGAGCGCCTCGGCTATCTCCTCGACGTGGTTGCCGACGATGATGCCGATCTCGGTGACACCGAGGTCGCGGATGTTGTCCAGCACCCGCTCCAGGACGGGCTTGTTGGCGATCGGGATGAGCTGCTTGGGCATGGAGTAGCTGAACGGGCGCAGTCGGCTACCCGTACCGCCGCTCAGAACCAGAGCCTTCATGGGGTCCTCTTCCGTCGTGGGTCAGTCGCGGTTCGGTCGTGCTTCGGTCGTGCTTCAGTCGTGGTCGACACATCAACAGGCTTAGGGCTGGCAGGAGTTGCGTACGGGCTCAGGCTGCGGGAACCAGCCGGACGGTCCGGGCCGGACCCTCCGCGAGGCTCTCCACCAGCTCGGCGAACGTGTCGGTGGCCCCGTGCAGCAGGGCGAGCGTGTCGGGTTCGAGGCCGGCGAAGCCGCCCGGCCCCTTGCGGATGCCGCCGGCGTGCACGAAGAAGCTCTCCGCGACCGCCTTCGGCTTCATCGACATCAGGACCGGGCGCAGCCCGTAGTCCAGGGCCAGGACGTGGGCGAGCGAGCCGCCGGTGGCCAGCGGCAGCACGACCTTGCCCTCAAGGGCGAACTGCGGCAGTACGTCAAGGAACGACTTGAGCAGTCCCGAACAGCCCGCCTTGTAGACGGGGGTGGCCAGGACGATGGCGTCGGCCCTCGCGAACCGGGCCGCGGCGTCCGCCAGTTGGGGATGGTCCACCTCGGCCCGCAGGAGTTCGGCCGCGGGCAGGGTGCGCACGGCAAGCGTCTCCACGCGGTGCCCGCGGCCGGCGAGCCGGTCCGCCGCGAGGGTGAGGACCTGGTGGGTGCTGGAGACCGGCGACGGACTGCCGGAGACGGCGAGGATCGTCGGCATGGGACAACCTCCTGAGAAAGGATAAGGAGAGGCTTGTGCGGGGGTGAGGGGCCCTCGGGCGCCGCCCGGGGCGGATGTCCGATATCCACTGGGCGCAGTGCCGGGGGACGGGGCGGCTGGTTGGGCACCCGTGCCGGTCGTGACGGGTGGCGGTCCGTCCGGCGGTGGCAGGCGGCGGGCTGGGCCTGCGTGTCGACTGCGGCAGGTGGTCGGCCGGGGCCCGCGCCGGCGGCGGGCGGATGGCTGATTGAGGACTCCCCGGCGGCCGTGGCAGGTGGCTGGTCGGCCTGCGCGCCGCCCGTGACAGGTGGCGCCGGGGCCCGGCCGCGCCATTCGGGTCAGGCGGCCAGGACCCGTTCGGCCGGGGTCGAGGCCTCGCGGTGGACGGCGGCGAGCCGTTCCAGGGAGGCGAGCACCAGCTCCGGGTCGGCGACGAAGTCCACCAGGCAGGCGATCTCGTCCACCCCGGCCGCACGCACCCGGCGGGCGGTCTCGGTGCACTCCTCGACCGAGCCGATCAGCGAGTTCCCGGACAGGTACCGGTTGACGCCCAGTTCGGCGAGCTTGCGCTGGGCGCTCACCGCGGAGAGCACCTCGCGGCCCTGCTTGTTGCCGCTCATCCGGCCGCCGGCCTCGACGGCAAGGGCCTCCAGGTCGATGGCGGAGAGCAGATAGTCGCGCAGGCTGCCGCCGCCCACCTCGCGGGCCTCGGCCGCGTCGTCCGCGACGTAGGTGTGCATCATCACGGTGATCTTGCCGGGGCCCTCCCAGCCTGCCTCGGCGCGCGCCGTCCGATACAGCGCGATCTTGTCGGAGAGTGACTCGACGTCCTGGTTCTCCAGATGGGTCAGGACGTTGCAGCCGAGCCGGCCCGCCTCTCGGAAGGTGGCTTCGCTGCGCGATGCGGTCACCCACACCGACAGGTCGTCCTGCACCGGGCGCGGGAAGACGGGCAGCGTGGTCTCGGCGCCCAGCGGGTTGGGGCCGGTCCAGTGCCCGGTGCGCCAAGCCGTCCGGATGTCCGTCACATCCCTGATCATCTGCTCGCGCCGGGTCTCGTACTTCTCCGGCGCGATCACGAAGTCGTTGACGTTCCAGCCGGAGCCCACCGAGATCGCGACCCGGCCGCCCGAGATGCCGTCCACCATCGCGAAGTCCTCCACGATGCGGGCGGCCGGGTGCAGCGGCGTCACGACGCTGCCGGCCCGGATCTGGATGCGGCTGGTCACCGCGGCGATGGCCGCCGAGGTCACCGCGGGGTTGGGGAAGGCGCCGCCGAACCGGTGGAAGTGCCGCTCGGGCGTCGATACGAAACCGAAGCCCAGCTCGTCGGCGCGGCGGGCCGCGTCCAGCATCAAACGGTAGGTCTCCTCTGCCCGGTCGCCGACCGCGGCGAAGAAGAAGACACCGAAGTCCAGCCGCCGCTCACCTGCCGAGCCGTCCGCACCCTGACCGCCGGTCTGCCGGGAATCCGCGTTCATTTAGCGCTGCCTCCTTCCCCGTCGGACGTCGTCGCGGCGGGGTCGTCACCATGGGGGCTTGCTGCCCGGCGACACCATGGGGCGGCCTCCTCGCACCGGACTTGAGTCCCGGGCAGGCCAAGAACACTCCAGCACGGCTCAAGTCCCCAGCGAGTACGACCCGTTGTCATTGATCGAGCGAAATCCGAGGACGGCTCGACGTCTGGGGCGCGGTAACTCCCACCCTGTTAAGGGGCGCGGGGAACCGCGCGCCCAGCCACGGACGGAGCCGCAGCCGAACAACGACGCTCCCCGCACAGCTCCCGGCGTCCACCGGCGCTCCAGGGTGGCCCGAGAGCACCCCCTCACGCTCGGGTGACCAACATCCGTTCCGATGACCACGAGGTTGCTGGATGACGACTCAGACGCTGGTTGCCGCGGACACCGGCACCGATACCGTCCCCGGACTGCTCGCGGCGGCCGTGGCCGCCCGGCCCGACGCCCCCGCGGTGCGCGATGCCTCGGGCGTGTGGACCTATGCGGAACTGGACGCCTGGTCACGGGCGTACGCCGACTGGCTCACCGCCCAGGGCGTGGGTCACGCGGACCGGATCCTGGTCCGCGTCGGCAACACCCGGGAATTCACCGCCCTGATGTTCGGCGCGCTGCGCCGGGGCATCGCCTTCGTCCCCGTCAACCCGGCGATGAAGCGCTTCCACCTGAACACCGTCGTACCGGACTGCGAGCCGGTCCTGGTGATCGGTGAGGATGCCCAGGACACCGCGGTTCTGAGGGAGTTGACGGACCGTCCGGTCTTCGGACTCGACGAGGTGCGGCGCGGCGCCGAGGCGCTGTACGACGCCGCGCCCGCCGTGGCCGACGAGCGGCCCGTCGCCCCCGACGACCTGGGCCTGCTCATCTACACCTCGGGCTCCACCTCGGCGCCCAAGGCCGTGGTGAGCACCCACGCCCCCATCGTCTTCGCCGCCCGCGCGATCCAGGCCCGGCTGAACTACCGCGAGGACGACGTCGTCCTGGTCGCGGTGCCGGTCTCCTTCGACTACGGGCTCTACCAGATCCTGCTGTCCGTGATCGCCGGCGCCCAGGTGGTGCTCACCTCGCCGGAGGGCCACGTACGGCTGCTCGGCACGCTCCACGAGCACCGGGTCACCGTCGTTCCGCTGGTGCCCTCGCTCGGCGAGATGCTGCTCACGCTGTCGAAGCGGGACCGCCGCGAGGCGCCGCCCGTGCGGCTGTTCACCAACACCGGGGCCGCGCTGACCGGGCCCGTCATCGCCCAGCTGCGGGCCGCGTTCCCGCAGGCGCAGGTGTCGCCGATGTTCGGCACCACCGAGTGCAAGCGCATCACCGTGCTCGAACCGGACGGCGACATCGCACGCCCCGGCTCGGTCGGACGCGCCCTCGACGGCACCGAGGTGCTGATCCTGGACGACGACGGCCGGCTCCTGCCGCCCGGCACCGTCGGCGAGATCTGCGTACGCGGACCGCACGTCATGACCGGCTACTGGCGCGCCCCGGAGCAGACCGCGCCGCGGTTCCGCCCCGACCCGGTGACCGGCGAGGTCACCCTGCACACCGGCGACTACGGGCACCTCGACACCGACGGGCACCTCTACTTCGAGGGCCGCCGCGACGACCTGTTCAAGCGCAAGGGCGTCCGCATGGGCACCCTGGAGATCGAGACGGCCGCCCTGGACATCCGGGGCGTCACGGCCGCCGCCGCCCTGGCTCCCTCCGAGGGCCACGACCTCACCCTGTACGCCGTCACCGAGCTGACGGCCGACGAGGTGCTCGCGCAGCTGACCGAACGCCTGGAGGCCGCCAAGGTCCCGGCCGCCTGCCACCTGCTGGACGAGCTCCCGCTCACCCCGAACGGCAAGACCGACAAGCAGCGGCTGCGCCGCGAACAGAAGTGACCCGTTCCCGAGTCAGTACCCCGTAAGGAGAACCCGCCATGACCACCGCTGACGTTCAGTGGGACGCCGACTTCGAGAAGCTGCTGACCTCGGTCCTGCCGCGCAGCACGGCCTCCGGCCCGCTCGCCCCGTCCCTCGACCTCAAGTCCGTGGGCCTCGACTCGATGGCCACCATCGAACTCCTGGTCCGACTGGAGGACGAGTACGACGTGGAGTTCCCCGAGGCCACCCTCACGGGCGCGACCTTCGCGACGCCGGCCGCGCTCTGGGCGGTACTGGCCGCCCAGCGCACCGCCGCCCACGCCTGACCGCTCCACCACGAGTTTCCGCCGCACCATCCAACCCCCCCCATCAACACAAGTCCTCAGGAGGACACCACCATGAGCCACCTCATCATCGGCCTCGCCGTCACCGTCGTCGTCTGCCTCGTCGTCAAGTTCGGCGGCGACGCCCTGAAGAAGCGCCGCGGCTGACCTTCCCGGCAGCACCCCGAAGGGGCCCACCGACCCATGTGGTCGGTGGGCCCCTTCGCGTGCCCCCTGCCGGTGCGGAGTCCGGGCACGGGCGTGGGCGCCCACGCCGAAGGGCCCCTGCCGGAGCAAGGGCCCTGTGTTGTACGCCGGTTGTCGCTCAGGCCGCCAACCGCTCCAGGTCCTCCACGACCCGGGCCGGGCTCGGCATTTCCGCCATGTCGGCGCGCAGCTCCTGCGCGCACTTGAGGTGGCGGGCGTCGTCCAGGACGTCCCGGAGCGCCTCGCGGATCTGGGCGGGGTCGTTCTGCGGGGCCGCCTCGCCGAGTACCCGGGCGGCGCCGGCCGCGGCGAGCAGTTCGGCCGAGGCGAACTGGTCGACGATCTGCGGCAGCACCAGCTGCGGGAGGCCGAACGAGCACGAGGTGAGGGTCGTGTTGGCGCCGCCGTGGTGGATCACGGCGTCGCAGTCGCGCAGGAACAGGTTCAGCGGGACCGGCTCCACCACCCTGACATTGGTGGGGAGTTGACCGAAGCCCTCGTGGAAGGCGGCGTCCGCGGTCACCACTGCCTCGACGTCGTCCATACCCTCGAAGGCCGCGATGATCGAGCGGTACAGACCGGTGCCGTTGAGCACCAGCGTCTGGCGGCCCAGGCACACCACGACCCGGCGCACCCCGTCGGCGGCCGGCTCCCGCAGCCACGCGGGCGCGGTGCCGACGCCGTTGAACGGCACGTAGCCGATCGGGACGCCCGGCGCCGCGCTCGGGTGGTGCAGCGCGGGCGGACACGGGTCGAGCAGCAGATCCGGGTCGGGCAGCCCGTCGAGACCGAGCCGCTCGGCCGTCCCGTACAGGAAGTTGCGGGCCGAGGCGCGCGAGGGGCCGCTCAGCGGGTCGACGCCCCAGCGGTGCTGCACGCACGGGATGCCGAGGGCGCCCGCGACGAGCTGGCCCGCCAGCTCCATCTGCTCCGAGACGATCAGGTCGGGCTGCCAGTCGCGCGCGAAGTCCAGGTAGGGGCTGACCAGGTAGCGGGCGTGGGTCTCCCACAGCTTGGTGGCGCCCGCCATCTTCTCCGGCGGAGTCGGGCCCATCAGCTCCAACGGCCGTACGCCATCGGGGAGATGGCGCTGGAGGACGTCGAGGCCGTGGAAGCGGTCGCCGATGTCGACGGCCGATATCCCCGCCGCGCGGGCCGCGTCGGTGACGTCAGGCTGCGCGGCGACCAGCACCTCGTGACCCGCTCCCATCAGCGCCCAGGCCAGCGGCACCATGGGGGTGAAGTGCGTGGGGAAGGGGGTGCTCAGCATCAGTACGCGCATCTTCGTCGTCCTCCTCGGACTGTGGGGCGGCCTCTTGGGCGGGTTCTTGGGCGGTGGCGTCGGCGGGCTCTTCGGCGGACGTGCCGTCGGCCTGCCCGTCGGCCGCGGTGTTCACGTCGACGTCCCTCATGAGCAGGGCGGTCACGAGCGCGAGGAGCAGCAGCCCGGCGGCCGTCAGGAGCAGCGTGCCGGTGGCGTGCGCGAAGGCGTCCGTCACCACGTGGCGGCGGGCCGGGTCGAGCCCGGCGAGCTGCGCGGCGGCGGCGTCCGGATCCTTGACGCCCGAGGCGTCGGCGGCCGAGGCGAAACGGGAGCTCAGGACCGCGCCGAGGACGGTGCCGCCGATGGTGGTGCCCAGCATGGTGGCGAACCGCGAGGTCGTGGTCACCACGCCCAACTGGTCGGCGGGCGCGGCTGATTGGGTCATGAACAGCGCGATCTGGGTCACTCCGCCGAGGCCCACGCCGAGCAGCAGGAGCAGCGCGTCGAACTGCCAGACCGGCCCGTCGGCCACGGTCAGGCCGAGGCCGGCCACCGCGACCGTCGCCGTGGCCGTGGTGGCGACCAGGACCGCCTTGCACCTACCGGTCCGCGCGATGATCTTGCCCCAGCCGATGAAGACCAGGACCACGCCGACGGCGAGCGGGATCAGATGCAGCCCCACCGCGTCGAGCGAGACACCCTTGACGATGTTCAGGTAGTTGATGAGGAACACCGGCAGCGACAGCAGTGCGAAGCCGCCCGCGAACTGGAGGATCGCGGCGGGCCGGAACACCTTGTCCTTGAACAGCGTGAGCGGCATCAGCGGATCGGCCGCCTTCAGCTGGCGCGCCACGAACGCGCCGGCCATCAGCAACCCGCCGTAGAAGTAGGGCAGCACCGGTCCCGAGAACGAGTGCTGGTCCCCGTACGCCTTGACGCCGAGCAGCAGCGCGCAGGTGGCGGCCGCGATCAGCACCGAGCCCAGGATGTCGACCTTCTGCCGGGTGCCCTTCACCGGGAGCCGCAGCGCCCAGGCCACCCCGGCGAGCGCGAGCCCGGCGAGCGGCACGTTGAGCAGGAAGATCCAGCGCCAGGACAGGTTCTCGCTCAGCGGGCCGCCGATCATGGGCCCGGCGATGAGGCCGGCGGCGATGAGCGCGCCGCCCGCGTTGGAGCGCCCGGCCCGGGACTTGGGCGGGTACAACGTGGCGATCACGATCAGCGTCATGCTCATCAGGCCGCCGCCGCCGAGCCCCTGCACCGCGCGGAAGACGATGAGCTGGGTGAGCGAGTGCGCGGTCGCGCACAGTGCGGAACCCGCGAGGAACGCGGCGAGCGCGCCGAGGTAGATGCGGCGCGGACCGTAGCTGTCGCTGAGCCTGCCGTACAGCGGCTGGGCCGCCGTGGCGGCGAGCAGGTAGGCGGTGATCAGCCAGGGGAAGCGGTCGATTCCGTGGGCGGGGTCGAGGTCGCGCACGATCGGCAGGACGGCCGAGGAGATGATCGAACCGTCGAGCAGGGCCAGCGTCATCGTGGCCATCGCGCACACGATGAAGACCAGGACCTGGATGTCGGTCATGCCGTGCGGATTGGGCTTCTTCCCTTCTTTCGCGCCCGTCGGGTCCGTGGTGTCCTTCGCGTCCTCGGCGGCGGCCGTCTGCGCACTCATGCCGTGACCTCCTGACGCAGCGTCAACTGCTCTAGTTCCGCCGCCACTTCACCCGCCGACGGCATGGCCTCGATCTGCTCGCGGAGGTGAGCGGCGCCCGCGCGGTGGCCCGGCTCCTCCAGGAGGGTGCGGACGGCCGAGACAAGCCCGGCCCCGTCGTTCTGCAACTCGGCCGAGTCCAGCGTCAGCCCCGCGCCGGCGGCGGCGATCCGGTCGCCGGCGACGAACGCCTCGCCGAGCTGGGGCAGCACCAGCTGGGGGATGCCGAGCGCGGCCGCGCCCAGGGTGGAGCCGGGCCCGCCGTGGTGCACCACGAGGTCGGCGCCGGGAAACAGCAGCCCGGGTGCTCGCTCGGCGGTGTACGTCATGCCCGCGGGCAGCGTGCCGATCGCGGCGCGGTGTGCGGGGGCCGCGGAGACGACCGCCTCCACACCGCCCACCTCGGCCAGCGCGTCGAGGAGCCGGCGCAGCAGCGGAGCGCCGCCGAGGTCGAGGGTGTACCCGCCGAGCGCCACCGCGACCCGGTGTCCGGGCGGCGCGGTGTACGTCCAGGGCGTGCCGTCCCCGGTGTGCGGCTCGGGGCGGATGGGGATGGCGGGCGGGGCGTCGGGGGCGGCGAGTGCGGGCGGCGCGGGATCCAGGACCAGGTCCGGCGCGGGTACGCGGTCGAGGCCGAGCCGCTCGCACAGCGGGCCGAGCCACATCCGCGTCTGGCCGAGCATGAACTCACTGGTGGGGGCCACGCCCCAGCGGTGCCAGACGCTCGGGACGCCGAGCACCTTGGCGATGACGGCTCCCGCGTAGTCCATGTGCTCGGAGACCACGAGGTCGGGTCGCCACTCGTGGGCGAGTTCCAGGTAGTCGTACAGGAAGTACGGGGCGTGGTTGCGCCACATCTGGGCGGCGCCGTCGATCTGCTGGGCCGGCGGCCGGCCCAGCACCTCGATGGGGCGCAGGCCCTCGGGGCGCCGGCCCCGGCGCAGCTCGGCGTAGTGGAAGGCCTCGCCGAAGGTGGCGGTCGCCAGGCCCGCGGCCCCGGCGGGCCCGGTGACGTCGGGCTGTCCGGCGACCAGCACCTGGTGCCCCGCGCCGGTGAGCGCCCGGATCAGGGGCAGCATGGGCAGGAAGTGGGTGTCGACGGGGGTGCTGATGATCAGTACGCGCATCGGAGGTTCTCCAGGTCACGGACGACGGCGGCGGGGCTGGGCATGGCGGCCATGGTCTCGGCGAGGACGGTGGCGCCCTTCGCGATCCGCTCGTCGGCGAGCAGGGTGCGCACGGCCTCGGCCACCTGGGCCGGATCGTTCTGGGCGTCGGCCGTGCGCAGGGTCAGACCGGCGTCGGCGGCGGCCAGCAGGTCGCCGCCCTCGAACTGGTCGACCAGCTGCGGCATGATCAGCTGCGGGACGCCGAAACTCGCCACGGCGAGCAGGGTGTTGGCGCCGCCGTGGGTGACCACCGCGTCGGTCTTGTCGAGGAAGCCGTTGAGCGGCGTCGGCGGGATGATGGTGACGTTGGACGGGATGGTGCCGAGCTCGTCGACGAACTCCTGTTGCACGGTCATCACCGCGTCGGTCTCGGGCAGGTCACCGAAGGCCTGGACGATGCCGCGGAACATCGGGAGCCCGCCGAGCGAGATGGTCTGGCGGCCCATGGTCACGCAGACCCGCGGCTTGTCGCCCCGTTCGCGCAGCCAACCGGGCACCGGACCGGTGCCGTTGAACGGGACGTGGCGGATCGGCGCACCGGCGGGCGCGCCCGCCACGAGCAGCTGCGGCGGAGCCGGGTCGAGCAGCAGATCGGGCCGGGGAAGACCGCCCTCGATGCCGAGCCGCTCGCACATGCCCTGGAGCAGGTCCTCGGCGGTGGCCCGCATCAGATGGCTCATCGGGTCGACGCCCCAGCGGTGCGAGACCACCGGAATCCTGTGCACGCCGCCGATCAGGCACGCGGCCCAGTCGAAGATCTCCGAGATCACCAGGTCCGGCTTGAACTGGCGGGCGACTTCGAGGTACTTGGGCGCCATGTAGCGGGTGTGCAGCACCCACACCCGGGAGCCGATCATGGTCATCTTCGGGGTGAGCGGCCCGACGACCTCGATGGGCCGCTTGTTCGGCGGCAGCGGCGGGCTGAGCAGGTCCCTGCCGAAGAACTGCCGTCCCACGGTGACCGTGTTGAGGCCCGCCGAACGGGCCATCGGGATGATGTCGGGCTGTCCGGCGACCAGGACCTCGTGCCCGGCGCCGCGCAGCGCCCAGGCCAGCGGCACCATGCAGGTGAAGTGGGTGGACTCTGGGCTGCTCAGGATCAGTACACGCATGAGGTGTCCTTGGATGTGGTGGGAGCGGCGGAGGCTTCGGGGCCGCGGCGCAGTCCCTCGGTGTACGCGGTCACCACCCGGTCCGCGATCTCGGCCGGGATCCGGTCGGTGCGTACGGAGGCGGTGATCAGGGCGCCGTCCGCGGTGGTGCGGACGTCCAGCTCCAGCTCGGTGAACATGGTGGGTGCGCCGATGCGGGACAACTCGGCGGTGCAGCCCGCGAGTTCGAGCCTTGGGTCGGGGTCGTCCTGCATCAGGAAGCTCGGCATCGGCCGCAGCGACTCGCCGCCGCCGGTGAGGACCACGGTGCGGGCCAGCTGGGCGCCGCCGGTCTCCTGGGCGGCGAGCGCCTCGTCGACACGCGTCACGGCCTGCTCAAGGAGCCCGCCGTCGGCGTCCTTGTGCGGCGGCCAGAACCGCAGGAACAGAAGGTCGACCCGGCAGCTGACGGCGGAGGCGAGCACCTCGCTGCCGCGGCGGGCCACCGGGACCTTGACCGCGATGTCGGGCTGTCCGGTCAAGTCCCGCAGGACCAGGCCGAATTGTGCGGCCAGCATCGCGAAGCGGGTGGTGCCGAGCGAGCGGGCCCGCTCGTCCCAGCGGGCGAGCTCCGCGTGGGTCACGGTGCGCGAAGGAGAGTACCCGGGCCCGGCGTTGAGGCTGTTGTCGACCCGGCCCGGCAGTTCCAGGGGCTCCTGGAGCTCCAGGTGGTCCTCCCAGTACTCCTGCTGCGCCGCCAGGTCCACGCGGGAGATCACCCTGCGGTGGTCGGCGGACACCTCGGCCAGGCCCCCGGCCGGTGCGGGGAACTCGGGTGCGCGGCCCGCGAGCCGGGCGGCGTAGGAGAGCGACAGATCGCCCGCGAGCACCGTCTCGGACGCGCCGTCGAACGCCACGTGGTGGGCGACCAGGCCGAACAGCGTGCGGGAGGTGTCCTCGGCGCGGACGACCGCGCACCGCCACACCTGGGCGTCGCGGACGGCGAGCGGGGTGAGGGCCGCGGCCAGCCACGTGGTGGCCGCGGCCTGTTCGTCGGCGGCGTCCGCGATGCGGATCACCTCGGCGGGGGCCGGCTGCTCGGGCACCACCGCGTACCCGATCTCGTTGTCGCGGATCAGGTACCGGGAGTGCAGGGCCTGGTGGCGCAGATGGACGTCGCCGACCGCTGCCTGGAGCGCGTCGAGGTCGACCGCTCCCTCGATCCACCAGGTCATCCGGCAGAGCCCGCCGAGGCCGTCCTTGTCGTGGGCGGCGGCGAACAGGAAGCCGGACTGCTCGGGCGGCAGCAGGATCTCGCCGGGCTCCAGGCCCGGCACCGGGGCCTCGGCCGTGGCGGAGCGCGCGGTGGCGTCCAGCCACTGGGCGAGCCGGCGCACGGTCGGCGTGCGGAAGATCTGCGAGGGCTGCACGGCCGCGCCGAGCACCGCGTCTAGGTGCTGGCACAGCCGGGCCGCTTCGAGCGAGCTGCCGCCGAGCTCGAAGAACGAGACGTCGCCCGGCACCCGTTCGGTGTCGAGTACGGCGCGGAACCCGTCGGCGACCAGTGCCGCGGTGCCCTCGAACGCCTCGGCGGGCGCCTCGATGCGGTCGTGCTCCGCGCGGACCCGCGCGGCCAGCTCCCGCCGGTCGATCTTCCCGTTCGCCAACTGCGGGAACTGTTCCAGGAGTTGGACGCGTCGCGGCACCAGGTACTCCGGCAACAGCTCGGTGAGCCGCTCGCGCAGCTCCTGGGGCCCGGTGCCGCCCTCGCCGCGCGTGTAGAACAGCGCGAGCCCGTAGTACGAACCGTCGGGCTTGGGTATCGGCACGACCGCGGCGCCGGTCACCGTGGCCACCCGCTCCACGGTGCGCTCCACCTCGGCCGGCTCGATCCGGTGCCCCCGGATCTTGATCTGGCGGTCGCCGCGGCCGGTGTAGTGGAACACCCCTTCCGCCGACCGGTTCCCCAAGTCACCTGTCCGGTACAGGCGTTGGCGTACCCCGTCGATCTCGACGTCGACGAAGACCGCCCCGGTCAGCTCGGGGTCGCCGAGGTAGCCGCGGGCCAGCCCCGAGCCGCCCAGGCACAGCTCGCCGGTCTCGCCCGGCGCGCACACCCGGGTGCCGTCCAGGACGTACACATCGGTGTGCGCGAGGGCGTGGCCGAGCGGGATGCCGGCCGGGTCGTCGCAGTCCTCGGGCCGCACCTCGTGCCCGGTGACGACGGCCCCGCACTCGACGGGCCCGTACACATTGAGCAGCCGGATGCCGGGGTGCGCGGCGAGGAAGCTCCGCACCCGGGTCGGGGCGGCCCGCTCGCCGCCGATGGACAGCCACTTCATCCCGGCGAAGGCGCCCACGTCCGTGGTGACCAGCATGTTGAACAGCTGGGTCGTCATGAACGCGGCGTTCACGCCGTCCTCGGCGATCAGCGCGCGCAGGGTGCGCGGCACGAGCACCGTCTCGTCGAGCAGTACGGTCCGGCCGCCGGTGAGCAGCATGCTCCAGCAGTCCAGGGTGAAGCCGTCCCAGGTCGGGGGAGCGGTCTGCGGCATCACGGTGCCGGGGCCCAGCTCGGCGTAGAA